>CBFHXL010000001.1:0-134840 GCA_965659785.1 Puniceispirillales bacterium (SeqCode)
GCGGGATCAAGCTCTGGCGCTTCATATTGCGAAAGCATGGTACGAGCGCGGTTTTCTGCTCTCTTGGCGCTTTCGATACTGCCTTCTGAGCTCCACTGCTCAAAAGTCGTGTAATCAGCAAGATCAGAACGCCAGAACGCATCTTCGAAATTCGCTTGCGTATGACTCGAACCAAGGAAGTGCTGACCAGGGCCAGTTTCCCGGATCGCGTCCATCGCCTGACCATTTTCCGAAAGATCAATGCCGCCAACCATGCGCTGCATCATTGACAACTGATCCGCATCTAGCACCAGTTTGCGGTAATCCGATACCAGCCCACCTTCCATCCAACCCGCAGCATGAAGCATGAAATTAACGCCGCTAGTGACGGCTGGAAGCAAGGTATAGGTGGATTCGTAAGCCGCTTGCGCATCAACAGTTTTAGCCGCAGTCAGTGAGCCACCAGAACGGAACGGGACATTTAAGCGCCGCGCGAGCTTAGCACAGCCATTCAGCACCAATGCCGGTTCAGGTGTTCCAAATGTTGGCGCCCCTGTTTGCATGGACATAGAACTAGCGAATGAGCCAAAGATGACAGGCGCACCGGGTTTGACCATCTGGGCAAAAGCAATACCACTCATCGCCTCAGCAAGGGTCTGTGCCAAGGTGCCTGCAACAGACACCGGTGACATCGCGCCAGCGAGAATAAATGGCGACAAGATGACCGCCTGACCATTTCGCGCATAGGCCTTAAGCGCCCCAAGCATGGTGTCATCCCATGTCATCGGCGAATTGGCGTTGATCAGACTAACCAGAACATTGTTTTGCTCAAGAAAATCGGCACCAAACACAATTTTAGCCATTTCAACGGTATCTTCCGCTCTGGTTGCGGCGGTAACCGACCCCATGAACGGCTTATCAGAATATTTGATATGGCTATAAATCATTTCCAGATGCCGTTTTGGTACAGGCAAATCCACTGGCTCACAGATCGTTCCACCAGAATGATGCAGCCCGGGTAACATATAGGCCAGCTTGATGAAATTCCGGAAATCTTCAATGGTTGCGTAACGGCGTTCATTATCAAGATCACGAACAAAAGGCGGGCCATAGACAGGGGCAAAAACGGTATTGTTGCCACCAATTTCTACAGATCGATCAGGGTTACGCGCATATTGAGTGAATTGTGACGGCGCCTTTTTGCAATATTCACGGCAAAGCCCACGCGCAAAATGTACCCGCTGGCCTTTCACATCCGCGCCATGTTCCTTGAGGATTTCCAAGGCTTCTGGATCATCTTTGAACTCAATCCCGACTTCTTCAAGGATTGTTTCAGCATTGTTCTCAATAATCTCCGCCCCTTCATCAGACAGAATCTCATAGAGTGGCACCTTACGGATCAGATAAGGCGAAGACATTTTCATGCCACCGCCGCCTCGTGCGCTCCGGCGAGCATCACGCCCCCCACCTCTGCGGCCCCGTTTTTCAGTTGATGCGTCTTCAGACATAATATCCCTCATTGCGTGTAATAGTTAATGGGCTTTAGGCTCTTAATCTGACATTGTCCGGATCAAACGGGCTTTCTTCAATAATCACCGCCGGATAACGCTCACCAAGAATATCAATTTCAAAAGTGGTTCCAAGGCTTGCCAATGCTGGCGGCACCATACACATGGCCAGCGACTGTTCAAGACGGAAGCCATAATTGCCAGACGTTGCACGGCCAACCATCTCACCATTATGGTAAATGGGGTTGCCGCCAATCGCATCAGCGTCTTTGGTGTTGTCAATTCGAACAGTTACCAGCTCATTGGCGAAGCCTTTTTCCTGCCATTTCACAAGCGCATCACGGCCAATGAAATCCCCTTTGTTGAGATGCACAAAGCGATCTAGTTTTGATTCAAGCGCCGCGTATTCAATGGATAACTCTGTTCCCATCATGCGATAGCTTTTTTCCATTCGCATCGTATCCATCGCCCGAATGCCAAACGGCTTAATGCCAAGATCCGCCCCTGCCTCCATCAGACGATCAAAGATATGATTCTGATATTCGATAGGGTGATGCAATTCCCAGCCAAGCTCACCAACATAATTCACACGCGCAGCAAGCGAAGGCGCATTGCCAACATCAATCCAACGTGAGGTAAGCCATGGAAACGCCTCATTAGAAAAGTCAAAGCGAGGGCTAACCCGTTCCATCAATTTGCGTGAGTTTGGCCCAGCAACGATCAGAACACCCATCGCATTGGTGATATTGGTGAGGTGAACACTGCCATCTTCAGGCATGTTCTTACGCATCCAGTCATGGTCAACCGATTGCAATGCCCCGGCGGATACGACATAGAAACTCTGATCAGATTCGCGGATAATGGTATATTCCGAATGCACCCCGCCGCCATGCGATAAGGCATGACAGAGATTAACACGCCCGATTTTCTTTGGTACACGGTTTGCGATCAGCCGATCCAGAAACGCCTCTGCCCCTGGCCCAGAAACCCTTGCTTTTGCAAAAGCCGACATATCCAGAAGCCCGACATTTTCTGTCGTGTTGCGAACCTCATTGCCGATATGCTTGAACCAATCGGAACGGCGGAACGACCAATCGTCTTGTTGCGGCACACCTTCAGGGGCAAACCAATTCGCCCGTTCCCAGCCAAATTTCGCCCCAAATACCCCGCCCAGAGCCTTTAAGCGATCATAGCATGGTGCCGTCCGTAACGGTCTGCCACCTTCGCGTTCCTCATCTGGGAAATGGATGGTAAAGACATTCGCATAGGCTTCTTCGTTCTTTTCGATCAGATAGCTTTCGGTGGCATAATTGCCATACCGGCGTGGATCAACCCCAGACATATCAATCGTTGGTTCACCTTCAACCATCCATTCTGCTAACTGCCAGCCTGCCCCACCTGCGGCGGTGACACCAAAAGAATGCCCCTCACTAAGCCAGAAGTTTTTCAACCCCGGCGCAGGGCCAATAATTGGGTTACCATCAGGGGTGTAGGCAATCGCGCCGTTATAAACACGTTTTACCCCAACCTCACCAAAAGCAGGAACACGGAACATGGCGCTTTCGATGTGTTGCTCAATGCGTTCTAAATCTTCTTGGAACAGCTCATATTCACTGTCTTCGCTAGGACCTTTGACGTAACAGGCTGGGGCGCCATATTCATAAGGGCCAAGAATCAAGCCCCCTGCTTCTTCGCGCATATACCAGCCATTATCACTGTCACGCAAGACGCCCATTTCGGGCAGTCCGTCCGCCTGACGTGATTTGATCTCTGGATGAGCTTCAGTAACGATATATTGATGCTCAACCGGAATCACAGGAATATTTAATCCCACCATCGCCCCGGTTTTACGGGCAAAGTTGCCTGAACATGACACCACGTGTTCGCAAGTGATGGTGCCTTTATCTGTCACCACTTCCCATTCGCCAGATGCGGTGCGATTAATATCCAGTACAGTCGTGTTACGGTGGATTTTTGCGCCCATATCACGCGCGCCTTTGGCCATCGCTTGGGTCAAGTCTGCAGGCTGAATATAACCATCTTCAGGGTGCTGGATCGCCCCTATTAATCCCTCGGTGTTGCACATAGGCCAAGCTTCCTTGACCTGATCAGGGGTGAGGCGTTTAACATCAATACCAATGGTATCAGCAACGCCAGCATATTGCATATACTCATCCCAGCGCGCAGGTTGACTAGCAAGACGGATATTGGACACTTTGCGGAAACCGACATTCATGCCCGTTTCTTTTTCCAATTCCTGATAAAATTTAACGGAATATTTATGAACCTGACCAACAGAGTAGGACATATTGAACAAAGGCAATAGCCCGGCGGCGTGCCAAGTTGAGCCAGATGTTAGCTCCTTGCGTTCGATCAAAACAGAATCGGTCCAGCCCTTTTTGGCAAGATGGTAGAGCATAGACACCCCAACCACACCGCCACCAATAACAACCGCGCGTGCATGACTATTCATGATTTTGACCTCCAAGTGTTGAGCAATTTCTCTGCTTGCGGATTATAAGAAAATCACAGCAAGAAAGCATCCGGCAAACGACATAATCCTGTCAATTATTGCCCCATCTCTTTGCTCAGGGGTAGAGACGTTGAATATCCCATCCTGATGAGGGTTGATCAGGCTTTTTTAAGCGAAAACAGAACCGGTCATGAAGCCGTGATGCCCCATCATGCCAGAACTCCATCTCATGCGGGACCAACCGATACCCACCCCAAAACGGGGGACGAGGCGGGTTTTCTGGATAATCAGCTTCGGTCTGCGTGACTCTAGCGATTAATTCATCACGGCTAGCCAGAGGCTGGGATTGCTTTGAGGCCCACGCCCCAATGCGGCTTCCGTAAGGGCGACTGTTATAATATTCATCGGATACATGATCTGGCAAACGCTCAACGCGTCCGACCAAGCGAATTTGGCGGCGCAAAGATTTCCAATGTATGCTCATTCCGGCACGGCCAGTGGCATCCAATTCCCCTGCCTTACGGCTAGTATAATTTGTATAAAAATGCAGGGCTTTATCATCCCGACCTTTGATCAACACGACGCGCACCGACGGCCACCCGTCCGGGGAAACCGTCGCAAGAGCAACAGCATTAGGATCATTAATTTCGCTGGTTTCTGCCTCTGCCATCCACGCATCAAAGAGGGCAAAAGGGTCTTTTCCCGTAGGATCAAAAGCGGAAGCGTCAGTCATATTTAGCCCTCATTTCGGTTTTGCGTGGTATGATCACCACTATCCAAGTGCAAAGATTAAATTTAATCGCGGCAAGCGTGCCTATCTTTTGACAAAATTCCGTGTCATTCTTGCATTATCATATCGTATGGTTATCAGATGCCGCAAGCAGAGCAAGGCTTGAATGCAAAAAAGCCGCACTTATGTAAATCACATGGCATCATGAGTAGGTATCGGATATAATAAACTTAACCACTGGAGGTTAAAATGAGATCCATTTATGCATCAATCCTCGCCCTTGCTATCGCCATCCCGGGTTCAGCAATGGCAGGCTCCACCACTTCCGTTGACAGTGTTGTTGGGACCGTTGGTTATGTGGAAACACTAACATCGACTTATGTTCAGGAAACCCAAGTCCCACAGCGTGTTTGCCGCGTGGAAAATGTTCCAATTTACGCGCAATCAGGACAGCAATCTGACCAATTGGGCAGCATGATTGTCGGCGGATTGATTGGTAGCGCCGTTGGTAACGGCCTGACTAGCAAAGATGGCGCAGGTACGGTTGGGGCGGTTGCCGGGGCTTTGATTGGCGGTAATATTGCAAACCAAAATAACGCCAATAATCAGCAAATCGTTGGTTACCAAGAAAAGAATATCTGTGAAAATATCACAACCATTCGCGAAGATGTGATTGAGACGGTTACTGGTTACCGGGTTGAGGTTATGATTGATGGGCGAAGCGTTACGCTAACCTCTCCGCGCTCATACCAATCTGGTGATCAAATTTACCTCAATCGTAAAACCACCTATAGCTTGCGCTGATAATAAAAAGATAATCTTTCTCATCAGGCTCTTGTCTTTACAAGGGCCTGATTGCTATGATGGTGTAATAGTATTATTTAGATATAAGAAATAGAAAACGATGGCACAGTATCAGGATATCCTAAAAGGAAAACGCGGATTGATCATGGGCGTTGCTAATGATCGATCTATCGCATGGGGGATTGCTAAAGCCGCGCATGACGCTGGCGCAGAGCTAGCCTTTACCTTTCAAGGCGAAGCCCTGGAAAAGCGGGTTAAACCTCTTGCCGCTAGCGTCAACTCCGATCTGGTCTTACCATGTGATGTGACCAGCGATGAGGATATTGACCGCCTCTTTAATGAGATTGAGAACGCATGGGGAAAACTGGATTTTATCGTCCATGCCATTGCTTATTCTGATAAAGAAGAGCTTAAAGGCAGTTATTATAGCACCACCCGCGATAACTTTACCCGAACGATGGATATTTCCGTTTATTCTCTGACCGCGGTAACACGCAGGGCAGAACATCTCCTTAATGATGGCGGCTCAATTATCACCCTTACCTATTATGGCGCAGAACGGGTGATGCCGCATTATAATGTCATGGGTGTGGCAAAGGCGGCGCTTGAAGCCTCTGTTCGTTATTTATCTGTTGATCTGGGGTCACGCAACATTCGGGTCAACAGTCTTTCTGCAGGACCAGTAAAAACCCTTGCTGCTTCTGGGATTGGTGATTTCCGCTATATCTTGAAATGGAACGCATATAACGCCCCCTTAAAGCGCAATGTTTCGCTTGAAGATATCGGCGGCGCAGGGGTTTATCTGTTATCTGATCTGTCTAGCGGCGTTACTGGCGAAACGCATCATGTTGATTGTGGCTATCATGTTGTCGGCATGAAGGCGGTGGATGCCCCAGATATATCCGTGGAACAACCCCATGGCTGATAACAGCTTTGGCACGCTTTTCCGCTTTACGACATTTGGTGAAAGCCATGGGCCTGCCATCGGATGCGTTGTTGATGGGGTGCCGCCTCTCCTGACGCTGGATGAAACTGATATTCAGCCTTTTATGGATCGGCGCAAGCCCGGCACCTCGCGTTTTGTGACCCAGCGCCGCGAAGACGATAAGGTGCGTATTCTTTCAGGGGTGTTTGAGGGCAAAACCACTGGAACGCCTATCGCTATCCTCATTGAAAACACCGACCAACGATCAAAAGATTATTCTGATATTTCCAAGCAATATCGCCCCGGCCACGCTGATTTTACCTATGACAGCAAATATGGCATCAGGGATTATCGCGGCGGCGGCAGGTCATCAGCACGGGAAACCGCCAGCCGCGTTGCCGCAGGCGCGATTGCCCATAAGGTGTTAGCTCATCATGTGCCTGACCTCACCATTCGCGGAGCTGTGGTTCAGATTGGCGAACATAGTATTGACCGCGATAACTGGAATTGGGCCGAATGTGCGAATAACGCCTTCTTTAGCCCTGATGAGGCGATTATCCCTGTCTGGGAAGCTTACCTAGACGAAACACGCAAAAACGGGTCTTCGGTTGGGGCGGTGATTGAAATTGTTGCTGATGGTGTTCCTGCTGGATTAGGTGGCCCGATCTATAACAAACTTGATGCCCAGCTTGCCAACGCGATGATGAGCATTAATGCCGTTAAAGGCGTTGAGATAGGTTCAGGCTTTGCTTCCGCTAGCCTCCCCGGCAGTGATGCTGGTGATGCCATGCGTATTGACGCCAATGGAAACCCTGTCTTTGCCAGCAATCATGCTGGCGGCGTGCTTGGCGGCATTTCCACTGGTCAACCTCTGGTGGTGCGGTTTGTGGTTAAGCCGACCAGTTCCATCCTTACTCCTCGCCCAAGCATCAACAGTGATGGCGAAGAAATTGAAGTCACGACCAAAGGCCGTCATGACCCTTGTGTTGGTATTCGTGCTGTTCCTATTGGTGAGGCTATGATGGCAACGGTGCTGACCGATATGCTGATGCAACATATCGCCCAATGTGGACCTCTGTCGTCAAGCTAGAGGCTTTCTGGCGGCAATAATAAACTCGCGGTTGCCCTCAGGCCCCGTAATGGGCGAGGCAACAACGCCATGGACGTGCCAACCTAAATCATCACTTAGCCATGCGCTGATCTGATCTTGAACATCCTGATGCAGGATAGGGTCACGAACAACGCCGCCCTTTCCAACTTGACCGCGCCCAACTTCAAATTGCGGCTTAATCAATGCTACTAACCAGCCCCCCGGACAAACCAAGGCCAGACTGCTAGGCAGAACTTTCGTCAGTGAGATAAAAGACGCATCACAAACAACCAAATCAAGAGGGTCGGGGATATGTTCAGCGGTCAGATAACGAGCATTGGTTTTTTCCAGTACCACCACACGTTCATCTTGGCGCAGCCCCCAATCTAATTGACCATGACCAACATCAACCGCATAAACACGGCGCGCCCCTCGGCGTAACAGCACATCGGTAAATCCGCCCGTACTAGCGCCTACATCGATTGCCACCGCCCCTGATGGGTCAATTTCGGTAAAATGATCTAACCCGCCAGCCAGTTTCACCCCGCCGCGCGAAACATAAGGATGATCCTTGCCTTTAACCACCACATCCGCAGTTTGATCCAATTTATGACCAGCTTTAGTGAGTTTTTGATCACCGGAATAGACAAGCCCTGCCATAATCAAAGCTTGGGCTTTTTCCCGGCTTTCGGCAAGGCCACGCTGAAAAAGCAGGATATCAAGCCTTTCTTTGGCTGATTTAGCCATGCCACCCTGCCACTGCTGTGGCTGTCTTATCGTCAATAGATGGCGAGATCGCAGCAAGTATGCCTGCCGCATCAAGACCAGCCTGCGCCAATTGCGCTTCTTGGGTGTTATGATCAATCATCTCATCTGGCAAGGTCAGCATACGTAGCTTCAAACCCCGATCTAGAAGCCCTTGATTAGCAAGGAATTGCGCAACTTGTGAGCCAAAACCCCCAATACTGCCTTCCTCAACCGTCACCAGCATCTCATGTTCTGCCGAAAGGCGCGTGATCAAATCATGATCAAGAGGTTTAACAAAACGCGCATCTGCCACAGTGATTGCCATCCCATGAGCCTTAAGATGATCTGCCACTTTAAGGCAATCGGCCAGCCTTGTCCCCACCGATAATAAAGCAATGGTATTGCCTTCACGCAAGATGCGTCCTCGTCCTATTTCAAGTGGGGAAACCTGCTCTGGGATCGGAACGCCTGTGCCTTCGCCGCGCGGATAACGAAACGCTGACGGGCCGTCATCAATGGCGGCGGCAGTTGATACCATCGCCGCTAATTCTGCCTCATCCGAAGGGGCCATGACCACCATATTCGGCAAGGCTGACAGATACGCCATATCATAGGCACCAACATGGGTTGCCCCATCCGCGCCTACCAACCCTGCCCGGTCAATGGCAAAGCGCACTGGCAGATTTTGCAAGGCAACATCATGAACCACCTGATCATAACCGCGCTGAAGAAAGGTTGAATAAATAGCGGTAAAGGGTTTCAGCCCTTCTGCGGCAAGCCCTGCGGCAAAGGTCACAGCGTGCTGTTCCGCGATACCAACATCATAACTGCGCCCCGGAAACCTGTCCGCGAACTTATCCATCCCTGTCCCTGATGGCATCGCCGCGGTAATGCCAATAATCCGCTTATCCTGTTCGGCCTCGGCAATCAGGCGCTGGGCAAAAACCGCGGTATAGCTAGGGGGGCGATTACCCATGGGCTTAGTATCGCTTTCACCAACCAGATCAAAGCGCGGCACCGCGTGATATTTCTCACCGCTTTCCTTACCAAAAGGATGACCGCGCCCCTTTTCTGTCCGGACATGGAGTAATACAGGCCCATCATGCGAATTGTCGCGCAGATTGCTAAGGATTGGCACTAATTGGTTAAGATCATGACCATCAACAGGCCCCAGATAATAGAACCCTAATTGTGAAAAAAGGGTGCTACCACCAACTAGACCGCGTGCCATTTCTTCGGCGCGTTTAGCGGTGCGTTGCGCTTCTTCAGGAAAGCGTTTTGCCACCTTTTTTGCCAAATGCCGGATCGACAAAAACCGTTCAGAAGAAATCAGTTGGCTAAGATACGAGCTCATGGCGCCAACCGCCGGGGCTATGGACATATCATTATCATTCAGAATGACAATCATCCGCGATTTCAGATCACCCGCATTATTCATGGCTTCATAGGCCATTCCCGCGCTCATGGCACCATCACCAATGACAGAAATGACATGATTTTTACCGCTGAGATGATCACGCGCCACTGCCATCCCTAATCCTGCTGAAATTGAGGTTGAGGAATGGGCAGCGCCAAAAGGATCATAAGGGGATTCGTCTCGCTTAGTGAAACCTGATAGTCCCCCCGGTTGGCGCAAGGTGCGAATCTGATCACGCCGTCCTGTGAGGATTTTATGCGGATAGGCCTGATGCCCAACATCCCAGATCAGCCGATCTTCAGGGGTATCAAAAACATGATGCAACGCCACCGTCAATTCCACAACGCCTAGCCCTGCCCCTAAATGCCCCCCTGTGCGGGACACTGCCGAAATCGTCTCAGCTCGCAATTCATCAGCACATTGCTGCAATTCCTGCTTTGACAGATGCTTCATGTCTTTCGGGGTCTGGATCTGATCAAGGAGGGGTGTTGACATAGGGTGATCTTTTATTGTGGTTTCGTTTATAGGCATGACGGCATCATAATCATCTAATCTCTATCTTTATCAAAATAAAGAAAAATCAAGCCTTTCGGGTAATAATAAAATCGGCTAACGCGGTTAAACGTGCGTGCCAGAGAGGGTCAGGGTTGGGGATATACCCTAGCGCCTGTTTAGCTAGATGCACCTGCCTTTGTGCCTCATCCCGGGCGGCATCAAGCCCTAGATGCGCCACAAGCGTGGCTTTGCCGCGCCAATCATCCTGCCCCAAGGGTTTGCCAACAATCGCCTCATCCCCTTCTGCGTCCAGCAAATCATCAGCGATCTGAAAGGCCTGACCAATGGCCTGACCGTAGCTGATCAGATGCGGCAAACTGGTCTGATCTGCGCCAGCAAATCGCCCTCCTGCCGCCACTGATGAGGTGATCAAAGCCCCGGTTTTTAAGGCCTGCATATGCATAGTTTCAGACTGGCTAAAGCGCCTTGTCTCTGCCTCAAGGTCTAGCATCTGACCGCCAGCCATTCCTGCGCATCCTGCCGCGCCAGCAAGCTCAAGCACTAAATCCGCCCTGATCCGGTCATTGCTATGCGTATCCGTTTCTGCCAACAAAGCAAAGGCCAACGTCTGCAACGCATCCCCTGCCAGAATGGCGGTCGCTTCATCAAAGGCCAGATGGCAAGCCGGCTTACCGCGCCGGGTTGCCGCATCATCCATAGCAGGCAAATCATCATGGATCAGCGAATAGGCATGAAGACATTCAAAGGCTGCCGCGACTTTGGCTATGCCCTGTTGAAGCGGCGCATCGCTAGATGCCATGACCAATCCTGCGCCGCCATAAACAAGATAAGCACGGATGCGCTTACCGCCATTCAGCGTTGCATAAGCCATAGCATCAACAAGCCGCCCAGAGGCGTGATGCGTTTTATAATTGGTGAAAATCGCGTCCAACAGGGTATCTGTCTTAACCGCCATCTCACCGATATGCCGCGATAATTCCCCCTCGCCTAGTTTAGGCGGTTGATCAGAGTCCAAACCCATGATGGTTTCTCCTGCTAGCTGCTAACCATCCTGATCAAAAGGGGTGGTATCCTCGGCAACAGAGCTGGCCTTTTTGGCACGGATCGCTTCTACACGCATCTTGGCCTCATCCAGCCTTTTTTGGCAATGCTGTTTCAGCTCAGTGCCGCGTTCATAAGCAGCAACAGCGTCATCAAGAGAAACATCGCCGCGTTCTAGCTTTTCAACAATTGTTTCAAGCTCTTTTAAGGCTTCCTCAAAGCTCATTTTCTCGGCGTTATCTGCCATAGCCATATCCTTTGCTCTGTTTGTTTTTATGCGTGTTCATTTTTGTCTCATCCGTTACTCATCCCGATCATATCATGCGATGAGCCAAAGCGTTAGCGGCCTGTCATGGCCTGAGCGATGGATTTCACCATTTCCGACACTCGTTTTCGTATCTGTGCATCCTCAATGCGATAATAATGACGGACAAGCTCTAGAGTCTCGCGCCGCATCAAAGTATCTTTGCCGGGGGCTTCGACATCATATCTATCTTCGGCCAAGGCGACTTGACGCGGCGAACTTGATTTGGTTGAAGGCGACATATCATTGAAAAAATAACCGATATCGACCTTGAGAATCTGGCTGATATCCCATAAGCGTGAAGCGCTAACCCGATTGGCCCCACGCTCATATTTCTGTATCTGCTGAAACGTGATTGATAACCCTTGCGCCAATTGTTCTTGGCTAAGGCCAAGAAGCGTGCGTTGCAATCGGATTTGCCTGCCAACATGGATATCAATAGCATTATTATTGGTGATGCCAAAAACACGGCCCGTTTCAGGTGAGCCTGCTTTATTACTCCCTGCTTTATTACTTCCTGCCTTATTACTCATAGTTGTATTGCCCCACCATCCCATTTTACATTTGGGCTCAAATAATTGCCTCAAGCATGATCAGTATTGCTTGCCTGAAAACAAAACTCAACCCTCATTGCCTTTCTTGTTTAAGTTGTTCTGCGATCACCACTTAAACAGACTTAGCGATACGATCAAGGGCGGCAAGCAATTGGGATAAGATGCCCTGCTCAAACGCCGAATGGCCGGCATCATCAACAAAAGTGATGTCTGCGCTCTGCCAACGCTCGGCTAGCATATGAGCTGAAAAGGGGGGGCAAATCACATCATGCCTGCCCTGAATAATAGCGGCAGGCACACCATTTAGGCGCTGGATATGGTCAGCGATATAGTGTTCAGGCAGAAAGCAATCATGGCAGAAATAATGCGCTTCCATCCTTGCCAAACTTAGCGCCATGCGTCCGCCGCCACCACGCATTTCCGCCTTGAGGGTCGCGCAAGAGTTTTCGTAAGCAGACCAGTTTTCTGCCGCCGCCATAGCCATATTCTCATCCTCACCCATCAAACGGTGAGAATAAGCAGATAGCAAATCATGTCTTTCTTCGGCCGGAATGAAATGCGCAAAACGCTGCCATGCTTCGGGGTAAAAGCGCTTCATTTCATAGAGAAACCAGTCAATTTCTGGCTTAGTGCCCATAAAGACGCCACGCAGAATAAACCCTAAACACTGATCCGTGTGACGAATGCCATAAACTAACGCTAGCGTAGCCCCCCATGATCCGCCAAACACCAACCATTTCTCAATGCCGAGCTGGTCACGAATGCGTTCCATATCTGCCACGAGGTGATCAGTGGTATTATTTACAACCGAGGCAAAGGGTCGAGACTGCCCAGAGCCGCGCTGATCAAACAAGATGGCGCGAAACCGCGCCGGATCAAACATCCGCCGATGCATAGCGGAAATCCCTGACCCCGGGCCACCATGAAGGAAAATAACAGGAATACCATCAGGGTTGCCACATTCCTCAACATAGAGGCTATGGCCATCACCTGTGTCAATGCGATGCCTTGCGAAAGGTGTTATCGGGGGGTGTAGGCGGTCAAAATATTCGGATGAACGCATTGATGATTTTCTGTCTAAGCCATGAATGGCAAATCACTGATGTTTGCCACACGTCTTTCCAGATTATCCCGGATTTTGTTAAAAGCTCTGGCTTCCAGTTGACGAATCCGTTCCTTGCTTACACCAAAGTCAAACCCTAGCTGTTCTAGGGTTGAGCCTTCTTCTTCAAGGCGGCGGCGCTGAATGATCAATCTTTCCCGGTCGCTCAAATCATTAAGGGCGTCTTTGAGCCACGCCGAAAGGGTCACCGCATCAGTAGCCATCATAGCGGATTGTTCAGGGTTTGGACGCTCATCAACCAGAAAATCTTGGATAGAATTATCGCTGTTTTCACCTACCGTGGCGTTGAGGGACGCATCCGCACCAGACATCCGCATTTCCATATGCTGAACATCATTCACAGATACCCCAATGCTCTCGGCGATTTGCTCGCGGCCATCCGTGGTTAAGGCGCCGCCATCAGCCTCACCAATGCGGGCGCGCAGACGACGAAGTTTGAAAAACAAGGACTTATGGGCAGAGGTTGTTCCGGTGCGGACGATAGACCAATTCCGCAACACATAATCCTGAATTGATGCCCTAATCCACCACACGGAATAGGTTGAAAACCGCACTTCCCGATCAGGATCAAAGCGATTAGCTGCCTGCATAATGCCAATATTGCCCTCTTGGATCAGATCACCAACGGGCAAGCCATAATGGCGGAACTTAGACGCGACACTAACAACGAGGCGAGAATAGGCCATGACCAACCGGTGCAGGGCGCGTTCATCCTGATGGTCACGCCAAGCGAAAGCTAACTTCAGCTCTTCGTCGCGCTCCAGCAGGTCTTCGCGCATCACACGACGAATAAACTGATTATCGTAGTTAATCGCGTCGCGATTTACACTATCACTCATTTCCTACACCCAAAAATTAATTTTATTATACTTATACATCTAATGAAATAAGTCATTAAACGTCGAGATCAAGTCCAGTTTATAAAAATTATCTTACCCTTTGTGGCAAAACCCTTTTTACACCCCCCATTTGGCGCAAGCACGGGGAAAACATAAGGCTTTCCCCTGATACCAATAGGTTAAGCCGCATCCATCAAATGTTCCAGCTTATCTGCCGCGGCGGTTTGGTCGATTTGTTCAATAGCGGCGAATTCCCTGGCAAGCCGTTCAAGAGCCGCCTGATACATTTGCCTTTCGCTGTAAGACTGTTCCGTCTGGTTTTCACGGCGGCGCAAATCACGCACCACTTCAGCGATAGAAACCGGATCCCCTGAACGGATTTTGTCGTCATAGACTTTAGCCCGTTTTGACCACATATCACGGCGTGATTTTGCCTTACCTTTGAGGGTTGTGATAGCTTCTTCCATCTGTTTTTTAGAGGATAATGTTCTCAGCCCAAGACTGCGCGCCTTTTCAAGCGGAACACGCAATGTCATGCGGTCTTGTTCAAACCGAACGATCAAAACATCCATCTTAAATCCAGCAATGGTCTGTGTCTCAGTCCCTAAGATACGCCCTACCCCATGAGTAGGATAAACCACAAAGTCATTGGCGTTAAACTCAACAATTGCTTTTTTGTCTTTAGCAGCCATTAATCTTCCCATTTCTCCATGAAAATAACCGATCAGAGCTTTATCCCGTTTCACTATTGAAACACGGTAAAAGACGGGCTTAGCGCGATCAGATTATTTCAAAGTCAACTTTCCATGTTTAGCCAAATGCGGCACTTAGCCATCAAATTGCCTGAACATTTACAATCATTTGTCGGGATTTATACCACAAAACCTGACTTTTGGAAAGTCAGGAGCATTTAGCATAAGTTTTGAGGCTCAGACCTTAGACATCACCTTCGCCGGGACGATCAACAAAATAGGCCTCAAACTTACCTTCAACCTTTTGGAAATCATCAGCATCAGCTGGCGCATCTTTACGTCTGGTAATATTAGGCCATACGAGGGATTTATCCGCGTTGAATTGCAGCCAATTATCTGCCCCTTGATCAGTGTCAGGGAGAATCGCCTCAGGCGGGCATTCTGGCTCACAAACACCGCAATCAATGCATTCATCAGGGTGAATGACAAGCATGCTTTCGCCCTCATAAAAACAATCAACGGGGCATACCTCAACGCAGTCGGTATATTTGCAGCGAATACATTTGTCGTTGACGATATAAGTCATGAACCACCATCCCAGTTTTCATATGGTGATGATGTTTTAGCGAAACCAGACAAGTGAGGCAATAGGCAAATCATCGCATCAGACGATCAATAGCGCGGCGGTCTTTTTTGGTTGGCCTTCCGCTTCCGGGATCGCGCATAAGACCTGTTTTTATGTGATCTTTATGGGGCTTGGTGACGGCTTCTGGCGGGGCTAGGTCTTGGTATAATTGCACTGCCTCAACCGCAGGCCCGCGCCTTTCAGAAAAGCCGAGAATACGGATCACACGAACATGATCCCCTTGGGGAAACGTCAGCACCATATCCAGTTGGGCTTGGCGGTGCGGTTTTGACATAATCGTCCCGTTAAGCCGCAATTTCCCTGAAGCAATCAGCTTGCTTGCAAGCGAACGGGTCTTAAAAAACCGCGCTGTCCATAACCATTTGTCTAGTCTTGGCCCAAGCCGTTCCGCTGTGTCTGTCATGACCTTTTCTGGCGTGATTTTAACTGCGCCAAAACAGCAAAAGGGGAGTTCGGGTCTATTGGGGCTTCAGCCTTTGGGCCGCCTTTATTAGCTTTCCGGCTAGCGGAATGTTGAGGCTTCTTAGGCCGTGATTTTGACGCTTTGCCATTTTGTTTTGGATCAGATGCGTTAGCGTTTCTGGCTGGTTTTGGTCTGGCAGGTCTTTCAAAGAGAGGAATAGCAGGCTTTTCCGGGTCATCTGAGGGCTCCTCACCTGTTTTCTTAAAGCCGAAATCCTCAATCATGACCTGCATTTGCTCACGCGTGGCGCCAGCCAGAGATAACATTTCCTCGCTAATGCGGAAAACCCCTTCGCGGCTAGCGGCACGAACCACCGCTGCTAAACGTTCCGCCATGTCAACGCGCATCACCCTGCCGCCTATGCGGCGATACCCTGTGGCGAGCCAATAGGCATCGCTAACCCCATCAATATGGTCTATCGCGACCCGGCCAGCCGGTGGCGGGCCAGATGGGGGAAACTCATCATGAAAAAGACTGAATAAAAGTGCGCTAATCTCAATTTGTGAGGGTTTCAACAGATCAGGCATATAAAGCATATCGACGCCGATTCTGACCCCTGCACGAGCTAATTGGCGCTTCCCGTCTTCATCCAGCTTTTGCAGCATATCCATAACTTGACGGCGCGGCAAAACCCCCAAAGCCTCAAACACCTGAAAGGCAATGCCGCGTGGCACACCTGTCATGTCATCGCTAACCAATTGATAAAGTTTTTCAAGCTTTTGGCGTGGCATCTCAGAGGCAAAACGGTTAAGCCGATCAGCAACCATTTTTAATTGATCACCTTCAAGCAACTGGCTTGGTCTCACCTCCGCACGAGGTTGGTCAATACTAGGCCCTTTCACCAGCTGACCAACAATGGCCTCACGCCAGCTAATCTGACCTTTAGCGTTGAGATGAAAAGCTAAATCCGCACTTGCCACCAAAGCCTGAGCCCGGCGCCGTATTTCATCCACCAGCCCCTTACGCGCAGCCGCAATAATCGGTTTTTCGATATCCCCTTCGGACAGGGAGGGTGTGAAGATAAAGCCATCTAACTGACCTACCTCTTCCCCCTCAACCAGAACGGTTCCATCTGTTCTAACAGCACATACCAAGTGATCATTATCCTTTAATCGTCGTGAGAGCCTTGCGGCTCGCCTATCTACAAAGCGTTGCGTTAGATTGGTGTGCAAACAGTCTGAAAGCCGGTCTTCGATTTGTCTAGCTTCATCCTGCCATGTTTGGTCATGATCAATCCAAGCGGAACGCTGTGTAATATAAGTCCATGTACGAATATGGGCAAGCCGTGTCATCACCGTATCAATATCTCCATCAATACGGTCAAGGCGGCTAATCTGGCTTGCGACCCAGTCTTTGGGTAAAGTCTCCCCCTGTGCCAGATGCCCATAAATTCGGGCCAGCATTTGCACATGGCTATCGGTAAAGCTTTTCTGAAAATCAGGAATCTGGGCAATTTCAAACAACAACCGCACCTTTTCCTCGCCATAGGCCATAGCGCGGATGTCATCCATTTCCAACAAACTGACCAGAGTTTGGTGATCTTCGGCATCTGCTTTACGAGCTAGCATGGCGTGGGATGGCGCTGCCTCAAGGCTACGCAACAGATGATCAGGGGAACGCATATCTAAATCGGAATTACGCCAATAGACGCCACCCAAAAACGGGAATCGATGATCTTCAATCGCGGCAATAACCTCATCCTCAAAGACCTCACAGCCCTCAGTGACGCCAAAACTGCCATCTTTGGTATGGCGTCCGGCACGGCCAGCGATCTGGGCTAGCTCTGCCGCCATCAACCGGCGCGGACGCCGACCATCAAATTTAGTATCCCCTGCCAGCGCAACATGATCAATATCCATGTTCAAGCCCATACCAATCGCATCGGTAGCAACCAAATAATCGACCTCACCTGATTGAAACATTTCCACTTGAGCGTTTCGGGTCCGCGGGCTTAACGCCCCCATGACAACCGCTGTGCCGCCACGCTGACGGCGGATTAATTCAGCAAGTTGATAGACTTCGGCGATACTGAACACAACGACAGCGGAACGGCGCGGCAAGCGCGTGACCTTTTTCTGTCCCGCCCAGCTTAGTTTAGAGAAGCGCTGACGAATTTGGATATCAATGTCTGGAAACAACGCCTCCAGCACGCGGCGAATGGTTTCCGCCCCTAGAAACAAGGTTTCTTCATATCCGCGCGCGTTGAGAATACGATCTGTGAAGACATGGCCACGTTCAGGATCAGCTGCCAGTTGCACCTCATCAATTGCCATAAAAGCGACACGGCGATCCATGGGCATAGCTTCCACCGTGCAGAGAAAATAGCTAGCCTTTTCAGGGACGATCTTTTCTTCGCCTGTGATTAAGGCTACACGGTCAGCCCCTAGCCTTGCCACCGCCCGATCATAATTTTCCCGTGCCAGCAGGCGCAGGGGAAAGCCAATCATGCCTGACGCATGACCGAACATCCGTTCCATGGCGTAATGCGTCTTGCCCGTATTCGTTGGCCCCAAAACGGCAATAGGCGGAGGGTGGCGGGATGACATAACAGTTTTCCAAAAACTAATCTGATATCCTGCTTGCCATGCTTAGCTCAACACCGCAAGCAGGGAATATCATATCAGGCTATCGCCCTAGGCCGCTAATCCACGCAGAACATAAGGCAGAATACCGCCATGGCGGTAATATTCGGCCTCACCTTCGGTATCAATCCGGCATAGTAGCGCGACCTCATCGGTTTTGCCGTCAGCTCGGTGAATGGTTAGCGTTACCGTCATCTTAGGGCTAACGCCATTATCCAGACCTGTCAGGTCAAACACCTCATCGCCTTGGATATTAAGGCTTTCATGGCTCACCCCTTCAGGGAATTGCAAGGGCAGTATGCCCATCCCGATCAGGTTTGAGCGGTGGATACGCTCAAAGCTTTCCACGATCACCGCCTTAATCCCCAACAGGGCTGTGCCTTTAGCCGCCCAGTCACGGCTAGACCCAGTGCCGTATTCTTTACCGCCCATGACAAGCAATGGGGTCGCATCCTCAGCGTAGCGCATCGCGGCATCATAAATGGATAATTCCGTGCCATCTGGCATCCGCGTCACACCGCCCGTTGTCCCTGGCGCAAGTTCATTGCGCAGGCGAATATTAGCAAAGGTTCCACGCATCATGACCTCATGATTACCGCGCCGAGAGCCATAGGAATTAAAGTCCACAGGGCGCACCTGATAATGGCTGAGATAATCCCCTGCAGGCCCGTCACGGCGAATACTGCCTGCTGGTGAGATATGATCAGTGGTAATTGAATCCCCTAGTTTTGCCAACAATCTGGCGCCAGTGACATTCTGCACCCGATGAGGATCAACCGTCATGGTCATACCATCGAAATACGGCGGATTGCGCACATAGGTAGAACCGCCATCCCATGCAAAGGTTTGACTGGATGGGGATTTAATTTTTGCCCATTCCTCTGTTCCCTTAAACACATTGCTATAACGGCTGGCAAACATTTCTGGCGTCACAAAGCTTTCCATCACTTGCTTGATGGTAGCGTTATCCGGCCAGATATCTTTTAGATAAACTGGCTGACCGTTGCTATCCTCACCAAGCGGATCACGCGTGATATCAAGCCGCATATGGCCTGCTAACGCATAGGCGACCACCAATGGCGGGCTAGCCAGATAGTTCGCGATAACATCCGGGCTGACCCGACCTTCAAAATTGCGGTTGCCTGACAGAACAGAGGCAACAACCAGATCATGATCATTAATAGCCTTTGAGATATCCGCAGGCAAAGGGCCAGAATTACCAATACAAGTGGTGCATCCATATCCTACCAAATTAAACCCAAGCGCATCCAAATCATCCTGAAGGCCTGCGGCGTTGAGATAATCAGTTACCACCTGACTGCCCGGGGCTAAGGATGTTTTCACCCATGGCTTAACCTCAAGCCCGCGTTGCCGCGCGGCTCTCGCCACCAAACCTGCAGCTACCAAAACAGACGGGTTTGAAGTGTTGGTGCATGAGGTAATGGCGGCAATGGCAACATCGCCTTCGGTTAATTGATAATCCTGATTTGGGACAGGAACAGATTTTGGCTCAGCATGGCCTGTATCTGCAATAGCTTTGGCAATAGATGCCGCCGCTTCAGTAAGCGCAACCCTATCCTGTGGGCGTTTTGGTCCAGCCAAAGATGGCACGATAGAGGATAAATCCAGCTCCAGCACCTCGGTGAAGTTCGGCTCAGCCATCCCGGGTTCACGCCACATTCCCTGCGCCTTGGCATAAGCCTCAACAAGGGCGATATTAGCCTCATCCCTTGCTGTTAGGCGCAGATAATTAATCGTCTCAGCATCAATAGGGAAAAAGCCGCAAGTCGCGCCATATTCCGGCGCCATATTAGCAATGGTGGCTCGATCCGCCAGCGACAGGTGATCCAGACCATCACCACAAAACTCAACAAACTTTCCTACCACGCCTTTTTGGCGCAACATTTCTGTGACTCGCAACACCAAATCCGTTGCTGTCACGCCTTCTTTCAAATGGCCATGCAGACGCAGGCCAATGACATCTGGCACCAACATGGAGATAGGCTGACCCAGCATCGCGGCTTCTGCTTCAATGCCGCCAACACCCCAACCCAGCACAGCCATTCCCCCAACCATTGTGGTATGGCTATCAGTTCCGACACAAGTATCAGGATAGGCAATGGTCACACCATCCTGCTCATTGGTCCAGACCACTTGGGCCAGATATTCGACATTGACCTGATGACAAATCCCTGTGCCCGGCGGAACAACGCGAAAGTTCTTAAACACTTTACTGCCCCATTGCAGAAACACATAGCGTTCCAGATTGCGTTGCATTTCCAGATCAACATTCTGGGCAAAGGCATCTGCATCGCCAAAATGATCCACCATCACGGAATGGTCGATCACCAGATCAACAGGGGAAAGCGGATTAATCCGTTCGGCATCACCGCCCATAGCAACCATGGCATCACGCATGGCGGCTAAATCCACCACTGCAGGAACGCCTGTAAAATCCTGCATCAAGACACGAGCAGGCCGATAGGCGATCTCTTGATCTGAAGACCCCCCTCTATCCATGCTAGCCATGGTTTCAACAGCCTCTGCCGTGACGCTATCCCCGTCTTCGTTACGAAGCAGGTTTTCCAATAGCACCTTAATAGAAAACGGCAATGTGTTGACGGCTGGAAATTGTTCAGCCAGAGCCGCAATAGAAAAGAAATCATAAGTCTTATCACCAACCTTAAGCTGGCGCCGTGATTGCTCACGATAAGTCGAATCGGTTTTAGCCACGATTACCCCCAAATATCTTGCATAAATCTTTGGCTAGCCGGGGGGCGCCCCATCACTCGCCTGAAACGAGGACCAGTCATGCCTGATTATAACAAACAATTTCCCCTTGAGAAGCCCCCTCCCGCAGGTTTTAGGGATTGTGACTTGATCTCTGTCTGACAATCGTGATGATGGGACATCACTATCCAATCACAATGAGCATGGCTTTATGACGGCACCGCGACTCATCATCCGTGATCTGACCATCAGCCGTGGTGGTTATACCTTGATCACTGACCTTAATGCCCAGCTTGAGCCGGGGCAGATGATGCTTTTGCGCGGCCCTAATGGGTGTGGCAAAACCACCTTATTGCGCGGATTAGCCGGATTAATTCCTCTTGATGGCGGCGATGTTATGATCAATGGCTTCACCGCCGCCAGCGATCATGCAAATATGATGCGCCAACTGATTTTGATTGGTCATCGCAACGCTAATGCCGAAAACCTTGATGCCTATCATGCGCTTGCCTTGACAGCAGGGTTAGCCGGATTGTCGCCTCGTCCTGATGATATCATGATGGCGCTAGAGACATTGGGATTAGCAGGATTAGCAGCGCGTCAAATAGGTCATCTTTCTGCCGGCCAGCAACGGCGGCTTGCCCTTGCCCGACTAGCCCTGCCAGCAGGGGAATCACATCGGTTATGGCTCATTGATGAGCCGTTTAACGCTTTGGATGATGATGCCGCCAATATGCTTCAGCACTTGCTCACCCGTCACCTAGCGGCTGGCGGCGCGGCGGTTATTAGCGGACATGGCACCATGCCACTTCACCCCACCCAGACCCTATATCTGGATCGTCTTAATGACCAAAACCATAGCAAATATGAAAGTGAGAGGGGCAGGCCATGACCACCATCTTATCACTTCCCATGATGCTGTTTGTTCATGATCTGCGCTCAGCGTGCCGTTACCCCGGGGATATGTTGGCGCCAGTGATCTTTTTTGTCATGATCACCACCTTAGTGCCACTTGGCCTAGGCCCAGATCAGGCTTTGCTTGCCCAGATTGCGCCGGCTATCATATGGATTGCTGTTATGCTGGCCTGTTTGCCGCAAATGGATCGCCTATACACGCGTGAGGCCAGAGACGGCGTTCTCGAACAAATGTTGGTCAGCCCGGCGCCTATGCCAATGCTGATGCTAGCCAAAGCCCTTGCCGCTTGGGTGATCATCATCTTACCGCTCATGCTATCAGCACCAATTCTGGCCTTAATGTTGGGATTGTCTTTCAACGGATTGTGGGCGATTGGGGCTTTCTTGGGGCTTGGGGGGCTTTGCCTTGTGCTGATCGGGTCTATGGCGGCAGGATTAACCTTAGGATCGCGGCGAAGCGGAATATTTATTGCGCTGATTGTCTTACCTCTGGCAATGCCTGTTCTAATTTTCGGCGTGATGGCAACAACCGCGATTTTGTCAGGCGGTGATGCCATGGGGCATCTCATGCTATTAACGGCGTTAGCGTTGATTCTGTTGGTCTTAGCGCCCTTGGTTAGCGCGGCGGCTATCCGATTTGCCGAAGAATAAGACGCGGATGAAAATCACTTGTGACATGACATCGCATCTGGCTTTCGCTTGGCTCGTATATCCATTAAGATGGCGTTATGTTTGACTATTTAGCAAATCCAACCCGTTTTCGTGCGATCACCGCCGTCATTTTTCCAGTGGCGATGGCGGTTACTGTTGCGGCGCTGATTTATGGGCTTTATCTGGCATTTTTTGCCTCGCCTGCAGATTACCAACAAGGCGAAACCGTGCGGATTATGTATATTCATGTTCCAGCGGCATGGATGGCTTTGCTAGCCTATCTTGCTATGGCGATAGCGGCCATATTCTATCTGGTGTGGCGCCATCCGCTTGCGGATATCGGGGCGCGTGCCATGGCTGTTCCGGGGGCAAGTTTTGCCCTCATCACCTTATTGACGGGATCATTCTGGGGACGGCCAATGTGGGGGACATGGTGGGTTTGGGATGCTCGTCTGACCTCTATGCTAATCTTGTTTTTTCTTTATCTCGGTTATATCGCCCTTGCCGATGGGTTTGACCGCCCCGAACGTGGCAGCAAACCAGCTAGCCTTTTGTTGATTGTTGGGGTTATCAACCTGCCGATTATTAAGTTTTCTGTGGATTGGTGGAACACCTTGCATCAAGGCAGTAGTGTCCTGCGCTTTGGTGGGCCTAGTATTGATCCAGCCATGCTGTTGCCATTACTGATCATGGCTTTGGCGATGCTTGGCTGGTTTATTTGTGTTTCGATATTGCGGATGAACACCTTGCTTGCCCAACGGCGCCTAACAGCACTTGAAGCAAGAGGATATTCACCACAAAGGGGCAAAGCATGAGCGGCGATATCGGGTTTTTTGCCATGGGCGGATATGGATTTTATATCTGGTCATCTTGGGGCGTGGCGGCACTGATCCTGATTGCCGTGACCTGTCACAGCGTCATCCGTTCGTATCTGGTAAAGCGCCAGTTAAATCACCATATGACAGATAAGAACAAAGGAGACCACCTTGGCTGATTTCAGCCCAAAGATGCGCCGCGGCATTGGCATTTTGCTGATACTGGCGGCTTTAGGATTAGCCGCTATGCTGGTGCTTAGCGCCTTGCGTGATCATGTGGTATTTTTCTATGGCCCATCAGATATTCAGGCAAAGGCAGGGAACAACCAAATTGTTCGGCTAGGCGGCTTGGTTGTCAATGACAGCATAAAACAAGAGCCAGACGGCATCCGTTTTCACGTCACTGATCAGAACACCAGTATTGAAGTGCGCTATTCAGGGATATTGCCAGACCTGTTTCGTGAAGGCCAAGGCGTCATTACCGAAGGCCGCCTTGATGGTGATATTTTTCGCGCTGACACCGTGCTAGCTAAGCATGATGAAACCTATATGCCTGCTGAGGTTGCCGATCTCCTCAAAGAACAGGGTGTGTGGAAAGGTCAAGAATAATGCCGCATGGGACGGAAATTGGCCATTTTGCCCTTGCGCTGGCGTTTGGCCTAACCATCACACAGGCATTGGCGCTATTTGCAGGGGCCAGATCATCATCTGCTGGCATGATCCGGCTAGGCGGACAGGCCGCGGTTATGGCCTTTATCCTTGTGGTGATCAGCTTTGCCATGCTGACACTGGCCTTTTTGCGGTCTGATTTTTCTGTTGCGCTGGTGGCGTCACATTCCCACTCGCTCAAACCGATGCTTTATAAAATTTCCGGTGTATGGGGCAATCACGAAGGCTCACTTCTGTTATGGGTACTGATCTTGACGCTGTTTGGGGCATTGATGGCGGCGCAACTGCGTCGGATAGGTGATGGCCGTTCCACCATGGCTTATGCGTTGTCAATCCAAGGCATGATCTCGCTTGCCTTTATCGGCCTTATTCTTTTTACCTCTAATCCGTTCCAGCGGCTGACCTCTCTGCCTGATGATGGCAATGGGCTTAATCCTATTCTGCAAGACCCCGGGTTGGCCTTTCATCCGCCTATGCTCTATCTTGGCTATGTCGGTTTATCGGTAGGCTTTGCGTTTGCTGTGGCGGCGTTGATCGAAGGCCGGGCGGATGCGCGCTGGGCGGTGTTGGCGCGGCGTTGGGTTTTGCTGGCTTGGGCGGCCTTAACTGCTGGTATCGCCCTTGGCAGTTGGTGGGCTTATTATGAGCTAGGCTGGGGCGGTTGGTGGTTTTGGGACCCTGTTGAAAACGCCTCACTCATGCCATGGCTTGTCGCTACCGCCCTTATCCATTCTTTGCGGGTGGTGGAAAAGCGTAATCTTTTTCATAGCTGGACGGTATTGCTTGCTATCCTTGGGTTTGGCCTTAGCCTAATTGGTACCTTTATTGTCAGGTCAGGTCTGTTGACCTCGGTTCATGCCTTTACCAATGACCCGACCAGAGGCATTGTGATTTTGGTTATTATCCTGATTGCAGTTGGCATACCGCTTATGCTTTATGCCATGCGCGCAGGCACCCTCGGTCGTGACACGGTGGCAGAGGCCCCTGCCCTGATCAGCCGCGAAACCGCCCTTCAGGCTAATAACCTTTTGCTTGTCGTGACCACCGCAACCGTCTTAACGGGAACGCTTTACCCATTGGTGATTGAGGCAGTTAATGGCGCTCGCATTTCTGTTGGCCCACCGTTTTTCGAAGCCAGTGTCGGCCCTTTGCTTGGCCTGATGTTGGTGTTCTTACCTGTTGCGCCATTACTGGCATGGAAACAGGCAAGCGGTTCAAAAATATGGCGGAAAATCTGGCCTATGCTGATCATCACGGCAGGGCTCTTGGCTAGCGTCTTGATGCTAGTTGGCGGCATGAACGCTTTTGCCCTTGCCACTATCGGGCTTGGCTTATGGGTGATGACTGGCGTTGCGGCAGATGTGATTGCCGTCATGGGATTATGGCGCCAACACCCCACAGGGGCATGGCGACGGTTAATAGGCATTCCCCTCCCTCGACTTGGTATGAACTTAGCGCATCTAGGGGTCGCGGTGTTCACGATTGGCGTTGCAGGCGTGAGTTTTTTTGATGATGAGGTGATAAAGCGGCTTCAGATTGGCGAACAAATGGTAAGCGGCGATAGCCAATTTACCCTTGCTAGCGTTGCGCCTGTGACAGGGCCAAACTATACCGCCACCGCCGCGACCGTGGTTAAGACCGCCGCTAATGGTAAAACTACGGAGTTCATAAGTGAGATACGCACCTTTCCTGTTGCCCGTAGCCAGACCACAGAAGCGGCTATCAAGACCGGATTTTTAGGTGATACCTATATTGTATTTGGAGGCGGCACAGCAGACCAAGGCTATGTTATTCGCATCTATCAGAAACCTCTCATTACTTGGATTTGGGGCGGGGCAGGTCTGATGGTGATTGGCGGTATGATCACCATGCTAGGACATTCAACCCGAAGACAAGAGGCTTAAGCCATGACCTTTCGGCCTGTGTTTATTATCCCTGTTGTGGTGTTCTTGCTGTTTGTTGGCGTGTCGTTATGGGGCTTGCTTGCTATCACCAATGGCAACAGGGACACGCAATCTATTGGCTTTTCTATGCAGGGCCAGATGATCCCGCCAGTGACGTTGCCACTTTTGAAAGCCACCGATCAAGACGCGTTTTCACTTAAAGATTGGCAGGGTCAGGCCTATGCCCTTAATGTGTGGGCATCATGGTGTCCGCCTTGCCGCGCAGAAGCGCCAGCGATTGAACGCTTGTCTGAATATTTGCCTGTTCTTGGCATTAATCAGCGCGATGAGAAAGAAAACGCATTGGATTTTCTTAACACCTTTGGTGATCCCTACACCGCTATTGGTGTCGACAGGGACGGTAAAGCCAGCATTGAAATTGGTGTTCAGGCTGTGCCAGAAACCCTGATCGTAGCGCCTGATGGCACCATCATTCTGCATCACCGCGGGCCGATCTTTGCGAATGAGATGAATGGCGTTATCCGTGATGCGCTGAACACGCTGGGAATAACGCCATGATAAACCGCCTCATATCCAAAACCATGATGGCAGCGCTTATGGTGATGGCGGTATCGCTATCTGGGTCTTTATTCAGCCAAGTACCAACACCCGCCCATGCGATTTTACCAGAAGAGCAACTGACCAATCCTGTGGATGAAGCCAGAGCCAGAGCTATTGCCGATGACTTGCGATGTTTGACTTGCCAGAATCAAACCGTTGATGACAGCGATTCTGACTTTGCCATTACCATCCGAAGCCTTATCCGTGAGCAAATCACAAATGGGAAAAGCGATGATGATATCCTCAATTATCTGCGGCAACGCTATGGGGATTATATTCTTTTTTCACCGCCATTAAACCGATTGACCATGGCGTTGTGGTTTGCGCCCTTTATTTTGTTAATTCTTGGGCTTGGGATTACCATATGGACGCGGCCACGGCTGACTGGCACTGCCAACGATAGAAAGACAAAATCATGATGGGTGGCGGCTTGATCATTAGCTTAATCGTGATGACAGCTATGGTTATCGCTGTCATGGCACTAGTGATGCGCGGCACGGGGGTTTTAGCGCTTGGGCGGCAAGGCGGAGTGATCATTTTGCCAATGCTGGCGGCAATAGGGATTTATGGCGCTATTGGCACGCCTGAGTTTTCTGATCAACCGCTATCCTCACGCATTGAGGAGCTTCAGATCAAGGCCGAGATTGACGCTCAGCGACGGGCGGTTACCGCTCAGCGCCTTGCCGCCGCCGAAGCGCAAGCCATGGCTAATCCGGGGGATATTACGGCAATGCTTATTTTGGCAGAAGCCGCCGCCGCCGCCAAAGAATATGATATTGAGATCGCCGCCCTTGAGGCCGTGCTAGCCCTAACTAATAATAGCGCTGTGCGGGCCATGCTAGCAGAGGCGATGACCCGTCAAGCAGATGGCATTGTCACCGAAGCCGCCGCCGCCTTATTGCGGCAAACCATGGCAGAAAGCCCTGAAGATTGGCGTGCGCCTTATCTCTATGCCCTTTATGCCAGCCAGAATGGCAATGATGAACAAGCAATTTTGATCTGGCAAGACCTCGCTAAGCGCGTGAAGACCAGCGAAGATGGCCAGCAAATGCTTGCCCTGATCAACGACCAGCTCCGTGATATGGCGCGACGAGCCGGCCGTGATGACATGGAATATGTCATCACGCCTTAATATCAATATATATGGCTTTCCCCCGAAAGAGAATGAGAGAGTGAATTAGCGTTGGCGACGGCGACGGCGGCCTGATCTTTCGCCACCTGCGCTTGCGCTATCAGCATCTTCAAGCTGACGTGGCGGCATTTTTACTACCGATGACAGCTTGGCGTAAGGGTCTGTTTTATGTGGTATCGCCATGGCCTTAACAAAATGATCTTGGAACGACGGCTCAACAGCGGTTTCAATCTTTTCAATCCGCCGAACAATATCCTCAACTTGGCGGCGTTGAGCTTTGTTTAAGAGGCATATTCTTGCCCCTGTGCCAGCCGAATTACCTGCGGATCGGACATTTTCAATCTCACAATCAGGGATCATCCCCAGCACCATGGCGTATTTAGGCTCAATATGCGTGCCAAACGCCCCTGCCAGCACAACATGATCGACATGATCAATTTCCAATTTATCCATCAATAAACGGAAACCAGCATAAAGCGCAGCTTTCGCAAGCTGGATCGCGCGAATATCATTCTGAGTTATGGCAACCGTATCTGAAACCCGATAACGAAAGGTGCGTCCGTCTTCTTCAATGCGCGGTGAGACCTCAGCTTTCTTGCCGTTTACCACACCATCTTCGGATATGATGCCGCAAAGATACATTTCAGACAGCACCTCAATAATGCCTGACCCGCAAATCCCGGTGATCCCGGTGCTGGCAATAGCATCTGCAAACCCCTCGTCGTCAGACCATAAATCCACACCGATAACCCGAAACCTTGGCTCAAGTGTTTCGGGATCAATCTTAATACGTTCAATTGCCCCCGGCGCGGCGCGTTGACCACTGCTAATCTGGGCACCTTCAAAAGCAGGGCCAGTAGGGGAAGATGCCGCTAACAGACGATGACTGTTGCCGCAAAGGATTTCCGCATTCGTGCCAACATCTACGACTAGGGTCATGGCCTCTGCCGCATCAGGGCGTTCCGCCAATGCCACCGCCGCCGCGTCAGCCCCAACATGGCCTGCAATACACGGCAGGACATAAACCCTAGCCCCCGGATGAACAGTCAACTCCAACTCACTAGCCAGCGTTTCAAAAGACTCGTCAAGGGCCAGGGCAAAAGGCGCGCCGCCAAGTTCAATCGGATCAATGCCAAGCACCAAGTGGTGCATCACCGGATTACCGACGAGGACAATCTCAATAATATCATCTTGGCTAATTCCGCCCTGCTGGGCCGCGCCATCAAGCAACTGTTGAAGCCCCTCACGCACCGAGGCTGTCATTTCTTCTGCCCCGCCTGCGTTAAGGAAGCCATAAGACACCCGACTCATCAAATCTTCACCAAATCGGATTTGCGGGTTCATTGCCCCTGATGAGGCTAGCACCTCACCGCTATTCATATCACAGAGATGCGCTGACATCGTGGTTGAGCCAATATCAATCGCCGCGCCAACAATGCGTTCCTTAAGACCCGGCCATACCCCAATAATGCGGCAACCATCACGCAGGGCAACGGTGATTTCCCATTTTCCTTTGCGCAAAACCACTTGAAGCATA
The DNA here is from genome assembly GCA_965659785.1 of Puniceispirillales bacterium (SeqCode). Taxonomy (GTDB): domain Bacteria; phylum Pseudomonadota; class Alphaproteobacteria; order Puniceispirillales; family UBA1172; genus UBA12202. The sequence goes on from CBFHXL010000001.1 coordinate 29,387, forward strand.
CGCAAAACATGGAGGTCAGCGGTAATATCGCCCTCAACACGGTCAGGCCATTGTTCTCTCAAAGCTTCGGCAACGCGGCGCAAATCCCCAGAAGGTTCATGCATATCGGGTTCACGAACAGAAATATAACAAAGCCGCGTTATGGCATCGACTTCGATGACTCTGCTATCAGCCTCTTTGCGCACCACTTGAGCGTGCACCTGTGAGGTTGCAGGAACATCAATCACCGCATCTTCTAGCAAAGTTGATTGACAGGATAAGCGCCGATCATCAGCAAGGCCGCGTTTATCAGCGTATCGGTCTTCGACCTTTGATCGCGGTGACACCGAAGCTTGTGAGGATTGGATACCGTGTTTTGAAAAGTCGCCTTCACCCACTACTACCTGGCAACGCCCACACATGGCGCGGCCGCCACAAACCGAATCAATATCTACGCCAAGGCTTCGTGCGGCCTGAAGCACAGTCGTTCCAGCAGGAACATGGCCTTGCCTGCCAGAGGGTGTGAACACAACCTTAACATCCTTAGCAGGGATATCGTTGGCTTGCTTTTTGTTGCTGTCCATATGTTCAGGTTCTGCCATGTGTGATGGTCTCTAGGTTAAACGCTAATATCCTGTCTCTAAAGGCGTCATCCGTAAAGGCGTTATGCCCGCCGACGGCGACGTTCACGATCACCACGCGCGCCACGGCTTTCCCCTTCGGCGACAGGCTCACGATATTTTTTAATCCAACGGCGGCATTCCGGGTCAGTTCCCATCATCACATCCGCGCCCATAATCCCTGACATTTCTTCATTATGCAGAGGGTTCATAATAGCAGAGGTCATACCTGCACCAACAGCCATGGCCAAGAAAGCAGCATTCATGCCGTGTCGATTTGGCAAACCAAAAGAAATATTCGATGCCCCGCAAGTGGTGTTAACCTTAAGTTCTGTCCGTAGGCGACGAATCAAATCAAGCGCCGAACGGCCAGCCAGATTAATCGCCCCCACAGGCATAATCAAAGGATCAACCACCACATCTTCGCGTGGGATGCCAAAATCAGCGGCACGCTCAACAATTTTCTTGGCGACCTCATAGCGAACATTCGGGTCTTCGGAAATGCCAGTTTCATCATTTGAAATAGCAACCACCGCGGCATTATATTTTTTCACAAGCGGCAAAACCACCTCAAGGCGTTCTTCTTCACCTGTGACGGAATTGACCAGTGGCTTACCCTTATAAACAGACAATCCTGATTCCAGTGCCTCAACGATAGAGCTATCAATCGCCAGAGGAATATCAACATGATCCTGAATGAGTTGGATACATTCTGCCAAAATCTTTGGCTCATCCGCCATCGGGATACCTGCGTTCACATCCAGCATGGTTGCCCCTGCCTCAACCTGAGCTAGGGCATCAGACAACACGCGTGAGTAATCCCCTTCTGCCATTTCCGCAGCAAGCAATTTACGGCCAGTCGGATTGATCCGTTCACCAATGACACAGAATGGCTTTTCAAAACCAATTTCAATCTCTTTTTTGTGTGACGACACGCGGGTAATGGTCATATTGGGACTCCTGTTTTGGTCTGAGTTCGCTAATCTTCTGTTAACATCGATATTTAATGACGGCAGATATTTTCAAGTCTCTGCCTAAATCCTTTTCACCCCATTGATAGCCTTTCGCAAGGCCTCATTTCGGTGTTGGTACGCTAAAACCTCCCTTAGGAAGAAGCGAGATATTTCCTGCGGCAACTTCTGTTGCCCAAACCGCGGTTTTGGCAACGCCGCCAAAGGGATAATAGTGGAAATGATGCAACTTGGTGTTGTCATCATTCGCCATAGCCTCAGCCAGCCCGGCGATCAGCAGATGCGGCGACTGCACGGTCAGCAATTTGGTGACATTACGCGCCTGTTTGGCAATAAACCGCATTGATGGGCCAATGCCAGAAATCTGGGCAAAGCGGAACAGGGTTTTAATGGTAGCCGGGCCGGGAATACCAATGCGGATAGGCAATTCGTTGCCAGCCTCACGGATTGCATTTTCCCATGCGACCACCGCCGCGGCATCAAAACAGAATTGGGTTTCAATATAGAGGTCTAAGCCTTCGCGCTTAGCAAAGTCATTTTTCCACGCCAAAGCCTCAGCTAATTGTGGGTCGGTGATATCAGGGCTTCCTTCAGGGTGACCTGAAACGCCAATTTTCCGTATCCCTGCGGATTGCAGAACCCCTGTTTCAAGAATTTCCATGCTTGACGAAAAATCACCAACAGGATGTGTCACACCGCCGCCGATAACCAGCACTTCATCAACCTTCGCACGTGAGGTCATATCAGCAACCAGTTCCGCCAGCTGTGCTTTGGAGGTGATGGAACGCGCCGCGATATGAGGAACAGGGTTCATGCCATCATCACGCAGACGCTTAGCCACATTGACAGTATCCACAGGATCAGTACCCGGTAGAAATGTCACATTTACCGTGGTGTTTTCAGCCAGAATAGCAGAAAAACTCTCAATCTTGGCAGCGCCGGGGGGAGTAACCTCAATAGACCAATTTTGTCCAGCCTTGGCTATTGCGTCTATGGAAATACTCATCTTCCGGCTCCTTAAAAGGGATATATCAAGCGAATTAATGACTCTACTAGCCATGCATAGGGTAATAGATAGGATTTTGGATTGATAATGGCCAGATGGCGGCCAACAGTCTCTTATTTACGACAATCTGACCGCCGCTGGCTTATGATGCTTCTAGTCCACCTGCTTCTACAATTTTGGCAACTCGGCTTTGGGGATATTCTTCCACCAACTGATCAGCCTTGGCATTAGCCTCAGCCTGCAGATCATCCCCACATGCCACAGGGTCAGATTTCCGCCATTCCGCCAGATAATCATCAGTAGAATCCGCCCCATCACGCATCGCCGCCGCGTCAATCGCAATGGCAAAACGCTGAGGCAACTCAATCTTGGCTTGGCGACGGTTACGACCGCGGCCTTCCTCTGCTACCACCTGTGCAGGGATATCTCGCCAATAAATGACAGTGATTGTTGCCACGAGGGGTTAGGCCGCAGGCTTTGAGGCGACCATTGCTTTTGCCGTTTCCACCGCAACCGCGGCATCACGACAATACGCATCAGCGCCAATGGAATTGGCAAACGCCTCATTTAACGGGGCGCCACCAACCAGAACGATATAATCATCCCGCATCCCTTTTTCGACCAACGCGTCAATCACGACCTTCATATAGGGCATTGTGGTGGTCAAAAGTGCGGACATCCCCAAAATATCAGGCTTATGCTTTTCAAGCGCTTCGATATAGTTTTCAACAGGGTTATTAATGCCGATATCAATCACTTCAAATCCGGCCCCTTCCATCATCATGGAAACCAGATTTTTACCGATATCGTGAATATCCCCTTTGACGGTTCCGATCACCATTTTACCCTGTTGAGGGGCGCCAGTTTCAGCCAGCAATGGGCGCAGGATGACCATCCCAGCCTTCATCGCGTTTGCCGCCATCAACACCTCTGGCACAAACAAAATACCATCACGGAAATCAACGCCAACAATAGTCATGCCTTCAACCAAGGCATCGGTGAGAACACGGTATGGTGCCCAGCCACGAGAAAGGAAAATGTTGACTGCCTCAACCACTTCATCTTGAAGACCGTCATAAAGGTCATCGTGGATTTGCTGAACCAGTTCTTCGTCGTCAAGTTCTTCTAGAATGATATCGTCATCGTCAGCCATGATCATCCCCATTAATAGAAATCAGAATATACATTAGTCTCATTTTCAAAAAAACCAGTGAAAGAATTCCGACACATTTTAATCTGCAATCGGCATCCTGATCAACTCAAGTTTATTTCCTCATGTTTTCGGGTTCATCCTCTTGTGGCATCTCATGCTGATAGCGGTGCAAAATGATCATAACCACAACCCCAAAAATCAGCGATATTCCAGTCAACCCAAAGACCTTAAATGTTGCCCATTGGTTCGTGGTCAGATGACGCCATGCCACCTCATTCGCCGCCGCCATCGTCACCATCATGATAATAAAACTAAAAGTTAGGTCACGCCATAATTTTGATTCCGCCGGAAAAGGCAGATGCCCCATCATGGCGCGCACCGGATTGCGCCCAATCAGATAGCCAATGAGAATAACCCCCGCGATAGTTAAACTGGCCACAGTAGGTTTTATTTTAATATAAAACTCATCTGCCATCACAATCGTCAAACCACCAAAAAAGACCACCAGCAGACAGCCAAACGCCGCCATCTTTGGTAATCTGCGTTCCCAATGCCAAGACAAAGCAAGGGAAATCAGCGTTGCCCCTACAAGAGCCGCCGTTCCCACATAGATTCCAAAACCGTAATTGGCCCCGAAAAAGACAATCAAGGGGCCAAACTCAAGTAACGACCGCCATTTATGTTGTTGTGGGTTTTGTTCAGGCAAAGCAGTCATCAAGCAGCATCCTTCCGCGCGATCATCAGCATTTCCCAAGCGTTGCGAATCAAATCGCCATTAGCTGTGGGGGTTCTGGCTTCTTCTGACAGCATCCGGCGCCAGCGTCTAGCCCCTTTTTGCCCATTGGCAAAACCTAGCATATGCCGGGTGATCGCAATCAGGCGTTCCCCTGATGCCGTTTCAGCATCAGCATAATCCGCCATGCGTGCCATGACTGCGTCTGCATCTGGCGGCGGCTGATCATAAATCAACGCTGCCCATAGGCCGAATTGGTACGGCAGTTGATACGCCGCCCGACCTAACATCACCCCATCCATCACCTCAAGGGCTGAGGTAATGGCATCCGCGCTGGCAAAGCCGCCATTAATGCTGATGGGCAAGTCGGGAAGACGGCGTTTCAACCGATAAACCCGATCATAATCAAGAGGCGGAATATCACGATTTTCTTTAGGGCTTAATCCTTTAAGCCACGCTTTCCGCGCATGGATAATCAGATGATCCGCACCGCCGCCACAAACCGCATCAACAAAATCATCCAGCCCGTTTTCAATATCCATATCATCAATGCCAAGACGACATTTCACACTTACCGGTCTGGTCGTAGCGGATTTCATCGCCGCCACCAAATCGGCAACCAGTTTCGGTTCTGCCATAAGCGCGGCACCAAATCGGCCTGATTGCACCCGATCAGATGGGCATCCCACATTTAGATTATATTCAGCGTATTGATAGGGTTCTGCCAGACGCACCGCCTCAGCCAACGCCGCAGGGTCAGAGCCGCCAAGCTGAAGAATAATGCTATCATCCTGACCATTTAGATGATGACCGGATAACAACCTATCCCTTTGCCCATGACGGATGGCATCAGCGGTAACCATTTCGGTATAAAGACCAGATAACGGGGCCAGACAGCGATGAAAAAATCGGCAATGCCGGTCGGTCCAATCCATCATAGGTGCCACCGATAATCGGTGAATTGGTGAAAATCTGGTCATCTTCATTCGCGACATGATACCCTAATCATCTGCGCCTGCGCCCTAGCGATACGGCAATGGTTACATGAAATAGTCTTGTCTAGCCATGTGATGTTGTCAAACTGCCTCTATACCTCATCCTCTATGCCTCATGTTGTGCAAACGGATTAAATCCCTCTGGGCTATCAATATTGATCACCCAACAATCCTGATCATAAGAGATTTGTTTTTCTAAAATGGCATCAGCGGCAGGACCATCTATCCATGGGTCATCATGAAGCGCCGCCCAAACATAGCCCTTATCAGGGTCATGATGCCGGCCTTCAATGCGGGCCTGTCCGTTCCTGCCTTCTAGACGAATAAACATAGCCCCGCGTTCGGCATCACCGCGATGCGTTAAGACCACAGAAACCATCTCACGATTGGCTTCTGCCATAACAGCCGCCACTAGCATCGCTGTGGTTAGCCGCGCCATGATCTAAAAATCCGAACAGCGGCCATTCTTTTCCCAGTCACCAAAACGCGTTGGCTCAAGCCCCTTTGGCCCGCCTGTTTCCGCCAGCGCTTCGGCCTGATCTGCGGTTTCGCTTTGTGGCTTAGGGTTATCGCTATCAACAGCGTCTGATGTATTTGACGCCGCTGGATCAGGTTTTGTCATCTCTGTGTCTTTTTCCATGCCTTCAATATGGGCAACATAACCGCTTATGACAAGGCATCATCAATGAAGAAGCACGCAATTAACGGTGAATGGAACTAGACAAACGCATCCATCATCCTCATGATCTGGGCATGACGTCCCGAAATGCTAAACCCGAACCCTCGCGCCTTACCGCTCTCGCCGCTTTTGAAGCGGTCATGACCACAGGCAAAACCCTAGATGACTGGCTTGAACAAAGTGGTGACTATCAAAAGCTTGAGCCGCGTGATCGGCGGTTCTGCCGCCGTCTCGTCACCACCGCGTTGCGCCATCATGGTGAGGCTATGTTGGCCTTACGCCATTATGTGCCGCGCCCACCTAAAGGCCGCCAGCAAATCGCCAGCCTTATTCTTCAACTGGCGCTAACCGAATTAATCTGGCTGGATGGGCCGTCTCATGCTGTGGTAGATCAAGCGGTGCGATTAATTCGCGCTCGGGATCAAAAGCATCTGCATGGTCTGATTAATGCCAGTTTGCGCCGCTGTGTTGATGATATCCAAAACGGAAACAGCTTTAAGACCAATAGCAAGGCCGGGGCCTCGGCAAATTGTCCAGATTGGCTGAAAACGGCGCTGATATCCGATTGGGGCCAAAGCCAAGTAGATCAGATCATGGCGACGCTGATGATACCGCCGCCGCTTGATCTTTCCGTCATAAATGATCAGCAAAATTGGGCCTCTCGCTTGGGCGGGATCGCCTTACCTCAAGGCAGTATCCGGCTTAACGAAGGCGCCCCTCAAACCCTAGATGGGTATGAGGATGGCCAATGGTGGGTACAGGATGCTGCTGCCACTATGCCTGCCCGATTAATGGGGGATGTTAAAGGCAAATATATAATTGATGCCTGCGCCGCGCCCGGCGGTAAAACCGCACAACTGATCGCTCGCGGAGCTAAGGTCACAGCTGTTGATGTGTCGGAAAAACGCCTTGAACGCCTGAAAGGTAACCTGTCACGGCTTGGCATGAGCGCGGATATTGTTGCCGCCGATGTGCTTAATTGGTCACCGCAAGCCCCGGTGGATGGCGTTCTTATTGATGCGCCTTGTTCCACCACAGGCACAATTCGCCGCCGACCAGATATTTTGACGCGTAAAAAATCACCTCATATCAGGGCGTTAACCGAACTTCAGCTTAAGATGATACGCCATGCGGCAAGTTGGTTGAAACCCGGCGGCGTGCTTGTCTTTGCCACATGTTCCCTTCTCCGGGCTGAGGGTGAGGACCTGATCAAGTTTGTTCAGGCTGATAGCGGCCTTACCCCTTATTCTATTGATGCCTCAGAACACACAGGCTTTGCGCCATTTACCCCAGACACTAATGCCCCGCCACATGACGCCAGCCAATCTGATCACATCTTACGATTAATGCCCAATGCCTTGACAATGCCCGAAGAGGACGGCATGACCCAAGGCAATGATGGTTTCTTTATGGCGCGGTTCAAACGCCTTTAAGACGAGAGAGGATGCCATGATATGGGTTTTCAGGAATTGGTGAAAGCAACAAGCGCGAAAAAACAGGACTGATGCAAAGCAAAGCAAAGATATCCCTTACCACGCCATCATGGTCGGTGCCGTTTATGACCCGACTGTTTCGCCGCAGCCGGATGTTTTTCTGGCAATATCGTGCTGCCGCCAAAACCGGCCGCGCCCTGACCCAACAGATGTCGTCAGGCAGTATGCCCTTGATGGATTTATGGAAAGGTGACGCCAGCCAAGGCCAACCTTTGGCAACTGGTATCGCGCCACTTGCCATGCTGGATGAGGATTGGCACGATTTTCAGTGGCTTAGAGATATGCGTGAATATGGCGGTCAGCACGCTCGCACCCATGCCAGACGCTATCTGCTGGAATGGTTATCGCGACATGGCCAGTGGGATCAAGAGATTTGGCATCCCATCAGATTATCTCGCCGCATAAAATCACTCGTTCTAACATGGAGCTGGTTTGGTCAATCCGCTTCCGAAAGCCAGCAAATGCAATTTCTCACCAGTTTGGTGATGCAATCCAACTGTTTGGCGCAAGATTTGCCGCGGATAGGGTCTGCGGATAACCGCATTGACGTTATCTCTGCCTTGCTTCTTGATCATGCTTTCCGTCAATCTGATGCTGATATCAGCGGCTTGGTGAAAGCGCTTTTCCTTGCCATTGATCAAGTGGTTCTGCCTGATGGCTGTCACGCCAGCCGTCGCCCTGACCAGCATATGATCTGTCTGAAAACACTGCATGAAATCCGCTATGCCCTTGGTATCATCCAACAGCAAAAACAGCCGCAAAAAGATGATGGCGGCACAGACGGCAATGCCCAAACAGGGGCGCATTTAATCAGGCTTGATGCCGTTATTAATCTGATGGGGGCGGTTGGGCGTATGTGGCGGCTAGGTGATCACGGGCTTATCGCCATGCGCCAAGGCCTTAACGCGCACCAGCCGCAAACAGATCACATTCTTGACAAAAGTGGCCCAAGTGGAAAAATATGCCAACACGCCGATCATGGCGGTTATATCCGGCTTGCTAGCGGCAGAAGTGTTGCGGTTCTTAACACTGGCCCCATGCGTGAACATCTCAATCAGCAACGGACCGCCGGAGGGGAAATTGACGCCGCCGCCAATGCGTTAGAGTTTTCGTTTCAGAAACAACGCATCCTCATCAGCAGCGGCTATCATCATGAGGTAAGTCTTAGCCATCCGAATTTGGCGGAACTGATGCAAGGCACCTCCGCCCATTCAACCCTCAGCGTTGATATGATCAATTCCAGTCAAATTGATGCTGTGAAAGCTGATGGCAGGCAAGCTTGTGTGACCATGGCCGAAGTCGGGCCAGCCAGTGGCGGGCTGCTTGGGGTCGCATCGCATGACGGTTACCTGCCTCTGTTTGGGCTTGTTCATGACCGCAAAGTGTTTCTCACAACAGGGGGGCACGCTCTTAAGGGTCAGGATATTCTTCGTTACAACGGTGAGCCAGGCAATATCCCATCTGAGGCGATATTACGCTTTCATCTGCATCCGCGCATCAGCGCAAGCAAGACCAACAACAACACTATTTTGTTGAAACTGCCGGGCAGTATGGCGGCGTGGAAATTTGTTTCCAAAAATGGCGCTGTTAGCCTAGAAGACAGTATTACCGCCATTAATGGTAAGCCGCAACGCTGTCAGCAAATCGTCATAACGGTTGCCCTTACCAGCATAAGAGAACATATGGACATCGAGGTTTCATGGGGTTTCATGAAACAGCCTAAAGCAACACCTTAAATCAGAGCATTTTGACCTATGACCATTTCACCAGCCCAGCCCATGCCCATCAACCGCGCCTTGCTTTCGGTGTCTGATAAAACCGGCATTATCGATTTCGCCAAAACCTTACATGAAAAGGGTGTCACCATTCTTTCTACAGGCGGCACAGCTAAACTTCTGGCGGATGCTGGCATTCCCGTTCAGCAAGTCGCCGAGGTAACAGGCATGGCAGAGATGATGGATGGACGCGTCAAAACCCTGCACCCAGCTATTCATGGCGGCATTCTTGCCAGACGCGACAATGATCAGCATCTTGCGGATATGACCACGCATGGCATCGGGGCCATTGATCTGGTGGTCATCAATCTCTACCCCTTTGCCGCGACCTTAAAAAACCAAGACGCTAGCCGCGATGATCTGGTTGAAAATATTGATATTGGGGGCCCGGCAATGATCCGCGCCGCCGCCAAGAACCATGACTTTGTGACCATCTGTACTGATCCATCAGATTATTCTGCGATAAGGGAGGCCTTAGATCAGCATGGCGGCATCACTGAAACGATGCGCCGACAACTAGCTGCCCGTGCCTTTGCCCATACCGCCAATTACGACAGTATGATCAGCCGTTGGATGACTGATGATCAAAGCTTGCCGCCGCTTTCCCAGCAACTCAGCATCGCTGGTGAGGCTGTTATGACCATGCGCTATGGCGAGAATCCCCATCAAAACGCGGTGCTTTATCAGATGGCAGACCGCAACCCCCGACATGGGGTCATGACCGCAAGCCTGATCCAAGGGAAGCCTCTGAGCTATAACAACATTAATGACACAGACGCCGCGTTTGAACTGGTTGCTGAGTTTGATCACCCTGCTGTTGCTATTATCAAACACGCTAATCCTTGCGGTGTTGCAACGGGGCCTGATCTTCAGGCCGCATGGCACGCGGCGTTGGCCTGTGATCCTGTTAGCGCCTTTGGCGGTATTGTTGCCATCAATCGCCCTCTTGACGCCCCCTTTGCCAAAGCTATTACCGCCATTTTCACCGAGGTCATTATCGCCCCTGACGCTGATGAAGACGCCAAAGCGGTTTTGTCTGGCAAACCCAACCTGCGGCTTATGCTGACAGGGGGGATGCCATCTGATCCCCCGGCGCATCTTATGATTAAGGCGCTAGCAGGTGGGTTTCTGGCACAGAACGCCGATGCTGGTGAGATCAATAAGCCTGATCTTACCATCGTTAGCCGCCGCCATCCTGAAGCCCATGAATGGCAGGATATGATGTTTGCATGGAAAGTCGCAAAGCACGTCAAATCCAACGCCATTGTCTATGCTAAGGATGGCGCCACAAAGGGCATTGGCGCAGGCCAGATGAGCCGACTGGATTCGTCACGCATAGCCATAAGAAAAGCCGCTGATATGGCAGAAGCCGCAGGCATATCAGATCATCCCCTTGCAGGCTCCGCGGTAGCGTCCGATGCGTTTTTTCCTTTTGCTGATGGGCTGATAGCCGCCGCAGAAGCCGGGGCATCGGCAATCATCCAACCCGGCGGGTCAATCCGTGATGATGAGGTGATTGCCGCCGCTGATGACCGCGGCCTTGCCATGGTCTTTACGGGAATGCGGCATTTCCGGCATTAAAGTTTCCGGCACAGCCTAGCCGCAGGCAAGGGTGAACACCTTTCGCATCACGCTTGGCAACGCTTCTTGGTCAAGCGCCGAGGCAGCAACCCAAATGCCGCCATCATCAGCGCCTTCTAAATCTTGCCGATTGACCTTTGTCACACGGGTTACGGTCAAGCTGAGGGCAAAATGGCTGAAGATATGTTCTACCGCGGTGTTTAGCACCTGCCGATGAGGATGCTGAGCCAAGCGTTCCTCAAGCTGGCCAAGCAAACTATCACCTGCAATCGGGTAAGTGGTTTTTGCGCGTGACCCATCAGGCCAGTCGCTCGTCGGGAAAAGCATCATACCGCCAAGCAAGCCTTGAGGGGGACGACGCATCAAAAGCACCTGATCATCATCAGATATCACCACCATGACATAACCCTGCCGGATAGCACGGTCTTTTTTAGGGGCTTTGCGCGGCCAAGAGGACGGGTCTTGATGGCGACCAAGACATGATGATGCCAACGGACAGATCAGGCATTGCGGCTGTGACCAATCTTCGCCTTTGCGCCGTGGCGGTGTGCAGATGCGATTGCCAATATCCATTAGCGCTTGGGCAAAATCCCCGGCGCGATGAGACGGCGTGATGTGATCCAGCACCTCACGAATAGCGGGCTTTGCGGCAGGCAGGCGATCCGCAACAGCGCCATAACGCGCCATGATGCGTTCAATATTCGCATCAAGGACTAATGCCCGTTGACCAAAGGCAATGGCGGCAATCGCGGCGGCGGTATAATCCCCAACCCCGGGCAAGGCTCTTAATTCAGCCTCAGTTTTTGGGAATCGGCCACCATGTTTGGTCATGATTACCTGCGCCGCCTTGTGCATATTGCGAGCGCGCGAGTAATAACCAAGCCCTGCCCATAACCGCATTACATCATCTTGTGTTGCCGCAGCCAAATCCGCTAGTGCTGGCCAACGCTGAATAAACTTTTCGAAATAGGGTTTCACCGCCTCAACTGTTGTTTGCTGAAGCATGATTTCCGACAACCAGACATGATAGGGATTAGCCTGTTTCCCCGGCGGCATACGCCAAGGCAGATGCCTGCGGTTGTGGTCATACCACTCTAATACCGCACGGCTAGCCTCATCGTTATCACGGTTAGATATCCGTTTAGCAGGAGGCCATTTTTCGCTTAGGCGTTTTTCTGTGCTGTGATCAGGCATGAACTCTGTATAATTGCCCTCATGACCTCAGGCAACGACAAACGGCTTCGCCGCAACACCAGATTAAGTCGGCTTACCGACCATATCCTTGGCCCAGTTTTGCGCAAACAAGGCAAAGCGTTTGAGGAAGTTGCCAAAAACTGGCGCTATATAAGCGGCATGGCAGCAGAATGGTCTTTACCCCTTGCGGTTACCTTTCCTGATACCGAGGATGATCGCGCCGTTTTGACGATAGCCGTATCCTCTGCCAGAGCGCCAGAAATCCAAATGCTCACCCCGGATATCATCGAACGGGCAAATGCCTGTTTTGGATATCAGGCTATCGGCCGCGTTCGCATTGATCAATCCAGCCCACAAATCGCTAAATCCCCTGCCTCAGCTCAGCAAATCTCGCCGCCGCCATGGAACTTATCAGCAGATGATAAAACCGCCATGACAGAGCTGATCAGTGATATCAAAGACCCTGATTTGCGGCAGGCGTTGGATGCTCTCCTTTCTGTCAGAGATAATGCCACAAAAACACCATAGACTGATGCTACAGCTTGGCTTATGATGAAGTGATTATGATTAAAACCACAGGATGTTGTGGTTTTGGTGATTTTCAGAAGACCTCACACCATTGCCGTAACTGATGCGGCACAAATGAAAGAATGCATTATGCCTAATCCCATATCGCAACGCCGTCATTTTATGCGCCAGGTTATGTCTACTGGCGCGGCTTCAATCATGGCGCCATTACTGGCTTCGCCTTTGATCAGCTCAACGGCTATGGCGGCGGAACTTGATCTTGAGGCAGCGTTGTCGCCGCGTATATTTGGGGATGCTGATGCCCCTATTCATGTGGTGGAATATTTTTCCATGACCTGTGGGCATTGCGCTAATTTTCATATCACCACTTACCCTGAGGTTAAGAAAAACTGGATTGATACTGGCAAACTGCGATTCGAATATCGTGATTTTCCGTTATCTGAGTTATCGGTTTATGGGCATGCGTTAGCTCGTGCTATCCCTGAAACGGGATATGAAGCGATGCTAGATTTGCTCTTGGGCCGGCAGGCGGAATGGGCCTCATCTTCTCAACCTTTGCTTGCGCTTCAGAAAATGGGGCGGATCGCTGGCATCAATGAAGATGAGTTCACTGCCATGCTGACCAATCGGCCATTTCTTGAAGGGATTGTTGCGATTGCCCAACAAGGGTATGAGGAATACGCCATCGATTCGACCCCGACCTTTGTTATTAATGGAACAGAAGTGGTGAAAGGTTATCAGCCTTACGAAGAGTTTTCCGCTCTTCTCGCCGCAACCTCAACCTGATCTTATTGAGGGCATAAGAGCCTTGCATTTCACCTACCTCAAGATGACAGGATTTAAGTCCTTCGCCGAGCCAGAAGAAGTGGCAATCGACGAGGGCTTATCCGGCATTGTTGGCCCTAATGGATGCGGCAAGTCCAACATTGTTGAAGCGATTCGCTGGCTGATGGGGGAAACCTCTGCTAAATCCATGCGTGGCGGAGAATTGGATGATGTGATTTTCGCCGGAACGGCACAGCGTCCTGCGCGCAATTTTGCTGAAGTGACCTTGCATATTGATAATAGCGACAAATCAATTTCCGGCTATCCCAATGATGACCTGATTGAAGTGACACGCCGCCTTGATCGCGGCAAGGGAAGCAGTTACCGCCTCAACGGCAAGCCGGTGAGAGGCCGCGATGTTCAGTTGTTATTCGCTGATCTTGCCACAGGTGCCCGAAGCCATGGCATCGTTAGCCAAGGTAAGGTAGGCGCGTTAATCAATGCAAAACCCACAGAACGGCGCGGCCTATTAGAAGAAGCGGCAAACACTAAAGGGCTTCAGCATCGTCGCCATGAAGCCAATCTGCGGCTTAACACCGCGGAGCGCAATCTGACGCGTGTTGATGATGTCATCAGCCAGATGGAAGACCAAAAAGCCTCACTATCCAAGCAGGCTCGGCAAGCCGCCCGTTATCGGTCTATTGCAGATCGTATTCGGTCAGCGGAAGCCCAGCTTTTTCATACCAAGTATCTGATTGAAACCGCTGATGTGCAAACCGCTCAAGCCAAAGACAGAGAGTGGAAGCGCGTGGTGGCAGAAGCCACAACACTAGTCACCCAAGCTGAGGCGGCGCGTCAAACCGCACGCGATTCTCTACCTCCTTTGCGCGAAAAAAATGCCTCTGTGATGGCAGAAAAACAGCGCCTTGATCTGGCCATGGAACAGATCAGCAACGAAGAGGAGCGGTTAACGCGACAGACCAGCGAAGCGGAAACAAGGCTAGAGCAAATCAACACTGATATTGAACGCGAAAAACAGCTTCAGACAGATGCCAGCGCGGCGCTAGCCCAGTTAAAAGCAGATGAAGCCCTGCTTATCGCTTCAGAAAATGATGATGAACCTCAACTGCAAGCCGCCCAAAAGGAACGCGCTGAAGCCCGCGAAGCGGCAAATGAACTGGAAACGGCACTTGCAGATATTACCGCCCGTTTTCATGCCGCTGAACGGGATCAGACCAGCCTTGAACGCCAACGTGATGATTTAAGCCGCCGCCTTGATGATGTGGCAGCAAGGCTAGCACAGCTAGACTTAACCATCCTTCAACAGGGCCAAAGCGAAGCAAGCCAAGCCCTTAAGGAGGCTGAGCTTACGCTTGCCAATGCCACCAGCAAGCGTGAGAAGGCCAGCGCCGAAACCGAAACCATGACTCAGCAAAGCCAAGAGCTTACCGCCGCCGCCAACACGGCTGAAGCTGAAGAACGGCGCATGGCAAGTGAAATTGAGGCCTTGTCCTCACTTCTGGTTAATCCTGATGATCAGGAAAATGGCCCTGCGGTTTCGACCATGATCACTATTCGTGATGGGATGGAACAGGCGCTAGCCGCCGCCCTTTCCGATAGCCTGACATCCCCTGTGGGCGCAGGTAATGACGGATTCTGGCGTGATGATATGCCGGGTGACACAAAACAGGCCACTACAGCCACCCCGCCCAAAGATAGCGTGCCATTAATCAGCCATATGGATATTCCGCCTGTCTTGGCAAGGGCGTTATCAGGGGTCGGGGTTGTCGATGACGCCAACACCGCCGCAAAGAAGCAGGCAGAATTAGCCCCCGGTCAGATGCTGACCACCGCCGAAGGAGGGCTTTGGCGTTGGGATGGCTTTGTGAAACCTGCCGGGTCTGCCGCAAGCGCGGCCCAGAGGCTTCGCCATGAAGCGCGCCTAAAAGAGTTGAACGCCCAAAGTGACAAGGTCAGGCAACGGGCCGAAGCCGCCATGGCCAAAGCCGAAGAAGCCAAAACCGCCCTGCAACAAGCCGAGCAATCTATTCGGGCGTTGCGAGAAGACGAAAAGCTAGCCCAAAACACCTTGCTTGAGGCTACCAGACAGTTTGAACAAGCCCAAGCCGCACTATCATCCGCCAATACCCAAGCCACCACCCTAACCGCTGGCCAAGCCGAGATGACCACAGCACGCGATCAGGTGTTAACCGAATTGGCCGGATTATCTTCACGCGAAGATATGGCAAAGCAGTTACAGAAATGCCGCGAAGATACCGAAGCCGCCAGAACCCGATTAGCTGAAGCCATGAGTGCGGAAAACTCTATCATGAGAGCAAGGGATCAGCGTCAGGAAAAGCGCCGCGAGATCACCCGTGATCTGCAAAGCTGGCAACAACGCCATGATGGCACCTTTAATCGTGTTGCGGAATTAACCAGCAGGCAAGAGCAGCTCATGTCGGAGCTTTCTGATCTCAAAGCCCAGCCTGATATGCTTATCGAAAAGCGAGAACAGATTGCCGAGGCCATTGCTAACGCCGCCACTTCAGTGCGAGATGCTGGTGATGAATTGGCACGGGCGGAGACGGTTTTGTCTGAAACCGAGGCGGCCCACCGTAAAATGGAAGCGGAATTAACCCAGTCACGCGAAGCGATGATCAGACATGAAGGTGAAATGGCGGTTGTCGAACGCGCCCGGCAAGACACAATTGCCCGCATCCGCGAAAAATTAAGCCTTAACCCTGATCAATTGTCTGAGATCACAGGCATAACCGATACCAACGCTGATGCTGATGAGGCTAACACGGCTATTCCTGATCGCGGTGAACTAGAAGCGCTAGAATCGCGCGTTGAGCGTTTATTGCGTGAGCGTGACAATATCGGCCCTGTTAATTTGCGTGCTGAAATGGAAATGGCTGAAGTCGAAGAACGCATGACCAGCCTAACCACAGAGCGCGATGATCTGATCAATGGCATCAAAAAGCTTCGCGATGCTATCCATCAGCTTAACCGCGAAGGCCGTGAGAGGCTTCTCCGCAGTTTTGCCGAGGTCAATAAGCATTTTGGCGAGTTGTTCACACGATTGTTTAACGGGGGGTCAGCGGAGTTGGTGTTAACAGACGATGATGATCCGCTTGAGGCAGGGCTTGATATCATGGCCAGCCCACCGGGAAAGAAATTGCAATCCCTATCCCTGTTATCAGGGGGGGAGCAGGCGCTGACCGCGCTAGCGCTGATTTTTGCCGTGTTCCTGACCAATCCTGCGCCCATCTGTATTCTGGATGAGGTGGACGCGCCCCTAGATGATCGCAATGTTGCCCGGTTCTGCGGCATGATTGAACAAATTGCCCGCGAAACCGGCACCCGATTTATTGTTGTCACGCACCACCGCCTGACCATGGCCCAGATGGATCGACTTTTTGGGGTTACCATGGAACAAAGAGGAATTAGCCAGATCGTATCTGTTGATCTGCAAACGGCTGAAAAATATAAAGAATCCGCCTAATCACCCTGACATGGGACTTTTTGCCCCAGTTTCTGCGCCAAGAAGCCCCAAAAGACGGTGTATGATCACTTGACATAATGGTGATGGAATCATACTTTGCAGACGCAAATTGTGGATGCACGTTAGCAAACATAAGTATGCCAAAGATTTTTGTTTTTGAGAAAGGATATGAATATCGTCTCTGACAAAGCCAAGCCTGATCATGGCGGTAAGCGTGATAGTGGCAAAACGAGCGTGGATTTGAAAGCGCGCATCGCTAAAGCCGAACATGATTTTACCAATCCGGCTAAAGGCAAGCGTTCGAGAGCGGATTTACCTGCTGATGCTCTAGCACTGGTGGGAAGAATAGCAACAGAATTAGTCGCCGGAACCGTAGTGGGAACATTTATCGGATGGCTTCTGGATCAATGGCTAGGAACGTTACCGCTTTTTATGGTGATCCTGTTTTTTCTAGGAACACTAGCAGGGATGATGAATATCTGGAGAATGGCTACTGGCCAAGGGTTAAAACTGGGGTATTTGGACAATCAACACGCCGATGATCAGAAATCTGAAACAGATGATGATAAAGGTTGATTTTCCATTGATTAGGATCACGAGGAAATATCATGCATTCACCGGTTGAACAATTTACGATTAAGGCGCTCTTACAACTTGAGCTGTTTGGCTATGATATCTCATTTTCCAATTCCGCCTTGTTTATGATTCTTGCGGTTTTGGTCAGCACGGTGTTTTTGACTTTTGCCATGCGTAGCCGGCAAATGGTTCCCGGCCGGATGCAAGCTTCAGCCGAAATGATGTATGAGTTCATCTCAGAGATGGTTAGCAGCAATGTGGGTAACGCCGGACGGCCTTACTTCCCCTTTATCTTTACCCTGTTTGTGTTCCTTTTATTCGGTAATATGCTTGGGCTTATCCCCTATTCTTATACCTTTACTAGCCAGATTATTGTGACCTTTGTTTTGGCGGCGTTTATTTTTGTTGGCGTCACCCTGATTGCGATTTTCAAGCATGGCTTTCATTTCTTGTCGTTTTTTGTGCCGCCCGGTGCGCCTAAGGTTTTGATCCCGTTTCTGATTATTATTGAAGTGGTATCCTATTTTGTGCGCCCAGTGAGCCTGTCTGTTCGACTGTTCGCCAATATGCTGGCTGGCCACACCATGTTAAAGGTGTTTGCTGGTCTTGCTGTTATGATCACAGGTGCTGGCGGTGTTTATGCCCCCGGTGCCATTTTGCCATTTCTGGCCTTGGTTGGCTTGACTGGACTTGAGGTTCTGGTCGCCGCCCTTCAGGCCTATGTGTTTACGATTCTTACCTGCATGTATCTTAATGATGCTATCCATCTTCATTAAGATCATGTGTTTTCGCATTCCGTTGAAAGGCGGAACTTTAACCACTCAACTATCATAAGTAACGGAAGGAAAGATCCATGGAAGCTGAAGCAGCAAAACTTATCGGTGCAGGCATTGCCGTTCTCCCTCTTTTGGGCGTAGGCATTGGTATTGGTAACATCTTCTCATCATTGGTTAATTCAATTGCTCGTAACCCATCCGCACGTAACGACGTGTTCGGCATTGGGATTCTGGGCTTTGCCTTGACCGAAGCCATCGCGCTTTTCGCGCTGGTTGTTGCCCTTTTGCTTTTGTTCGTATTTTAATTCAGAACAAAGCAACAGATACCACGAGGCCTTAAATCAGGGATTCGCGCCATGAAGCCAACCGCTTGGACAGAATCACGTCACATTAAAACTTGCTTTTCCGGTATCACCGCCGCGGGATTAGTCATTACCATGACCAGTTCCGTTATGGCGGCGTCGGAAAAAGGTGAGGCAAGTGGCGGCTTACCACAGTTGGATTTCTCAACATGGCCAACCCAGATTTTTTGGCTAGTGGTTAGCTTTGCCTTAGCCTATCTCTTAATGTGGCGTATTGTTGTGCCACGGATTGGGTCTGTTCTTGAAGAGCGTCACAACCGGATTGAAGATGATCTTCGCCGGGCCAGACAAGCCTCTGATGACGCAGAACAGGCCAGAGAAGGGTTTGAAAAGATGCTTGCCGATGCCCGCAATGACGGCAGTGAAATGACCCGTAAAGCCACCGAAAGCATCATGACTAAAATGGAGCGTAAGGTTGCCACGGCGAATGCTAGCCTAACCAAGAAAATGGCTGAAGCTGAGGCTGAAATCGCAAAAGCGCGAGCAGACGCCCTCAAAGAAGTGTCTGATATTGCCAGCGCATCTGCGATGGATGTTGTGGCACAGTTGACTGGCATCAAAGTTGGCAAAACGGATGCGAAGCGATTGGTGAAGCAAGCAGAAAAAGCCACCACCTGATGGCTTTTTTTGATGATTTTTTAACTGGAGGACGCTGATATGGCGGCAGGTTCTGGTGGACCATTGATTAACGAAAGCCTTTGGGTAGCGCTTTCATTTGTTGTGTTCGTGGCACTTGTTTGGAAAAAAGCAGGATCAGCCATGTCCGCCGCGCTTGACAAGCGTAGCGAGGATATCCGCAACAATCTTGAAGAAGCTAAGACGTTGCGTGAAGAAGCGCAAAATGAGCTTCAGAAATATCAGCGGCTTCAACGCGAGGCCGCGGATCAAGCCAAAGATATTATTGCCAATGCTGAAAAGGCCGCTTTGCAAATCGAAGAATCAGCAAAGAAAAGCGCCGAAGCCTCTATTAAACGCCGCAAGGATCAGGCTGAAGCAAAAATCAAGGCTCTTGAAGCTGAAGCCACACAAGATATCCGCAATCAGGCGGCACGATTGGCTACTGCCGCCGCCGCTGAGATGATACGTGAAAACATGGATCAGGCCGCCGCGAACAAATTGCTAAAGGCCGATATCGAAGCGATTAAATCCATTAACTGATAGCATCAGCCGCCACAGGGCGCCCATTATCGCCGCCCTGTGCTAAGCCCTTTATATGATCATCAGAAACGCTACAGAAGCAGGGTGACATTACTCTGCTTTATTGTTTTATCTAATCACCAATGGATAGGCGCAAATGGATAAGGCATCTCTTATTATTGGGCGGCGCGACCAAGCCCTAAAAGCACACGGTGCCCATCAGGAACATCCAGATTGAAATCTATAATCGGGAAGGACCGGTCAAGGTTGCTACTGAATGCGACCTCATCGCTAATCACTTGGCGTGTTGTCACTTGATCATTAGGATCAATAATCGCCGCGGTTAAATGTAGCTCAACAACTTCGCTATTTGATCCTGTGCGCATATCACGTTCCATCAATATATGCACCGTGATATTTGTATCGGTATATCCCGCTTTCTGAACGCATTGACCATAGATGCCGTTAAAGCGAATTGAGGCAATCTGGCCTAAGTTCTGCCCCTTAGCATAGGTCTGTTCCCCGCCAATAGGGGTTTTTATTGATGGGCATTCAGAATATTCTGGCTCAATCACCGAGCATCCCACCAAGGTAGAGGCCGCGCCAAGCATGATCACAGGCGCAAGAAAAGAAACAGGCCTCAGATAACGGCCAAATCGCGCCCAAGGTTTTGATATTCTCATGTCTTTAGTCATTCCTGCCGCCTTTTTGCATTAGATATATGCACTATACGCCTTTATGGGTTTGTTTCAAGTTGACCGTAGCGCTATCTTCTAGCAAAACAGTAGCATGACAAAATCCATAGAGAAACATGATCAAAAAACCATCATCCTTGCTGAACCGCGTGGGTTCTGTGCAGGGGTTGATCGGGCTGTTCGCATTGTTGAGGAAGCGTTGCGTCAATTCGGTGCCCCAGTTTATGTCAGGCATGAAATTGTCCACAATAAACATGTCGTTAACCGTCTGGCCGCGATGGGCGCGGTTTTTGTCGCAGAGCTAGATGATATCCCTGATGGTAAGCCTGTTGTGTTTTCCGCGCATGGGGTGGCGAAATCTGTGGTAGCCGAGGCCGAACGCAGAGGCATGGTATCCGTTGATGCCACCTGCCCCTTAGTGACGAAAGTTCATGTTGAGGCTAGCCGTCATCATAAACACGGCGCTCATATTCTGTTAATTGGGCACGCAGGCCATCCTGAAGTTGAGGGTACAATGGGGCAAGTTGAAGATGGCGGCATGACCCTCATTGAAACCGCCGAAGATGCCATGGCGGTAACGCCGCCAGAAACAGATCACCTTGCTTATGCTACCCAAACCACCTTATCCGTTGATGATACCCAAGACATTATTTCCATTCTGAAACAACGCTTTCCTCATATTCATGGGCCAAGGGGTGAGGATATTTGCTATGCGACCACAAATCGCCAACAGGCGGTCAAAGATATCGCCCCAATGGCTGATCTTTTGCTGGTGATCGGGGCGGAAAACTCATCTAATTCGAAACGATTGGTTGAGGTTGGAAAAATCGCTGGGGTGCGTGAAGCGATGTTGATTGCAGGCGCTGAGGCTATCGACTGGTCTTATCTTTCTCATGCAGATCACATTGGCATCACCGCCGGAGCATCCGCCCCCGAAGAATTGGTAGAAGATGTCATTGCCGCCATTGCGGATCGTTATGATATCACGATAAAACGGCATATCACCACAACAGAAACCGTCGCCTTTAACTTGCCCCCTATCCTGCGGCAGTGAGTAAAGACCAATGGCTGTTTATACCGAGATCACTAATGCGATGATTGACCAGCTTCTGGCAGGTTATAACATTGGTGAGAGGCGGCAACTGACAGGCATTACGCAAGGCGTGGAAAACACAAATTATCGGCTGGAAACATCCCAAGGCGACTATATCCTGACGATTTATGAACGCCGCGTCGCGCCAGCCGAATTGCCGTTTTTTATAGGCCTTAAAGGGCATTTAGCAGAAAAGCACTACCCCTGTCCCAGTCCTGTGGCTGATAAAAACGGTCAGATTCTTCAGACTATCAAAGATAAACCCATGGCCATTGTCACCTTTCTGCAAGGGACATCCACCACCGCGCCTAACAAAAACCAATGTTGGAACGCAGGTGAGGTGCTGGCGAAACTTCATCTGCAAGCCGCAGATTTCACGATACCTCGACCTAATGCCCTAGGCCAGCACGCTTGGCGGCGATTATATAAAGATACTGGCACCGCCGCCGATCAACTGGAAACCGGATTGACCGCAAAAGTGGAACACTGGCTTTCACGGATTGAGACCGAATGGCCGCAAGACCTGCCATCAGGGGTTATCCACGCTGATCTTTTTCCAGACAATATCCTGTTTTCAGGGGATGATATTAGTGGCGTCATTGATTTTTATTTCGCCTGTCAGGATTGGTTTGCCTATGATCTGGCGATTATGATCAATGCGTGGTGTTTTGATCACCTCAAAACCTTTCAGCCTGAACACGCCGCCGCGCTTTTTAAGGGCTATACTTCGCTAAGGCCGCTTGATCCAGCCGAATATGATGCTCTGCCTGTTCTAGCCAGAGGCGCCGCTATGCGGTTTTTTCTGACCCGGCTTTATGATTGGGTTAACACCCCGGCAGATGCTCTGGTCTTGCCGCATAATCCAGCAGATTATCTTGCCCGCCTGAATTTTTTTGACGCCATCACCACGGCGGATGATATCGTGATGCGCTCATGACACAGCCTCCGCTTGAGATTTATACCGATGGCGCTTGCCTTGGAAATCCCGGCCGAGGTGGATGGGGTGCTATCCTTGTTTGGCAAGATCAGGAAAAAGAGCTGTCAGGCGGTGAGCCCGATACCACCAATAATCGCATGGAGCTAATGGCGGCAATAAAGGCGCTTGAGGCCGTCAAGCGGCCTGTGCCTATCCGATTGGTATCTGATAGCACCTATTTGCGTGATGGCATTACAAAATGGATACATGGTTGGCGCAGAAACGGTTGGAAGACAGCGAGCAAGAAACCCGTGGCTAACCAAGACTTATGGCAGAGGCTGGATGAGCTGACCCAATCCTATGAGATTAGCTGGGAATGGGTCAAAGGCCACTCTGGACACCCTATGAACGAACGCTGTGATGACATGGCCCGAAAAGAGGCCGAACGCCTGCCACGCAGCGATTAAAGCCGATCCATGACATATTCGGCGGCAGAAACCAAAAATGCCCCCGGCTCTTCGATATAAAGCTGTGTCACGACACCATTTTCCGCCACAAGTGCCATGCGCCCTGCTCGGTTTTTTCCTAAAACAGGGGTTGTGACAACATCAATGCCCATTGCATGAGAGGCAAGCCCTTGGGCGTCCGCCAGCATATCAACTTTATCTGTTGCGCCAACATGAGCGCCCCATGCCGCCATAACATAGGCATCATTAACAGATAGACAGCCAATGGCATCAACGCCTTTGGCCTTAAGCTGATCCGCAAGGGCGATATAGCCCGGCAAATGTTTTTCCGAACACGTTGGTGTAAAAGCCCCGGGAACAGTCAAAAGCACAATTTTTCTGTCAGCCGACCAAGCGGCAAGGCTAGTCTCGGTCATAGAAATATTCACTTTTAGATGAATGAGGGCATCAGGAAGATGGTCACCGACAGAAATGGTCATGGGTTTCTCCATAAAAATTAGTATTTAGAAACTAGAGCGTATACTCGCCATTTCAATGGCATCAGACAACGCGCCAGCGGTTAAAAGTTCAGGCAGAATCAATGGGTTCTCTAACCCCGGCCCATAGACAGCGTTAAAGGGAATGCCGTAGCGTCCAAAACTGGTCAAATAGTCCAAAATCTGATCATCAGGGCGTGTCCAATCAGCCTGTAAAAGCACCACCTGTTCCTGTTCTAAGAGCGCTTGAACAGATTGCGTTTCTAACACAAAAATCTGATTGGCTTTACACGTCAAACACCAATCTGCGGTCACATCCACAAACACAATCTGTCCATCATTGGCAAGGCTTTCAGCTAATCCCGGTTGCCATTTTTGCCAGTCCCCAGATGCTGTTCTCAGATCATCAGAAACCACAGCCATCAGAACAGCACCCAACCACGCCGCCGTCAGCAAAAGCCCCAAGGCTAAAATTCGCCGCACCCAGATTAACCATTTTCCGGGGCGCGGAAGATAAGCCGCCAGACGCGGAACCGCCGCCACCACCAACCATGGCGCGGCTAACCCCAACGCCATTGCCAGAAACACCGCCATCATAACATGAGGAGAAGCAGTAAAGGCAAAAGCCACCG
Source organism: Puniceispirillales bacterium (SeqCode) (assembly GCA_965659785.1). Classification (GTDB taxonomy): domain Bacteria; phylum Pseudomonadota; class Alphaproteobacteria; order Puniceispirillales; family UBA1172; genus UBA12202. Next base: position 53,494 of record CBFHXL010000001.1, read on the forward strand.
CCGTGCCGACAAAAGGCGCTGAACAAGGGGTTGCAAGCAATGTCGCCATCGCACCAGAGGCGATATCATTCCAACCACTTTGTGATCCTGCAGTGCCGCCGCCGCCCCATCGCCGCGATAGGCGTTGAGCCAGTTTAGGAACAGGCAAGATCATCACATCTAGCATCATGAGGGCAAACCCCACCATCAGGAGTGTCATAAAACCCAGAAAATACGGATTCTGGAACTGCACCCCCCAGCCGATGGCTGCCCCTGTTTGGCGCATCAGCAAAAGAATCCCCCCCAGCAACAGAAACGAAAGAATAATCCCACTTGCCGACAACAAAAAAGAGCGCCTGATTTGCGGTAAAGCGGCCTTGCCATGCCCCAGAACACCAGCCAGCTTTATGGAAAGTACTGGCAGAACACAAGGCATGATATTCAGAATCAATCCCCCAAGAAAAGCAATCAATAGAACAGACACCAACCCTTTACGCCCTGCGCTTATGGCTGTGTCTTCGCCAATAATCGCCGTCTGTTCCAGCATGAAATCAGGATTTATAACTGTGATGACAGCTTGGCGTCCGACTAAACTTGCGGCATCACCCCCTGTGACCATGATGCTTGCCATGCCTTGTTGCCATTCAGGGGCCTGAAACCCTAAGCCGGGGGCGTCAGTTTCAATCAGCACATCCCCGGTGCGCAAGGTCACACTTTCCCCCGACCGATCAGCAATCGTGATATTGAGCTGATCTGACCTTATTTTTGCTGAGGTAATATGATACCCGTTGCTGGTGCCTGCGGATGGCACAAGAGCCTCTGCCTTTGCTATTGCATAAGCGTGTGACGAAGGCGATACCGCACCAGCGGGAATTTGCAGGGTTAAGACCTCATCAACCGGAATACATAAATCCGCACAAACCAGCCCTGTAAATGCCGCTACCAGCGTGATATCCTTTGCCGATGATAGCATCGCCTTTTCGTCAAGTGTCACGGTCAGCGGAAACACCACCGTGTCGCCATAGCCAAAGGTATCCAGCCCAAAAAGGGTAAAACGTTGAGGCGCAGGAAACCGCATCTCATGATCTGAAACAGTGGCACTAGCTGAAAAATTAAGCACTGGCGGCAAACCTGCGTCACCGGGGCTGCGCCAATAGATTTTCCATCCCTCTGCCAATTTCACTTCAAGCCCAGCGTTGAGCGTTGAAGCCCCATCATAATGAGTGCTGGCAGAGATTAGCCTTAACTGAACCTCATCAATGCCTTGCCATGGGCCAGTATCAGCCTTTGCCATCTGATCGAATAAAAGCATAGGGGACAGGACTGATAGCAGCATCAGCCAACCAAGCGTAATGATCTTACCTATGGCCTGCATGAGTCTTTATTTCCTTATGCCCATCATGAGAAATACCAATGACGCACAGGAAACATCTGGTCAAGTGCACGATTTGTCGCTAGCATTTCAAAAGGATGAGCAAAAAACACACATTAACAGGGCAATTATTGATCGCATCGCCGCAAATGGATGATCCCAGATTTGCGAATACGGTGATATTGATTTGCCAACATGACGATACCTCCGCCATGGGCCTGATTATCAATCAGAAAGCCGATGGGATGGATTTAGATGAATTATCAAAACAGCTTGGCACGGGAACCCCACGTTTCGGTGGTGATACGCCAGTGCATTATGGCGGCCCCGTTGAACCATCACGAGGCATGGTGCTTCATTCCAGTGATCATGTTCTGCCCGAAACCGTTATGGTCAGCAACGAGGTTGCTATGACCGCTAATATCCGCATTATCTCAGAAATTACCAATGGCTATGGCCCTAGCGAGTTTATCATTGCCCTAGGGCACGCTAGTTGGGCGGCAGGGCAATTAGAAAATGAACTCAAAAGCAACGCGTGGATTACCATGCCTTATGCTCATGATCTGGTGTTTAGCTGTCTTAACCGTAACCAGTGGCAGGATTGCTATTCTCGCCTTGGCATCGCGACCGAGCATATGTCCTCTAGCATCGGTCATGCTTAACCGTCTTAGGTTACCTTTTGTTAGCTAAGCAACCGCGCCATTTCATCTGCTGACATCAAGGATTTTGCCCGTTTATCCCCAATCGCCGCAATAACAGGATCACCAGCGATAAGACGATGAGTCACCTTTTCAATGGCGGCGACATCAATATCATCAATCGCGGCTAACTGGCTGGCGGTATCTTTTAGCGCGCCATATTGTATCCACTGCCGAGGCATATTCTCACACACCCTCATGACGCTCTCACCGCCCATCAAGAGACTAGAACGCATCTGCGCCTTGGCACGGGCCAATTCTGAATCAAGGGTATTTTGGGATAAAGCCGCCAATTCCCCGCAAGCCACGCTGATCAACTCATTCGCATCATTTGCATCAGTTCCGGCATAGACACCAAACACCCCATGATCAGATAGCATCTGACCAAATGAAAAGACGCTGTAGCATAAGCCGCGTTTTTCGCGCACCTCTTGGAACAATCGTGATGACATACCGCCGCCATAAAGAATAGATAAGGCAAGCAAAGGCCAACGATCAGGATCACCCCATGAAAACGCAGGCCAGCCAAACACCACATGCGTCTGTTCTAGATCGCGCACCATCACCTGTTGCCGTCTGCCACTTTGTTGAGGCCAAGATGGCGCAACCCGTTTCGGTTTTGCCACCTTTCGGGTGAGGCTAGCCTCAATCCCGTCAACACGGCGCAACAAATCATCATGATCAATCTGTCCTGCCGCCGCAATCACCATATTTGAGGTGCCATAATAGCGATCCATAAAACCGCTAAGATCATCACGCCCAAACCCATTAACGCTCTCTGTTGTGCCTAAAATAGGACGACCAGCCGAATGTTCGGGAAAACATAACCCTTGAAAAAGATCAAAGACAATATCATCAGGGGTGTCGTTAGCCTGACCAATTTCCTGAATGATAACCCCTTTTTCCCGAGCGATTTCCATATCAGGCAAAGTAGAACAGGTTAAAATATCAACCAGCAAATCAAGGGCAAAATCCAGATGATCTGGCAATAAGCGGATATAATAGGCGGTTTCCTCACGGCTTGTGTGGGCATTGATAAAACCGCCAATATCCTCAACCTGCCGGGCAATGGTTTCGGCATCACGCCGATCTGTCCCTTTAAACGCCATATGTTCTAGCATATGAGCAACGCCGTGTTCTTGATCGGTTTCGTCCCGGCTGCCAGCAGAAATCCAGATGCCAATCGCAATGCTATTCGTCTGAGGCATTTCCGTGCTGGCAATCGTTAGGCCGCTTGGTCTTTGGGTGACGCGCGCGGATGAGGTGCTGGTCATGATCGCTGTCCTGACCTTATCGTTTTTTGCTGTTGATCAGGCTTGCCACCTCATCGGTAGAAGCAGGGCAATTCAAATTGCGATGCGGCCTTTGCATCAGATCAACCAAATGGTCTGGCAATTCTGGCCAAAGACCTGTGGCTTTTTGCACGGCGCCGGGAAACTTAGCGGGATGGGCGCAGGCCAGTGCGACAATTTTGTGGTCATCTGTTTTCGCCGCTTCACGCGCGGCGGCTAGCCCGACCGCGCTATGAGGATCAACAAGAACACCATCATCTTTCCATGTCCTTGCAATTTCCGCCAATGTCGCCTCGTCATCACAGCGAAAGCCGCTAAAGAGATGAATATCGTCATTGACCATATCCCGGGTTAGGGTGAATTGTCCGGTTTGTGAAAATCGTTCCATCAATGCCCGGGTCTGGTCACCGTCACGATCTAACAATTCAAACATCAGACGTTCAAAATTGCTTGATACCTGAATATCCATGGATGGGCTAAGGCTAGGTTCAACCGCCCGTCTTTCCATCACCCCATGGTCAAAGAACCGCGCCAAAATATCATTGCGATTAGACGCACAGATAAACCGATGCACAGGCAAGCCCATTTTCATGACGGCGTAGCCTGCAAAAATATTACCAAAATTCCCTGTTGGGACGGAAAAGGAGACCGGTTTTTCAAGTCCACCAAGCGCTAACGCTGAGGTGACATAATAAACCATTTGCGGCATTAGCCGCGCCCAATTTATAGAATTAATCGCTGACAGCCCTGTCTGGTCCCGAAACTCAAGATCACCAAAAAGGCTTTTGACGATGCCTTGGCAATCATCAAAATCACCTTTAACCGCCACCGCATAGGCACCATCAGCAATAACACTGGTCATCTGCTGTTCCTGAACCGGGGATACCCGGCCATCAGGATAGAGAATAAAAATATCCACCATGTGGCGATCACGAAACGCCTCTAGGGCGGCAGAACCTGTATCGCCACTTGTCGCGCCCAAGATCACGGCACGCTGGCCTTTCCGTGCTAATGCCTGATCAAACAGGCGTGACAATACCTGCATGGCGACATCCTTAAAGGCGATGGTCGGGCCATAAAACAACTCACACAGATGAATTTGGTCATTGATCGCCTTCAGAGGGGTGACTTCTGGTGCTGAGAAACTGGCATAGGCGTCACGGCTTAACCCTAGCAGATCATCAAAACTGAAATCTGGCCCGGTGAACTTTGCCATAACACGGGCCGCGACCTCAGCGTAAGGCATAGATGCCATTGCCGCCAATTCCCCATCCGCAAAACGTGGCCACTCCGTTGGTAGATATAAACCGCCATCACGCGCCAACCCGGAAAGCAGCGCTGTCTCAAAGCTGATCGGGCCATCTTGGCCTCTTGTGCTGATATAACGAATATCATCTGACATCAGGATTTCTCCTTACGGCCTAAGCGCCCCGCCTGTCTATGCCATGAGAAATATACGCCAACAAGACCAAGCGCAATGCCATACCATGTCAACGCATATTGCCAATGGTTATTCGGTAGCGTGATATTAACCCCGGCGCCAATTGGCAAGACATAAGGCCCATCTGGGCGCAACGCATCAACGGTAAAGGTTTTAACGACGCTATCACCAAGGCCAGTATGTTGACTAATATCCGCAATAGAAAGCGTGAACCAGTCCCCACCTGATGGATCATTTTCAGGCACAAAATATCCCTTTTTAGCTGGCAATCTGACGATGCCATCCACCTTTACCAAACCAGAGGTTAAGGTTGCTGGACGTTGGTCAGGGTCGCGGTAGTCTTGGGAAACCCAGCCGCGATTAACCAAGATGATCACACCATCATCTTGCCGCAATGGGGTGATGATATGATACCCTGCTGTGCCTTCAAAGGTGCGGCCGGTTAGTTGCACTTCATGTTCATGAAGCCATACCCCTTCAACAAAAACGCGTTGATAGCGCGGCAGCTCATCAAGCGGCAAGCTTGTGACAGGGATAGGGGCGCTATGCGCCCGATCCTCAAACTCAGCGATAAGCTCTGCCTTCCACTGCATCCGATAGATTTGCCAACTGCCAAGCGTTACCAGAATACCAAGTGCTATGACTGAAAACACAGTCATCCATAAGGCTGGACGAAATCCCATCCTAAAGGCCTTTCCTAAAAATAACGTTTTTCCGGATCGCGTATCCGAAATTGCCAGCCAATCATCAATGCTTTGAGAGGCCTCAAGGTCTTTAAGGTAGCGATGACCATCACCACACCCCACAACACGGCCTGCACCCACAAAGGCGGTGAGGCTAATTTTTCCAAGAGAAAGGCCAACGGAACAATCAAAGCCCCGTAAATCAGAACCATGAATGACGCTGGCCCATCACCAGCGTCAAGTTCACTAAAATCAAAATCGCAAGCCGTGCAGGTTTCTGCCATCCTGATCCGGGAAACAAACAAGGCACCAACACCGCAATTCGGGCAAGTGTTGTTCCATGCCCGCTTCACGGGTCCAGATGAGGATGGCGCACTCATCTCTGATCAACCGCCCCAAATATAGACGGAAACAAAGAGGAACAACCAAACAACATCAACAAAATGCCAATACCAAGCCGCCGCCTCAAAGCCGAAATGCTGTTTCGCTGTGAAATGGCCTTGCAACCCCCGGTAATAACAAACGGCTAAAAATAGCGTTCCGATAATCACATGGAAGCCGTGAAAACCTGTCGCCATATAGAAAACAGAGGCGTAAATCCCATCAGTAAAGCCAAAATGCGCGTGATGATATTCGTAAGCCTGCAACGCCGTAAACAATGCCCCAAGGGCAATCGTAACAGCAAGGCCACGCATGAAATCCCGGCGATTATCGTGCAAAAGGGCGTGATGCGCCCATGTGACACTACACCCAGATAACAACAGTATCATGGTGTTGATCAGAGGCAAATCAAGCGGGTTAAAGGTGTGGATGCCTTCAGGTGGCCAGACACCACCAACAGGAAACAGCGAGCGATCAAAGAACGCCCAAAAGAAAGCAACAAAGAACATCACCTCAGAGGTGATGAACAGCATCATGCCATAACGCATCCCAATTTGAACAATAGGGGTATGGTGGCCTTGGTATTCAGCTTCGCGAACAACATCGCGCCACCAATAAAACATGGTCACAACAACCATAAAAAGACCAAATAGCATGGCATAAATACCGTATGCGTGTTCATGCATGAACAGAACGCCGCCAATCGCCATCGTCAACGCAGCCATAGAGCCTAAAGCCGGCCATGGGCTAGGTTCGACGAGATGATACGGATGTTTTTGCTCTCCACTCATGATTTCCCCCTTATTTATCCTTTGCAAGCAAGTATATGGTCATGTCTTAGTTTTCAACAGCAAAAAACGTGTAAGACAAGGTGATTTCCGGAATTTCTTGGGTATTGCTATCCTGATCTATTTCCGGGTCGATATAAAACACAACGGGCATTGAAACACTTTCGCCGGGCTGAAGCGTTTGTTCTTCAAAACAAAAACAATCAATCTTCATAAAATATGGCCCAGCCTTAAATGGCGTGACGTTGAATGTTGACGTCCCCGTGCTAGGCGTATCACCTAGATTAGTCGCGGTATAATGAATGATGACCTCTTCGCCAGGGGTGATCTTTACCGGTTTCTGTGGGCCGCTAAACTGCCAGTTCAAATTCGACTGCGTATGGGCATTGAAACGCACCTCACGCATAGTCGCCCCAACGGAAGACCCCGGCGCCTCAATCGACACCTGCGTGGTGCCGCCATAGCCCGTGACCTGACAAAATATCTGATAAAGCGGAACCGAGGCAAAGGCCAAGCCAACCATGCCAATCACCAGCCCCATGATTGCAATCATCATGCGGCGATTACGATGCGACGTCATGGTAAGATCAGCAGACATCAGGCGAGACTCATCTTAACAATGGTGATGACAAAAAACAAAACAGCAAGGCCTAATACCGCCGCCAACATAAAGATATTCCTGCGCCGGACAACGGCCGCAACCTCATCATGAGACTGTGTATCAGGCTTATCTTGATTGGTCATGCGCCATATCCTGTCCAGATTGTCGCCAGCCCAACATCAAGCCCAAGCCCAAGGAAGACCAAAAACAAATAAAGGATAGAAAACCGAAACAAGGCCATAGGGGTTTTCATATCTGTATCATCCGACCGCCACAAAGCCACCGAAAGCATCAAAAACCGAAAACCAAGCCCTGCCGCCAGCACCAGATACGCAAGACCAGCCATACCAATAAAAGCAGGGATCACGCCAACAATGGCAACAATGACGGCATAGACAAGGATTTGATTCTTAGTGGCAGAAAACCCATGAACCACAGGAAACATCGGCACGCCAACCCGGCGGTAATCATCATTCCTGACCAAGGCCAGCGCCCAGAAATGAGGCGGTGTCCAAGCAAAGATAATGAGGAAAAGCACCAAAGGTTCTAGGCCAAAATCACCGCCAGCCGCAAGCCAGCCAATCACCGGCGGAAATGCCCCGGCGGCACCGCCAATGACAATGTTCTGGGTGGTACTGCGTTTTAGCCAAACCGTATAAATCAGCCCATAAAAAACAATGGTAAAGGCCAGCATGGCCGCGGCCTTAAAGCCGCCAGCAAAGCCAAGCACCAAGACCGATAAAACAGAAATGATCAGACCAAGGCTTAAGGCTTCATCAGGATGCACCCGGCCAAGTGGGATAGGACGATTGGCTGTCCGTTCCATCTGGGCATCAATATCGCGATCATACCACTGATTGATTGCCCCTGATGCCCCTGCCCCGGCGGCAATCGCCAAAACAGAGATCACCATCAACACCGGATGCGTGGTCATCGGCGACAACAACACCCCGATCACCGCTGTGAAGATCACAAGGCTCATCACCCGAGGCTTCATCAGAGCGACATAGTCCTCTGGTGAAGCCAAATATGACGATGATGAGATTGCTTGAGCCATTACGCTACCCTTTTGGTTATGAGATTACCTTAAACTTTCGGCAATTCGTCAAAGGTATGATACGGCGGCGGTGAAGCCACTTTCCATTCCAGCGTCGTTGCCCCTTCACCCCACGGGTTCATTGCGGCACGGCGACGAGAAATAAACGCCTCTGCCACCAGAATAAGGAAAATCAGAACACCAACGGCGCTAATATAAGAGCCTATAGATGCCACCATATTCCAGCCAGCAAACGCATCAGGATAGTCGATATAGCGGCGCGGCATCCCAGCAAGACCAAGGAAATGCATTGGGAAGAAGGTCAGGTTAACGCCAATAAATGTGATCCAGAAATGCAACTGGGCCAAAAGTTTATTGTATTCATAGCCTGTCATCTTAGAGAACCAGTAATAAAATCCGGCGAAAAGACCGAACACCGCACCAAGCGACAACACATAATGGAAATGGGCAATCACATAATAAGTGTTATGCAAGACCTGATCGAGCCCCGCGTTGGAAAGAACCACACCTGTCACACCGCCAACGGTGAACAAAAAGATAAATCCAACCGCCCAAAGCATTGGGACCTCAAAACGGATAGACCCACCCCACATCGTTGCAATCCATGAGAAAATCTTAATCCCTGTCGGAACAGCAATGACCATCGTCGCGGCAGTGAAATAGGCTTGAGTGTCAACATTCAAACCTACCGTGTACATATGGTGCGCCCAGACAATAAAGCCAACAAAACCAATACCGACCATGGCATAAACCATGCCGAGATAGCCAAAAACAGGCTTACGGCTAAAGGTGGAAATAATATGGCTGACAATGCCGAAGGCTGGCAGGATCATAATATAAACCTCTGGATGCCCAAAGAACCAGAACAGATGCAGGAACAGGATCGGGTCGCCGCCTTCTGCCGGAATAAAGAATGCCGTGCCAAAGTTACGGTCAGTGAGAAGCATGGTGATCGCACCTGCCAGAACAGGAACCGCCAAAAGCAACAGAAACGCCGTGACCAGCATCGCCCATGCAAACAACGGCATCCGGTGCAAGCTCATCCCCGGGGTCCGCATATTAAAGATCGTGGTAATGAAGTTAGCGGCACCAAGAATTGAGGATACCCCTGCTAAGTGTAGGGACAGGATAGCAAAATCCATCGACATTCCCGGCGTACCTTCGCTACCAGAAAGCGGCGGGTAAATCGTCCACCCCACACCAGCGCCGCCGTCAGCAACAGCAGACATCAGAAGCAGGATAAAGGCCGGAGGAAGTAGCCAGAAGCTGATATTATTCATGCGCGGAAAGGCCATATCCGGCGCACCGATCATAATAGGCACAAACCAGTTACCAAATCCGCCAATTAACCCCGGCATGACCACAAAGAAGACCATGATCAATCCATGCGCGGTGGTAAAGACATTCCAAACATGGCCACTTTCCATGTATTGAACGCCCGGATTCATGAGTTCCATTCGCATAAAAACGGAAATCCCGCCGCCGATCAATGCCGCAAGAATGGCAAAGATCAGATACATCGTTCCGATATCTTTATGGTTAGTGGAATAAAGCCAGCGACGAACGAAGCCCTTTGGGGCGCCGTGATGATCGTGGGTATCTGCAGTTGTTGATGCCATGATTATGCTCCTACAGGTATTCTAATTACTGTTGAACTGAGGCGAGTTCTACCGAAGCGGCAGGAACTGGACCTGTTGCAAATTCTTGTTTAGCTTCATCAAGCCATGCCTTATACGCATCAGCGGAAACCGCCTTGACCACAATAGGCATATAGGAATGGTTAGTGCCACAAATCTGGTTACACTGACCATAATAGGTGGCTTCCCCCATTGGGACGTCAATCCATGTCTCATTCGTGCGTCCAACAACGGTGTATTTTTGCACCGCCAGCGCAGGGACAAAGAACGAATGCATGACATCGTTACCTTGGATCAGCAGTTTAATGCGTGTGCCTTCAGGGACAACCAGAGGGTTATCCACCTCAAGCAACCGCATTTGGCCTTCGGTGAGGTCTTCTTCTTCGATCATATAGCTATCAAAAGCAATCTGCTCATCAGGATATTCATAATTCCAATACCACTGGGCGCCAGTAACCTTGATCACCATATCGGTTTCATCTGTCCGGTCTTGATAATACAGCAAGCGGAAAGACGGCACCGCGATCACCACCAGAATGATAACAGGGATCACTGTCCACAAAACCTCAATCAACGGGTTATGGGTTGTTTTTGACGGAACCGCGTTTCTGGATTCCCGAAAACGAAAGCAGGTGTAAATCAGTAGCGCCAAAACAAACAGAGAAATGGCCGTGATAATCACCAAAAGCAGGTTATGCAGGTCATTTGCCTTTTCCGCAATAGACCCTGCCGCCGGTTGCATCCCAATCTGCCAAGGTTCAGGAGCAGAAGCCTGCGCCACCCCTGACATGAGCGCACCAGATATGCCAGCCCCATATAATGCTAATTTATGAAACGGTTTCATCGAAATGCTTTTCCGCATTGTATATCCCCCAATTCTTCCGTCATTCCTATTATTCGGAATTTCCGGAGTATTCATGACATAAACATAGACGGATTTTAAGCAAATTGCCATGGTGGAAACATCACTTGCAGGCGCAATTCTTGCGACAGGTAGTCGCATGAGACCGCTGACATCGCCTTTTGCATAACGATTTCCCCTTTCAATCCTGCCCATTCATCTCATATAAAGGATAGGTAAGGGGCAAAACCCCGAAACTTTAGCAGAGCTAACAGAGGATTTCTGGATTATGGATGCCATCACCAAGACCAATGAGCTGTTTTTTAATCAGACCGAATTGACCGAAGATCACATCATGCCTGTGATCGGGGATGCTTTGGCAGGAAGTGATGATGGTGAGCTGTTCCTTGAGGAAAGCCACAGCGAATCGTTGGTTTTTGATGATGGCCGGATGAAAGCCAGCAATTATGATCGTTCCATCGGGTTTGGTCTGCGCGGCATTTCAGGGGAAGCCCATGGTTATGCCCATTCAGATGAAATGACCATCGCGGCGATAAAACGCGCCGCCAATACCATTAAATCTGTCAATGACGGATATGATGGCGTCATGGCGGTTGCGCCTAAAGGGGGGCATAACACCCCTCTTTACACTAGCGACAACCCCCTTGAAGCCACCGATTTCACCACCAAAGTCAAATTGATTGAGGATATTAACGCTTATGCCAGGGCGGCTGACCCTATGGTGAAACAGGTTAGTGTTTCTGTCGCTACCTCTTGGCGGGCGGTGCGCATTATGCGCCCTGACGGGTTTCAAGCCGCTGATATCCGGCCTCTGGTTCGCGTCAATGTTTCTGTCGTCTTGGAAAAAGACGGACGCATGGAAAGCGGCTCAAGTGGTGCTGGTGGCCGCGTCATGCTTGATCAATGGCTTGAGCCATCAGCATGGCAAGGTCAGGTGGATGAAGCGGTGCGGCAAGCTCGGGTTAACCTGTCCTCAATTGCTGCCCCTGCAGGAGAATTAGAAGTGGTATTAGGGCCGGGTTGGCCCGGCGTCATGCTGCATGAGGCGGTTGGTCATGGCCTTGAAGGTGATTTTAACCGCAAAGGCACATCCCTTTTCAGTGGAAAAATAGGCCAACAAGTCGCTGCTAAAGGCGTTACCGTTGTTGATGATGGCACTATGATGGACCGGCGTGGGTCTGTGACCATTGATGATGAGGGCACCGCCTCGCGCCGTAATGTTTTGATCGAAGACGGTATTCTGGTTGGTTATATGCAGGATCGGCAAAATGCCCGGCTCATGGGGGTTGAACCAACGGGCAATGGACGCCGACAATCTTTTGCCCATAGCCCTATGCCGCGCATGACCAATACCTTTATGATGAATGGTCAACACACCCATGATGAGATTATCGCATCAGTTAAAAATGGCCTCTATGCGGTGAATTTTGGAGGTGGGCAAGTGGATATCACTAGCGGCAAGTTTGTGTTTGCCGCATCTGAAGCCTATCTGATCGAAAACGGCAAAATCGGCGCCCCAGTCAAAGGCGCAACTTTAATTGGCAATGGCCCTGATGCTATGGGTAAAATTACCATGATCGGCAATGATCTGGAACTTGATCACGGTGTTGGCACTTGCGGCAAAGCTGGGCAAGGCGTTCCTGTTGGTGTCGGTCAACCCACCTTGAAAATGGGCGGCATCACTATTGGCGGAACAAATATCGGGTCATCCTAATCAACCGCCTCTTTGTGCCTTACGCCAATCTTTAGGGCGCACAAAGTTACCTGCCCACATGCCGCGCGATTGGGCAGAGGCCACAGCCTCATCCTGTTGGTATTCCTTGCCATATTCAGACACGGCAAAGCCAGCGCGGATTAACATTCTCTGAACATCCATGCCATCATTAATTGGCCCAGCATAACACCGCCCCAAATCACGCTGATAGCGGTCTTTGCCTGTGATGACACAGGCAATCCCCCTGCCGCCACTTTCTAGCACCCCTTCAAGCATGGCCTTAGCCATCTTGCCACAAGGCCAGAGATTTCCATCCGGGGTTTCGCATTGCTGTTTGATTTCTGGCGCATCAATCCCTAGCAATCTGATTTTATGCTGATCCAGATGAATGGTGTCGCCATCCACCACGCGCCAATGATCAGCGGTGATGATAATACCTTCGGCCTGCCCCGTGGCAGCAAACCCAAGCATCAAAAACCCTGTGGTCATCAGACGGACTGAAAAAATAACTAATCTGCGCATAACAATAGATAACCTGAACTACTGACATATAAATTAACCCTTTCGGGTGTTCATGCAAGACTCTTTAGGTAAAGCATGAGACTTAAGTCTCATCTGATAAGGTGGTTATGCGGCTCGCGTGTGCCGCCGCCGCCGAGGATACCAAATCATGTTGCTGACCACCAGCAAGAGCAAAAAGCTGATGATACCGCCAAAGCCAAAGGTCATCATACCCCCGCCAATCTCATAGAGCGGGCCAGAACACACCAAGCCAAGCACCTGTCCCAGCGAGCCCATCCCCTGAATAACCCCCATAATGCCGCCCACTTCACTTTTGCGAATGACCTGACTTGCGGCAGAAGTGATCGTAGGATTGGCTAAGGCAAAACCCGTACAGACTAGCGTTGTGCAAATAATCATGGGCCAGAATGAAGGCTCAAAGATACCTACAAAATAGCCGACCATGACAACTGTCATAATCTGTCCTATGACCAAGAGAAATGCCCCTGCGGCTGACGCGCCTAATTCTGTCAAACGGCGGGTAATCGGGCCGATTAAAATCCCCTGAACAACAATGATAATGACGCCAACCCATGTGAACACATAGCCTGTCTGGCGGCTGGAATATTCCATCACATCTTTTAAGACTAAGGTAAAGGATGCCTCAATCTGGGCAAAAGCAAGATTAAGCAGAAACACCGCAAGGGCAAACATCAACAGCCCACTCATCCGAAGCATGACAAAACGCCGTATCCATGACAATTGGCGTGGTCGGGTGTCCCCCTTGCTTTCTGGAACAAAGAAAATAGCAATGATAAATCCGATCAAGGCTAAGGCCCCGGCAAGCAAAAACGGGGCGGTATGAACGGCCCCACCATAACCAGAAAGAAGGCCGCCAATAGCTGGGCCTGAGACAAACCCAAAGCCAACAAAAGCCCCAAGAAGCCCCATTGCTCGTGCCCTTTGTTCAGGCGCGGTGGTATCTGTGATGATAGCCTGAATGACGCCGATGCTGCCAGATGCTAATCCCGCCAGAATTCGGGCAAAAAACATCATTGTAATATCGGTGGTCAAGGCAAACCAGACATGACCAATGACGCTAAACAAAATAGAGACCAACAACACCCTGCGACGCCCAAAGTAATCAGAAAGCCGGCCCAAAATGGGCGACCCTATCATCATGGCAAGCGCAAAAGAGGCCAAGAGCAGTGTCATGACCGTTTCGCTAGCCCCAGCCTCATCAATGACAGCATAAGGCAACACCGGGATCAGCGCGCCAACCCCGACGAAATTCACAAAAACAACAAGTAACAATCCCTGCATCATGGCAATGGGCCTATAACCTAACTTTCAAGCCGATAAAGATCATATAAAGGCTTAATATCCTGTCTCCATTCTTGGTGAAAACGCGCAAGCAACCGATCCGCTTGTGTTTCCCCTCTTTCCACCAGATGCTTGATGGGCTGAAGATATCCTGTTTCATCATCGCCAACATCGTTCAAACGCTGACGTCGCCGCAACCCTTGTTCTGCTATGCCTAGCACTTGTTTTGCCAGATCAGCCATATCCCTGTCACCTAGCTTGCCACGCAGACCATCCTTTGCGGCACTCATTCGGGCATTCAACACATCATCTGGGCCAATATGGCTGACGATTTCACTAGCCGCATCCAAAGCCTCTTGATCATAAAGTAAGCCGACCCAGAAGGCTGGCAAGGCACAAATCATTCCCCAATCGCCGCCATCTGCGCCGCGCATTTCTAAAAACCGCTTTAAGCGGACTTCGGGAAAAGCGGTGGTGGTGTGATCTTCCCAATCAGAAATCACAGGCAAGCGGCCTTCGTATCCGGGAAGAGCTCCCGCCATAAAATCTTTAAACGACAGGCCAGCCGCGTCCTGATAACTGTCGCCGTCATGAATAAAATACATCGGCACATCAAGCAGATAATCCACCCATTGCTCATACCCAAAGCCTTCATCAAACACCGCCGCAGGGACCCCTGACCGCGCCGCATCGGTGTCAATCCACGCCGCCGCCCGGCTAGACAAATAGCCTGATGGCTTACCCTCAATAAAAGGGGAATTGGCAAAGATGGCGGTTGCTAGCGGCTGAAGCGCAAGTGAGGTACGAAACTTCTTGACCATATCGGCCTCACTTGAGAAATCCAGATTGACCTGAATGGTGCAAGTCCGAAGCATCATATCAAGCCCCTTGCTACCAACTTTAGGCATATAATCACGCATAATGCGATAGCGGCCTTTTGGCATCCATGGGATATCTTCCCTCTGCCAAGTGGGATCAAAACCAATGCCCAGCATCCAGATGCAATCATCTGACATGATTTCGGTCATTAATTTGAGATGCGAACGGGTTTCCCCACAGGTCTGGTGCAGTGTCTTCAACACTGCGCCCGAAAGCTCAAACTGCCCACCCGGCTCAAGCGTGATGGAGGCGCCATCATCATGTTTCAGCGCAATGATATTGCCCATCTCCGTGACAGGGTGCCACCCTTCAATTTTAGAAATCTGGGTCAGAATATCCCTAATTCCCCCTTGTTCTTCGTAACTAGGGCGATGATGGGTTTTGCAGTTGAACAAAAGCTTTTCGTGTTCTGTTCCAATACCCCAATCTTCTGGTAATTTTTCGCCATCCGCGAACCAAGCAATCATGCTAGCGCGGTCGATTGGGACATCATGATGGTCTGTCATATTTGTATTCCGTTGTTTTATTCAGAAATAGCCTGCCAAAGGCCAATGGCAAGAACTGCGGCGGTATCTGATCGTAAAATATTGCGCCCTAATGATACTCTATTTATATGGCTTTGATCCAGCAGGAAACGCCTTTCGTCATCAGAAAAACCGCCTTCTGGGCCTATCAGAATGATTGTTGGGCGCGGCTGATCAGACGCTTGCAGATACGCCAACAGATGATGATTTTGCTGTCCGGCTTCGGCCTCATCACAAAATATCATCTCTTGCTCAGAGTGCTCTGTGCAAAAAACCTTGAGGGATTTCGGCTGTTCTAACGCAGGCACAGAAAGACGACCAGATTGCTCCGCGGCCTCAGTGGCAATAGCGATCAGGCGCTGATCATTAATCTGAGCCTGTTGGGTAAATGCCGTGATCACCGGACAAAGCCGCGTCACCCCAAGTTCCGTGACTTTCTCAATCATCGTTTCCATCCGATGACGGCGAATAGGGGCAAACGCCAAGGTCAGTTCAGGTGATATTTGTGGTGGCCTTTGCTGATCCAAAATCTCAAGCGCCGTTTTCTTACGGCCTGTAACAACCAGTTGAGCCAGATATTCCCCATCTTCTTGGTTAAATACCTTGATAAGATCACCGTCTTTTAATCGCAACACCGTCATCAAGTAATGTTGCTGATCCGGGGATGGGTCTAGCCGTGCCCCTTTGGCAAGTGGCTCAGCAAGATGGAGGCGTTGCAGAGATCGTGAAGTCATGCCCTTTCATTAGCGATGCCCCCGTTTAGACGCAAGCCAAATGTCAATCATGCCCCCTATCCCATCATGCCAGCCCCATCATGCCAGCCCCATCACACTAGTATTGATAAATAAGGGGGCAATACCGGGGGGGTTGTTTTGCGAGAACCGTTCCCGTAAAAATGGGCCATGACCCAATCATCTAGTGATATCACCTCATTTGATAAAGGCATCTGGCGTTATCTGCCCCCGCTCTGCCGTGATATTCTGATTCTCATGCGATGGGATCGGCCTATTGGCTGGTGGTTATTGGTCTTGCCAGCATGGATTGTCATGCCTGTTGCTGCCAGACTAAACGCTATCCCTGCTGGTGAATTGTTCTGGTTGATGGGGTTGTTCCTGATCGGGGCCATTGTTATGCGCGGCACAGGCTGTATCATAAATGATCTCTGGGATCGGGACATTGATCCACAAGTGGTACGCACCAGCGGTCGTCCCATTGCCGCCCAACGTATCAGCGTGGGATTGGCGTTAGTGATTATTGTTGTTCTAGCCTTGATCGGATTAGCGGTACTGATCCAATTGCCTGTTGAGGCGGTGACGGTTGGTATCGCCGCGTTGCCCTTAATTGTGGCCTATCCGTTGGCAAAACGCCTGACAGGATACCCACAAATCATCCTTGGCATCACTTACAGTTGGGGGGTCTTGCTTGGCTGGGCGGCGGTTGGCGGCTGGCCTGATATCCGGGTGATTTGGCTCTATCTGGCGATGGCGTGCTGGACCTTTGGTTATGATACGATTTACGCCATTCAGGATATGAGTGATGATGAACGCATAGGCATTGGGTCTTCTGCGCTCAGCCTTGCCGGACGCATCCAGAAAGTCACAGCCGTGGTTTATGGGGCGGTGATAGCCTTGTTGATCAGCTTTGCCTTAGCCACGGGGGCAGGTCTGTTTTTCCATTTTGCCATCCTTGTGGCGGCATATCATTTTGTCTGGCAAGTGGCACGCATAGATGAACATAACCCTGATTTGGCAGGGCGGCTGTTTCGTAGCAACCGCAATGTTGGTCTTATCCTATCTCTTGGAACATTAGCGGATCTGCTTCAGGCTATCGGCTGGATATCCATAGGCTAGATTAGCCCCATTGTTTCATCCAGGCCAAGGGCAATATTCATATTCTGAACTGCCGCGCCAGATGCCCCTTTGCCCAAATTATCAAGCCGCGCCACGATCAGGGCCAACCCGTTATCCTCACCTGATGGGTGGAAAACATGAATATCCATGCGGTTCGTGCCGACCAGATCATCCATCCCTAGAAACCCCCGATCATTCATTGGTGCTTGATCATTTAAGGGATGAACATGGACAAAAGCGGAATCAAAATAATGTTGATTTAAGGCGGCGTGAATATCTGACATGGTCACTTGATGCGCCAACTGATCAAGGTGAAGCGGCAAGAAAACCATCATACCAGCATAGAAATTCCCCACCATTGGCGTGAACACAGGCGGGCGGTTTAATCCGCCATGCATCATCACCTCAGGCAAATGTTTATGATTTAGCCCAAGCGCATAGGCAAAATGCTGAGGGGATGAGCCAGCATCCATATATCCAATTAAGGCTTTACCGCCGCCGCTATACCCACTCACAGCAGAAATATGCAAACCCGCATCAGGTGACAATATCCCGCGTTCAGTCAAAGGGCGGATCATGGCAATCATCCCCGAAGCATAGCATCCGACATTCGCGATATGCCGCGAGCCGCCGATACGATCTTTCTGGCCTGCGGTCATTTCAGGAAAGCCATAAACCCAGCCATCCGCCGTGCGATGCGCCGTAGACGCATCAATGATGCGGCAATTCAGCCCAGCCGCCAGAGAAGCCGCCTCAACCGCGCTGTCATCCGGCAAGCATAGAATAGTAACATCTGACGCCGCCATCGCATCATAGCGATAGGCCGGGTCTTTGCGGTGCTGATCATCAAGCTGGATTAGACTGACTTCAGGATGCGCCATAAGGCGTTCACGCACCTGCAGACCTGTCGTCCCAACCTCACCATCTATAAAAATTTGATAACTCATCTCTTTGTCATACTGCTAGACTAGTTGCGGAGCAAGCCAATATCGGCTAATCAATGGCCATGAGTGATATAAAAACTAATACCATTGAAACGATTATGGCTATGCTGCTGGACAGTGCCAAAACACATGGGGCTGATGCCGCTGACGCTATTGTTGCTGGCGGCGTCTCTGAAGAGGTCTCTGTTCGTCTAGGCAAACTGGAATCCATTGAACGATCCGAAGACCGCAATATTGGTCTGCGTGTCTTTGTCGATGGCCGTAATGCGGTCATTTCCACCGCCAGTACAGACCAAAACAGCATTGATACCCTAGCTGAACGGGCCATATCCATGGCGCGGCTTGCCCCGCGAGACCCTTATGCCGGATTAGCAGAAGCTGAGCTTTTGGCGAAAGATATCCCTGATTTAGATTTGATGGATCATACGACCCCCAGTAGCGATACGCTTAAAGACCTCGCTTTTGCGGTTGAAGATGCCGCTTGCTCCACCGAGGGCATCACCAATTCCGAAGGCGGCAGTGCTTCATACGGGACTAGCGAGATTATGCTAGCCACCAGCAACGGGTTTTCCTCACAGTATGAGCGCAGTGGATTTGGCATCTCTGCCGTCGCTCTTGCCGAACATGACGGCAAGATGGAACGCGATTATGATTTCAGCTCTGCCGTTCATTTTAGTGACTTGCGCCCTGCCACTGAAGTTGGGGCAAGCGCCGCCCAACGGACCCTTGCCAAACTCGGCGCCCAAAAAGCCAAAACCGGGGCTTTTCCTGTCATCTATGATCAGCGCGTATCCGCATCAATTAGCGGTCATATCGCCTCTGCCATTAATGGGGCGGCGATTGCGCGCGGCACCAGCTTTCTCAAAGACCGCATGGACGAACGCATCACTAGCGCAGGCATCACCATTACCGATGATCCCTTGAGACCAAGAGGCGCAGGGTCATCCACCTTTGACGGCGAAGGGCTTCCCCGCCAGAAACGGGTGATGATCAAAGACGGCGTTCTGACAGGCTGGCTTCTTGATTTGGCAAGCGCAAAGCAACTTCAGCTTGACCCAACTGGCAATGCTAGTCGCGGTGTCAGTTCACCCCCCTCACCTTCAACCAGCAACTGGATGATGTCACCCGGCGCCTTAAGCCGTGAGGCCCTCATCGCAGATGTTAAAGAGGGCTTTTTGGTGACGGAATTAATCGGCTCATCCGTTAACTTGATCACCGGGGATTACAGCCGTGGGGCATCAGGATTCTGGATTGAAAATGGCGTCATAACCTATCCTGTGACAGAGGCAACCATTGCCGGCAACCTCAAAGATATGCTGATGGCGATCACCGCCGCCGATGATCTGGATTTCAGCCGTTCCAATGTCACGCCAAGTTTGCGTATTGATGGGATGACGATAGCCGGTGGCTGATAACGGGCAGATGCGGCAAAGCCGCCAGTTCAGCAACTGGTTTGAGCTAATGATTAAAGATCATGGCTTACTAAGGCTAGGCTGGCATAATCTGCATCAGATTTCAGATGAAGCGTGGCGAAGCAATCAACCAACCCCGGGACGTGTCGCCAAGGCTGCGCAAATGGGCATCAAAACCATTATTAATCTCCGTGGCCCCAGAGATGATGGGGGCTGGCGACTTGAAAATGAAGCCTGCCAAGATCACGGCATCACCCTGATTGATTTCACCATTCGTTCGCGTGCTGTGCCAGATCAAGACAATATCCTTGCCGCTAAGGCGCTGTTTGACAGTCTGACTTATCCCGTTCTGATGCATTGCAAATCTGGTGCTGATCGTGCAGGTATCATGGCGGCGCTTTATTTGTTGTTGCGGCAAGGTGCTGATATTGACACCGCCGCCAAACAATTATCGTTTCGCTTTCTTCATGTTCGCCAAGCCAAGACCGGGCTACTGGATGCTTTTCTCGACAGTTACCGCCCTTTTGAAGCAAAAGGCGTGGGTTTTCTTGACTGGGTAGAACATCACCTTGACCCAGCCGCCATCACTAGCCAATTTCAGGCCAAGGGCTGGGCAACCCGTTTGGTTGACAGTATCCTGCGCCGCGAATAGCCCCTGATCCCCTATCCATATGCCAGCATTGATTACAGAGAGCTTAATAAAAATGCTGGCTCTGGCACAGATCAGCATAAATTCCGCCTTTTGCGATTAGCGTCTCATGGTCGCCAGCCTCAGCAACACGCCCCTCATCAATGACCAAAATATGATCCGCGTGACGAACCGTTGCTAGACGGTGGGCCACAATAAGCGTAGTACGTCCCTGAGCAAGGGCTTGCATCGCCCCTTGGATTTGCTTTTCGGTGGCGGCATCTAGGGCGCTAGTTGGCTCATCCAATAACAGAATGGGCGCATCACGAAGCATCGCCCTAGCAATAGCAATACGTTGACGCTGTCCCCCTGAAAGACGGTTGCCTTCCTCACCCACCATAGTCTCGTACCCATCGGGCAAATCACGAATGAACGCATCCGCCGCGGCCGCATCCGCCGCCGCATGAACCGCCGCGTCATCAGCATCAAGCCGACCAAAGGTGATATTGGCACGCACCGTATCGTTAAATAACAGACTATCTTGGCTGACTAATGCCATCGCTGACCGCAATTGCCCCAAATCCAGATCACGCAAATCATGACCATCAAGCCGGATCACCCCAGAAGCCGGATCATAAAGCCGAGGTAGCAAATTGATCATGGTGCTTTTGCCGCCGCCACTTGGCCCAACCAATGCCAGCGTCTGACCCGGTGAGATTGTGAAACTGATATCATCAAGGGTTATCGCATCGCCATAACGAAAGCTCACTTTATCAAACTCTAGCTTGCCTTTGATTTTATCCAACACAACAGGTTTCGGCGGCGACACCACAGCGGCAGGAGTATCAAGCAATTCATAAAGCCGCGCCAACGCCGCGCCAGCCTCTTGCAGAACGGTATTCAAAGTTCCTAAGGCGCGAACAGGCTGTGCCAACATTAACAGCGCGGTAATAAATCCAGCCACATTCCCGATATCAATATTCCCAGACAACACGCGCCAACCAGCCAGCCCAATAATGCCCGCAATAGCAATGCCGCCCAGCACCTCAAGGATAGGATCAATTCGCGCCCGTCCTAGCGCCAACATACGGTGGCTTTTGAAAAGCCATGAAAACATTTGTGACGTGCGCTTATGTTCATAATCTTCCAGCCCATAGGCGCGGATCATGCGGCCGCCTTTGATCGTTTCATGCAATAACGCTGTGGCTTGCCCCATTTGCTCTTGCAATTCTCTGGACCCATGGCGTTGGCGGCGACCAATAGAAATAATAGGGCGCATGGCAAGCGGATAGACCCCTAGCACCATAAGCGTTAAAAGCCAGTCAAACCAAAGCATCACTCCAAACAGCACAAGCACCGTCAAGCTATCCCTAATCAGATTGCTAACCAGTCTGACTAACGCCTCACGGATAAGGTTAACATCATTGGTCAAACGGCTAACAAAATGACCTGATGGCGCGGCCATAATCTCACGCAGATCAGCAAGGATCAAATGCGATGCCATGGCTTTTTGTATCGCCATTGTTATCTTAAGCGCCAGCAATGCCACTTGCCGCGACAGGCCATACATGGCTATCCCCCGGATTAACGCAATGCCGATAATCAACGGGGGGATTTGCCAAACCAAGTCGGTATTCATAGCATTAAGTGCGTTAAAAACGTGCTGGATCAGCATGGGATAAGCACCAGATAGCGCTGATACCACTGCCATAAAGGCAAAAATAACCAGCAAAGCGCGCCATTCCTTGCGCACCCAATCCTGCCATAAACGGCGAAAAAGCCGCGATGTTGCGTTTTTGCTGGTGCTGTCAACAGGTGCTGTCATTCTTTCTAGATAGGCTATCTGGCGGCAAGGAACAACAGCAAACCATCTCCCCCTTGGGTGAAAATGTGGCTAAACTGACCGCTAGATGCGGACAAACACACAAAATGACTGGATTAACCCCTTCAAATTATGGCAAAGAGAGGCAGCAAAAGGGAAATCGGATACAAAACGAGCATGATACCCACTTATGTGATTGCCTTTAGTGATGATGATGGTCGCCGCAAGGCCCAGAAAACTTGCCTTAATGCCATAGGACTTAAGCCGATTTTCGTCGATGCGGTCAGAGGACGGGATATCCCCCCATCAGACAAACAGCGCTTTCTTGACCCATCACGGCAATGGCGCGTGAGCCATCCGATGAAGGATAACGCGCTTGGCTGTGCCCTCAGCCACTATAAAGCATGGGAAATGATCCAGCAGAGTTCCGTTCCCTATGGGCTTATTCTCGAAGATGACGCGATACCGATTGAAACCAGCAAACCCTTTGTGATGGATCAGCTTAACAGTCTAGCCGCCATGGCAGATCGCCTTGATGTGGTCATCCTTTCGTTGAGGCGAAAAACCAACACACAAATCCCCATTGCCCCGGTTGGCAAACATGGCAAACTTACCATGGTCAAGTACTGTGATATTGGCGGTGAGAGCTATTTTATCACTCGCCCAGCCATTGATCGGCTCATGCCTCATCCTGACCGCCATTGTTTCGAAGTGGATACTTTTCTTCAGCATTGGTGGCGCCATAGAACACGGTTAGTGCATCATATCCCTAGCCTGTTTACCGAAGATGGCGGCGCCAGCCAAATCGGATATCATGATATGCCCTCATGGGCTAATGATCGCGTTTGGCATGAATGTTCAAGGCGATTTTGGCGTGTGCTGGATTCCCTGAAAAAACGGCTTTTTCTGAAATCCCATTTGCGTGCCATCCATTCCCAATTACATGGGCCATCAAAACCAGATTAGATTTTGCAATCATCACATGGCAGGAGCATAATAAGAGACATGATTAGCGCTCTTTCAAAAACCCGATTTGCTACCTTTTTACTAGGAATAATGACTGGCATCTATTTCGGAATTATATTCCGTATTATGCGATGGCATAGGCTTGAAGGGGTTGGCTTTAGTGATATCCCAGCTCGGCATCAGCCTGTGATATTGGTGCATTGGCATAACCGTTTGCTAGGGTTTCCGGTATTATTTGGTTGGCGATATCGCCCTCATTATCTCATCTCTAGCAGTCGTGATGGCAATATTGCCAGTTTGTCTGGGATGCTCAATGGTGTCCATTATATCAATGGCTCAACGGGCAAAGGGGGGGCAAAGGCTTTTTTAGGGTTACGGCGGCTTCTTAAAAAAAATAAGATGATTTGCATCACCCCTGATGGCCCGCGTGGGCCTGCCCGTATGGCAACCCAAGCCGCGATTATGCTAGCCGCCTCCAGTGGTGTCCCGATTGTTCCTTTTGCTTGGTCATCACAGCATCACCATCGGCAAAAAAGCTGGGATAGGCTCATGTCTCCAAAATGGTTTAGTCGCGGGGTTTATGCGTTTGGTGAGCCGATTTATATCAACGGCCCGTTGGACGAAGACACCGCTAATGCCGCGCGACTGAAAATGGAAGACGCCATCAATGATGTGACCGCGGCGACCGATCTTTATTTTAATCACCCTGCGGATCATCTGCCAGACCGCTATGGAAGCGTTAAGAAAAAATGATAATTTGGTGTTATGGCAAATTATGGACGCTGCTCTCGCCATTGGTATTTTTGTGGTTAAAATGGCGCATTATCAGGGGCAAAGAAATCGCGTCACGCCTGCCTGAACGCTATGGCAAAACTGCCATGTTAAGACCGAGAGGACAAATCATCTGGCTTCATGCGGCCAGTGTTGGCGAGACCGTATCCGCGTTTGTTCTGGCCAGAAGCCTTTTTGAAAAATGGGATGCTAAGACCCGTTCAACAGGTCATCCGCTTTCCCTTTTGATCACCACCTCCACTGTTACCGCGGCAAAAATGCTGAATACGCTTGTTGCAAAACATGGCTTGGAGGCGCACATTATCCATCAGATGCAACCGCTTGACGCGCCGCGCGTGGTGAGGCGGTTTTTACACCATTGGCATCCAGACCTGTTGATTTCTATGGAAAGCGATATCTGGCCAACCATGATCATGCAATCAGCAGATCACGGCATTCCTGTTCTGTTGATCTCTGCCCAAATGTCTTTGCCTTCACTCAAGAAATGGCAAAAGATCAGCACTACCACGCGCCAGCGTTTATTTTCTGCTATTAATCGGATTGAAGCCGTTGATCAAGAAAACGCCAATCGGTTTCGTCAGATCGTTGCCCCTGACTGGACACATATTGGGGTAAGCGGCCCTCTCAAGGCTTCTGCCCTACCCCCGGAAAGTGATCCGGATGTGGTTCGTGATGGCATGGCGGCCTTAAACAGTCGCTTTGTGATTTTATTAGCATCAAGCCATGCTGGTGAAGATGAATTGGTGGTACGCGCCTTTCAGGCCATGCAACAAGATACCTCAACTGTGCTTATTCTGACACCGCGCCATATTGAGCGCACCCCGCAAATCGTTAATATGCTGGAAAAATATGATGTGAAACCAGCTTTATTAAGCCGGGATGGGTGGCCAGATATGCAGACTAGTGTCTGTATCGCCGATGTTATGGGTCAAATGGGAAGCCTATTCACCATGGCAGATGTGATCATCATGGGCGGCGGATTTATGCCTCATGGCGGCCATAACCCAATGGAACCAGCAGCCTTAGGCAAGGGCGTCATCAGCGGAAAGCATATCCACAAAAATGCGGCTATTTATTCTCGCCTAAAGGATTTTGGCGGGGTGATCTGGGCGGATAGCCAAGTCGATATTGAGACCGCAATCACTAGCCTGATGACGGCACCAACCCAGCTTAAGCATCTCAATACCGGCGCTTTTTCTGCTTATCAATCCTTTACCAAACAGGGTGATGAGGTGGTAGACCGTATCCTTGGGGTGATGAGGTGATGATGTTGAGACAGCCCCCTCAGTTCTGGTATTCGCGGCAAGGCGTTGGCTCATTGGCGGCAGTGATGATGACGCCTTTAAGCTGGCTATGGCAACTGGCAAGCGGCTTGCGTTGGCGCCTGACTAAAGCCTATCACTCTTCTTTACCTGTCATCTGTGTTGGAAACCTGACAGTCGGCGGAGTCGGGAAAACGCCATGCGTTCGCGCCTTTGCTTTAGCTGCAAAAACCGCCGGATTTTCGCCTGTTATTCTGATGCGCGGCTATGGTGGACGCTTATCCGGCCCTTTATCTGTTGGCGTTCAACATTCCGCTGATGAGGTTGGTGACGAGGCGTTAGAATTGACTGTGACCTGTTCTGTGCCTGTGGTCGTGTCCCGTGATCGTGCCGCTGGCGCACGCTGGATAGAAACCCATCATACTGGTGATCTGATCATCATGGATGACGGGTTTCAAAACCCAGGCCTAAAATCTGATCAGGCGGTGTTGGTGTTTGATGGTGAGACGGGAATTGGCAATGGCGGCATTGTTCCTTCTGGGCCGCTTCGTGAAAGCATGGCAAACGGGCTTCGCCGAGCTAGCCATACCCTTATCATTGGTGCGGATCAGCATGAATTAGCTAACCGTATCCATGATCTTGCCCCTCATCTTCGCCCTGCTTACGCTCATAAAGGTTATGATATCAAAACCTGCCAACTGATTACGGATCAGACGCAATCAGAGGGGCGATTACTAGCCTTTGCAGGCATTGGTCGCCCACAAGGGTTTTTTGATGCTATTCGTCACCATGGCGGCAATCTGGTGGCTAGCCTTTCTTTTGCTGACCATCACGATTATACTGCCAAGGAATGGGAACATATCATCAGCATGGCAAAAACAGAAAAAGCCAGACTGGTCACAACAATGAAAGATTATATGCGTCTGACCCCACCCCAACAGGCCATGGTCACGCCTTTGCCTTTGGAATTGCGAATTGATGACCCGACATGGATAACCCAACTGTTAGCAGGATTAGGTAAGGACAAAGCATGATCCGTTTTCTTGCCATATGGGTACGTCGGCTGATCATATGGCCGCTTGGTGCGGTTTTAATTCATATGGTGAT
The DNA here is from genome assembly GCA_965659785.1 of Puniceispirillales bacterium (SeqCode). Lineage (GTDB taxonomy): Bacteria > Pseudomonadota > Alphaproteobacteria > Puniceispirillales > UBA1172 > UBA12202. The sequence goes on from CBFHXL010000001.1 coordinate 80,009, forward strand.
GGGCTTGCGGTTTATTATCCCTATGTCTTGGTCCAGTGCCTTTATTGGTGGGCTTATCCGCCTGATTGGACCATGGACACCGTGGCATCGCCGCGCCAGAAATAATCTACGGCTGGTGATGCCGGAATTGACGCCATCCCAAGAACGCAACATCCTGATGAAAATGTGGTGGAATATCGGGCGCAACGCTGGTGAGTTTGCCTATCTGGAACATCTGGCGTGGCAGTCATCACATCACCTGATCGGGGATGAGGCCTTAGACGATATTGCCGAGACAGGCGGGTTTATTATCAGTGGGCATATAGGCAATTGGGAAATGTGCAGTATCCCCCTTATTCGCCGTGATTTGCCGTATTCGGCTATCTATCGCCCCCTCAACAATCCTCTGGCTAAAAGTGCTCTGAATAAGCGGCTGAAATTAGCTGATAAAACCTATTCTAAGGGAAGAGAATCCGCACGCGGCATTGTGGAAACAGCCCGCCGAAAACATATCATGGTTATTCTGGTGGATCAGAAACTGCGCGAGGGGATGGTGGTTCCCTTTTTTGGCAAAGGGGTGACGACACCTGTCTCATATATCAAGGCGGCATTAAACCATGATGTTCCGCTGATTATGATCCGCATTCGGCGGGTACGCGGTTGTCAGTTTTCGGTAAGTCTGGAAAAATTAGACTGTCAGGCCATCATTGCGGAAAACCCCAATGCTGACCCTGTTCTGGCTATCGCCGCTGTGATTAACAACAATCTGGAACACTGGATCAGGGAAACCCCTGAACAATGGTTCTGGCCGCATCGCCGCTGGCCAGAAAGCAAGGGCGAAGCGCCTTACGAATTGAACTAAAGGGCATATGCCCTTAAAACCGTATGATTAGCCCGTATGATTAGGATGTGAACAAATTAGCCTGATCAGGAGTATCAGAGGAACTGGCCTGTTTTTTTGGACGCGTTTTCTTTTCCATAGGCTTGCCGCCACCATGCACAGACCTGTCATCCGTGCCCGTGATATGCGCCGTTAGCTTGCCATCTGCAAAACGCAGATTGACCGCTGAGCTATTAGCGGCGTCTTCTGCGGATTTAAGGATACGGCCATCATTAGCATCACTGATGAGGGCAAAACCTCTGGCTAGCACCTTTTGATAGGATGAGGCCTCAAGCAGCCGTCCGACTTGATCTAGCCTAGCCGTAAGCCGTTCCATGATTTGTTCGCCTCGGCGCAATACTCTGCCCTCAAGCAAAGCCAGATGATGATGTTTTTGTTCCATCATTCCTGTTGGGGCGGTCATTCCCTCAGTTACCGTGCCTAGACGCTGAACCTGTTGAGATAACAAGCGGTCTTGCGCCTGATCCAGACGCAACATGATCTGGCCAGCGCGATCACGCGCATCAGCGATCTGTCCGGCTGGGGTGGGCAGGCGATCCGCAAGCCTTTGTATCTTTATACCAAGACTGTTGAGATGACCGTCGATAACACGCATATGATCCGCATCACTAGCATCCAGCCTTTGCTGGCGATAGGCTATGGCTTCTCTCGGGTCGCCAAGGGTGCGTTCCAAGGCGTTAAGCCGTTCGGACTGTTGGCTTGTGATCTGATCCGTTTTGCGATCAAGCCGCAGTTGCCATTCTGTTAATTGGCGGCGCAAATCATTGCGCACAGGGGTTGCCAGTTCTGCCGCGGCGGTTGGGGTGGGGGCGCGTAAATCTGCTGCATAATCACATAACGTTGTGTCTGTTTCATGACCGACGGCGGAAATCAGTGGGATTTCTGATGCTGCGACTGCCCTAACCACAGTCTCGTCGTTAAAGGCCATGAGGTCTTCAAGACTGCCGCCGCCGCGCGCCACAATCAGCATATCTGGCCTAGGAATTTGGCTTTCCCCATCCATAGGCAAGGCATTGAACCCCTTGATCGCCGCGGTAATTTCTGCCGCCGCTGCATCACCTTGCACCAACACAGGCCAGACCAGCACATGAACCGGAAATCTGTCGCTTAGACGGTGCAGAATATCCCTGATCACAGCCCCTTTAGGGCTAGTGACCACACCAATGACCTTAGGCATGGCTGGCAAAGGTTTTTTGACATCAGCATCAAAAAGCCCCTCTGCCAAGAGCCGCTTGCGGCGTTCTTCAAGCTGTTTTAGAAATGCGCCTTCACCAGCCAGTTCAATAGATTGAACAACAATCTGATAACGGGATTGCCGGGTGAAAGTGGTTAGTTTTCCGGTAATCACCACATCAAGCCCGTCTTCAGGCAACATGGTCATTCGCGGCAACATGGTTTTCCAAATGACGGCTTCAAGAATGTTGTTTTCATCTTTGAGCTTAAAATAAATATGCCCCGACGACCATTGCCGGCATTCCGCAATCTCGGCTCTAACTCGGATAACATCAAAACTCTCAACCGCACGCTTAATCGCCTGCGACAATTCTGACAGCGAAAAAACAGGTTGATTATCAGATGCGGAAAGGCTTTGGTCTTTCTGTTCCATACCATGTTATGCCATAGTGACGCGGATAAGGCCAATAGCTTGGTGAGAAATTGTGATGCAAATTGTGATGCAAGGGAGAACAAAATGAATGTTTTGATTATTGGTGGCGGCGGCAGAGAACACGCGCTAGCCCATGCGATCTCAACCTCACCCTTGCTCACCGAATTGCTGGTTACCCCCGGCAACCCCGGCATCGCGGCATTGGCACGTTGTCTGGATTGCCCGGATGAGGCAGCTATCTTTAGCGCCATCAAAAAGGAAGGCGTTGATCTGGTTGTGATTGGCCCTGAAGCCCCTCTCGTTGACGGCATGGCAGATCGGCTTAACGCTGCTGGGGTGGCTGTTTTTGGGCCAAGTGGGCAAGCCGCCATGCTTGAAGGCTCTAAGGCTTTTGCCCGCGCCTTTTGTGATCGTCACCACATACCGCAACCTGACTGGCGACAATTCACCAATAGCGTTGAGGCGATCACCTATATCAATGCCCATCCTGCTGAAGGCCATGTCATTAAGGCGGATGGTCTTGCTGCTGGAAAAGGGGTTGTTGTAGCCGACACCAAGGCTGAGGCCATCGCCGCCATCACCACAATGCTAGATGATCAAAAGTTTGGTGATGCCGGGGCATCAATTCTTATCGAAGAGCGGATTACCGGCGTTGAGGCCTCACTCTTTGCCATGGCGGATGGTGATCATGCGATCATGATTGGCACAGCTCAGGATTACAAACGGGCATTAGATGGGGATAAAGGCCCTAATACTGGCGGCATGGGGGCGGTTTCGCCAGCTCCTGCCCTTGATGCTAATCCGCATCTCACCGATCAGGCATGGCGTGAGGTGGTTGAAAATGTCATTCATGGCATGAAAGCCGAGGGCACACCTTATCAAGGATTTCTCTATGTGGGCTTAATGATCACCCAAGATGGCCCCAAAGTGATTGAGTTTAATTGCCGTTTTGGTGACCCTGAGGCTGAAGTGATTTTGCCCCGACTGGAAAGTGATGTGCTTAGCGCAATCGTTGCCGCCACCAAAACACAGCTTCATCAGACCACGTTGCGGTTCAAACCCGGCGCGGCCGTGACGGTTGTCATGGCCAATGGCGGCTATCCGGGGCCTATCACATCTGGTGAGGTGATCACAGGGCTAGCTGATCAGACTGTTAACAACAGCATGGTGTTTCATGCCGGAACAAGCCAGGCAGGCGGGAATATTATCGCCACTGGCGGCCGCGTTTTGGCCGTGACCGGATGGGGTGAAGATCAAGCCAGCGCAAGGCAAACCGCCTATGACCGGGTTAAAAAAATTACTTGGCCTGGTGTCTATTACCGAAACGATATCGCCCGTTAGCGGCGGCTAGAAAAAAACGACTTTAGCATTTGGCTTGAGGCCTCCGCCTTGATGCCATCATAAACCTCTGGCTGGTGATGGCATTGGGGGTGATCAAAAACCTTAGCCCCATGAAAGACACCGCCAGATTTTTCATCGCCTGCGCCTATATAAAGCCGCCTGATCCGAGCTTGGGCAATGGCACTGGCGCACATCGCGCATGGCTCTAGCGTCACCCATAAATCACAATCCCACAAGCGCGGATTATGACGCTTGGCTGAGGCTTCACGAAGGGCAAGAATCTCTGCGTGAGCTGTTGGGTCACAATCACGTTCCACCCGATTGCCAGCCACCGCAAGCACCGTCCCATCAGACGCAACAACCACAGCGCCAACAGGCACATCCCCTGCTTCACCTGCCGCTTTTGCGGCGGCTAGGGCATCAGTCATATAATCTTGATAGGCATTCGCTGGCTTCATACGAAACAGCATCGCATAATTCCGCCATTTAGGCTATGGTGAGGGCATGGCAAAATCACCACAAAAAACAGAATTAGCCGCGCTCTTTGATGCCGTCAGCCAAGCTCCGCAACGCCTAGCTAAGCGCATCGCGGCGGCAGGGTTATGTTCACGGCGGGATGCAGAGCAATGGATCACAAGCGGCCGCGTCAAAGTCGATGGTGCAAAACAAGACAGCCCAGCCATTAATGTCACCATGGATCAAGTGGTCACCGTTGATAATACCCCCCTGCCAGTGATCGCACCGCCGCGTCTGTGGCGATATTATAAACCGCGTGGATTGGTGGTTAGCCACCGGGACGAAAAAGACCGCATGACCATTTTTGACGCCATCAGAGATCAATATGGTGAAACCTTGCCTCGTATGATCAGCGTCGGGCGCCTTGATCTTGATTCCGAAGGGCTGATCCTGCTGACCAATAGTGGTGCGTTAGCGCGGTATCTGGAATTGCCTTCTACGGGCTGGATTCGCAAATATCGGGCACGAGTTCATGGGCAGGTGAAAAAAGACCATCTTGATCAGCTTGGTCGCGGCTTGACGGTTGATGGGGTGCGCTATCGTCCTGTGATTGCCAGCCTTGACCATCAGGCTAATAGCAACGCTTGGCTAAACATTGCCCTCAAAGAAGGTAAAAATCGGGAAATCCGAAAATTAATGGAACATTTCGGCTATCCTGTTAGCCGCCTGATCCGAACCTCTTTCGGGCCATTTATGCTATCACGGATGGAAGAAGGCGATATTGTTGAGGTTAAAGCTGCTGTCTTGCGTGATCAGCTTGGCCTTAAGAAAGCGGAAAACCCATCCGACCCTCAGGCCAAAGCCTCCCTTTCCTCAAAGAAACCAAATCATCATGCGAATCATCAGCGGAAAAAGACGCGGCGCGACGCTCATCGCCCCTAAAGGCCAGATCACTCGCCCCACCGCAGACCGCACCCGGGAGATGATCTTTAATGTGCTTAATGGGGGGCGCCATGGGGATGTGCTGAACACACCATTAGTGATTGATGGCTTTGCAGGCAGTGGCGCTATGGGGCTTGAAGCATGGTCAAGAGGCGCTGAGCGCGTGATCATGATTGATCATGATCGGGCAGCCCGATCAGCCATTACCGCAAATATCCAAAAACTTGATGCTGGCAAAGCTTGCGGCACGGTTGACCGCGACCTGACCAAGCTGTTGACTTGGCCCTTTGGGGCGTCCGGATTGCTTTTTCTTGATCCGCCTTGGCGGGCGACAGCGGATGAGGTGGATATATCTCAAGTCGCACTGGAAAGGCTGGTTGAGGCCAAAGCCGTCCTGCCAGAAGCGCTTGCCGTTATTGAGCATGATCTGCGCTTCCCCCCTTGCCTGCCCACAGGCTGGGTCGTCACAGATAAACGCAAGGCTGGACGCGCCGGGGTGGTCTTTCTGCGTTATCAATCTGGCTAGCGGCGCCCAAACAGTTTCTCAATATCAGCAAGGCTGAGATTTACAAAAGTCGGGCGGCCATGATTGCATTGTCCTGACCGCGGGGTGATCTCCATATCCCTTAACAAGGCGTTCATTTCACTTGCGTTGAGCGCTCTGCCAGCCCGAACAGACCCGTGGCACGAAATCGTTGCCAGAACATGATTAATGCGGTCTTCAATGCTTTTGCTAGCATCCTGTTCCAGCAATTCATCTGCTGTATCGCGCACCAATTGTTGAATATTAGCCTGACCCAAAATCGCTGGCATCTCACGCACCAGAATAGCGCCATCACCAAACGCCTCAACCATCAGCCCTAATTCAGCCAGCATCGGGGCGTGTTCAATCAAGATAGAAACCGCCGCCGCCCCGGGTTCTACTACCTCAGGGATTAGCAACGCCTGACGTTCCACCTTGCCAGCCTCACGTTGAGCCTTCATGCGTTCCAGCACCAGCCTTTCATGAGCGGCGTGCTGATCCACTATAACCATTCCATCAGGCGTTTCCGCGACAACATAGGTTTTATGAAGCTGTGCTTTAGCTGCGCCAAGAGGATAATCCATGATGTTAGCATCAGCATTTTCCCCGTCATCGGCATCACTGGCGTTACCATAGGATGATGTGGTTTCTGCCAGCCTTGCTTCGGGGGCGGCATCGGAAAAAGGCAAAGGCTTGCCGTAAGGGTTAGGTGATTGCCAATCTAGCCGTGTTCGTGATGGCTGACCGCGTCCCATGCCGCCACCCCAAGCCCCTCGGCTTGGTGTGGTCATTCCGATAACTGTCTGTCCTAATTGCCCGCTTGTCTGGCGGTTGCTGTCAATCGCGGCACGCAAAGCATTGATCACCAATGAACGGATCATCCCAGCATCACGGAACCGTACCTCAGCCTTAGCCGGGTGAACATTAACATCAACATCTTCAGACGGAAGCGCAATAAACAGAACCACCACCGGATGCCGCCCTTGGGGCAACGTATCCGCATAGGCCGCCCTGACCGCGCCGATCAAAGTTCGGTCACGCACCGCACGCCCATTGACATAAAGATGAATAGCGGTCGCGGTAGATTTGTTAAAAGTCGGCAATCCCGCTAGCCCAGATACCGCCAAATGATCACGGCGTGCGTCAATATCAAGAGCATCATCAGCAAAATCCGCCCCCATCACATCACGGATGCGAGCCCGAACATCAGAACGGGCAGGTAAGACCATAGACTGACGACCAGAATCACTAATGGTAAAGGCAATAGCCGGATGCGCCATGCTGATGCGTTTTACCATATCAAGGATTTGTGCGGTTTCTGTGCGATCCGTTTTCAGAAACTTAAGCCGTGCCGGAAGGGCGGCAAACAGATTCTCAACAACAACTCTGGTGCCTTTTTGCCGCGAGGCTGGTTGAAGATCACCAATATGCCCATCTTCAATCTCTAGCACCCATCCGTTTTCTTCACTCAAGGCGCGGCTAGATATTGTCATCCGGCTGACTGAGGCAATGGACGGCAAAGCTTCCCCCCTAAACCCCAAATGATGGATGGCCATAATGTCTTCGCCGGAAAGTTTAGATGTGGCATGGCGCTGAACCGCCAATTTGAGATCATCCGCGGTCATGCCATCGCCGTCATCATCAACCGCCAGCATTTCCCGGCCGCCACTGGCGATAGCCACCTCTATGCGCGTGGCATTGGCATCAATCGCATTTTCGAGCAATTCCTTAACGGCACTTGCTGGACGTTCAACGACTTCTCCGGCAGCGATCTGATTAATGATGTGGTCAGGAAGAAGACGGATCATTCGTGTTATTCGATCTCCACTGGCTCCTGTTCGATAGGATCAATACCGAGTGTTGGGGTTAGATTTAACGGCTTGCCATCTTTAATCGCCTGACGAATACGAAAGGCCTCTGCCTCCGCATTAAGATCAGGGCCAACTTCTGGCTTACCCCCGAATAATTCTTCAAGGGGAACGCGTTTATCTAACTGAATGCCCAAGGTTTCTTCATCAACAATGGCACGAATATTTTCTATGGCCTGATCAGTACCAAACAATTCATCAAAATTACTGGCATCCGCAGATGAGGTCGCGAACAGCGCCCTTGACTGAGTGACAGCAGAATTGTCGATCTGAAGGTTGGCGGCCTGTCCTGATGCAATATCCTCATCATTAACATCCCCCGGACGCAGAGAGAAGTTCGGCGGCAAGGTCAGAGGAGGACGGATCACAACCTCAAACTCATCCGGAGAGGTTTTCCTGCCGTTAATGGCATTGGCACCGCCACCACAGGCTGATAACACAAGCATCCCTGTCAGAAGCCCACCAATCATCAGTGTTCCTGCTTTAGAATACCGTTGCTGTTTTGCCATTTTTGCCATTCTAATCATATCTCCTGAACACTATGTTCTGTCATCTTACTTCCGTCAAGGGATTGCCAAACATGATCACATCTCATGATCATATCTCGTGATCACATCTCATGCTGATGGTTGTCGTCGCCATGATCTTTTCCTTGTCGCCAACTGCTAAAGAGCATAAAGCCAACCCCGATCACGATAACACTGTCGGCGAAATTAAACGCTGGCCAGTGCCAACCTGCCGCATGAACATCAATAAAATCAACAACCTTTCCGATACGCACCCTATCTATCGCGTTTCCGATAGCACCGCCAGCCATCATGATGGCACCCCATCGTCCTAGTGGCAACCAGTCCCTTGAAATATATGGCAGCAGCACCCCAACGGCAACGGCAAAAATGGTCAGAACGGCAACCCCTATGGCGCCACTATCGCCGAGCATCCCAAAACTGATCCCTGTGTTGTAGGCAGGGCTAAAATTAAGAAATGGTAAAATTGTTATCATCCGCGGCGGCGAAAAAATCAGCTCAAGCATGATCACCTTGGTGAATTGGTCAATTCCGACCAAACCGATAACGCCAAAATAGCCGCGCCACCATCTAGCCGGAAATGACATCATGACATCGACCACAGAGATGATGATCCCCATGCGCCTGTTGCACCAGTTCAGGTAAGATTTTCCAGCAACGATCACATTTATCACCATCCGCCAGCGCAATCGTCACCCCCATATCCAGATGATCTTCATCCATATGGGCATCTTCTGGCGGCAGGGCGGCAACAAGATGCGCCGATGAGGTAATAAACACCTCAGCCGCATCAAGCCCAGCAAAGGCATCTATCACCGCTTGAGGGGCATAAAGCGTGGGGTGAGCCTGTAACGATGATTTCATCACCCCAGCGTTGCGGGCCTTTTCAATCGCCCCAGTGACCAGCAATCTGGCTTGGCGAATCTTTGACCACCGATGACCAAGGGTTTCATCCAGCCAAGTGTCCGGCAAATCAGGAAAGACCTGAAAATGCACGGAAACCTTTGGATCAGGATAGCGGGTCTGCCACGCTTCTTCGGCGGTAAAGGTCAAAATTGGTGCCAACCAGACAACAAGCGTATCAAACAACATATCCATCACGGTACGGCAAGCGCGGCGTTCCGTTGAGGCAACATCGCCGCAATACAGCAAATCTTTGCGAATATCAAAATAGAAGGCAGACAAGTCACTGTTGCAGAAATGGTGGATCATGGTGAAAATCTGATGGTAATCATGTGCCGCCGCCGCCTTGCGAATCTGGTGATCCAGTTCTTTAAGCCGCATCAGCACCCAGCGTTCCAGTCCCGGCATTTCTGATGGATCAACCTTTTCAGTGGCGGAAAATCCTTCAAGACTACCAAGCAAATAACGTAAGGTGTTGCGCAGACGGCGGTAATGATCAACCTGACGCTGAATGATCTCTTTACCAATGCGCAGATCATCATAATAGTCTGAATTGGCCACCCAAAGCCGCAGAATATCAGCGCCATTTTGGTCAATAACCTGTTGCGGGGTCACCGTGTTACCAAGGGATTTTGACATTTTTCTGCCCTGCTCATCCAGAACAAAACCATGCGTTAAAACAGATTCATAAGGGGCGCGTCCACGCGTACCGCAGGCCTCAAGCAAAGACGAATGAAACCACCCCCGATGCTGGTCAGAGCCTTCGAGATACATATCCGCAGGCCAAGACATTTCCGGATTGTTTTCCAATAAAAAGGCATGGGTTGACCCTGAATCAAACCACACATCTACAATATCCGTGACCTGTTCATAATCATTGGCATCGTAATCATTGCCAAGAAAGCGGCTAGGTGCTGAGCTAAACCAAGCATCTGACCCCTCAATGTGAAAGGCTTCCATGACGCGGTCAATCACTGCCTGATCGCGCAACGGTTCCCCCGTGGCTTTATGCACAAACACAGGAATAGGCACACCCCATGCCCGTTGCCGGCTAATACACCAATCTGGTCGGTTGGCAATCATACTGGTTAACCGGGTCTGGCCTGAAGGGGGATAAAACGCTGTTTTGTCTAATTGCTCTAATGCCGTGTCGCGCAGGCCTGTGCTTTCCATGGAAATAAACCATTGCGGCGTATTGCGGAAAATCAATGGCGCATGGCTTCGCCAAGAATGCGGATAAGAATGGTGAACCTCACCGCGACCAATCAAGGCGCCATGCTCTGCCAGAATATCAGCGATCTTTTCGTTATCTTTAAGTGCGCTCATCCCTGCAAAAATAGGGAGATGTTCCATCACCCGGCCGTCAGCACCAATCGTTTCTGGCACAGGCACCCCATGGGCTAGCCCAAGCACATAATCCTCAGCGCCATGACCCGGCGCAATGTGAACAATGCCCGTTCCCTGATCCGTGGTCACATAATCAGCCGGTAACATAGGCACAGCGTGATCATATCCATAGGCCGCCATCGGATGATCCAAAATGGTGTCTTTGAACATAGCAGGAGCGATATCCGCCAAGCGATTAAGCTGGGTAATGCCGCAAGCTTCTGCCACCTCAGAAGATAGCGCATCGGCGAGAACAATCTTTTCCCCTTTAACGGCAAGCGCATCAGGTGCCACCTCAGCCACGTCATAAAGCCCGTAAGCAATATCCTCGCCATAAGCGGTAGCGCGGTTCCCCGGCATCGTCCAAGGGGTTGTTGTCCAAATGATAACCACCGCATCTTTGAGGATATCATGTTGGGTCTGGCGCACCGGGAAACGCGCATAAATGGTGGTTGAGCGGCGATCAAAATATTCAATCTCCGCTTCTGCCAAGGCGGTTTTTTCCACCGCCGACCACATCACCGGCTTAGAGCCTCGATAAAGCGCCCCGTTCATTAAAAACTTGCCAATCTCGCCTGCAATCACTGCCTCAGCTGAATAGGCCATGGTCAGATAAGGGTCTGCCCAGTTGCCCATGACACCAAGGCGCTGAAACTCATCAGATTGAACACCAACCCAATGGCTAGCGAAATCTCGGCATTCTTTGCGGAACTCAACAATCTCAACCTGATCTTTATCCTGACCTTTTTTGCGGTAGCTTTCTTCGATTTTCCATTCAATCGGCAAGCCATGGCAATCCCAGCCCGGGACATAATTAGCATCTTTGCCAAGCCCGGATTGAAAACGGTTAATGATATCTTTCAATATTTTATTCAGCGCATGACCAATATGCAGATTTCCATTGGCATAGGGCGGGCCATCATGAAGAATGAATTTTTCCGCCCCTTTGCGGTGTTCGCGCAAACGGTCAAAAAACCCCATCTGATTCCACATCTCTTGAATTTCAGGTTCTTTTTTCGGCAAGCCTGCCCGCATCGGAAAATCCGTTTTAGGAAGAAACACCGTGGCTTTGAGATCATCGGTCATAATAAGCTACTCAATTCTGTTTCGCGTGAAAGGCTCTGGCACTTTCCACATCTTGCGCTATGTGATGGCGAAGATCGTCCAGATTGTCAAACTTTTGCTCAGCTCTGATAAAATCCAGACAAAATACATTAATCCTCTGATCATAAAGATCAAGATCAACATCAAAAAGATTGGCCTCTAATCGCACCGCTTTGCCAGCAACGGTTGGCCGCATTCCGATATTGGCAACGCCAGCAATAGCGCCCCGTTCTGGATCATCCGGAAAGGTGGCGGCAATGGTATAGACCCCAAGAGGAGGGATCAAATAATCCCCTAATTGAACATTAGCGGTTGGAAATCCAATGGTTCGGCCGCGCTTATCCCCATGGGTCACTATACCACTTAGAATATAAGGACGGCCTAGCATAGCGGCGGCACTCTCCAGATCAGCCTCGGCAATGGCGCGGCGGATACGGCTAGATGATATTGGGTCACCTGATTGCCCCTCAAGGGGGATATGATGGGCAGTGAAGCCATATTTCTGGCTCTCTTGCTGCATCATATCCATGCCGCCGCCACGCCCGTTACCAAAGGCAAAATCCTCACCTGCATAGATCGCCCTAACGCCGAGAGATGGCAATAATGTGCTGATGAAATCAGCGGCCGTGGTTTGGCGCATGGCATCATCAAAGGCTAGCCGGATGATGACTTTAACCCCGGTTTCGGACAACAAGGCCATTTTATCCTGCTCATCTGCTAAGGCAAAACCCGGCAGATCAGGCTTAAAAAAGCGGCGCGGATGGGGGCAGAATGTAATGACCGTAGGGATTAGGCCATGACCATGATTAACCGCAGCAGAAATCAATTTCTGGTGGCCCAAATGCACCCCGTCAAAATTCCCAATCGCGGCAGCAAGACCTGTGTTCAGCATAGGCGCTAGGACCTCAGGAACAGGTTGCCCCACCGCCCAGTCTATCACCAGACAATCAGAGGCTTGCATTAATGGTCGAAAGGCTAGGGTTGTCATAGATGGTGGAGACTTTCAGAAACAGTTTGCTTTATGCCGCCATGGACTATACTTCGGTTTTGCCGCAAATCAACGCCTTTGGCTAGTCAGGCGTAAAAATTAACGCTAGAATGAAAACTATGGACTTACTCAGCATATCATCTTTTGACAACCTCATGTCATCAGCCATCATCCAGCAGATGATCGTCTATATGGGGAATTTTACCTCTGGCATCATCATCATTGTTCTGGGGTTTTGGATTAGTGGCTATCTGGCCAGGCTGATGCGCAACCGCCTGTCAAAAATTAAATCCTTTGACGATACTTTAGTTCCAGTTTTTGCCAGCACCATCCGTTATGCCATTTTGCTGATAGCGATTGTTGCTGGCCTAGGCAGTTTTGGTATCGAAACAACCTCAATTATTGCCGTTATTGGTGCCGCGGGTCTTGCTATTGGTCTGGCTTTACAAGGCACGCTTTCCAATGTTGCCGCCGGGGTGATGCTGTTATTTATCCGCCCCTTTAAGATTGGGGATTGGATTGAAACCGGAACGGTGTCGGGCACGGTTAATGAAATTGGTCTTTTTTCCACCATCATTAATACTTTTGACAACATTTATATCTCTGTGCCCAATTCATCCATCTGGGGCAGTATCATTGTCAACCATTCGCGCTACAATACGCGGCGCATGGATTTAGATATCGGCATCGCCTATGAAAGCGATCTTTCCATAGCGGAAAAGGCGTTGATGAAACTTGCCGCCGATGACCGCGTACTTACTGATCCAGCCCCGCAGTTTCTCGTCGTTGATTACGCGGCTAGTGCCATTACGGTTCGGCTTCGGCTTTATGCTGATGTTGACACCTACTGGCCTCTTTACTGGGATATGATGCGGCAGATTAAGACCGCGCTTGATGATGCCAATATCGGCATTCCTTATCCACAACGTGAAGTCAGGCTGATCACGGGAAGTGAAGATTTAAGTTAACATAATTAGTCGTATTATCCGTTTTCGTTGGCATTTGTTACTGTTATGAAAAATTCAGATAAAACCGCATCAGCCTCGCCGTTTATCAATCGTGATACGCTCACCAACAACACTGTCCAAAAAATGGTGAGGGAACGCGGCGGTGATCATACCGTGCTTTCAGACGAAGGCTTATTAGCCTCGCGTCGGGCGTTAATACCTGATGATTATGAGGGTGATATCTGGGTTTTTGGTTACGGGTCTCTAATATGGAACCCTGTTATCACGATTTCTGATCAAATCCGTGGGCGTATTTATGGCTATCATCGCCAATTCTGCCTAAAGACCGAGGTTGGTCGCGGCTCACCCGGGAATCCGGGGTTGGTATTAGGGCTTGATATTGGCGGGTCTTGTGTTGGGATAGCCATGAAAGTTAGCGGCGATAAGCCTATTCATGAAATTGATCTGTTGTGGCGGCGTGAGATGCTCAATTCCTCTTATCACCCGCAACTGATCAATTTTCACGCTGATGATGGCTTAGATGAGGCGAAAAAGGTAGTGACCTTTGTGATGAACCGCCAACATGACAATTACTTCAAAGACTGCTCTATCTTGGAAAAGGCGCGCATGATCGCCTCAGCAACAGGTTTCGCAGGCCCGTGCCGCGACTATTTGATTGAAACCCATAAAGCGCTTTTAGAATTAGACATAAAAGATGATTATATTAAAGAAATCTACGATGCGGTGCTGTCACATTCTTGACCTTAAGGGCAGAACAGCATAAAAGCAACTTAAGCGAGTGTGGCGGAACTGGTAGACGCAGTGGACTCAAAATCCACCGGTGGCAACACCTTGAGAGTTCGAGTCTCTCCACTCGCACCACGCCTGACCTAGGAATTGACGGGGCGGCAATTTTCAAATCATGACTGAACCAACAACCCTGACATCACGCCTTAAATCTCGACTGCTGATTTGGCATGATCAGATGATGGGGTTGGCGCGGCGCAAAACCGCCCCGATATGGCTTGGCGTGTTTTCCTTTATCGAATCCATTTTCTTTCCTATCCCTGTTGACCCTATGCTTGCGGTGATGGTGATGGCGCGCCCATCACGGTTTCTTATGCTGGCGATTCTGACCACCATCTGTTCCACCTTAGGCGGTATTGTTGGTTGGTATCTGGGTTATGAATTGGGGCTGACGGTTATTGAATACCTAGGCAAAACCCATGCTTTTGAAACGATCCGTGATGGCTTTGCCCGGCACGGCTGGATGCTCATTCTGATTGGGGCTTACACGCCCCTACCCTATAAGGTGACAGTCATCACCGGCGGATTTTTAGGGGTTGGATTCTGGCCACTGGTGGCGGCATCACTAATCGGGCGTGGCAGTCGGTTTCTGCTGGTGGCGGCAATTATCCGTTATCGTGCACATCGGCCATTGGTATCATTACTGGTAAGCGTATTGCTAGGCCTAGTGGCGATATGCTGGTGGATGGTAACATCGTCATGACTGTTTTTCCTGCCTTGATCAGCAGATTATGTCGCCCCTCCGCGGCGGTGGTGATGACGGCCCTGATTGGGGCAATGATGCTGATCACAGCCTATGGATTTCAATATATCGGTGGATTAATGCCTTGCCGTATGTGCTATTGGCAACGCATCCCACACGCGGTGGTGATTGCCCTGCCTATTTTGCTCATGCTCATTGGGCGGCGTCATGCGGTTTGGCTTACGGTTGGTGCGGGCGGTATCATGTTCATCAGTGCTAGTCTTGGGTTTTGGCATAGCGGTGTCGAATGGGGGATTTTGCCCGGCCCAACGGGATGTTCAGGCAATATTGATTTTAGCGGCAATGTTAGCGCCGTTCTAGATGGTTTACTGAAAACAAAAACCATTAGGTGCGACGAGGTGCCATGGTCATTTCTAGGGCTTTCCATGGCAGGTTGGAATTTCATTATCAGCGCTTGTGTTGCTATTTATGCGCTGATCAGTGCCACACGACGCGAGATGGAGTAATTGCATCATGACTAGCCGATATCACGATCAACATGAAGTGAGCCGTTGTTTGCGTGTTGATCACGCAGGTGAGGTTGGGGCAAGGCGCATTTATGAAGGCCAACTGGCGGTATTGGGTGGGCATCCTGTCGCTGAAGAGATTCGTCATATGCGCGACCAAGAACAAGAACATCTGGATACTTTTTCTTCCTTGCTCAATGATTATGAGGTGCGGCCGTCATTATTATCGCCGCTTTGGAATGGCGCAGGATTTATGTTGGGGGCAGTGACCGCCGCCATGGGACCTAAAGCCGCCATGGCCTGTACCATCGCCGTGGAAGAAGTCATCGGCACGCATTATGACCGCCAAGCCAAATCCATCCAGAATGAAGATGATTTGGTCAAAACCCTTGAGCGATTCCGCGACGAAGAACTGGAACACCGCGATATTGCCAAAGATCATGATGGTGAGGACGCTATCGGCTATCCCATTATGCGCCGTGTGATTCAGGCAGGTTGCCGAGCCGCTATCAAATTGGCAGAACGGGTCTAAAACCCCTACCCCCGATTAACGCATCGGTTCGTGCCGAGATTAGGATGTAAACACTTTATTAAGCTGGTCATCCGATAGACGAAATTCATCCGGCCAAGATTGATCCTGACCTTGATCTGGCTTTAATTCACTATCCCAATAAAGATAGTCACGCCAACTGTGATGCAGGTGATTAGGCGGATAACGCCGTCCATTTTCCTGCAACTGCCATGTGCTAGGCTGATCCGGTTTAATGCGAGGTATCATGCCGCATTGTTCCGGCAGTTTATTCGCCTTTTGCAAATTACACCGCCCGCAAGCCGCAACAACATTTTTCCAAGTCGTCCGGCCACCACGCGACCGCGGAATGACATGATCAAAGGTTAATTCTTGAGCAGGAAACCCCTTAAGGCAATATTGGCAAGTGAAACGGTCGCGCAGAAACACATTAAATCGGGTAAAGGCCGGAAAGCGGCTTTGCTGAACATAATCTTTGAGCGCAATCACACTTGGCAGGCGCATGGTCATGCTAGGGGAACGGATGGCGGTATCATATTCAGAAATAATCGTCACCCGATCCAAAAACACAGCCTTGACGGTATCCTGCCATGACCAGAGCGATAACGGAAAATAACTAAGGGGGCGAAAATCAGCATTCAAGGCAAGCGCTGGAGCCAACCCCTGAAGCGAGGTTGATTGTGGAAGGCCCAGATGTGCCTGTTGATCTAACATAAGACTATGACATCATATCTATTTAGAGATTTCAACCTAAAATTAGGGAATGACCCACAAGATATTGTGGTTAAGGCAAGTTCCGTTAGCACATTACGCTTGGTTATCATCATCTAGCTTTGCCGCAATGAAATCCATCATGCGCGCTAATCCCTCACCAGAAATGCCATGCCCAACCCCTTCACAGGCTAGCGTTTCCACCGTGACCTTATTGGTTTCCAGAATAGCTTTAGCCATATCCATAGCTTGAAACGGCACCACCTGATCATCTTTGCCATGTATCAACAAAACTGGCGGCCTAACTGTCATCGCCTGCGCCATTTGCCCGGGCGCAAGCAATGCCCCGGCGATGCTGATCACCGCACCAAAAGGTTCTGTCGTTCTGACACCGCCATAAAGCGCCATCATGCCGCCTTGGGAAAACCCAGCCAACACCACACGACCGGGGGCGATAGCAAATTGTTCCATCAGGGCCTCTAACAATTTCTGAAGCCCCGGAAAGGCGCGTGATGGCCCCTCATCAATCAAGGTGGCATCAACCCCCAGATCAAACCACTGCTTGCCCATAGGATTAGCGGAACAAGGCTCTGGCCCATCAGGGGCGCAAATGATAGCCCCCGGAAACCGCGCTGTGAGATGCGGTGACATATCAATTAGATCACTGCCATCCGCGCCCCAACCATGCAACAACACAATCAGCCGATCAGACGGAGTTTCCGGATCAGGCTGATGAATAAGCACACTGAAATCAGCGATAGATTGGCGAATGATAGTTGACATGATAACCTCATCTTTTGATCACACCATACTACCTCATTAGGGTAGCATGGGTGAAATGATTTTCTTTCGTCAGGTGCGCATGACCCTAACCGATGACATCATACCGCCTCTTTTGGCGCCTCTGGCATCAGGTGAGATCACACGCTTTGCCCCCTCACCATCAGGATACCTGCATCTAGGGCATGCGTTTTCGGCCATGTTTGCGTCTCGTCTTGCCGCCAGTAGTGGCGGTGAGATGTGTCTGCGTATTGATGACATTGATAAAACCCGTTGCCGGGATATTTATTTTGATGCCATTTTTGAAGACTTGGCCTTTTTGGATATTTCATACCAAAAACCCATACGAATCCAAAGCCAGCATCTGGCGGCTAGCCACAAGGCGCTGAAATATCTTAAAGATGAGAATCTGATCTATCCCTGCTATTTAAGCCGGCGGGAATTGGCAGAACTGCTTTCCGCCCCTCACCACCCTAGCAATACCGATCAACTGATCGCCGCTGAACTGCGTGATGAACGCGAAGCTGAAGGCAATCAACCTGCGTGGCGGTTGCGGATGGCAACCATCCGGGATCAGTTTAAGGATATTGAGGCCATGGACCTTATTCATGGCAAGGTTTGCATTTCGCTTGATCATATTGGTGATGAGGTCATCGCACGCCGTGACATTGGCACCAGCTATCATCTCAGCACGGTGTTGGATGATGATGCCATGAGCGTTAGTCTGGTCAGCCGTGGATATGACTTGTTTGACGCAATCCCCGTTCAGCGCATATTGCAAGAATTGCTCGGCATAACGCCGCCCCGATACGCTCATCATGCGCTTATCCCCAATGAACACGGTCAGCGCCTTGCCAAGCGCGAAAACGCCCTTAGCCTGCGCCAAATGCGGCAAAATGGATGCGACCGTGAGGCTATTCTCAGAATGATGACAAAATGCCGCAATCTGAGCTAAAAAAATTTAGGTCAGATGTGTTGACTTTATTCTTTGTGAAGACCATATCACGGTCATGACATCTTTATGATGATCATTTCCTCCCTAACTCAGTCGCGGGCTTATGGCCTGCGGCTTTTTTTTACCTTTTTTTCGCCCTTAGTGTTTGCAGAAAAATCATAAGGTTAGGCTTACTAGGAGGCGAGAAGGACTAGGGAAACGGGGGACGAGGGGACGCTTTATTTTAGCCCCAAAATGATATACCTTCAGCCCATGACATCAACCCATACCCCGATATTAGACCCCTTTGGTCGTCCGATTACCTATTTGCGCGTATCGGTAACAGATCGTTGTGATTTTCGCTGTGTGTATTGCATGGCAGAAAACATGACTTTTCTTCCTAAGTCTGAGCTGCTTAGCATTGAAGAGCTTGAGGTGTTATGCCGCCGTTTCATGGCTGTTGGAACGCGTAAGATACGCTTGACTGGCGGTGAGCCATTAGTGCGGCGAAACATCTTAACCTTGATCCGCCATCTGGGGGATGAGGTGAAATCAGGCCATCTGGATGAGGTTACGATCACCACCAACGGAAGCCAGTTATCAAAAATGGCAGATGATCTCTATGATGCAGGGGTGAGGCGCATCAATGTATCCATGGACACCCTAAATCAGGATAAATTTCGCGCCATCACGCGCTGGGGTGATCTCAATCAGGTGCTGGATGGTATCCATACTGCCAAATCAGCAGGCTTAGACATCAAGATCAATGCGGTTGCATTAAAAGGGGTCAATGATGATGAGTTAGGCGATATGGTGGCATGGTGCGGCGATCATGATCTGGATATGACGGTTATTGAAGTCATGCCAATGGGCGATATCGGCGGTGAGGATCGGCTTGATCAATACCTGCCATTGTCTGAGGTTAAAACAACCCTCAGCCAGCGGTTCACCTTGCAAGAAATTGATTATCGCACAGGCGGGCCTGCCCGTTATATGCGCGTCGCAGAAACCGGTCGGCGTATAGGTTTTATCACCCCGTTAACCCATAATTTTTGTGAGAGCTGTAATCGGGTTCGGGTCACCTGTACGGGGATGCTTTATATGTGCCTTGGCCAAGACGACAGTGCCAATTTGCGTGATGCCTTGCGTGACGGCGGAACAGAAGGGCTTGATGCCGCGATTGTTGAGGCTATCGGCCGCAAACCGAAAGGGCATGATTTCATCATTGACCGCGATCACACCAGCCCTGCGGTTGCCCGCCATATGAGCGTTACTGGCGGCTAGCTTCGGGGTATCCCGTTTCGCTATTTCGGGTCATTGGATAAAGCATCGCCAGAATGATGCTAATGGCAATCACCGCAACCAGAACCACCGCCAGCAACACCATGATCTTCCACCCATAAAGATAATGCATGGTGGCAGAGGTCAGTGACGCCAAAGCCATCATAGCCGTGACCATAAAATCCGCCATGCCCTGAACCTTCGCGCGTTGATCTGGGCGACAGGATTGCGCAATGATACTTGACCCCCCGACAAACAGCATATTCCAGCCAAGACCCAACAGAATAAGAGTGAACAGATAATTCCAGAAACTAGTACCTGATAACGTCACGGTAATCATGGCAATATAGAAAATCACCCCTGCCCAAAGGACAGGAATAACCCCAACACGGCCGATTAACGCCCCTGTTGCCAATGATGGCAACAGCATAGCCAGAACATGCCACTGAATGATAATGGCATTATTAGCATCCCCCATCTGTTCGGTGTTCACAATCTGAAGTGGGGTTGCTGTCATCATGAAGGTCATGACGCCATAACCAAGCGCCGCGGTCACCATGCCTGCGATAAAATAAGGTTGCCGAAAAAGCCATCCCAAAGAAACCCCGCGCGTCTTTACGGTCTCGGTATAAGGTTTAATATCCAGATAAGGTAACAACAATAGGGCCAAAACCTGCATCATGGCGGCGGCAAAAAAACATCCCGCATAAAGATGGTCTGGTATTGCCTCAAATGTTAGTCGCGCCAAACTTGGCCCAAGGATCGCCGCCAACACTCCACCAGCTAGCACAAGGGAAAGCGCCTTTGCTTTTTGGTTTTGCTCAGCGTTATCCGCAGCAGCATAGCGATAAAACTGCGCCACCCCTGTTGCAATCCCAAGCCCAGCAGACGACACCAAAAACAGCATAAAGCTAGATAGCATCGTTGCATAACCCATGATCAGGCAACAGAACATTCCAATGCCAGCGGCAGAAACAAACACCGGCTTGCGCCCAATGCGTCCCATCAACAATGAGGCTGGCAATGTCGTTAACATAGACACCACAAACATCAGCGATAATGGCAAAGTGGCCAACCATGGTTCAGGCGCAATAAGCACACCAACCAAACTGGTGACAATGATATTGATATTCACCGTTGTCATAAAACAGGCTTGAGACAACGATAACAGGGCAATATTACGCCCGTTTGCGGTCATTACCATTCCCCGGTATTACCCATTGATGCCCATGGCTCAGACGGGGATTTCGCTTCCCCTTTTTGTAAAAGTTCAACAGAAATCATATCCGGTGAGCGCACAAACGCCATGCGCCCATCACGCGGCGGCCGATTGATCACCACACCCATATCCATCAGATGTTGGCAAGTGGCATAAATATCATCAACCTCATAGGCCAGATGCCCAAAATTGCGACCGCCATGATAAACCTCATCGCTATCCCAATTATAAGTCAATTCCAATGCTGGTGAACGGGTTTTGGAAAATTGTTCGCCATCTTCTTCGGCGGCAAGAAAGATCAGTGTGAACTTGGCATCAGGATATTCTTTGCGGCTAACTTCGCTAAGCCCAAGCCCCTCACACCAAAACCGTAAGGATGCCTCAATATCCGTAACACGAACCATAGTATGAAGATAACGCATGATTATGTTTTTCCTTTATTCTGTGGCTTTACATCGATTTTAGACTTGCCTATCGTTACACTAATTTCTGGGCAAAGAAAGACTAATAACAACATGACAAATAACCACACCGCTTCCACCCCTATTCGTGCCGGAGTTGATATTGGCGGCACCTTTACGGATATTGTTCTAGAAACCCCGAACGGGCAAACCTCAACCAAGGTCTTGACCACTTATACCCGCCCTGAAGATGCCATCATTGAAGGCCTGCTTGCAGTCACAGCAACAGCAGGGATTGAACCGTCAGATATTGGTATGGTGATCCATGGCACTACCCTTGCCACAAATGCGCTGATTGAACGGCGCGGCGCCCGTACTGCGCTAATCACCACTGAGGGGTTTCGTGATGTTATTGAGATGCGAACCGAAAGCCGGTTTGAGCAATATGATCTCAACCTTGTTTTACCTGAGGCCTTGATCCCACGCGAACATCGCTACACCGTGGCTGAGCGTATTCTTGCGGATGGCAGTGTTGACACTCCGCTTAACGAAGACCACATCCGCCCCTTGATTAGCACGATGAAAACTGACGGCATTGCCAGCATCGCCATCGGCTTGCTGCATTCCTACGCTAATCCTGTGCATGAACAGCGCATCCGCGAAATTATTGCTAAGGAATGGCCAGATATTCCGATCTCGCTATCGTCTGAGGTATCTCCGCAGATGCGCGAATATGAACGCTTTAATACCGTTGCCGCTAATGCGTATGTCAAACCCATTATGGAATCCTATCTGATGCGATTAAAGGCGCGATTAAGCGAACACCTCATCAGCGCCCCTGTTTTTCTGATGCATTCAGGCGGCGGTATCATTGATCTGATGAGTGCGGCTACTTTTCCTGTGCGCTTGGTCGAATCTGGCCCCGCTGGGGGCGCAATTTTCGCTGCCAATATTGCCTCACGCTTTCACCTTGACCGCGTATTGTCCTTTGATATGGGGGGCACAACGGCAAAAATATGCCTCATTAAAGATCATGTCCCAAAAACATCACGCAGTTTTGAAGTCGCCCGCAGTTATCGCTTCAAAAAGGGGTCAGGTATGCCCATATCTATCCCTGTTATTGATATGGTGGAAATTGGCGCGGGCGGAGGGTCTATTGCTGGCCTTGATGCGATGCGTCAAATTACCGTTGGGCCAGAATCCGCCGGATCAGAACCCGGCCCTAGCTGTTATCAACGTGGCGGCACAAGGCCTGCAGTGACGGATGCGGATTTGCTTATGGGCAAACTTGACCCTGATGATTTTGCTGGTGGGTCAATTCCTCTGTCAACGGATAACGCCAAGACCGCCATTACCGATCAGATCGCCGCACCGTTAGGGCTAGATTTGGATCGTGCCGCCTTTGGCATAGCTGAGGTGGTGGACGAAAACATGGCTAACGCCGCCCGGGTTCATGCGGTGGAAAGTGGCGAAGATTTAGGTGGATATGTGATGATTGCCTTTGGCGGTGCTGGGCCGCTTCATGCTGTCCGACTAGCCCAAAAATTAAACATCCCGCGAGTCTTGATACCAGCATCGGCCGGGGTCGGTTCTGCCGTTGGCTTCCTGAAAGCCCCGTTTAGTTTTGAAGCTAGCCGCTCGCTTTACCTGCGGCTGTCAGACTGGCAGGAAGCCCCTGTCAAAGATATGCTGAAAGAGCTGAGAGACCAAGCCACCAGCTTTGTTCGTGCGTCCGTTCCTGACAGCAATATTGACATCTCTGCCAAAGCTTATATGCGCTATGTTGGACAAGGCTGGGAGATTCCCGTTGAACTGGATGAAGAATGGTGCAAAAGCCCTGACAAAACAGATATCACTAGCCTTTTTGAAGAGCGTTACAGCCTGCTCTTTAGCCGGGTTGTTGAGGGGCTGGATATTGAGATTACCAGTTGGACCGTCTTGGCCACCACCCCGGTTCAGCCCTCACCGCCTATCCTAGCTTGTGAAGGACAGATCAATGATCACCCGATCGGGCATCGACAGATGATGGATATGGCAAGCGGCGAGAACCTAACGGCGGCGGTGTTTGCCCGCAAAGACCTCACCCCCGGCGCTGTGATCAATGGGCCAGCCGCCATTGTTGAACCAGAAACAACCGTGCTTGTGCCTGTGGGCGGTATTGCCCTGATGCAAAGTGATGGCACCCTTGATCTTCGGCTAGATGGAGATATGACAAATGCTTGATGCGGTCGCCTTACAAATCATGTGGAATCGTCTGATCTCAGTCGTTGAGGAACAGGCGCAAGCGCTTATCCGAACGGCCTTTTCAACCTCAGTCCGTGAGGCAGGCGATCTTTCAGCAGGGGTCTATGACAGCGCAGGAAATATGCTGGCTCAGGCTGTCACCGGAACCCCCGGCCATGTTAATGCCATGGCAGAATCCGTTGGTCATTTTATGAATGAGATTGGCGTTGAACATATGCGTGATGGTGATGTGTATATCACCAATGATCCTTGGAAAGGAACCGGGCATCTGCATGATATCACCGTTGTCACACCTGTCTTTCGGATGGGGAAGCTGATCGGGTTTTTTGCCAATACCGCCCATGTTGTAGATGTTGGCGGCAGAGGTTTTGGCGCAGATGGCAATTCGCTTTATGAAGAAGGCATCCAAATTCCGATTATGCCATTTGTCCGTCAAGGCGAGGTCAATCAGGATTTGATCAGGATTATCCGCCAAAATGTCCGCGAATCTGATCAGGTGGTTGGTGATATTTACGCGCTTGCAACCTCAAACGATGTTGGCATTCGGCGCTTGATGGCGATGTTGGATGAATATAGCGCCGCAGACTTGTCACAGATTTCCGATTTTATCATGACCCGGTCACGGCAAGCGACCTTGGAACGGATTGCCGCCCTTACCCCCGGATCAGCATCAGCAAAAATGGATATTGACGGATTTGATAAGGTGATCACCATTGCCGTTCATGTCAATATTGACAAAGATCACGTTAGCGCGGATTTCACTGGCACCTCTGGTCTGGATAAGAAAGGCATTAATGTGCCAATGGTCTATACCAGAGCCTATACCTGTTACGGGTTAAAGGTGGCTATTGCCCCTGATATTCCCAACAACACGGCATCACTTGCGCCTTTCGTTATCACCGCCCCGGAAGGCACCATCGTCAATGCGCCTCATCCGGCGCCTGTGGCACTGCGTCATGTGGTCGGGCAAATGTTACCAGATGTGACCTTTGGTGCGCTTTATCAGTTGCTGCCGGGGCATATTCAAGCCGAAGGCGCTAGCGCCTTATGCAATTTCCAAGTCAGCCTAACCCCAAGGCAAGGGGCGAATATGCCGCCTAACGCTAAATCCGCAGAAGTGCTGTCATTTAATTCCGGCGGCAGTGGCGCACGCCCTAATATTGATGGCTTAAACGCAACTGCCTTTCCTAGCGGCGTGATGACTATGCCTGTGGAAGCCACCGAAAATGTTGGCCCTGTGATTATTCGGCGAAAAGAATTGCGCTCAGATAGCGGCGGGGCTGGCAAATGGCGGGGCGGATTAGGGCAATATATGGATATCGCCGCACGTGATGGATATGATCTGGTCTTTTCCGCCATGTTGGATCGGGTCGATCATCCGGCACGAGGCCGACAGAACGGGCATAATGGGGCGCCAACCACCCTTGCCTGTGATGATGGCACCCCTTTACGCGGCAAAGGCAGACAAGCTGTTCCCACCGGGGCAACCGTCTGCCTTGGCTTTCCCGGTGGAGGCGGCTTTGGCGACCCAAAGCAACGCGACCGCGATCTGGTTCGCCGTGATGTAAGGCGCGGTTATATCAGCCGCGACGCCGCCATCCGTGACTATGGCATGACCGAAGAAGACCTTAATATCCATGATAGTGATGGGACATCATAATGGCTGAGTTCATAAAGGCGGATCGTTTAGCAGAGGTGGAAATCTCTGCCATTGTTCTGATGAGTGAGGCGGCACGCCAACGCCGCGCTGAGGGGTATGATGTGATTAATCTCGGCATAGGTGAGCCTGATTTTCATACCCCAGACCACGCCAATGCGGCGGCGATTGCCGCCATCCACAACAATGACACGCATTATCCCCCTATCGGCGGCAAGCCTGAATTAAAGCAAGCGGTGGCGGCGCTTTATAACGGTCGCGGCGGAACAGCCAGAGGTGCCGAAAATGTCATCATATCCAGCGGATCAAAATACACCCTTCTAAATGCCATGCTGGCTAGCATTAATCCTGGTGATGAAGTCATCGTGCTTGCCCCTTTCTGGACATCCTATGCTGATATCATTCGGCTTTGCGGCGGTGTGCCGATTGTTGTTCCCACAGATGCTGAGAGGGGGTTTCGCCCTGATATCACAGCGATTAAACACGCTATGAGTCCGCGCACCCGTTGGCTTATGATCAACTCCCCTAGCAACCCTTCAGGCGCGGTTCTATCCGCCGAAGATTTACGGGCAGTTGGCGATATCGTGGCCGCGCATGAGCGATGCTGGCTTTTGAGTGATGAGATTTACGAGCATATTGTCTATGATGTTGATTTCGTATCGGTTGCTGACGCACTTGGTGATCTGGCAGATCGATCACTGATCGTTAATGGCGTCTCCAAAGCCTATGCTATGACAGGCTGGCGCCTTGGATATGGGGTTGGCCCTGCGCCTTTGATTGCTGCCATGACAACTGCCCAAGCCCAAGGCACTTCTGGCACGACAACGATTTCCCAAGCAGCCGCTTTAGCAGCCCTAACAGGGGATCAAGAGATATTGGCATCTCGCCAGCAATCGTTTCGATCACGGCGTGATTTGGTGATCTCATATCTCAAAGGCATGAATGGCCTCAATGTATCCAGCCCCCAAGGGGCGTTTTATATCTTTCCCTCATGGCAAAACCTGATCGGATGGAAGACCCCTCAAGGGATAACGCTAAAAGAGGATATGGATTTCTGCCGCTATATTCTTGATGCCGCGGATACCGTCATTATTCCGGGGTCTTCTTTTTCTATGCCGGGGTATTTCCGCATTTCTTATGCGACGGATACGGAATCCCTGAACAAAGCTATGACAAGGATGAGCCAAGCCATAGCGGCATTACAGCCAGCCTAATATCAGCCCTGATCCCCATCTGCAGATAAGGCATGGATCATATCATCAAGGGTCTGAAAAAGCGGTGGCGGCGGCGGCTTAGGCCGCGCCAGCATCAGCACAGGTAAGCCTAATTGACGAGCCGCTATCAGCTTTGCCCGTGATGCCGTGCCGCCAGCATTCTTTACCGCCAGATGGGTGATGTGATTGTCGCGAAAAAGCACCGCCTCATCATCTGGATTAGCCGCAGGCAAAGCTTTAATAAAGGTGATGGGATGCGCGGTATCTGGCTGTTCTAGCGCCCGTGCCGTCACCTGAAACCGAGGCGGTTGAGGCAAGGCTTTTATGCCTTCTTGCCCTGCCGCAAGAAAAAGATGCGCGCTGTTGGGGACCGCCTGAAACAAGGCATCCATCGTGGCAAACTGATGCCAGTCATCACCGGCTTCGGCCTGCCATTCTGGTCGCCATAGGGTTAGCCTTTTTATGCCTGTAAGCCTTGCCGCCTCTACCGCGTTAGCAGAGATATTAGCGGCATATGGGTGCGTTGTGTCCACCAGATGCGTGACCGCGTGAGAGAGCATCCATTGTGCCAATCCCTTTGCCCCGCCAAAGCCCCCATAACGCATCGGCAAGGCCGTTTTTACTGGCGTTGTTGTTACCCCTGCCAGCGAAAACACCGCAGGCCAACCCATCTTAGCAGCATGATCCGCTAGCCGTCTGGCCTCAATCGTGCCGCCAAGGATTAAGATGTTGCGCGTCATTGTTCAGTCTGCTCAGAGAGAATCTGCCCCTCACGATCCACTACCATAGTGCCAAGGCAGGTTGGCGTTTTACCAATCACTTGCCGGCAAGTGGCAAGAGCGCCCACAGCAATAGCGGTAGCAAGGGTTTGACGATCATCGGGGTTAAGGTTTTGCATGACTTCAAGGGCGGAGTTTGCCTCAGCAATATGTTCTGCGGGAAGCCCAAGAGCTTTGGCCCTTTCCGCAAGATCAGCAAAATCAATCTGGCTTCGTCCTGAATGCAAATCCTTCGCCCCTTGTGCCAATTTAATCATCTTGCCAAAACCGCCTGCCACGGTCAGGCGGCGCACCGGATGGCGACGCAGATATTTCAACATTCCGCCAACAAAATCCCCCATATCAATCAGCGCAATCGTTGGCAAATCATAATGAGCTTTGACAGCGGCCTCTGATCTCGCCCCTGTTGATCCCGCAATGTGATCAAGGGCATTGGCAACCGCGACATCTATGCCGCGATGTATAGAGGCAATCCAAGCGGAACAGGAAAATGGCCTGACCACACCCGTCGTGCCTAGAATAGAAATACCATGTTCAATGCCAAGGCGCGGATTCCATGTTTTTTCGGCAAGCTGGCGGCCTGTGGGAACAGAAATTGTGATCACAACATCTGATGTGCCGCCCAAATCTTCTGCAAGGGCATGGATATAATCATGCATCATTTGACGGGGAACAGGATTAATTGCTGGTTCACCCACTGCCACTGGCAACCCCGGCCGGGTCACCATACCTACGCCCTCACCGCCGCGAAAGATCACCCCTGATTCTTTACCCCCCGGGGAAATAGTGGCGCGAATCTCCGCCCCATGGGTCACGTCAGGATCATCACCAGCATCCTTGATTACCCCTGCGGTAAAGGCGTTTCCATCGGTATCCGTATAACTGATGGCAAGAGTGGCGGTTTTGCCGGATGGAGTATCAATGGTGACGCTTTCAGGAAATGCCCCGGTCAGCATAGCGGTATAAGCAGCATAGACAGACGCGGTGGCACAGGTTCCTGTTGTCCAACCAAAGCGAAGTGTTGTTTTAAGCGTCTGTTGCATTATACTAGAGTTTCGTTTTTGTGATCACGGCCTAGCCGTTATCATGCCCGATATTTGAACAGGAATCCATGACGTCATGGCAATACCGCCTAAACCATCATCCGGATTTGATCTTCCGCCTATTTCAGGGCAGGAATGGCCTGTGTTTGAGGCAGGTTGGGTCTGGCTTGCTGGCGCCGGGCCGGGCGACCCGGGGCTAGTCACCCTGCACGTTCTGAATGCCTTTAATCAGGCTGATATTGTGATTTATGACGCCCTGATTGATCAACGTGTGTTGGATTGGGTGCGCCCGGGGACAGAGATTGAATACGCTGGTAAGCGCGGCGGAAAACCATCCCCTAAACAGCGCGATATTTCTATTCGTTTGATTGAATTAGCGCGCCAAGGGCGCAAGGTGTTGCGGCTTAAGGGCGGCGATCCTTTTGTCTTTGGTCGTGGCGGTGAAGAAGCCCAGACCCTCATTCAGGCTGATATCCCATTGCGTATCTTGCCGGGCATTTCGGCTGGTATAGGCGGGCTTGCCTATGCTGGAATTCCGGTTACCCACCGTGATGTTAATCAAGCGGTGACCTTTCTTACTGGCCATGACCGAACAGGGTTAGCACCATCTGCGATCAACTGGCAGGGTATCGCTGATGGCAGTCAAGTCATTGTTATGTATATGGCAATCAAGCATCTGCCAGAGATTTGCGACCATCTGATGAAGGCCGGACGCAATCCATCTGAACCTGTCGCCGTGGTCAGTAACGCCAGCCTGCCCAATATGTCGGTTTTAGAAACAACCCTTAGTCAAGCCGCTGAAGATGTCCGTATCCATCAGGTTACCCCGCCAGCAATTATCGCTGTTGGTGAGGTGGTCAGAATGCGCCAATGCCTTGATTGGGTTAGCCAGATGCATGGCGCGAAACCACGTGATCTTGACCCTCTAGGCACACGCCAGCATGAGGATAGCGCCTAATGGCAAGCCATGGGCTAGCGATTACCGCTATCGCTTCTGCCAGTGGCAAGACCCTCATCACACTGGGCTTGCTTGCCGCCCTCAAAGCCAAAGGGTTTTCAATCGCATCTGCGAAATCTGGGCCTGACTATATTGATCCCGGTTTTCATGCCGCCGCCCTTGGCACAAATGGCATTAATCTAGACAGTTTTGCTATGTCACCCAGCCTGATCCGGCATCTTGCCGCGACACATGACGGCGACACCCTGATCATTGAAGGGGCGATGGGGGCAGCAGATGGCGGCAGAGGAAGCACCGCTTCCCTTGCCGCGACCTTAGGCGTGCCGTTGATCCTGATTATGGATGTGCGTGGTCAAGCGGAAACCGCCGCTATGTTGGCTGGAGGGCTTGATCATATGATCCGCCAGCACCATAACAACACCCGATGCGCCGGGGTGATTCTCAATCGCTGCCGAAGTGATCGCCACGCGGAAATCATCAGCGCCGCCATGACTACATACGATATTCCTGTGCTTGGGGTTATCGCCGATGATGATCACTTTGCCATTCCTTCACGCCATTTAGGGCTGGTGCAGGCAAGCGAACTTACCTCATCTGGCGGCCTGCCTGAGATCATAGACCGAATCAAAACACAGATCGAAACATGCGTTGATCTGGATCATCTGATGGCTTTAGCGGCACCGATATTGCCGCCGACGGGGGCTGAGCCAATTGCCATGCCGCCACCAGCTCAACGTATTGCCGTTGCCATGGATCAGGCCTTTGCCTTTTCCTATCGCCATCTCATTGAGGGGTGGCGTCATCATGGCGCTGAGATTCTGCCCTTTTCGCCGCTCGCTGATGATCCGCCAGATCACACCGCCGAGATGGTGTATTTACCCGGCGGTTATCCAGAACTCTACCTTGATGCGCTGGCAGCAGGACAAACATGGCAAACAGGTCTTCATGCCATGGCCAAACGCCAGACCCCCATCTATGGGGAATGCGGTGGCTATATGGTGCTGGGGCAGGAAATCATTAATGCCGATGGTCGCCATATCCCCATGACTGGCCTATTAGATGTGGTGACCAGTTTTGCCGATACCCGACTGCATTTGGGCTATCGCAGTTTAGAATGTTTGGCCAATGTGCCGATACCTCATCACAGTTTTGGGCATGAGTTTCATTACACCACAAGCGTCCAAGAACATGGACAGCCTTTATTTGCCGCCTGTGATAAGGATGGTCAGCCCATAGGATCAATGGGGGTGGTGAAAGGAACGGTGTTTGGATCATACGCCCATCTGATTGCCGCGGCGTAACCCCCTAAACAGCATCATGCCAAATGGACGAGCTTAGCCTTCACGTTCGTCCTGATTGCCGCGTTTTACCCGCAGGACATGAACATGGTCTTTATCATAGAGGGCTGATTCGCGCATTTCACCCACATGGTTTAATCCCCTACCAACAAAGATCAACGCGGTTCGGGTAATTTTGGCGGCCATGACTTTGGCACGAATATCGGATAATTGCCCAAAGAGAAATTGCTGATCTGGCCAACCTACCCGATAAGCTACCACCACAGGACAGTCTGATCCATAAACCGGTGCTAGCACCCGTTCAATCTCACGCAGGTTTCGCACTGATAAATGGATGGCAAGCGTGGCCTTGGTACGGGCTAGATTTTCCAACTCCTCGCCTTCTGGCATAGGTGAGGATTTCATCGCTGTCCGGGTAAGGATGAGGGTCTGGGTGACTTCGGGAATGGTTAATTCCATGCCAAGTTCCGCCGCCGCCGCCGCGTATGCTGGCACGCCAGGGATTATTTTATAGGGGATATCCACAGCTTGAAGCCGCCTGATCTGTTCGGCAATCGCCCCATAAAGCGAGGGATCACCTGAATGAACCCGTGCCACATCATGACCTTCGGCATGGGCGGCAATCATCAAGGTCATAATATCATCTAGCGTCATTGAGGCGGTATCACGAACCACCTCAGCCTGACTTTCGGCAACAACCGCCTCAGGCACCAAGGAACCTGCATAAAGGCAATAGCCACATTGCAGGATCAAATCACGCCCTTTGATTGTGATCAGATCAGGGTCACCCGGCCCAGCACCAATAAAATAGACGGTCATGACGCTTCTCCCTTTTCCTGATCAATGCGCTTGGCATAGCCGCGCGGCGTATAAACCATATCCCCCATACCAAGATGCACTTTCCTTGACGCTGATGAGCCAACCATAACCACAGTCAACATATCCACCTCGTCCACTTCAAGACTGGCAAGCGTGCGAAACCGCACCTCTTCTTCAGGTCGCCCCAGATTTGATGCGAGAACAACAGGGGTATCAGCAGGCCGATAACCCAGCAAAATATCTCTGGCCTTAGCCAAACCAACACGGCGACGACGCGATACCGGATTATAGAACGCGATCACAAAATCCCCCATCGCCGCCGCTGTAATGCGGTTTTCAATCTGATCCCACGGGGTTAATAAATCAGATAATGAAATGGTGCAGAAATCATGCCCAAGCAAAGCGCCTGACCGCGCCGCGGCAGCCTGAAGAGCAGAAACACCGGGGGCAGAGGAAACCTCAACCCGGCGAGCGGCATCACTCACCCCGCCATGATCCTTATCCCTATCCAGCAATTCAAAAACCAGCGCACCCATCGCGTAGATACCAGCATCCCCCGAACAGATGATCGCTATCGCCCTGCCCTTAGCTGCTTCCTCAAGGGCATAGCGGCAACGCGCCTCTTCCTCACCAAGAGCGTAATCAGCACGCGGTTTATCCGCGGCGATACCGCCAAGCAAGTCGATATAAAGATGATATCCCACCAGCTCATCAGCGGCGCGGATCATGGCTGTTGCTTCAGGTGTTCGCCACTCCGATTGCCCGGGGCCAATGCCAACCAGCATGACACGGCCACGCGGTATGCTTCCTGCCCCTATGTCTTTGGCATCAGGGGTAACCGCTAACGCGGCGGTGGCATGGGCCATTTTCTGTTTTGGGCCAAGCATGATGGCGGACGGCCCTGCCCCTGCCAGTGCCGCGGCCTCAGCAACGCTATGGGTACCAACCTCATCAAAAACCACTGATGAAGGATGCTCCACCCGCGGCGTTTCTGCCTCAAGTTGAGGGGCTGAGTAAAACCGAACAGGACGGTCAAGGCTTGCCGCGAGGGTGATCACAGCAGGTTCATCAGATTTAAGATCAACACTAAACACAGCATCAATCACCATTGGGCTTAAATCATGATCAGATAACAGATGATCGACTAAGGTTTTTAATTCCTCAGATGGGCAATCGCGTGATGCCCCAACCCCAAGACTAGCCACGCGAGGGTAATACACCAGCTGATCGGCAGAGGCCTCATGCGGACGCAAAGTTAGGTATAAGGTGATATCAGCGGCATCATCCTGCTGTTCCATCAAAGGGTTCAGCCAGTCTTGCCATTGGCGTTCTAGCGCAGATAACGCATCTGGCAGATCAGAGATCAGCCGCACCCTTGCCCCATCATTTAAGGCCGCCATGACACCGCGTGCGTCATCAGGCGCTTCTAAAACAAAAGGGGCAGGCGGTTCATCCAAGCTGACCCCCAGCCGCAGATCACCAGTGGTGGATATCGCCGCCACACCGCCTGTGATTTCGGCGAGATCACGAGCCAGATGATTAGCCCCATGATGCCCCCCTAGCAAAGGGATAACCGCACTGCCATCATCAGACATCGCCAGAACAGGCGGCTCTTGCCATTTATCAATTAACTGCCCGGAAAGCGCCCGCATGATAATGCCAGCAGAACAGATACCAATCATCGGACGCCGCGCGGCAAATAGGTCTTGCAGATATGATATTGTCTGATCAAAGACCGCGTCAGGGGTGTGATCAGATGGATCAAAGCTGTCTTTTCGGGCGTGCCAAGCAAAGCCGTTTGTTTCAGCAATGTTGCGGGCTAACACGGCGCCATGCCGAGTTAGGGTGACAATCACAGGACGGCCTAATTGATCCATGGATCGCTCCCCTTATAGATCAAAATCATTGAAAAATAGGGGGCATCATCCGGCGCATCGGCAAGCGGCATCACCTTTTGATGAGGTAAGCTGGCATGGCTGATATAGATGGCCTGATCCATCAGACCCATGCGCCTGACCAATGCCTGAATACGGTCAAGGTGCCGCCCAAGTTTAATGATTGCCACTGCCTCCGCCCCATGGATAGCCGCCTCAAGCTGATCATCATCAAGAGGAGCCGCTAACACCGTCAAAATATCCGACCGTGCCGCTAAGGGGCGCAAAGCGGCAGAGGCCGAGGCCACCAATGAGGACACCCCGGGAATCATTTCCACCGCCACATCATCCCGAAGCCGCGCCAACAGATACATAAATGAGCCATAAAAAAGGGGATCACCTTCACATAGTACCGCCACATCATGACCATCATTCAGAAAGGCGAGAATCCGTTCTGCCGCGTCATCATAAATCGCCTGTGCCGGGGCACGACCAGAAATCATCGGGATAATGATTGGCACTTCGATGGCATCTGGGGAAATGGCATCAGCCATAATCTGACGTGAGAAACTGTTGCCATGATCAGGCGCAGGATAGGCAACAACATCAGCCTCACTAACCACACGCCAAGCCTTACGCGTGACCAGTTCAGGATCACCGGGGCCAGTGCCAACACCGAATAACCTACCCATTTTCTTAGCCACTAATCGTCTCCTTGATCCAGACCCATTGGGTCACAGGCATCGCACTGCGCCAGCCATGATAAGGCCCAACCGGTTCCGCATGACTCACCGCTATGCGCACCAATCGCCCCCCATGAGCTTGCCGCATGGCATAAAGAATAGCTTCACTTTCTAGCGTCACCGCATTCACCACCAATCGTCCTGATAGGCGAAGCCGCGTCATCACCTTATCAACTAGGGCTGAGGTTAAGCCGCCCCCTATAAACACGGCATCAGGATCATCCTGTTCATCCAGAACCGACATATTATCACCGCATATCCCCTGCCATTCAGGGGTGCCAAGGCGTTTGGCATTCGCGGCCGCTACCGCTAACCGATCTTCCCTGCTATCCACCCCCACAGCACGGGCAAAGGCCGCCGCCCTCATCCATTCAATGCCAACCGCCCCAGACCCACATCCCAAATCCCATAAGAGCTGACCTGCCACAGGTTGAAGCCGGGCTAAGGTGATGGCGCGAATATCAGATTTCGTTAATTTGCCATCATGATCATAAGCGTCATCCGGCAACCCCGGTAGAGCCGATAGATACCCGGCAATGTGATCAGGGCAGGTTACAGCGAGAACATGAAAATCCGCAATCTCAGGTGGCTGGTTTGCCCATGTTTTGGCATCACCATCAACACGCGCCTCCGCCGCTCCGCCAATATGGGCAATCGCGGTCATAGCCGCCGAGCCTAGCCCCATCTCCATCAGGTGATCAGCAACCTGTTTCGGGGTGGCCGCGCTATCAGCAAGGATCAATAGCCTAGCCCCCGGGGCAACGGCGCGGCGAATAATCTCAACTGGTCGCCCGTGAAGCGTTAAGGTCACCACCTTTGCCATGGGCCATCCCATGCGACTCGCGGCCATTTGAAAGCCTGATGGGGCTGGTTCTATCTTCATCTCATCCATGGGAAAGCGGCCGATGATACTGCTGCCTGCGCCATACCAAAGCGGATCACCTGTTGCTAGTATGACCGTCGGCTGACCGCGCCATTGGTCCAGCTTTTTATAGATATCACGAAAAGGGCTTGGCCAAATCTCAAAGGCATCAGCAACCCCCATCTGATGCAAATCTTCACGCCAGCGTGCGGCGCTAATAATATGTTTCGCCGTCTTGAGCATTTGCCTTTGGTCTTGGGTCAATCCTGCCAGACCTGTTTCATCAACCCCCATGATATGAAGCCAGACCATCACACCTCTCCCTTGGCAAGAATAGCCAGAGCATTCACCGCCGCCGCCGCCATGGCTGATCCGCCGCGACGCCCCGTTAGGGTGATAAACGCAACATCATGAGGCGCCGCTATCAGGGCATCTTTTGATTCGGCAGCACCAACAAAACCCACCGGGAATCCTAGGATAGCCGCTGGCTTAGGCCAATCCTTATCCAGCCCTTCCAGCAGATGAAACAACGCCGTGGGCGCATTGCCAAAGACCGCTATCGCCCCCTCAAGATGCGGCAACCAATGGTTGACTGCCGCCGCCGACCGTGTTGTTCCTAGGGTTGCGGCTTCTTCCCTGATCGCCGCATCGTTTAAGGTCACCACCACCGGATTTTCTGCCGCAAGAAAGGTTTTGGTAATGCCTGAGGCAACCATCTGACAATCACAGAGGATCGGCGCCCCTTTCTGCAACGCGGCAACCGCGTGGGGAACAATATGATCACTCCAGACCAGATCATCCATAACATCTGGCATCGCAGAGGCATGGATAATTCGCCCTGCCAGTTGGGCAAGCCCTGATTCCATGGTTTGCAGTTTTGGCACAGCCTCACGCACACGCGCAAATGACAGCGCATATATTGCCTCCGGATCTTTGATGTAATCGTAAGCAGGAGGCATTCGCGCTAATCTTTACGCCTGTTAAGCACAGAGCGTGGCCCCAAAGGGTGATCCGCTTGTGGGTAAGGATGATGGTGGTGATCATGGTGATCATGGTCATGATTGTGGTCATGGCCATGGCTGTGATCATGATGGTGATGATGATCATGTTCTGCCACCAGACGGCATTCGCCTGTGCAGAAGGTGGTGCAAAGCGTGCAATCTTCGACATTACTGCCGGGGGCAGACACACCCTTGCCTTCGACATGGTGATGGTGGCTTTCCTGCGGCAATCCCACTTCTTCTTCAAACCCTAGTACTGCCGAGCGATATTTGCACATTGAACAATTCATGTTGTTAGAACCGTTCAGAATTTCGTGCACCCTTTCAACAAAGGTCTCAATCACCTGATCATGATCATTAAGATAGCCAGCCTTCACAAAAGCCGTGTCAGGATGGCGAGCCGCTACCTCATCGGTGAAACCATAGATACGGTCAATGAGAATGCCTGAAAAGAGAAAATAAGGGAACACAACAACCCGTTTGAAACCCAGCTTAGTAACCTTTTCCAGACAAGGTTCAACCAATGGAAAAGTGACACCAGAAAACCCAACCTCACACCAGCCAAGCCCTAAACTTTCCACCAGCATCCGCGCCACTTTAGCGACATTTGAATTGGCGTCAGGGTCTGATGATCCCCTGCCGATAACCACCAGACAAGTGTCATGGCGTGCTACCTCACCCTCAGATTTATCAGCCGCATCAAGGGCTTCACTGACCCGGTCGCCTGCCGCTTTCAGCATCTTGAGATCAATGGCTAATTCACGGCCATATTGGATGGTAATATCATGTTGTGCGGCATAGGTATTTAAGACGGACGGAATATCATTCTTGGCATGACCTGCGGCAAACAGCATCCCCGGCACGGCAAGAACATGATTAACCCCTTGTTCACGCAATTTATCAAGGCCTGTTTTGATCACGGGTGTGGCGAACTCCAGATAGCCATATTCCACCGGCCAATCGGGGAAATAAGCAGGCAGTTTTTCTGACAACACCGCAAATTCCTTTACCGCTGATGCTGACCTGCTGCCATGACCACAAATCATGACACCATATTTCGGTTGAACTTGACCTGACATGGGAAACCTCTCAAAAAAAATAAAACTAGGCGGGAACTTCGCTATCTTCGGCGTCATCTGCGGCATCGGCGGTAGCATCAGATAGGCTATCATCTGCGTCATCTGATGTTTGCTTTCCGTCTTTCCAGACCCCCCAAAGCATAGCACCAGCCCCCGCTGCCGCTAGTCCAGCCAGACCAATCCAATGGCTGTGTCCAGCAAGATCACCAAAATGCCCCAAATGGGCGAGCGCCAGATCAGGGATAAGAATCACCCCTGCCGTCACCGTGATCATAGAGGTTTTAGGAAATATCAACATGGCTATCATCCTTTGCCTTTTCGCGCGCGTCCCCACATCACCCTGTCATAAGGTGGGGATAAGCACATTCGGTATGGGCATGAGAAAGCCAGAGGCGGAAAGTCCAATATTTTCAGCGTGATCACTGCCCTATCATGGTTTAGCCTAATGCTAGCCATAATCGATGATGATCCGCCAATATTGGCGCGGGCCTCGGATATGATTTCCATTGTTTTATGAATCTACCGCACCGAGATCAATTCCACCTTGTTTTCACAAGGAACCCATCTCTTGCGTATAATATGGATTGGCATTATCAGCAATCAAATTATAAACATAAAGATATGATGACCACATTATCCGCTATGACCGAATATCTTATCCCGCTGTCTATTGGCAGTCGCGCTGGCATTCTGGCGCTGGCATTGATCGGTGATGCCATTATTGGGGAACCTGAAATATTATGGCGGCGCGTTCCCCATCCTGTGGTGCTATTCGGGCGCGGGATTTCCGCCACTAGCCGGCTCTTAAACCGCCATCCGCGCCATGGACGCACACGGCGGATTTTGGGTGTTATTGGCATCACATTTCTGGTCATGCTGGCTTTAGCGGTTGGTGGCGGCATCAGCAGTCTTGCCCAAGCCATAAGCCAGCAAACGATAACGCCATGGCCGCCTTATGTGATCGAAGGCGTGGTGGTGGCTATCCTTGTTGCAGGCAGGAGCTTAGATCATCATGTTCGCGCCGTTGCCTTGGCGCTCCGTGATCATGGTCTTGATGCCGCCCGCGCTGCGGTGTCTATGATTGTTGGCCGCAACCCTGCCGCTCTTAACCAAGGGGCCATTTGCCGAGCTAGCATTGAAACCACCGCAGAAAATCTCTCAGATGGGGTGGTGGCACCTGCCTTTTATTATCTGATTCTTGGTCTTCCCGGCATTGTCGCCTATAAAATGATCAATACCGCCGACAGTATGATCGGATATAAATCTGCACGCTGGCTGGCTTATGGGTGGGGCGCGGCACGACTTGATGATCTGGTTAACCTGATCCCAGCGCGGTTAACTGGCGCATTGATCATTCTTGCGGCGATATGGCCTCACCCTGCCCGAGCCCTGCGCGCGTGTCAGGTGATGTGGCGCGATGCAGGCAAACACCGTTCCCCTAATGCCGGTTGGCCCGAAGCCGCGATGGCAGGGGCATTACAAATACAACTGGCAGGGCCAAGGCCATATGGCGTGCGGCTTAGCACAGACCAGCCTCTTAACGCCGAAGGCCGCCAAGCCGAAGAAAAGGATATTTTAGGGGCGCTTCGTTATCTGTGGAAGACCATTGGCCTCATGATCGGGATTCTCGCCGCAATATGGGGATTTTCTGAGGGATTATTTTAATCCGGCCATCATGGCTATCGCATCCATATCCAGATGTTGCGCCAGATGGTCTGCTAGCTGATCGAGGGTGGTTTCCACCTGATCTTCAAACACGATATCACTGGCCTTATGGCCCTGCCGCGCCAGCCATTTTGCCCTAAACCCATCACTAGCAAACAGCCCATGCATATAGCATCCTGCCACTTGCCCATCTGCACTCATGGCACCATCATGATGTTTGGTGTTTATGTTCAGCATGGGACGCGCGCAATCTGGCCCTGTGGTCTGGCCCAGATGAATCTCATAACCTGCTACCTCTTGCCCTGTGGAAAGTTCAACCCCGACACTATTGGTCAAGGTCTTATCATCGGTCAGCGTGGTTTCGATATCTAGTAATCCCAACCCCTCAACGCTTCCTTTTTGCCCTTCTATTCCCTCTGGATCGTGGATCATCCGGCCTAGCATCTGATAGCCGCCGCAAAGCCCGATAATAGCCTTGCCGTGACGCCTTAAGGTTTGCAAATCGCCATCCCAACCCTGTTCCCGAAAAAAGGCCAAATCCGCCATGGTGGCCTTTGACCCTGGCAACAACACCATATCCGCATCTAGCGGCAAGGCTTGACCCGGATGGATCAGCGTTACCCGAAACGCGGGGTCTTGGCTAAGGGGATCAAGATCGTCAAAATTGGCAATGCGGCGCATCACTGGCACGGCAACATGACAAGCATCGGTGTTGGCGCTTTGGCTAGATTTTGATTGCAGATCAAGAATATCCTCTGCCGGAAGCCTAGCCGCATCAGAAAACCAAGGCAGAATCCCTAAGCCTTGCCATCCTGTTCGGTCAGCAATAATCGTCATTCCTTCAGCAAATAAGCTGGTATCCCCGCGGAATTTATTGATTAGAAACCCTTTGATCCGCTGTTTTTCTGTCTGCTCCAGCACCGCATGGGTGCCAACCAACGACGCGATCACGCCGCCCCGATCAATATCGCCAACCAGAATCACAGGCACATCCGCCTCTTCCGCAAACCCCATATTAGCAAGATCACCATGCCGCAAATTAACTTCGGCAGGACTACCTGCCCCTTCGACAATGACCAGATCAGCGGCATCCTTTAAGCGGTAATAGCTTTCCAACACCTTTGGCATGAGGCTAGCCTTATGGCGACCATATTCTGCCGCGCGCATAGTCCCAAAGCGTTGCCCCTGAACGATAATCTGGGCGCCTGTGTCAGTTTCTGGTTTTAGCAAAACCGGGTTCATATCTGTTAGTGGTTGAACCCCTGCGGCACGCGCCTGTAACGCCTGCGCCCTGCCAATTTCCCCACCATCGGCGGTAACGGCGGCGTTGTTTGACATGTTTTGAGGCTTAAATGGTAAGACGGTTAGCCCCTGACGGTGAAAATACCGGCAAAGCCCTGCGACCAGCACCGATTTTCCAACATTCGAGCCGGCGCCTTGCACCATGATGCTGGCGGTCATGATTAATATTCCACGCCAATCTGGGCCTTAATCCCTGACCGGAAAGGATGCTTGATCAGGGTCATTTCCGTCACCAGATCAGCGCTCTCAATCAGATCATTGCTGGCGTTTCTTCCCGTGAGAACAACATGAGTCATCGGCGGTTTTTCCGATGCAAGAAAGGCAATGACCTCCGCCTCATCAATATAGCCGTAACGCATTGCGATATTAATCTCATCCAACAGCACCATGCGGTGTTTGTCATCACGGATCAATTCCTTGGCTTTTTGCCACGCGGCTTGGGCGGCGGCAATATCGCGTTCCTTATCTTGGGTTTCCCATGTAAAGCCCTCGCCCATGGTATGAAATGCGCAAATATCGCTAAAATTAGCGGTGATTAAGTCCCGTTCACCTGTGGATAGGCCGCCTTTGATAAATTGCACGACCGCGCAAGGCAGATCATGAGCAATCATGCGAAAAATCATCCCAAACGCCGCTGATGATTTGCCCTTCCCCTTACCGGTATGGACAATGACCAAGCCTTTTTCCTCAGTCTTTGTTGCCATGATGCGGTCACGGGCGGCCTTCTTTTTGGCCATCTTGCTGTTATGTCTGGCGATGTCATTTTCTTGATCGGTCATAATATCCTCAAAGGCTGGATGGTCGCGTCTGGTTAACTGGCATTGTGACTGGTTTTTTTCAGTCGCGCCAGTGTTTCCGAGGTCATATTCCGCCGCGGTTGCCATAACCCTCGGTCTAGCGCTTCTTGAAAGCGGTTCAAAATATCCTGCCATGCGTGGGGATTGTGGGTTTGGATAAATGTTGCCACCTCATCTGCCTCCACCCAATGATCGAAAAGCGCATCAAAATGATGGTTTTCAACCTGTCTGGTGGTCGCAGCAAAGGCAAAGAGATAATCTAGCGTAGCCGCCATCTCAAACGCCCCTTTATAGCCATGGCGCATGACCCCGTTGATCCATTTTGGATTAGATGCCCGGCCTCGCACCACTCTGGATATTTCCTCACCAA
This sequence comes from Puniceispirillales bacterium (SeqCode), assembly GCA_965659785.1. Classification (GTDB taxonomy): domain Bacteria; phylum Pseudomonadota; class Alphaproteobacteria; order Puniceispirillales; family UBA1172; genus UBA12202. Next base: position 121,056 of record CBFHXL010000001.1, read on the forward strand.
GGGTGCGAATACGCGGCTGTTCTGCTAGCGCATGATCCCCCATATAGACAGGAACATCTTGGCCTTTTAATACCGCCACCGTTGCCGCCAATCCACCAGCGAATTGATAATAATCATCCGAATCGAGGATATCATGTTCGCGGTTATCCTGATTGTGTATCACCGCATCTGTAGCTTTGAGGCGGCGGCTTAGACCGTCTTTATCCGCTACGCCTTCCACCCCTTCACCTGCGCCGCCTGTCTCGCCATAGGCATAACTGCCCCATGCCAGAAACGTGTCAGCAAAATCCTTACGATCTGACCAGATCCCTTCATCAATCAGGGTTTGCATCCCTGCCCCATAGGCCCCGGGCATAGCACTAAACACCCGAAACCCGGCAAAGCGTTCTGCCACATCAACCGATTTCCCCTTCGCCATTAGATCATCCCGATCACGCCGCCACCGCGCCGCCAAGGGGTTATGCTGTTCCGGTTCATCCAGTCGAGCAACCGCTTGCACGGCTTTATCGAAAAGTGCGATTTGGGCAGGAAACGCATCTCGGAAAAATCCTGAGGCCCGTAAAGTGATATCAACACGCGGCCGGCCCAGCACGCTAACAGGCATAACATTAAACCCTGTCACGCGGCGGCTGGCGCTATCCCATTTTGGCTCAACACCCATCAGCGCCAGCGCCTGTGCCAGATCATCACCGCCTGTGCGCATATTCGCTGTTCCCCATACCGATAAGACCATGGCCTCAGGATAGTTGCCGTGATCCTGAAGATAGCGATCAATCAACACCGCTGCCGAAGCCCAGCCTAGCCGCCACGCCGCCGGGGTTGGCACCGCGCGCGTATCCACAGAAAAGAAATTCCGCCCTGTCGGCAAGACTTCAGGTCGTCCTCGGGTTGGCGCACCAGAGGGACCAGCCGGAATATATTTTCCTTCAAGTCCACGCAACAAAAACCGCAATTCATATTCGGGTGATTGTTCAACCGCCGCCCGAATGGGGGGCAAAGCTTTGTCCAACACTTGCCGCGTGTGGTGCCAATCAGGTTCTGGCCTGCTGCGTCCAGCTACCAGATTTCCCGCCAGCAGATTTAACCGCTCCACCGTATCCGCATGACTGCGCCACGCTTCAGGATGAAGAGCATCTAGCACCTCTGGCCTTGCACCAAGCCACGGCAAGGTGCGTTCCGTGGTTAACGGGTCAAATTGCTCAACCTCTGGCTTATCTTCTGATGTATCTTCTGGCAAAAGATCGCGTGCCAAGGCCCGAAGGATAGATTGGTTTTCCGCCGCACCATCACCGCGCGGTATTCGCAGAATAGCGGTCAGCAGATCAGCGCGCTGATCCTCTGGTGCTGGGACCCCATAAATATGAAGCCCTGATCTAATCTGCATTTCTTTGATATCACAAAGGAAATTATCCAGTTTCTGAAGCTTTTCATCATTGCTGTCGCCATCGCTTATCCCACAATCACTGGCCAGCCCTGCGATATCTGCCTGTGAGAGAATATCATCAACCAGCATCTCGCCTCGCCGTTGATCAACACCTGCGGCTTCATAATATTCGTCCATGCTAGCTTCGAGTTCTGCCATAATGCCGTGGCTATCCGCTAGGGTCATCGGCGGCGTCAAATGATCAAGAATGACCGCCGCGGCGCGCCGTTTGGCTTGGCTGCCTTCCCCCGGATCATTAACAATAAAGGGATAAAAATGTGGCATCGGGCCAAGGCAAATCTCAGGTAAGCAGGTTGCATCAAGCGCCAGCGCCTTACCGGGAAGCCATTCCAAATTGCCATGCTTACCTAAATGAATAATGGCATCGGCCTGATGCTGATGGCGGCACCAAAAATAAAACGCCAGATAGTTATGAGGCGGCGGCAAATCCGGGGAATGATAACTGGCTTTCGGGTCAATATTATAACCGCGAGCAGGTTGAATAGCGATTGCCGCCGCTACGCGCATCACCACCGGAAGCGCAAAGGCCAATTTATGATCCGGTGCCATTCCCACCATAGGGTCATCCGCCGGCTTACCCCAGCGCTGTGTGATCATATCCTGCACTGATTCTGGTAGCGCCGCGAAATAGCGCTCATAATCTGTCACCGTCAACCACGCATCAACGACACGGGCATCATGGCCACTATTGGTAGGACGAGAGGTGATGAGGTCCATCAGCGCCATGGTATCGTCTGGAATCTCACCAACTTTATATCCGGCATCATGTAACGCTTGCAGAACAGAAAGCGCACTTGCCGGGGTATCAAGCCCAACCCCATTTGCCAATCGCCCATCTCGATTAGGGTAATTTGCCATGATGATGGCTAGCTTTACCTCATCACGCGGCTTGCCTGCCAGCCTAAGCCAATGCGCTGATAAATCCGCTACCCACGCGGCGCGGTCGAGATGCGCGGTATAACCGCTAACCATGGCTTGGGTAAGGCTATCTTTGCGTGGCGGCGTCTTAAAGCCAATCGCACGACTGATGATCCGGCCATCGAGTTCAGGAAGAACCACATTCATCGCCAGATCACGGGCATTCAGCCCTGCCGTTCCGTCCTGCCATTGGGCCATGGTAGATGAGCTAAACATGATCTGAATCACAGGGGCTTCGATGACGCCAAAAGGCCCCGGTGAGTGTGTCGACAACTGAGCCTGCCCCCCGGGGTCAGAAACCGCAAAACTGGTGGCATTAAGGATAAGTCCTGCTTTAGCCTGTTCAAGCAAGCTTGCCGTGATGCCTGCAGATTCGGGGTCTTTGAGGCTAGCCGTAAAGATCGGTAAGGCGCGAATGCCTTGCTTGGATAAGGCGGCAATCAACGCATCTACTGGCGCCGTTTGTCCGGATTGCATTAAGGCCCGATAACAAACAATCGCGGCAATGGGCGCGGTATCAGGTCCTATCCCCTCATCTTTCCAGATGGCGTGCATATCCGTGATATCTAACGGGGATCGCCTCGGCCAATATAGCCCTGCCTTCATCAAGGGTTTAGGTGGCGGCGCTGTATCCATCCCTGAAATGATATCATCTAAGCTTGCTAGCAAAGCCTGTGCGTTGCTAAGCCCACCTTGGTCAAGATAAGCCGCAAGCCGCGCCAGCATCTCTGGCGGCAGCGTCGAAAGGCGTTCCAGTTCAGGGTCAGGACGACCATCACCGGGAATGATAGCAAGGGGTATCTTTTTCTCGCGCGCCAACACCGACAACTGTTCCACCCCATAAGGCCAGTACGCCGTGCCGCCAAGTAGCCGAACCATAATCACGTCCGCCTGAGCAAGGGTGTTTTCTATGTAAAGGTCAATGGAATACGGATGACTAAGGCTAAGCAGGTTGGCAAGCCGCACATCCCCGGCCTTTAACCCTAATGTTCTGGCGGCTTCAGCCAGCAGGCTAATCTCACTATCCGCGGCGGTCAGGATGGCAAGACGCCCCGGGGTCTGGCCTAAATCTACCGCCTCACCGCTTGCGTAAAGATCACCTGATTGCTCAATCTTGAGAAGATGCATCTCAACCTCTAAAATGCCATGGTGAGGCTGTCTTCTTCATCATCAGGTAATCTGTCCGCCAACGCGTTCTGCCAAGCCAGACACATCCATATCTGCATAACCAATAACCACCAGACGGCCTAATCCGGCGGCCATATCAGGGTCTTGGGTATTGCCGGTGCTATCAGCGCCTGTCATATCTGCCTGGGCGTAATAATGGTCAACTCGGCTTCCCACCGCTTGAACCACTAAAGGCGCCACTTTGCCTTGAACAGACAGAAATCCCTTAGCGCGAAGCATCCCGCCGGGACCAGCCAGATCATGGATCGCGTTAACAATATCACTGGCATCATCCAAAGGGGGCAAGGCCATGATCACGGTCTTAAAGGCATCATGCCCGTGGTCGTGCCCATGGTCGTGATGGTGGTCATGCCCGTGATCATCATGGTTATCATGGTGGTCATCATCATGATGGTCGTGGTGATGATGGTCATGAAGGGAATGTGCGCTGCGGGCAAAGGCCTCATCCTCTAGCCCAAGGCCAAAGATCGCCCCCATTGGGGCGTTACTGGCATTTGTCTCAATAACAGGGGTATCATTCGCCATGAGACGGCTCAACTTATCCCTTACCTTCATCTTATCGGCATCCGTCATGATATCGGTTTTCGCCATAACCAGAATATTAGCGGCAGAAAGCTGATCGTGGAAAAGTTCATTAATCGGGGTATCGTGATCAAGTTCAGGGTCTAACTGGCGCTGGGTTTCAAGAGCGCCCATATCCATTGCCACTTGCCCCATGGCTAAGGCAGGGCCGTCAACCACAGTAACGACGCCGTCAAGCATAGCTCTGGTGCGGATACTGGGCCATTGAAATGCCTGAACAAGCGGTTGCGGCAAAGCCAGACCAGAGGTTTCAATAATGATGCGGTCAGGGGGCGGTGACTGATTAAGAAGCGCCTCCATGCTAGGCATGAAATCATCTGCAACCGTGCAACAGATACAGCCATTTGCCAGCTCAATGATGCTGTCAGCTTCACATGACGCTGCGCCACATTCCTTTGCCAGACTGGCATCAACACCAACATCACCAAACTCGTTGATAATCAGGGCGAGGCGTTCACCATCAGCTTTCATCAAAAGGTTTCTGATCAGTGTTGTTTTACCAGCGCCAAGAAACCCGGTAATCACCGTGGCTGGAATCCGTTGTTGCAACATTTTGCCCCCTTTTTCCTGAAGCCCTGACTTAAGCTAGACTTTCCAGACTTAACCTAAACTTCTATATCCTGATTCGGACTTTGATCATTTTCATTATCATTCTGGATAATTTATTACCTTTGTAAGGGCAACCAAAGAAATGAATATGTTGGAAATGCCGCAAAATTGCAGTCCTGTAAAAGATATTCTTTCATTTTACCTAATTTAATTGCGAAATTCACACCATGCTTTTATTAATAGATCAACTTTTTTGAACGGAGGACACAAAATGAAAAAGATTCTTATGGCGGCCGCCATTAGCATGGCCGTTGCTACCCCAGCCTTTTCTGATGATGTCAAAATTGGCGTTATCCTTGGCTTTACTGGCCCAATTGAATCTCTAACCCCGGATATGGCTGCTGGTGCTGAGCTAGCTATGAAAGAGGTTAACGATTCCGGAAACTTCATGAATGGCATGAATGTCGTCTCTGTCCGCGGTGATTCGACCTGTATTGATGCGGCAGCAGCCTCATCAACAGCGGAACGTCTGATCACCTCTGATGGTGTTGCTGCTATCGTTGGTGCCGATTGTTCTGGTGTGACGACAGCGATTCTTCAGAATGTTGCCATGGCGAATGGTGTTGTCATGATTTCCCCATCAGCCACCTCACCTGCCCTGACTTCTGTTGAAGATAACGGCCTGTTTTTCCGTACTGCGCCATCTGATGCGCGTCAGGGTAAAATCGTTGCTGATATCCTGATTGAACGGGGTTTCAAAACGGCGGCTATGACTTATACCAATAATGATTATGGTAAAGGTTTGGCTGACAGCATTGCGGCCAATTACAGCGCCGCTGGCGGCACCATCACCATCAACGCCCCACACGAAGATGGTAAGGCAGACTATAACGCTGAGGTGGGTTCATTGGCACAGGCAGGCGGCGATATTCTGATCGTAGCTGGATATCTTGACCAAGGTGGACGCGGCATTATTCAAGCCTCACTTGATAATGGCGCTTTTGATATCTTCTATATGCCTGATGGCATGATTGGTGACAGCCTGCCAGAGGCTATTGGCCCTGCGCTAAACGGCTCCATCGGTGATGTTCCGGGCACAGACAGCCCAGGTGCAGCTACTTTTGAAACCATGGCATCTGATGCTGGGTTCAAAGCTGGTCCATTTGCACCAGAATCCTATGATGCCGCGGCACTGATCATGATGGCGATGCAGAAAGCTGGCTCAACAAACAGCCAAGATTTCAAATCCCATATCGAAGCCATTGCTAACGCCCCTGGTGAGAAAATCTATCCGGGTGAGTTAGGCAAAGCCCTTGATCTTATCGCATCTGGTAAAGATGTTGATTATGTTGGCGCTTCTGCGGTTGAGCTTGTTAACGGCGGCGAGTCTGCTGGTAACTATCGCGAAATCGAAGTGCAGAACGGCAAAAATGTTACGGTTAATTTCCGTTAATATCTGATCATTGGCGGACAGCTTATCGTGATGATGGGTTGTCCGCTGATGTTGCTCTTATGTTTTTTTTCTTATGATTAGTGTTAAAAATATTATCAAAACCTTCGGTGGTGTTAAGGCTGTTAACGGTGCCTCTTTGACCATCGCTGAGGGGTCTATAACTGGCCTGATTGGGCCGAATGGGGCTGGTAAAACCACCCTCTTTAATGTCATTGCAGGCGTTTATAAGCCAAATTCCGGCACCGTGATGCTAGGGGATCAGGATATCACAGGCCTGCCACCGCATGATCTGTTTCATCTCGGCGTGTTACGCACCTTTCAGATCGCTCATGAGTTTAGCTCATTGACGGTGAGGGAAAACCTGATGATGGTTCCTGACCATCAATCTGGTGAGACCTTGTTCAATGTCTGGTTTCGCGGTGCTAAAATCCGTGAAGAAGAGGTGGAAATTGGCCGCAAGGCTGATGAGGTCATCGATTTTCTACAGCTTACCGCGGTGCGCAACGAATACGCTGGTAACCTTTCTGGCGGTCAAAAAAAATTACTCGAATTAGGACGCACCATGATGGTGGATGCTAGGGTCGTGTTTCTGGATGAAGTCGGGGCAGGCGTAAATCGCACCTTACTGAAAACCATCGGTGACGCCATTTTGCGTCTTAATCGTGAACGCGGTTATACCTTTTGTATGATTGAACATGATATGGATTTTATTGGCCGTTTATGTGACCCGGTCATCGTGATGGCTGAAGGGGATGTTCTGGCCACAGGTACCGCTGATGAGGTCAAAGCAAATCCACAGGTGATTGAGGCCTATCTTGGCACTGGCCTTAAAAATAAAACCCGGAAAACCACCCCAAAATCAAAGCAAATGAGCCAAGCATGAGTTTTCTGATCGGCAAAGATATGATTGGCGGCTATGGCGGGGCGAATATCCTCAATGGCTGTACGATTGGCGTTGATAAAGGCGAGATCGCGGTCATTGTCGGGCCAAATGGGGCTGGTAAATCCACCGCCATGAAGGCGCTTTTTGGAATGCTGACCCTATCCTCTGGCGAGGTGCTGATGGATGGTCAGGATATTATGCCTCTCAAGCCACAAGAACGCGTAAAACTGGGCATGGGTTTTGTTCCCCAGACCGCTAATATTTTCACCGAAATGTCGGTAGAAGAAAACCTTGAGATGGGGGCATTTATCCGGCGTGATGATTTTTCCGATACCATGGATCAGGTCTTCACCCTGTTTCCCATTCTCAAAGAAAAGCGGCGCCAATTAGCTGGCGAGTTATCAGGTGGCCAACGCCAGCAAGTCGCTGTTGGGCGCGCCCTCATGACACAGCCGCAATTGCTTATGTTAGATGAACCGACCGCCGGGGTTTCGCCTATTGTTATGGATGAATTGTTTGACCGCATCATTGAAATTGCCCGCACAGGCATTGCGATTTTGATGGTTGAACAGAACGCACGGCAAGCGCTTGAGATCGCAGATAAAGGTTATGTTTTGGTGCAAGGGGAAAACCGTTTCACTGATACAGGTAAAGCGCTTTTGGCTGATCCCGAAGTGCGGCAGGCGTTTTTAGGAGGCTAAGAAAAGATGACTGATGTGATCAATGCTCTTGTTCTGATAGCCAATTTCGTTCTTGTGCCGGGCTTGACCTATGGCAGCCAACTTGGTTTAGGCGCGCTTGGCATCACCATGATCTATTCGGTGTTGCGGTTTTCTAATTTTGCCCATGGTGAGATGATGTCTTTTGGTGCCATGGTCACCATTTTGATGACATGGTGGATGCAGTCACAAGGCCTGACCTTTGGCTATCTGCCTACAGCGCTTTTGGCGTTGCCTGTTGGTATTATTGCCACCATTGGACTAACCCTAACCGCAGACCGGCTGGTGTTTCGCTATTATCGTGAGATCAAAGCCCCGCCAGTTACCTTATTGATTGTGTCCATGGGGTTGATGTTTTTCCTAGGCGGATTGATCCGCTTTATTATCGGCCCTAATGATCAACAGTTTTTTGACGGCCAGCGGTTTATCCTCAAAGCGCGGGATTTCAAAACCATGACCGGGCTATCCGAAGGCCTAGCTATTAAATCCACCCAAGGGATTACCGTGGTTTTGGCCGTGCTGATGGTCAGTTTTGTGTTCTGGTTTTTGACCTATACCCGAACGGGAAAATCTATGAGGGCGTATTCAAACAACGAAGATTTAGCGTTACTATCAGGCATTAATCCTGAACGCGTGGTGATGGTGACTTGGATCATCACCGCAGTTTTGATTACGCTGGCTGGCACGCTTTATGGATTGGATAAAAGCTATAAGCCATTTACCTATTTGTCGTTATTGCTGCCTATTTTTGCCTCAGCTATTGTGGGCGGCATTGGCAGCCCTGTTGGCGCCATTCTTGGCGGTTTTGTCATCGCCTTTTCCGAATTGTTTATCACTTTTGCCTATAAACGGGTGCTTGGCTATCTGTTGCCAGAACAATTAGAGCCAAGTGGTTTGATGCAATTGCTAACCACCGATTATAAAATTGCCCTGTCCTTTGTTATTCTGGTTCTGGTGTTGATCATCAAGCCAACCGGTATTGCCGGAGGAAAAACCCTATGACCAGTACTAACCGTACCTATGTTGCTTTTCTCGTTATGGCGATCCTGCTGATCGCTGTTGGCGTTTTACAAAGTTGGAATGTCGCTTTTAACATTCTTAATCTCTGTGTCATCTCTGCCATCATGGCTTTGGGTGTGAATATGCAATGGGGTTATGCGGGGTTAGTGAATTTCGGGATTATGGGCTTTGTTGCCATTGGGGGATTAGCTGGGGTTGTGATATCCATGCCGCCAGTGACAGAGGCATGGCAGGCTGGTGGCGGCAGGCTCATGCTTGGCTTTGGTGTGATGTTGGCGGTGATTGGCGTAGCAACGGTTTTCTGGAAACGCACGCGAAAGTGGCAGCATCTTCCCCGGCGCCGTTATCTGATCATGGCCGCAATCCTGATTTGTGGTTATGCCCTATTCCGCTATATCGCCGATTCTGCCGTGGTTTCGATTGAGGCTGTTGACCCTGCCAGAACAGGATATCTGGGCGGGTTAGGGCTACCTATTCTGTTTTCATGGATTGTAGGGGCCATAGCTGCTGGTTTAGTGGCGATGCTCATAGGGCGGATTGCCTTAGGGCTTCGTTCTGATTATCTGGCGATTGCTACTCTGGGGATATCTGAGATCATTATCTATATCCTGAAAAACGAAGACTGGCTGGCGCGCGGCGTTAAGAATGTCAACGGCTTGCCGCGCCCTGTTCCCTATGAAATTGATCTGCAAAAAGAGGCATGGGTCAATAATCTTGCTGATGGGATGGGGTTTTCCGTGGTCAATGCATCATCCATCATTGTAAAGATCGCATACCTTTCCCTATTCCTTACGGTGTTAGTGGTGTTGTTTTATATGGCGGAAAAGGCGCTTAAATCGCCTTGGGGCAGAATGATGCGTGCCATCCGTGATAATGAAGTCGCCGCCGAAGCGATGGGAAAGGATGTGAAGCGCCGCCATCTGCAAATCTTTGTTATTGGTTCTGCCGTATTAGGGCTTGCCGGGGCTATGCTGACAACCTTAGATGGCCAATACACCCCACAATCTTATCAACCGTTGCGGTTCACCTTTTTGATTTGGGTGATGGTTATCGTTGGTGGGTCTGGAAACAATTATGGTGCCATTATTGGCGGCTTTATCATCTGGTTTTTCTGGATTGAGGCCGAACCCATTGGGCTTTGGTTGATGGATGTGCTGACCTCAGGGATGAGTGAAGATTCCGCCCTGCGCGATCATCTGTTAAACAGTGCGGCGCATACTCGCCTGATGACCATGGGATTGATCATGATGCTGGTGTTGCGATTCTCGCCAAAAGGTCTCATTCCAGAGGCAAAGCGCTAGCCGGACGGTTGACCGACCGGATATGTTCGCGCCATAGGATAATTAACCCTGCCAGAATAATCAGGACGCCGCCAATCATCGCCTGTTTGCCCGGTATCTCATCCCAGATGAGCGCACCCCAAATGGTCGCCCAAAGAATCACCATATATTGCGTTGGGGCAATGACCGATAACTCGCCACGGCGTATGGCCATGACATAGGCAATAAATGAACACGCCACCAATCCAGCAGCGATAACAAATATCCCATAGAGTTCAGTTTCAATCACTGTCCAACCCCACGGCAAACTCGCCAATCCACCAAGAGTCGTTACCATCGCAGTCGTCAAAATCACCGATACCGACGACACCTTCGCATCAATTTTTCGCGTTGCCAAATCCCTAACCACTAGCGAGATGGCAGTCACAATGGGATAGATCATGGCCATGTTAAATCCATCCCCTGATGGCGCCGCGACCACCACCACACCGACAAACCCAATGATCACCGCGCCAAGCCGTATGACCCCAACCTTTTCACCAAACAAAGGGATAGACACCAACGTCAAAAGCACCGGAAAGATAAAAACCACAGTGGTTGATACAGCAATCGGGATCAACTGTATGCTAATGAAAAAGCAATAGGTTGAGAGCGTTTCAGCCAAACCACGCAGGATAGCCCAGCGGTTCGCCAACAAAGCAAACCGCATAGGATCACGCATCATTCGCATCATCACGATCAGAATGGCAATCAGAATAACACCGCGCACCGCGATCAGTTGCCCCACTGGCACAGCCTGACCCAGAAACCGCACCACCGCATCACCAACACTCAACAGGAACATGGACAAAGCCATGATCATTAGCGCAAGGCTGTTATTCTGCTGTGTTATGGTCATGTTAGTGGTCAGCCAGCCAATCAGAAGCGATGTCTAAAACCGCTTCATCCCCTGTCATGATGGTCTCAGCTAAGGCATCAATCTGCGGCAGACGTTGCGTGATGAACAATTTTGCCATTGCCTTTCGCGCCTCAAGAAATGGTTTATCTGCCCCTGATGCCTTAATCACATCCTCTGCAATGGCGGCCCCGCGCACCATCTGCCAGCCGCCTGTCAAAACCCCAAGAAGCATCAAATAATGATGCCCGTTAGCGGCACCGCGCCGAGGGGAATTCGCCGAAGCCAATAAGTGATCAACAACTTTGCGTGTGGTTTCCACCGCTGTTATCATACGGCTAGCTAGCGCTTGGGTAGAACCCGAAGCAGGATCAGCATCAGCGCCCGTGATGGTCACCATGTCTTGGCTAATCTCATCAAGTAAATCTGTCACCGCCCCGCCGCCATCACGGATGGTTTTACGAAACACCAGATCATTCGCCTGAATTGCCGTTGTTCCTTCATAAATTGGCAGAATACGCGCATCACGGTAATGCTGCGCCACGCCGGTTTCCTCAATGAACCCCATGCCACCATGTATCTGAACCGCAGCAGAGGTGACGTGTTGAGATTGTTCCGTCAACCAGCCTTTGATAATCGGAACCAGCAAACCAAGCCTGTTCTGTATTTCTGGGCTGTTATCATGTGCCGCCATATCCATTGCCGCAGCACCAATACCCACCAAGCCACGCATCGCCATAATATCTGCACGCATACTCGCAAGCAGTCGCAAGACATCAGGATGACTAATAATCGCATCCCCATCTTCACCGCCTATGGGTGTCCCTTGGCGCCGATCCATGGCATAAGAAACCGCCTGTTGATAGGCACGTTCGCTGATGGCAAGCCCCTGCATCCCCACCGTAAATCGGGCATGGTTCATCATGGCGAACATGATCTCAAGCCCTTGGTGTTCTTTGCCCACCAAATACCCGACAGCGCCGCCATGATCACCATATTGAAGCACCGCTGTTGGTGAGCCTTTAATACCAAGTTTTTTTTCAATCGACACGCAAGTGATATCGTTGGCTTCCCCAAGACTACCATCAGCGTTAATCAAATATTTTGGCACGATAAATACGGATATGCCCTTGCTTCCTGCTGGCGCATTCGGGGTGCGTGCCAACAAAAGATGGACGATATTTTCAGCCATATCATGCTCACCATAGGTGATATAAATTTTCTGCCCAGTGATGCGATAATGATCACCTTCAGGAATGGCCATGCTACGGATCGCGGCAAGATCACTACCTGCTTGCGGTTCGGTCAGGTTCATTGTCCCTGTCCAGCGCCCCTCTGCCATAGCAGGGATATAATTGGCCTTTTGTTCAGGTGAGGCATATTTCTCAAGCGCGTAAATCTGGCCTTGGGTCAGCAAATGGCAAAGCGCAAACGCCATATTGGCAGATTGCCACATCTCATGCACGAATGACGATACGGTCATTGGCATATTCTGGCCGCCATATTCCTCACTAGCATCCATAGCGGTCCAGCCTTGTTCCCCCATGGCGGCATAGGCCTCACGGAAACCCGGTGGGGTAACGACGCTACCATCATCTTGACGTTTCGCCCCTTTCACATCCCCATCACGGTTGGTTGGCGCGATAATATCTGCGGCAAATTTCGCCGCTTCGTCAAAAATCGCATCCGCCAATTCTTCGTTAAACGCATCATGGCCTGTTTTTTCCTGAAGCCCAGCGCGATTGATTAAGTGCTGAAAGACAAAGCGAATATCTTTGATAGGGGCAATATACATCTGTTAACCTTTACTAGTTTCACTCGCCCAAAACAGTGGGCCACCACGAAATCCCGGGAAACCTGTTCCAAAAATCATTCCTGCATCCGCCATTTCGGCACTATCAACCACACCTTCATCAACTGCCGCTTGGCATTCTCTGATCATGGGTTGCAACAGCTCATCCACCAATGGCGCCAATGTTGCCATAGCATAATCGCGGCGAGGACGCAGGGCTTTCTTTTTGTCCCATTGATAAAACCCCTGACCTGTTTTGCGCCCAAGATCACCTGCCGTAATCTTCGCTTGGAGGGCGCTTGCGACCGCTTCGGGTATCCCCAAAGGCACACCAGCGTCATGGGTGACATCTAGGCCAATCTGATCAGCCAGTTCAATCGGCCCCATAGGCATCCCATAATCCACCATCGCTGTATCAATCTGATCAGGATCTGCGCCATTCAGCATGGCAGCAATGCCAGCATAGATATAGGGCAGCAAAGCTCGGTTAACCAGAAAACCAGGGGCAGATTTACAGCGAATAGGCAATTTTTTAAGCTGGCCAGAAAACCGCATGGCACGATCAATGGTTTCTGATGCGGTGGTTTCAGCCCAGATCACCTCAACCAACGGCAGAACAGGCATGGGGTTAAAGAAATGGATACCTACCAGACGCGCAGGGTTATTCAATCCTTCCGCAATTTTTTCCAACGGAATAGATGATGTGTTGCTGGCCAAGATAGCATCAGCTTTGGCCCGGCTTTCCATATCAGCAAAGACCAGCTTTTTGATATCTAAACGCTCGGCAACGGCCTCAATGATCAGGTCGGCATTCGCCATTCCCTCACCCTTAGGATCAGCGTGGAGCCGTGCCATGGCGGCAGTAATCTGATCATCCGTCTTAAGCCGCCGCTCATAGAGTTGCTTAGCACGGTCTATGGCCTTATTGATCGCCTCATCCTTTTGGTCACTTAGCGTGACCTCAAACCCCAGCATTGCGGCATAGGCGGCAATATCACCGCCCATCACGCCTGCACCAACGACATGGAGTTTCTTAACGCCACTATCACCGCGGCCAGATTT
>CBFHXL010000002.1:0-126403 GCA_965659785.1 Puniceispirillales bacterium (SeqCode)
AGCACACTTGAAGTGCTGGTGCTGAAATCCGCTGAGGAAACAACGATATAATTGCGCTCACCTAATTCGCGCTCGCTGCCCTCTAATACGGTTGTTCCTGACGATTTGTTCTGCGTCATGGTTTCAGTCACCGTGCTTTCCACGGTGGTGCTACCATCACTGGAATAGGTGTTTTCCATGCTGTTCAGGTTTTTTGATTGGCTTCGCTGATCCACAGTGGGGTCATAAATGATTGTTGTGCCATCTTTGATATAGCTGGTTTGGCGCGCTGAAAAAATCCACATCATTAGGGCGCCTTCGCCAACATTTGACCCAGCCTGTTCAGCAAACAGAGCATCGATCAAATTGGTTTTAATGCGAATGACAATCTTGCCATCAAGAACATTTTTTTCTGATGGGTTTTTTTCATAATCAAATCCCACAACACTGACATAATTTGAAATATCAGCCAGAATTTGATCTTGCTTGACGAGATATTGTTTGAGCCTGCCATCATCTAAACAGACGCCGATATATTCTTCCCACGCGGCTTTGATGGCTATATCCTGCAGTGCCGCGACATCATCATCTTGAGGTTTGGATGATAAAAATTTCGGGGTATATTCCATGGACACTTCGGCAAAGGCCTCAGTGACAGAACCGCAAGTGGCATCGCTTCTTGCCGTTGAGGCAAGCGATAGCGTAACAAAGAACACAGCACAGATCACGATTAATCGCGATATAAAGCTAGAAAGCGTGTCGGATATATTGGAAGAGGTCATGTTAATCTCACTTTTGGTTCACCTAAATTAAAAGCTGGACAATTTTTATCCAAATATTTGCATTAACTTATATAACAATTTAGCTATTGCTAATAGATTTCAATTGCAGCGTCACTTTGAGCAATGGAAAAATGAGATAAGGAATTGAAATGAAGACAATAATTTTTACCATTTTTGGGATTATATTTTTTAGCCTTAATCATGCCAGCGCTCTTGATCGGGTGATGATTGTTTCTGGTGATGCGACTCAAGCGTCAGAAACTTCCGCTGATGCTGATATTTTACGGCGCTTGGAACATGAATTTCAGGCGGCACTTCTTGATCTTGGGGTTAGCGTTACCAATCCTATTTATATGGAACAAGAGCTGGGGGCGTCGCTAGATGAGGAAGGTATGGATGCCATTCTGCCCAAATTCATCCCATATCTGGCCGCCAGTGATGACAGCATTGTTCTGGTAGAATTGGGTCTGTTGCGCGGCGCCTCGGCCTTTGCTGATCCGTATCTGGTGGCAACTGATGCCAAGACAGGTCAAATTATAGCGCAAGCCACAACCTTGCCATTGCTTCAGGCTGAAAGCAGCAATATCACCGCCGCTGCCGCCGCTCTCGCCAGAAGCCTTGTGCGCAGATTGCAACAGAATGGCTATCAGACCAGTATAGCGGATGTAAAACCATGGGGCGGCAAGGCCCAAACCCTTCGCCTAGCCTTTGAGGGGTTTAATGGCTGTGAGCAGGAAACCATCCTTGGTATTATAGAAAATGAGTTTCCGGGGTTTATCGGCGCTGATCTCGAAAAAGCCCCTAACCCGAATTATGCGATTTATCAACTTCAGACCACGGCCCAGACTCAGCGCATCCGCAAATGGCTACAATTGGTTATGGTTGAGGCAGGGATGAGCCCTGATAATGACTATCGCCTGTTTGTCAGCGCAGAGAATATCAGATTAAAAAAGCCAGATCACTTGCGCAGTTTCTATTTCCAATGCGGCGAGTAAGGCTTAGGATAAGGAAGTGAGATGATGTTAAAAAAGCGTATATTTCTGTTTGTCCTTGCCATGCTTGGTATGGTCACGATGATATCAACTGGTGGTTACAGCCGTCAGGCCATGGCAGAGCCTGTTTATCTTTTGCCCGGTTCTCCGGCGGCCAGCACAAATATCGGTCAGGTGGCAAGGGATGTGATGGCATCACGCCTCAGCAAGGCGGGATTGATGGTCCGAGAAATCACGCCTGTCATGCAGGAACTTGGCGTGGCCTTTGATGGAAATCGGGCGGCGGTATTGGCAAAGACAGATGCCATACAGGCGCGGCTTGGCAACGGTTTCCTCATCTTTGTGGAATATGATGAACTGATGGACCCTGCCACCAAGGCATTGTCTTTGCGGTTAGCGGCACAGATTTATACCACCAGCAATGGATTTGTGGCGAATTGGACAGAACCTAGCCGAACGCTGCTGCTGCCAGAGAATTGTTCGCGCGTTTGTCTGGATCGTCTTGTGCTACCAGAAATTGAAGCGCAGGCAGACAGCCTGTCGAGTAGTATTGTTCAATTGCTAAAACGCCCGACGGGATCATCAGACAGTGGCGCCATTCCTGTTCAAATCTATCAGGTTGAGATGATAGATTTGGATAGTGATGAGATGCTGGAATTGGTTGATTTGATGGAACATGAATTCCCCGGATTTGTCGCCATCACCAATAGCGCGTCACGTTCACCGCGGTTGCGCTTTGACTATCATACCACCGCTTCGTCGCAAAAACTGAACGACTGGCTTCGGATTAGTCTGCAAGAAATTGGGATTGCCCCGGATAGTGATGCTGATCTTCAGGTGATGACAGGTTTTATCACCATAAAGCGTTATGACAGTATCGAAAGCCGCGGCAGTCAAGGAAACACCCTTAAGTTTAACTGATCTTGCGGCAAAACTTGCGCTGATTTTTCCATTTCTCCTGATGAAGCCTAAACCGCTTAAAGGGCTGATCAAAAGCCCGCTAAAGGAGTAATGGAAATATGCTTGCTGATGATGCTAATCCCCTTGCCGAAGTGGCTTTTGCCCTATCGATGGCGTTTTTCAGCCTGATGGTGCTGATGCTGTTTGCTATCGTGCATCAACCCGAAGACACGAGTGTGGATAAAATGCTGATGGCTGACATCGCCGCGTCCCCTGCGGCACCAGCAGAAACCCAAGAGCCGCAAATCCTTATTTTTCACCCAACCGGATTTTATGATGCCGATCTAAAGCGTGCTGATCCAGCGCAACTTGATGCTGCAACGCCGATTTTATTAGCGGTAGAAGACACTATCCCTATGTCCAGCATCATGAGGTTCAAACGGGAATATGCCGGGCTGGAAATTGAGATCGCGGAATTAACCTCTGAGTGGAAACAGGCGATTACCCGCCAAAGCCGTTCTGGAAATGGAGCCGGACAATGATTTTTATTTCTAATCAAAAACCATGTAGCAATCAAAAACAAGGTGGCACAGGGCTAATGGCTGGCGTGATAACTTGGCTAATGATGGCGGCGGTTTTTTTAAGCCTGTCTTCACCTGCCGCCGCGTTATCGCCAACCCCTACCGCCCAGACTATCCCTTATCTTCAGAAGATGATTGTCATAGAGGCGTTGAAATCGCGCTATGTTTCTCCTTCGCTCGCGCTTGCGGTAGCAGAGGTTGAGAGCAGTTTTCGCCCACAAGTTGTCAGCCATAAAGGCGCTATTGGCGTGATGCAGATTATGCCTCTTACCTCACGGCAAGTTTTTGGTGTTAACCCTAATCGTCTCTATCAGCCAGATGTGAATATCCGGTTAGGGATACGGTTTCTTGACGATCTGATTGCGCAATATGATGGCCGGGTTGATATTGCCTTATCCCATTATAATGGAGGGTCGCGCGTCAACCGTACAAATCCGCCTAGCATTATTCCGGCAACGCGGGGATATGTGCTGAAAGTCTTAAATCGGGCACAACATTACCAGACCATCTGGCCGGGTATGGTTAACCCAGACCAACGGGTGTTTCCTGTGGTTGTGCCATCGCACCAACCCTCACCTTATGTTATCACGACCGCGCCTCAACGCCACTCGCCGGTGACGTTTGACTGGCAGAATCATGTTACAGAAATTGACTATTGGTTAAACCATAAAGGTCAAAAATCCATAGCTATTTCTAGTCACTCCTCTTCCTATTCTTATAGCCAGCAGTTGGTCAAACGGATGCATCAAAACCGCAGTCATCTTCGCCAATGGATTCATCGGAATCCTTACGGGACCCAATAAACAATGCTATCTTATCATGACCATAGGGAAACCATGCCTTTGCCGCTGATGTTGCGGTCTGGCGATGGGGGCGTTACGCCGGATCAGGCGATTTGGTCAACAAGGGTGGCGTGCCTTGGTAACTATGCTACATTAAGGCAGTATCAGTTTGGTGACGCGTTTAGGGATAGTGTGTTGATGAATGATCCCGGTGAAATTTTATCGTCATGGGCGGAGTTTCGTCTGTCACCCCCGTCAGAGTTTTTATTAACCTGTCTTCGGCATATTCATGACGCCGCCGATAGTTACGGTCAGCCGATTTTCTCACCTCGTGTTGCCGCGACGTTGACGGCGATGATTGCGTCACGGTCTTATGGCCCGGAACTTTACCGGATGAGCGCTATGCTTGCAGGTGCATCCGCTTCAGGCGTGAATCCGGGGGAGTTGTTGCTTGCTGGCCGCGCTACACCAGCCCGAATCAGGCAAATGTTTTTTGATGCGGATCGTCCCGATGCTCTTAAG
Organism: Puniceispirillales bacterium (SeqCode); assembly: GCA_965659785.1. GTDB lineage: Bacteria > Pseudomonadota > Alphaproteobacteria > Puniceispirillales > UBA1172 > UBA12202. Next base: position 4,539 of record CBFHXL010000002.1, read on the forward strand.
ATTGAAGATGATCAGTTGGTGTTCACTAACCACCAACCCCTATGGCGCCAAGCGTTTTCGCGGGCACCCTTATCTTTGGCCTTGGCTAGTTTTTTGGCTGAAGCCATAGGGTTTGACGTGTTTCTTGATACTTATGATAAGCTTGGTCAGAACATCGGGGCGTCGGCTATCAAAACTATTGCTAATGACCTTTCCAAGCGGCTCTATCGGTTTCTGGCAGAGCATTTGCCGCGAAGCTCAGAACGCCAAATGACCTTACTGCTGCAAGACTATCTTGAGCAATCTCTATCACCAGACGCTAAATTATCAGAAAGCGATATTACCGATGAGATCATTTTCGATTTCTGGTGTGAAAAAAGTTTAGATAAAGATGTGAGTTTGAAATTATATGACACTTGTCTGAGGGCATGGGTAACTTTCCGGCGTGGAATTATGATGGCAAGCCGGTCTAAATTTTCCTCTGCGGATAGTTTGACCGATGGTGAACACCGCTTAAATGATCTCACCATAGATCATTTCTATGATGACCATGATGATATTGGTTTTCTAGAAGCAGGGCCAAAAGCATTTCAAAGTAGCGAGATGTTATCAGGCGAAAAAGCATCAGGGATAAAAGCAGGCTATGACGGTCTGGCGATGCCGCCAGCCGATCACATCAAAATGTTCAGCAATACCGAACGTGATAAGATAGCGTTGCTAGCCCATGCCAATGATCAGGCAGTAGCGCTTAAACGCTCACTGCTTCGGGGCATGGTGTTTTCGCTTATCCAAAACCGTCTCACCCAAGCGACTCGCGTAAGCAAACATCAGCCAGATATTGACGCCGTGATGACGGATAAAAACCCCAAAGTGTATCAGGATTGTCTTGAGGCATGGCGAGATATTCAGACGGTTGCCATGGGAACGGCTCGCACCGCTTGCCAGCGTCTAATAGAAGAACGGCAACTAGCAGGGCTTGCCCTATTAGCTCATATGCTTGATGAGGAAAGTAAGCGTGAACTGACTGATCTGATGCGTGAAGCAGGGGTATTGTCGGATCAATCCACCATATCAGCAGATCGTCTTTTTGATCAGCTAGATCACCTGCCAGCACAAAGTGCCCTAAAAGCAATGCTGTCAGAGCTAAAATCTGGGGCAAGGAAATATCGCCGGGCAGGATTGAAAGAGGCTCCTGAAAGTGGGGATCATTCGGCATGGCTTGATGGGCTTTATCTTGCTGCTGGTTATGCTGAGATGATTGCCCATGATCTCAACAGGTTCATCAAGGATTTAGACTTTATGGGCGACCAACTCGAAGACCTATACCGCAACGATCATATGATTTTTAAGCAACAATTTAACCGCATCTATAAAAGGGAGCATGGCGATGGATAAACACAGCAAGGCCATTCTGTCTGAAGCCGGAACATTATTTGATAAACTGACTGATGCTGATCTGATGCGGCGACATCTTAATGATGATTCCAAAAGCGCGGATGGATTAGATTTGCATAGCCTATGGCAAGCTGCTGAAGGCAAGGCCAGTGATGCGCTGATGCAGAAGATATCGCAAAACTTCACAGCCAGAAAACAGTTTAAGGCTATTCTGGACAGGTGCGCCATTGCCAATCAACCTAGCCAAGCGGCGGCGTCTAGCGCCAGCGATTATCGGCATGGCAGTGCTTTTGATATCAAGATTCTGCCTTCTGCGGCTCAAGATGGGCTTGTCTATGTTCAGTTGCTTTTTCATCAGAAATTATCGTCAGAACAAGACCAACCAAGTGCTTTGGTGTCCTATCGCGATGGAATTTATCGCCAGAAACCATTGACGTCTATTAAGGATCAGCGCATACAGCTTTTATGGCATAGTGATGATCCCATGTTGAAGGATTTGAGGGATCCAGAGACGGAACTTTATATCAAGTGACCAGAGTCTATATACCGACGACGCGGCATCCGGTTGAGATTATCTCTCTGATTGAGGAAGGCGCGGATATTGAATCGGTGATCTGCCTTGCTGGCAGTTTTGAAGGTCTGCCTGTTAGCGCGGCTTATCATGCTTTTGTTCGGCGCCCTACAGGGTTAATTGAAAAACTGACAGGGGTAGCATCCTTTCGTACCGATGTTAGTGGCGCCATTGATCAGGGTAACAGTTGGCAATTGCCAATGCTGTTGGCGCATCGGCTCCACCATCACAGGCTATTTCGTCACGCTGGCGCAAAGCATATCATCTGGGCCACAGGTCAGGTTGATATTGATCAAAATGTCACCCCGGTTCAGCATATTCAGGAAAAGCTAGCCTCTAGCCAGACACTGTTTGCTGATCTTATCAGCAAGGGCATGACCGTTCATCTGGTGATGCATCCTGACAATTTGGCGGAATGTGAACATCTTACATCCAAAGGATTTGTTTTGCACGCGGCTCGCGGGGTAACAGAAATTGATCAGTTGTTGACAGACCCTGCCTTTGCCGCCTCTACCAATGCTGAGCCTGTTGATCAAAAGCCAGCTTTGCCTCGGCTATGGCGATGGGGGTTGTCATGGTGTTGGCGGCGGCGACAGATCATGGCCTATGGCCTGACGGCTTTAATGGTTTTTGGTCTTTATCAAAAGACGCCATGGCAACCTATTCATGATGCGATGATGCTTGAAAAACAAGGACGGCTTGTTGAGCTTATCCGCGTCTTAAAGACCTATCGGCAAAATCCGGACACGATCTCACGGGTAAGTTTTCGTTTGTTTGAAGAAATGGGTTTGCGGCGCAAATCAGACCGCCTCATCCGTGATTTAGAGGTGCATCTCGTCTGGGCGGTTCCGGGTGATGGCTCTGGCGGTTGCGGTGATAATGATTTGCGTTGGCATAAACATCTGGTGGATGGTGAGACCTTACCGCCATTGCCGCAAAACCGCTGTCGGCTTTATCTGGACATCCGAAATATGGGTTCATCTCGTCAAGCGATTGCTGTCGCTGTTCGCCAGAACTCAAGTGATGATGATCATAATGGGGATCACGCGCTATTGATGCAACCTACGCAGTCGGCACTGGCCCCGACAGAAAATATGCGCAGTATGCCAATTTCTGACGCCTCGGGGCCAATGGTGATTATGCTTGCGACATCAGATCATTTGGACAACTCGTGGTATCCATGGTTTGAACGATGGATCAACCGGCCAACCGTTAGTATGAGCAAACGCTTGCATGACACAGGTATTGGCGCCCGCATGGCATCACAGGATATGCCCTGATAAAAGGTATCTGTCGCGTCAAAGGCACCGCGCATCACCAAGGGCGACGCGCCCTGATATGGATTGCCCTTTCACGCGGATATCATCAATATAAAGCTGACCTTGGCTTATCGTGTAAGCCCCGGAGACTCGGCCATGGAGCCGATCTGCCCCAGCGGCGTTGAGCAATCCCCCAATAATATAACTATCACCAGTTTTGCTAAATAATTGCACTGGCGTGCCAGCGCCGAGTTGAGCTTGAAGCTTGGCTTGATGAGTTGTTTCTGTGGTATCAATATTATGGCGTGAGCGCAAATAAGGGGAATAGAAATGGCGATTAGCCGCCTTAACCTTGCCGCCGCGCATATCATAGAGCTTTCCATTATTAAGCAAATATCCACTTGTCAAACCAAAGCATTGGCGCAGAATGACCGCCACCTTTTCCCGATCAGCGTGATGATCTGGCCAGAACAGCTCCAGCGCAAGCTGATCATCAGCGTCGTCCATTTGCTTCATCGCGTGTTGCCGATTTTGACTAGACGCGGTCATGGTTATGGCTGCCGCCGTTATTATTTCTGCGGCAGGGCGAGTGATGGTTGAGGCGTTATCAATCTTTGCTATAGGCTTTTCCAAAGGCTTTAACACTGCCTGGCTGGGATCAGCTTTACGTTCAAGCATAAGCGGTTTCGGTAACAGAGGCGCGGATGGTGTGTCCACCGCCGTGATGTTAGCCGGAGGCATTGGCGCTATAACAGGAGGTGCCGTTAATGGCTGGGTCTGGGCAGGTTTGGGGGTCAATTCTGGCAAAGGAGTTTCTGGCCTATGGTCAGTGATATTTATCTCGGCTTTTGGCGCATCAATCTCGTTAGCAGGCTCTGCTGATGGAGGAAGAACCTCAGCAGGCAAGCTAACGAAACGGAGGCTGGCCATAGCCTCATGGGTTGGGGTTTGGGGCGTGTCTGTTGCAAGGTCAGGGGCTTGCTCCGGCGTCATGGCGGTTGGCAGGGTGTCTGGCAAAACCTGTTGCGGCTCTAACCAGACTATCGCTAAAAACCCAAACAACAGTATCACCGAAGCTAAGCGCATGATTAAATCCCCGATTTTTCAAGATAGAACACCTGCATATCCAGCATCAGTTTGCCAAGGTCTTGCTGGCGTTCGGCAGGGGTCATGTAACGCATGGGATCAGTGGTATTGGCGCTGTCCATATAGGCTTCCAGATTAGAATTCTGGCCGATACTCTGACTTGTGTTAAAGCTGGGATCAAGGCTGGGGGCAACCAAGTTTTCCTGCTCGGCTTCTGCTAATTCCGCAAAGGCGTTAGCGATGTCACGATCACTCACCGCGGGATCAGCTTGTTCCACCAAGATCACGGGCTCAACGTCTGAGGGCGGGGTTTCCGCCTCACCTGTGGTCATGGTCGCCGCCGGCATTTGCATATCTTCCAAAAGGGTGTTCAGGCTTGAAACCTCGGCTTTGAGAGATTTGATATCCTCACGCAATTGATCAGTCTCTGATGGCGCGGTTATGTCGGCGGTGATCTCTGCCATCAGATCAGATGCAGTTTCGGTTAAGTTGCCATTATCGATATTGTCTTTGCCATCTTGCATCACTTGGTCAACGCTGGCGACAACCGTTTTTGATGTGCCTGTTAACCATGAGGAAAAAGACTGATCAGGTGAGGCTGTGAACAAATAGCCAAGACAGGCCAGAACACAAATATTGAACATAAGGAACCGCATAAATTATTCTCCTACAACAAGAGGGTTGGAATGTTGAACAGGGCGATCACCACTCATCACCGTGGCATTGATCAGGATCAGAACGGTGCGTAAAACAGCAGATACTGGCAAACCAATCACCGACGTCATAAAGGCCATGCTGAAATGTTGCGTCAGGTTAGCGATGACATCATTGATCGTGTCAGGGGTTAATCCCCCATGAGAAAGTGAGCCAATACCAAGAGAAATGCCCAGTAAGGTAAAAGTCAGGGCAATGGTTGCAATCCCATTACAAGCTTGAAGCCCACTTAATAACCATTTCCGGCGAAAGCCATCCATGGCATCTGAAGGGGCTTCGCCTCGCGTTTCCAGCAGCTTCATACCGCTAAAAATGCTTACCAGAATAAGGATCATGGTTAGGGACACAAAACCTAACCCCAACACATCCACTATCCAGTTAAAAATGGCGCTTGCCGGAAGACTGCTGGCAAAGGAAAACCCTGCCAGCAGGATGACCATAGCCCCCATCACTAAGGTAACGGCGCGGCCACCTAATCCGATATTGTTATGCCAGATTGACCAGCTCATCTGCCGACCCTCGCCACCAGAAGATCACTTGTGGAGAGGCCAACAGTCTCTGCCCAATGCTGAGTAATTTTCTGCTTTTTTTCTGCTGCTGCATGGCTCAGAAAAGTCAGCTCATAGCTATTGAACGCACGCAAAGCCGCGGCTGGTGAGCTGGATTTCAGGGATTTGTCATTAATGACCATCTTTTCCAGATCGGTCAGCCGACGCCACGAGGCCATCATATATTCAGACCGCTGGGCCACAGAAATATCTGCGTTCAGCATTTTTGAGACGGCAATGGCGCGTTCGCGTTCCAGATTCTGGAGCGAGTCTGCTTTGGCAGTGGCGGTAACGCCAACAAGGCAAATCACAGCGGCAGAGAGAGCAAATAAACGTTTCATGGAAATATCCTTTCGCATAAGATGACTTATGGGGTTGCTTAGCGATTAATAAAAATCTGTAGGTTATTGGCAGGTGAGTTATAAACAGCAGGCGCATATCCATCGGCACCATACTGATATTCTGCCAGATCAAGAGAAAAGGCCTTGGCGTCAAGTGCCACCAATTTCGCCATATATCCCAACACCTCGTCTTCCATATCAAGGATAGCCAGTTGTGATTGGATATCATGAATGGTCAGCCGCAATTCTTCTTCGCGGCTCATGGGCTCACCATCAATGGTGCTAGTGTTTTGTTGAGATGGGTGGGTGTTAATAGCCTCAACCAGCTGGCTAATAGCCGCCTGATTATCAGCATAGGCTTTGGCAAAATCCGTTTCCGGCATCATTGTGTTGGTGAATAAATCTTCACGCAAACTGCTATCAACACTGCTTGCACGATTGGCTACCGCGTTACGTGCAGCATCAAAACTTGCGCTTTGGCTGTTGGTTGCCGCCCCTTGGCGCGCTTTCCGCATGAGGCGTTCGTAAATCTCAAGCTTAACGGCTAAACGCTTTTTCTTGAGGTCGATTTGGGTGCCCATCATTTCGATATAATCGCGTTTTCCTGCGATAAGCTGATGCCGAGCTTCCAGCCTTTGTTCACCATCATAGAGATCAAGATCATTCTGAACCTGTGACAGGAAATTGATCTGGCTGGAAATATTGGTTTCCAGACTGCTAAGTTCAGACGCCAGAGGCGAGCGATCGAAATCCTGTTCAATGGCGGTCTCTAGATGCTCGGATGGTAGCATTAGGATTTTCTCACTGATGCTAGGGCTCCAGCTTGTTTGGCTAGCCATGGCAGGCAAACTTGTCAGGGTGGTTGCTGCCAGCAACGCGGCTGAGAGAGTATGACGGATTGTTCTTTTCATGATGCTAATTCCTTTCCGGACGCTTTGGCCTAATTGTTTTCCCAGTACCAAACGCGGCGCACTTCATCCTTAACTGATGGTTTGGCGTTCATTGATGCGAGGTTAAGTAAGGATTTCTTATCGTTATGGGTATAAGAAAACAGCACATCATATGTATCTGTGAATGAGGTGCCATCAGCATAAATCAGGTCTTTGCCATGAAATGTTGTCCTAAACTTTTCCAAGTTTGTTTTGGCCTTGGCAACATTACCGCCGATAAAATAATTCTGGATGCTAAGCGCATAGACCTTCATCCTTTGATCTTCGGGGACCAGATGGGCAGCGTTGATGACATGATATTCGCAGCCTTCGAGTATCTCTGCGCTTGACAGAAACTGGGCAGGATCACCATTGTCCCGTGCCATGCTGTCACGGGAAATGCCGTCTTCAACACAGCTTTCAAAATCATTAATGGTTTGCAGATCACCAAGTCGCATTTGGTGAAAATCCACCACTTCTGCAGATGTGGTGCCGCTAAGAGAGGCAGGGTTACAAGCCGAAAGAGCGGCAACAGCGCAGAGCGCTGGCAAAATCATCAGGGTTTTCATCATTCTTCCTCACAAACAGTTGGTTACTGTTTAGGCAATGGAAAGATCAGATGAATTTTTGAAAATATGGCGGAACCAAAGGATCGCACAAACGAAATTTGTTAAGAATCACTCTATACAAAATGCTAAAAAACGGATTACCATAACTTCATATAATATAAACTGGAGGAAATAAGATGATCCGTAAACATTTTACCGCAGTTGTTGCTGGTGTTGGGATGCTTGCCGCTACCAACGCTTATGCGGCAGGTGAGTTGAATATCTTTAACTGGGGCAATTACACAAGCCCAGAGTTAATTGAGAAATTCGAAAAGACCTATGATGTGAAAGTAACCATCACAGACTATGATTCCAACGACACCGCTTTGGCGAAGGTGCGCGCAGGGGCTCATGGATTTGATATGGCGGTTCCATCAGCTAGCTTTATGCCAATTTGGATTAGCGAAGGTTTGTTGCTTGAAACAAACCCAACCCAGATGTCCAATTATCAAAACGTCAGGGATGAGTTCAAAAGCCCTGACTGGGACCCCGGCCATAGATATTCAGTTCCCTATCAGTGGGGTACGGTAGGCGTTGTTGTTGATACCTCGGTTTATAATGGCGATATCAACACATTGGCGGTTATTTTTGATCCACCTGAAGAGCTTAAGGGCAAAATCAATGTGGCACCAGAAATGCTGGACTTGATTAACGCCGCCCTGAACTATACTGGCAGTGAGCAATGCTCAAGCAATAAAAGTGAACTGAAAAAAGCGCGTGATGTTCTGATCAACGCTAAGCCGCATTGGTTGTCCATGGATTATGGTGTGATTGAAAAATTTGCTGGTCGTGATCTCGGCGCATCACTCTATTGGAATGGGGCGGCTTTCCGGGCAAGAGAGAAAAATACAGATGTCCGCTTTGGCTACCCAAGAGAGGGCTACCCCATGTGGATGGACGCGGTTGTTGTCCTGAAAGATGCTAAGAATGTCGAAAACGCTAAGCTTTTCCAGAACTTTTTGATGGAGCCTGAAAATGCGGCCTTGGCATCGGCGTTTGCGCGTTATGCTAATGGAATCAAAGGCTCTGAGCCATTTATGCCAGAGGATATGAAGGGCGCGCCAGAGATTGATATTCCGGCGGAGTTTATTCCCATGGGCTATTTCAGTGAAACCTGCCCACCTGATGTACAGGAAATGTATTCCGCGATCTGGACAGAATTGCAAAAGTAAATCTGTTTCTTTTGAGATCACAGGTAAGAAAAGGGGCAACGGTTATGTTGCCCCTTTTTTATGCCCCAGTTATTCCTAATAGTTATTCCTAATAGCTGTCCTAATGGTTATCCCTGAAGTTGTTTAGGGTTAATGCCACTGCCGGATCATCTCCAGTTGCTTGTCTTGCCATGGGGCGGCGTCTTCAAGATCAGCGGCTAAACCGATAAGCATTTCATCTTCACCAAAAGCTGCCGCAAAATGCACCCCAACGGGCAGATTACCCGGCGCCCAATGCATTGGCAGAGAGATGGCTGGCTGACCAGACGCATTAAACACCGCCGTATAAGGCGAATAGCTAAAGACGCCGCCGGGGCCATTGCGATAATCCATGAAATCAGTGTTATCAGGTTTATAGCGGCCAATTTTTGCTGGCGGCTCTGCTAAGGTGGGGGTTAAAAGCACATCAAAATCTTGGAATAGAGCCGCCATGCGGCGTCCAAAACTATGGATGCTATTAATGGATTGCAGATAATCTGCCCCACTAACGGTTTGCCCTAATTGCACGGCCCCATAGGTAACGCCGTCAACATCCTCGGGTTTCAGCTCTGAGATGGCTTTTTTATAGCGCACAGATAATTCCGTTCCAGAAGCAACGATCTTGGTCCATGCCATCATCATCTCGCGCACTGGTTTGGCGATAGTGGTTTGCCATGATATCACCTCATGGCCTAACCCTTTGAGCAGACCAGCAACTTTATAAACCGCTTCACGGCATTCAGGATCAATCGGGTTACCCAGAAAATCAGTGTCAAGAACCGCGATGCGTAGGCCTTTTGGGGGTGTTTTCATAGCTGCCCGAAACCCAGCTTTGAGTGGCGGAGCATAATAAGGCGCCCCTAGATCCGCGCCATGGCATAAATCCATCATCAACGCGGTATCACGCACAGAACGTGTTAGAAAGCCATCAATCGCCATACCAGCCCAGCCTTCGCCTACGCCGGGACCATCAGGAAGTCGCGCCCGCGTAGGTTTGAGGCCAACAAGCCCACAGCATGAAGCCGGAATTCTAACAGAGCCGCCCCCATCTGAGCCATGCGCCAAGGGGACAATCCCTGCCGCAACAGCAGCGCCAGAGCCACCAGACGAGCCGCCAGTGGTATGATCTGTGTTCCACGGATTACGGGTGGGTTTGCCATATACCCCGGCTTCTGTTGTTGGGCCAATGCCTAATTCGGGCGAGGTGGTGCGAGCAAAAGGGATTAATCCTGCGGCACGCATACGAGTATAAATTGAGGAATCATATGGATAAACCGTATCACGATAGAGCCGTGAGCCATTATGTGAAGGAAAGGCTTTGGCCTCCGCCCCTAAATCTTTGAGCAAAGTTGGCACGCCAGATAAGGGTGCATCCGCAGGCGTCTCATCACAAAGCTGTTCTGCGACCTCTGGCTGTTCATGGACAACAGCATCTAGCGCAGGGTTAAGCCGCTTGCTTCGGGCAAGAGAGGCTTTCAACATATCCTTTGCGCTAATCGCGCCTGATGCAATATGCGCCGCTAGGTCTGTGGCATCACATTCAAAAAATTCATTCATGGTGACTCTCCTTATATGATCGCTTTATCCTGCCATGATCTGACATATTTAACTAGCATGTAAAAACCACTGTTTGACATAGGGGGTAGCATGGATAACAATTTATAAAAGGATAAAATAAGCAGGGGGAGAATGAAGTGAAGTCGTATAAGAATAGCGAAACACCGCCACCTATTATGCAGGGGTTTCCCTCAGATCAATTTTTGCGGTTTCCAAGGATGGATTGGGATCGCCCGCCATGGAACCGCTGGACGTTTCAACATATAAATGAGTTTATGCCCACCGCCAGAGTTTGGCGAGGGTCTGGACCGGCACGCGTCTTACCGCGCCAAGAACAAACCATCACAGATATCAGCTTTACGCGTTCCAATGGTCAGAAACAGACGGTCGCTGATTATTTGGATGATAGTTATACCGACGCTATGCTAGTGATGTGCGACGGTAAAATTGTGCATGAAAGTTATCATAACGCCATGCGGCCAGAAACGCCGCATCTGATGCAGTCGGTATCGAAATCCATTACCTCAACGGTGACAGGCATTCTTATTGATAGAGGCTTGATTGACCCTGCCGCCCCGGTGGTTACCTATTTGCCTGAAATCGCTGATACGGCATGGCGTGATGCCACTATTCAACAGGTTTTGGATATGACCTCTGGCGTTCAGTATAGTGAAGAATACACGCGCTTGGATTCGGACGTTGGTAAAACCGATGTGGCATCAGGCTGGCGTCCTATTTCCCCTGATGCTGATCCGGATATTGTCTGGCCAGAAACCATTTGGGATCAGATTTTAACGCTAAAAACCTGTGACGCCGAACATGGTGAGCGATTTCTCTACCGATCTATTGAAACGGATCTCTTGGCTCATGTCATGATTAAGGTGACTGGCCTACCTCTGCATGAATTGATTAGCAAAGAGTTATGGCAACCGATGGGGGCAGAAGAAGACGGCTTTTTCACGGTTGATCCTAATGGATATGGCCTTGCTAGTGGCGGCTTTAATGGATGTTTGCGGGATTTCGGGCGCTTTGGTCAGCTTTATTTGGATGACGGCATGTGCCAAGGCAAGCGCATTATCCCTCAAGCATGGATCACGGATGTTCGGCGTGGCCCTCATGGGCTGTTTTCAGATGAACGGCGACGCCTTTTGCCTAATGGATGTTATCGCAACCAATTCTGGATTGAGGATATGACTACCGAAGCCTTCATGTGCCTTGGGGTATTTGGTCAGCTTATCTATATCTCCCCTGCCTATAATATGGTGGTTGTCAAACTCTCGACTTGGCCAGATTTTCTGGATGATACCTTTAAGGTGGATACCCAATTGGCCATTCATGCTGTCGCGGCGGCGTTAGGTAAAAACAAATAAGAAAGCGATAGAAATGAGTGATTTATGTCAAATGTCAGCCAAGGCGCTGATTGCGGAAATCAAAACAGGTGAGCTTTCCCCCGTGGATGTCATGGAAGCCGCCATCGCCAGAATTGAAGCGGTCAATCCCGCGGTTAACGCTATGGTCACTCATGATTTTGATGCCGCGTTATCAGCGGCAAAGGCCGCCGAAACAAAGCATCAGAAAGGCGAAGATATCGGTCTGCTAGCTGGCTTGCCAGTGGCAATTAAAGACCTTGAGGCAACGGCCGGGATGCGAACGACACATGGCTCAATTCCGTTTCGTGACCATATGCCAGAGCAGGATGATCTTTCGGTGGCGCAGGTCAAGGCAGCAGGCGGCATTATCATTGGCAAAACCAACACGCCAGAGTTCGGCACTGGCGGCAACACATGGAATGATGTGTTTGGGGCAACGGGTAATCCTTATGACCCCACAAAGACTTGCGCTGGATCATCAGGGGGGTCTGCGGTGGCGCTTGCAACCGGAATGGTGCCATTGGCGTCAGGCTCAGATTTTGGCGGCAGTTTGCGAACACCTGCAGGATTTTGCGGCATTACCGGATTTCGGCCTAGCCCCGGTTTAGTGCCTGATGTGGATAAAGCCAACGCCCTAGCCCCTTTTGCGGTGTTAGGGCCTATGGCGCGTCATGTGGCGGATGCGGCGTTGCTGTTAAACGCCCAGATGAGTGTCGATAACCGTGACCCGTTTTCCCCAGACACCTTGCGGCTGATGCCTGATCCCATGACAGCGGCAAACTTGGATACGATCAAAGCCGCCATTTCTGTTGATTTAGGGGTTGCGCCAGTAGCGGATGAGATCAAAGGGGTGTTTTCGCACCGCATGGGGATATTGTCTTCGGCGTTTCAGTTTTGCTCGCGGCAAGATCCGGATTTCAAAGATGTGCATGACTGTTTTGAAATCTTGCGCGGGGTGAGTTATGTGGCAGGCATGAAGACTCTTGTTGATCAGCACCGTGACCATATCAGCCCCTTGATTATTGATAATGTGGAACGCGCCCTTAGCTATAATCTTGCTGATGTGGCGATGGCGCATCAGACCCAAAGCCGATTAGCCCGGCAGTGGCTTGCGCTTTTTGATGAGGTGGATGTGGTGATCTGTCCGGCAGCGGCGGTTTCGCCTTTCCCTCATGCTAAGCGTTATATTGATCAGATTGATGGGCAGGCGATGCCAACCTATATGCGCTGGTTAGCGCTTTGCTATGCCCCGACGATGGTCATGGCTTGTTCATTAGTGGTGCCTTGCGGGGTTGACGATCATGGGATGCCTTTCGGGATTCAATTGCTAGGGCCGCCGGGCGGTGACCAACGGCTGTTGGAAATTGGCCTTGCCATTGAAATTGAGCTGGCAAAACATGACGCAACCAAGGCGCCAATGCCGGATATTCAGATGTTAACCCAATCAAGAAAGCCGTAGAAACAGATAAAACTTGTAATCTTCGGGCTTTGCAGGAACAATCGGTACGGATAAATGAAGGATTAAGGTTTATTATGGCTGATCAAAATTTGGAGATAGCATATGGTTGATAACACCATCCAAATCCAAGGGGTGGGGAAATATTTTGGGGCAGAACCAAATCTGGTCAAAGCCCTTGATGATGTTTCGGTTAATATCCGCCGCAATGAATTTTTTACCCTGTTAGGGCCATCAGGCTGTGGTAAGACCACATTATTACGCCTCATTGCAGGTTTCGAAAGCCCTAGTTTTGGAACAATCCTGCTTGATCAAAACGATATCACCACACTTCCCCCATATCAGCGTTCAGTCAACACAGTGTTTCAGAGCTATGCCCTGTTTCCGCATTTAACCGTGGCTCAGAATATTAGCTTTGGGTTGGAGATGTTGAACAAGCCAAAGCATGAGATTAACCAAACCGTCGATGAAATGCTGGCCTTGGTGCATATGGAAGAATTAAAAGATCGGCGCACCAATCAGATTTCTGGTGGTCAGCAACAACGGGTGGCACTGGCACGGGCCTTAGCGCCAAAACCGAATGTGTTGCTTTTGGATGAACCGCTTTCTGCGCTGGATTATAAATTGCGGCGTGGGATGCAGATTGAGTTGAAACGTCTGCAATTAGAAACGGGCATTACCTTTATCTTTGTGACTCATGATCAGGAAGAGGCGCTGACCATGTCGGATCGCATCGCGGTGATGAACCAAGGGCATATTCTTCAGGTTGGTACGCCAGATGAAATTTATAACGATCCTCAAGATCGCTTTGTCGCGGATTTTATTGGTGAGTCAAACTTTGTTGAAGTCGATATTGTGGGCAAGGCCAGTGGCCGTAACGGGCTCGGCGCTATCCGCTTTGCCAATAGTAAGAAAAGCTATCCTGTCAAAATCCCTGCGAATAAAGCTAATGATAAAAAGGCGCTGGTGTTTATTCGTCCAGAACACGCCCGACTTGATGGGAAAACCCGCGGCGCAATGTTAACAGGAACGCTAGCAAATAAGCTGTTTTTTGGGACAGATACCAATTATCATCTTGATCTGGATGATGGCACTCAGTTCGTTGTCCGCGCCCAAAACACCCTTGAAGGCGGCTTTAATCCTGCGATTGGTGATAAACTGGGGGTTTTTGTTGACGATAATGCCCTCAAGGTTCTGAAGGATTAACCAAAAGATGAGCCGGAAATTAAGCGAACTTGAACAAGACCAGATCAGGCGCAGAACCCGTGCAAATTGGTTGTTATCAACACCTGCCCTTTTGCTGTTGTTGTTTGCCGCCTCTGGCCCTTTGATCATTGTTATCATTTACTCGTTCTTATCGTCAGGAAATTACGGCGGTGTCGTTTGGGAGTTTTCGACCGAAGCGTGGTTCAATGTTCTTTACACCAAAGATATTTTTGATGACACGGTATCGCTATCTGATGCGCATCTCTCTATTTTCTGGCGGTCGGTGCAACTGTCCTTTTTGACAACGGCATTATGTTTGTTTTTTGGGTTTCCAACCGCGTATTTTATTGCCACGCGCCCGCCTTCAACACGGAATGTCTGGCTTTTTCTCATCACTATCCCGTTTTGGACGAACCTGTTGATCCGCACTTTCGCTATTCTGGAATTGATCAGGAATCAGGGCGTGATTAACAATTCCTTGATGTCTTTAGGGCTGATCCAAGAGCCAATTCGGATGCTTTACACCGATTTTGCCATTTTAGTTGGCATGGCTTATGTGTATCTGCCTCTGATGGTGTTGCCGATTTATGCCTCCATGGAAAGATTTGATTTCCGGTTTGTTGAAGCCGGATATGATCTTTATGCCTCACGCTTAAAAGTGCTGAGGCGCATTGTTATCCCGATTATTAAGCCGGGGATTATTGCTGGTTCTATCCTTGTCTTTGTGCCCTCTCTTGGTGCTTATGTGACCCCTAGAGTGCTAGGTGGAGGCAAGCGTTTGATGGTAGGTAATCTGATTGAATTGCAATTTGGTCAGGGCAAAAACTGGCCCCTTGGGGCGGCGCTTGCTGTGACAATGCTTGCGATTGTTATGATTGCCTTGATTTTCTATGTCCGGCTCGTTCAGAAATCGGAGCGCAACCATGGCTAAACACATGACAGGTGGTTTGTTCCGCAAAAAACCGTTTTCCATTACGCGCCAGCATGGGTTTACAACCATTGCCCTGATTTGTTTTTTTGTGCTTTACGCCCCAATTTTAACGCTGGTGTTTTATTCATTTAACGCGGGCGGCAACCTGATGTTATGGGAAGGCTTTTCTTTTCATTGGTATGTCAAAGCCTATGAAAATGAATTGGTGCAAGAGGCGGCAATTCGGTCGCTGATCATTGCTGTATCAGCCTCATTGATATCCACTTTGGTAGCGACAATGGCGGCGTTAGGCACAACCCGCACGTCAAAGTTCAAAGGGCAGAGTCTGATCTTTTTGATGATCAATCAGCCTCTGATGGTTCCAGAAATTGTCACGGCGGTGGCCTTGCTGATTTTCTTTGCCATTATTAAAACCTTCACCGGATATTATGGCCTAGGCTATTTGATCGCGGCGCACGCGGCGTTCTGTGTTCCGTTTGCGTATCTGCCTATTAAGGCACGCCTTGATGGCATGGATTTAAGCCTTGAGACAGCCGCAGGTGATCTTTACGCCACCCCCTTTAGGGTTTTTCGGCGTGTCACCTTGCCGTTATTGTTTCCGGGGATTATGGCTGGCGCTATGCTGGCCTTTGTCATTTCGCTAGATGATGTGATTATCACAGAGTTTGTTAAAACCGCTGGGCAGGATACGCTTCCCACCTATATGCTGGGACAGCTTCGCCGTGTTATTACGCCAGAAATCAACGCGATATCGACGGTGTTGCTGGGCATTTCCCTATTGGTGGTGACCTTGTTCTTCCTCGTCTCACGCAAGCGCTTTTAACCTTTTGATGTTCACTTGACCGAGGCTATCATGGGCTAGGCCTCGTAAGTGATTTTACCGTCACAAATGGTGGTTTGGGCGCGGGCTTGATCCAGTTCTTCAGGGTTCATGGCCTCTAAGTCATGGGACATGACCGCGATATCCGCCATCATACCGGGGATTAACCGGCCTTTCTTATCCTCATTAAACTCAACCCAAGCATTGCTTGCGGTATAGCTCTCAAGAGTATCGTGCAGGCTCTGTGTTTGATTTCGCCAAGGTGAAGGCATAGGTTTTGGGGCAACCGCTGATTTCACATTTGGCATCACATCAACAGGGATCACTGGCCAATCAGTCGAAAACACAACAGGGGCGCCAGTGGCACGAATATCTTGCCAAGCAAAGGCGGTGGGCTTTTGGTGCGGATGCAACATTCGGTCAACGGTTTCAGCCGAGAAATATGCCCCAAACGGGGCATGGCCCGGTTGAATTGAGGCAACAACACCGAGTTCAGCAAAACGTGGCAGATCATCAGGATGCAGCACTTCAATATGTTCAATGCGGTGGCGGCTATCGCGTTTGCCGTTAGTGTTGCGCGCCAGTTCATACGCATCAAGGGTTTGGCGAATAGCCAGATCACCAATAGCGTGAACCGATATTTGAAATCCGCGCCGATCAGCCTCAACACAAGCCTGACGGAACAGCTCCTCGTCAAACACCGCATCGCCAATGGTATCAAGGCCGGGGTAAGGGGCAAGCATCAGGGCGGTTGAACTCTCAATTACGCCATCAACAAACATTTTAACGCGATTGCACCAGACATGGTCGCCAGTAAAGTCGCGGCGCATGGCTTCGGCTTCTTCAAAACGGCTTAGTGTATCGAAAAATTTAAAATGAAACGGGATTTCCGTTCGGCATAACAAATCGCCCCTGTCTTCAAGCGCCTTTAGCAATTCCAGCGTATAGACATTGCCATCCATATTATGCAGGCTGGTGATACCGTGGCTGGCGCAATGTTTCATCCCACGGGCAATAGCATCAGCATCAAGAACACGTTCAGCGGCGGTCGCGGCAGGGTCAGGGTTACGTCCTGTGACCATCCCGATCATATCTCGGCCGCCATAACGGGTAAGCCGTAACACAGGCGCATAGGCGCCGGGTTCTCGCAATTCGCCTGATGCGGTGCCGTCTGCCGCCATGACAATTTCTGCCCCTTGGCCAGCGTCACCACCATTAAGAATCCCACCCATTTCCAAAGCTTTGGTGTTGGCCCAAATCGTGTGATGATCTGCGGCAAACATGGCAAAGGGGCGGTCTGGCATTGCTTTATCAAGGTCATGCCGTGTCGTCTGATGACCTGAGGCAATAATGTTATAGTCAGCTTGAACAGCAAAGATAATCGCATCATCCGGGCAGGTTTTTGCCCAAGCGCGGATTTTTTCGGTTAAGGCATCAAGGCCTTGAACACCAAAAAGATCAAGGTAATCAAGTTCAGCAGACCCCCCAAACAAATGTACATGGCTATCAATAAATCCAGGAAGAACAGTGCCACCACCAGCGTCAATCAATCGGGTATCTGGCCCTGCCATGGCGCGAATATCCGCGGTCTCACCAACCGCAACGATACGGCCATCATGAATGGCTAAGGCGGTGGCGGCAGGTTGATGGTTATCAAATGTAATCAGACGACCATTCAGTATCATCATATCAGGGGTCATAGCAGGTCTCCACTTCGGCAGGATCAGGAACAGTGATCTCAAACACATATTCCTTATATTGCCGCCCTTAGTCAGGATCAGCAAGCGATATCAGCAAGAGATGCGTTGCCATGGTAACCGCAACAAAACCCAATTAGGGGCAACACCATTATGGTTTTGTTGCCCCTAACCAAGATAGAAACGGATCAAGCGTTACACGCCAGCAGGGTTATCAAGGTCTGCACCAAGTGCCGCCAGATCACTATAACGATCCCCAATGCGGTGATGCGGTCTGCCGCCAACTGAACCCCCAAAAGCAACAATCAATTCGTTGCTATTCGGGGCATCAGGGATATGCATCTGAACGGTCAGATAATGGGATCGCCGACCCGTATCATTTTTATCCATCAGGGGGATATTGATCTGGGTATTGGCTGGCCCGCGGGTATTTGTAAATCCCAAATAGGCTTTACCGCCGACGGCCTTGCGCAGGGAATTGCCATAATTAACGGTATGAATAATGGCTGAGGCGTGTTCCATCTCACCATCCAGCCCTGCCATAGAGGCTTTGCCAATGGCTTCAATGGCATCACTGCTACCGCCTAGCGCCAACATTTCATCGGTGAGAATTTGGCCTAGTTTTGGGCCAAACGCCCTGATCTCTGGCATCAAGTCTTCAACAAATCCGCGTCCTGCCCATGGGTTTTCTATGACTGCGGCAGCGGCAAACAGCACTAGCGGCGGTGTAGCGGCGCGCCCACCATCAGATGTGATGACCTCTTTATAGGTCACAATTTTACGAATATTTGGTTCCATGATGCGGTCTCCTTTATGTGATCATGTGTATCAGGTGTTTATGACTGTCTTCATAAACCGAATTAAGACAGCGTTAAATGCCTCTGGGTCTTCTAGCATTGCCATATGACGAAGCCCTTTAAGGATATGAAGTTCGGATGCTGGAATCTCTCTGGCGATAGCCGCGCTCATATCCGGGTTATTGCCAAAATCCTCATCTCCTGTCATGACCAGAGCGGGACAAGCGATAGGCGGCTCTGGCTTGATTAATTCCCTGACCCCATCAACCAGCACTTGATAAATCTGGGGATAGATGTCGCGGTCATTCGCCTTAACCCATTGCCGGACTTCATCCATCACAGCAGGGTGGCTGGTGCGGAAGGCATCACTAAACCAGCGCGTTAGAGCATCCTCAACGGTGGCGTCGGGGCCATCGGCCTTGGCCTGATACACTCGCTTTTGGATGTGATCATGCGCGGCCTGATCGCGTTCATGCGGCGAATGCAGAATGGCGATGGCCTCTGCCATGTTGGGATAATCCATGGCGAAACGCCGAACAATCATGCCGCCAAGCGAGAACCCCATCACAACCGCATGAGGGATATTCAGATGCTCCATCAGGGTTTTTAGTTGGCGTGAAAACAGCGCTAATGAGGGTGGCTCAGGCGGCGGTGCAGATTTGCCGTGACCATAAAGATCATAACGCAACACTTGATAAGAGGGCATGGCAGAATCAGAAACCGCCTCAACCAGTGCCGCCGTTTGATGCCGCCACATGGCATGATGGAGACCCAGTCCATGGATAAGAATAAGGGTATTGGTTTTGGTATCATCCCCTGTGCTATCAAGATGATAGTATGTTCCGTCAGGGGTAAATGATGGGGCAAAACGGGTCATGCTGGTAAGGGGCGATAGGCCACGACCTCAACCTCAACGCGAACATCTACCAGCAATTCGCTGATGACCGCAGAACGGGCAGGAGGATCGGTTGGAAAATATTCAGCATAGACCGCATTAAAGCCGGGAAAATCCGCCCGGTCACGAAGCCAAACCATGGCTTTGACGACATCTGACAGCTCACACTCTGCTAAGGCAAGGGTGGCTTTGATCTCATCCAGAACAACCCGGGTTTGTGCGGTGATATCGCCCTCTGTCATGACGGCCCCGTCTTGCATTGGGATTTGCCCTGTTAAAAAAACAAAATCCCCGGCTCGAATAGCCCGCGACAGGGATAGACGCCGTCCATTAATCTCAAGCGCCTCACCGATCACCTGTTTTGTCATGTTTCTGTCCCCCTGATCTTATGTGATGAGCTTAACATTTCTATGGTCACTGGCTGATGGTTTAACTGTTATCATTTTTTCGCCAAAACATGGCAAAATAATTAATCTTGGTAGGGATGGCTCATTTACCATGATAGGATAAAGGCTTGGCAGATTGCTATGTACTGGTGCCAGATTGCACAAAAAAGACAAAGGTGGGGAGAGCAACAATGGGCGAATTAAAACATTATCATATGCTGATAGATGGGGCATGGGTTGATGCCAGTGATGGGAAGCGGTTTGACAGTATTAACCCTACCACTGAACAGGCCTGGTGTGACATTCCAGAAGCTAGCGAAGACGATGTGAATCGCGCGGTTGAAGCAGCGCACCGTGCCTTTACCACAGGGCCATGGGCAAAAATGACACCAACAGAACGCGGCCGTCATTTGCGAAGATTGGCAGAATTGTTAGCAGACAAATCTGAAGAATTAGGCCGTACGGAAACCATTGATACGGGCAAAATGCTCAAGGAAACGCGCTGGCAAGCCAAGTATATCGCTGAGTTTTTTCATTTCTATGCTGGTTGTGCTGATAAGGTGCATGGCGAAACCCTGCCTATTGATAAGCCTGATATGATGACTATCACCTTGCGCGAACCGCTTGGCGTGGTGGCGGCGGTTGTGCCTTGGAACTCGCAACTCTTTTTGGTTGCGGTAAAAATTGGGCCAGCCTTGGCGGCAGGAAATACCGTGGTTCTCAAAGCGTCGGAGCACGCCTCTGCTGCGATGCTGGAGTTTGGACGTCTGATTGAAGAAGCAGGTTTTCCGCCGGGGGTGGTGAATATTATCACAGGTCACGCTGACCCCTGCGGCCGGGTTTTGACCTCGCATCCCTTGGTGGCGCGCATTAGTTTTACCGGTGGGCCGGGGGCAGCGCGTCATGTGGTGCGAAACTCGGCTGAAAACTTCGCCCAAGTCTCGCTTGAACTCGGCGGCAAGTCGCCGTTTATTGTCTTTGATGATGCCAATATCGAAAGTGCGGTTAATGGTTCCATCGCAGGAATCTTTGGCGCTAGTGGGCAAAGCTGTGTAGCAGGTTCAAGGCTATATCTGCATAACCGCATTGCCGATCAGTTTCTGGATCAGATGTTAGGCCAAGTAGCGAATATCCGGCTTGGCGACCCTCTGGCAGAAGACACCCAAATGGGCCCTTTGGCAACCATGTCCCAAATTGAACATATTGAACAGCAGGTGAAACAGGCCAAGGCCGAAGGCGGTGACGTGCTGAGTGGGGGAAAGCGTCCATCCGATCCTAATCAGGGCTGGTTTTATGAACCAACGATTATTGCCGCGCCTGACCAAAATCTGACCATTGTGGATACAGAGTTGTTTGGGCCGGTATTAAGTGTCTTGCGCTTTGATGATGAAGATGAAGTGCTAGCCAAAGCCAATGACAGCAAATATGGCCTAGCCGCTGGCATCTTTACCGCTAACCAAGCCAGAGCCATGCGTATGACACGGTCGGTTAATGCCGGAATTGTTTGGGTCAATACCTATCGTATGGTTTCGCCAATCGCGGCTTTTGGCGGCTATAAGGATTCAGGTTATGGCCGGGAAAGTGGGATGCAGGCGATTTATGATTACACGCGCCCTAAAACGGCGTGGATTAATATCTCAGATGATCCTATCGCCAACCCATTTGTCATGCGTTAGGCGGCTCACCTTATGTGCTGATGTGAATAACCGCGTCTGCCGCAAAGGCGTGATCAGGGGTAATCATGATGGGGTTGATTTCCATCATGTGGATATGCGCATCCCTTGCCATGATGCGGCTTAACGCCATGATGGTATCGGTTAACGCCTTGCGGTTGCCTGCGGCTTTGCCGCGATAGCCTGCTATCAATCGTGCTGCCGCTAATTGATCAATCGCTTCATTAAGTCCGGCGGCATCGGTGGGCATGATGACCGTCACGGCGTCTTTCAGTAACTCTACCAAAATGCCACCTGATGCCATGGTCAGAATACAGCCAAACTGATCATCACGCCTTAGGCTTACCATGATTTCTGCCACTGATGCGGTGACCATTTCCTCAACCATTATCCCATCAATTTGTGCAGTTGGGGCAAGCTGGGCGCAATTCTGGCGGATGATATCTGCCGCTGCTTTTGTGTTGTCTGCGTTGGTTAACCCCACTTGAACAGCTCCACATTCGCTTTTATGGGGTAAATCAGCGCTCACCGCTTTCACGACAACAGGAAAGGCAAGGTGATCAAGGTCGTCAAGGGTGATCTCGGCCTCGCGGCAGATAACGCCAGCAGGAGTTGTTACCCCAGCCTTTTTCAATAAGGCTTTGCTGTCCCATTCGTTCAGCATCTTGATGGGTTTGTCGTCGCTTTGGGTCACTAGCAATGGCTTGGGGGGGGAAGCCATAAGGCGTTCTCTTTTTGTGTTATATTTTGCCGCCGCCGCCATGGCTTTCATGGTGTCACCAATTCCTTGCATCGGGGCAACGCCGTGATTGATTAATTCTTCGCGGACATCACGATCCAGATTTTCAGAAATGGTGCTACAAATCGCGGCGGGAATTCCATGCCGTTTGGTGGCGCGGACAAAGGCCATGGCATCATTATGGTAATAGACGCGGCTGTCATCCAGACCGGCGGCAGGATAATCCTGAACCAGAACTGCCATATCGGTATCTTCACTTATCATGACCTCAAAGACAGGTTCGGTTTTCTCCGGCATCCCCCAGATCGGGGTGGTGTAATCTAGTGGATTGGAAACGGTGGCAGTATGGGGCAGTAAAGGCGCCAATGCCTCATGCCGCGCCGCATTGGGGCGCGGATAGCGCAAGCCTAACTCCTCCCCATAATCGGCGAGCATGGTGGCGCCGCCACCTGAACAGGTAAAGCCTGTGACCCGGCGGCCTTTGGGTCTTGCCGTGACAGTTAGATATTTTAGGATTTCAATAAAATCCCCCGGCTCTTTGGCGCGGATAATTCCTAGCCGATCAAAAAAGGCCTGATAGACATCATCGGTGCCAGAAAGCGAACCAGTATGGCTAACCGTTAACTCTGCGCCAATGGCAGAGGTGCCAGTTTTTAAGACAACAATCGGCTTATCAGCGTCTAAGGCTTTGCACGCCGCCGCAGAAAAAGCGGCAGTATCTTTGAGGCCTTCCATGTGAATGCCGATGGCCCTAACGTCAGGCATATCAACCAGCGTGTCGATATAATCCTCAATGCGGATCATGGCTTGATTGCCAATAGACAGCATATACGCAAGGGGGAGTGAGCGTTGGCTCATGGTTAGGTCTGATGATAACATTCCGCTTTGGGTAATGACGGCGGCACCAAATCCGGGATAGTACCCGCCATGTTCAAACGGCCATAGCGCAACGCGGTCAACATAATTGATCATGCCATAACAATTTGGGCCAATAATCGCCATATCGCCGGCGGCTTTGATCAGATCAGCTTCATGCCTTGCGCCTTCGGCCCCGACCTCACCAAAACCTGCGGTATAGACAACTGCCCCACCTGCGCCCATGGCGTTCAGCTTGGCTAGGCTTTCGATACTTGCCGCAATCGGAACAGCAATAAAACAAGCATCAGGTGGTTCAGGCAAATCATCCACAGACGCATAACAAGGGTGGCCGCCGATATCTTCACGCTTAGGATTAACGGGCCAGAACGGGCCATCATAACCGCTTCGGGCACATTCCTTTGCTACGGTGATGGCATCTCTGCCCCCAATCACAGCGACATGGCGCGGCTTCAACAGCCGTTTGAGATTTAGCCGTTGTTGTGGCGTCATGCACCAAGTGGCCTCAGGATAGATCGGGTGATAATGTGACGCTGGATTTCAGATGTGCCATCCCAAATCCGTTCCAGCCGTGCATCTCGCCACAGCCGATGAATGGGCAATTCTTCCATCAAACCCATCCCGCCGTAAATCTGCACGGTATGATCTGCCACCCGCCCCAGCATTTCAGAGCAAAACAGTTTCACCATAGCGGCGTCCGCGTCACTCATCATGCCTTGGTTGGCTTTTTGGATAGCATCTTTGACCATCAGATTAGCAGCGTGCATTTCGACCGCCATATCCGCTAGCTTAAATCCGGTGGCTTGGAAACGCCCAATAGGCTGACCAAATTGCTTGCGGTTAGCGGCCCAGTCACAGGCCAGTTGATACATGCGCTCGGCTTTACCGCAACAGGTTGCACCAACCCAGATGCGTCCCATGCCTAGCCATTTTCCGGACAGCTCAAGCCCTTTGCCAACTTCACCCAGAACATGCGCCTCACTCAACCGGACATCATTAAAGTCCAGCTTAAAGTTCAGATAGCCGCGATAGCTAACGCAGTTATAACCAATATCAATATCAAACCCTTTCATGCCAACATCGACCAAAAAGGCGGTGATTTGTGGACGCTTGCCCCTGCCGTTATCATCATAACCCGTGACAGCAAAAACAATGGCAAAATCAGGCATAACTGGCCCTGATACAAAATGCTTTGTGCCATTAAGAATCCAATCCTTACCATCGCGTTTGGCGTTGGTACGCATTGACATGATATCTGATCCAGCCTCAGGTTCTGATAAGGCAAACAGCTCACGCTTTGCCCCGGTCAAGCAGGGCATCAGATAGGTATCGCGTTGATCACCTTCAGTTGCCAAAAGGATTTCGGTGGGACGTGCAATCCAAGAATGCAGGGCATGGCTGGTTTTACCAAACTCATGTTCAATAATACCCATCTGTTCATAATCCAGACCGCCGCCACCAATTTCAGCAGGCAAGTTGGCGGCGAACAAACCTACCTCTTTTGAGCGTTGTTCAATCTGGCGGCCTAAGTCAATGGGAACAGCCCCATCACGATCAACCTGATCTTCATGGGGAAAAATCTCTTCTTCCATAAAGCGGCGAACGCTATCGGCTAGCAATTGGTTTTCGTGGTTAAGCTGGTCTGGCATCAGGTTCTCCTCTAAGACTGCTTTTTCAGTCCAAGTTTTTTGCGGGCCTCTTCTGGGGTTAGAATACGGGCGCCCATGCGTTCGATAATCTCACGGGCGCGTTCAACCAATTGTGCATTGGTCGCTAAAACGCCTTTATCAAGATAGATATTATCCTCAAGGCCGACACGAACATTACCGCCCATGGCAACCGCTGCCGCTGCCATCGGCATTTGCATTCGCGAGATTCCAAATGATGCCCATGACGCGCCTTGTGGCAATTCGTCTTTCATCACTTTCATGGTATCGACGGACTGATCAGCCCCCCATGGAATGCCTAGGCAAATCTGGAACATTGGCGGTTCATCAATCAGGCCTTCTGCCAGCATCTGTTTAGCAAAGCGGATATGCCCCAGCTCAAACACTTCAAGTTCTGGCTTAACCCCAAGGCTTTGAACGATTTCTGCCATCTGGCGCAGATAGGCAGGTGTGGAAATATAAATCTCATTTCCATTGCCAAAGTTCATAGTGCCGCAATCAAGGCTGCAAATCTCTGGTTTAAGCGCGATAACATGGGCAAGACGGTCTTCGGGGCCAATCATATCTGTTCCCGGCCCCGGCATAGCTGGATTATTGTCATCGGGAACCCAGTCACCGCCCATTCCGGCAGTCAGATTAATCACAACATCGGTGTCGGACGACCGCACCTTATCAACGACTTGACGAAACAAATCGGTATCGCGTGATCCTTTTCCGGTTTCTGGGTCGCGGACATGGATATGGGCGGCAGACGCGCCTGCCTTGGCGGCATCAATAGCGGCTTGGGCAATCTGATCTGGGGTGACCGGAACGTGCTCGCTTCTGCTGGTGGTATCGCCTGCTCCGGTAACCGCGCAGGTCAAAATGACTTCCATATTCATGATTTGTCTCCCTTGGTGTCTTGTCAAATCATCCTCATATAATCATCTTGCCATTATAAATTTTTCGCCATAATCTTCCTTTTTTCGATAATTTCTCTGCCAAGAGGTAATCCCATGGATGTGTTGCCATCATCGTCACCAACACCTGAACAACTGATCTGTGTGGTTCTGCCGCGTTTTAATATGGCAAGCCTGACGACTTTGATCGAACCGTTGCGGATTGCAAATTATATTGCACCATCACCGCTTTACCATTGGCAGTTTCAATCCTTGGGTGGTGGGCGCATCACTGCTAGCAATGGGATTAGTTTGGATTGTGAGCCGTTATCAGATCAGATGAGCTCTGCCACCGTGGCCTTGTTTGGAAGTTGGGGGGCTGAACGTAATACCGATAGCAAGCTTATCAATTGGTTGCGCCAACGGGCACGGCACGGATCGCCTATGATTGGTGTTGAAATCGGAGCTTATATTTTGGCGCGGGCCGGGCTTCTCAATCAGAAACCTGCCACTACCCATTGGTCGTTCTTTGCTGGCTTTGCTGAAACCTTTGCAGATGTGATCGCCACCGAACAGCTTTACACCCTTGACCGCCAGATCATGACTTGCGCTGGTGGGACGGCAGGGGCTGATCTGATGTTGCATTTAATGGCAAACACCCATGGCGCTGATTTGGCAAAGGAGGTCGCCAGCCAAATGTTGCACCAAAGCATCCGTTCTGCCGAAACCATGCAGCGCCCTATCGTTGGCACTAATATCAGCGATGTGAATCCGGTGATCAGGGATGTGACGCGGTTTTTGGAACGCCATATTGAGGATAATATTTCTATCCCTGAGCTGTGTGAGCAGATCAAAGTGCCGCAACGAAAACTGGAACGCTTATTCCGCCGTGATGTGGGGTGCAGTGTGGTGCAGTTTTATCGCCAGTTAAAATTACAATATGCGCGTACGCTTTTGGTTAGCACGAATATGAATATCCGCGAGATTTCGGTCGCTTGCGGGTTTAATTCCATGTCGTATTTCTCCCATTGCTTTAGCAAAACTTTCGGGCGCAAGCCAAGCCAGTATCGGATGGCATGGCCGGATGATGAACATGAACCAGTTTGGCATGGAACGATATACAGTTTTACGAAACTGCCAAAACACCATCAGTCGGAAACATAAATCTGGCTGATGCTATTCTAGCGGGGCATTTGCTGCTTTTAGCACGGCAACAATGCGGCGGTCGCGTTCTGCGGCCATATCTTCAAAATGTTTGCCAGCCGCCATATCATTACAGCCATCTACCATCGCATCGCGCAATTCTTGGGTCAGCTCAGGGGCCTCGAGGCGTGTCCATGGCAACTTCAACGCAGGCCCAAATTGATCTAGGTTCGTCGCCATACCGCCAGCCCCGCAAGCCACATGAAAGGCCATGCATTGCCCTTGAATAGCCATGCGTGGAGCAGGGCCAAAGCGAAGCGCCCGGTCAATGTCTTCGGGTGACGCCTCACCATTAGCAACCATATGCAAAGCTTCACGCCAAAGCGCCTCTTGCAAGCGCGTCGCAATAAAGCCGGGAATTTCTTTTTTCAGCCGAATAGGCTCTTTGCCTGCGTGATGATAAAATGCCATCACCCAATCCAGCGCCTCAGCCGCGGTCTGATCACCGCCAATCACCTCAACCAATGGCAACAGATAGGGGGGATTAAAGGGGTGGCCAACCACACAGCGTTGAGGGGTTGCGGATTTCATCTGAATATCTGTCATGGTCAGCCCGGATGTGCTGGATGCAATCACGACTTCTGGTGCTGTGATCTGGCCAAGGGTTTCATAGAGCGCCTGTTTAATCTCCATGCGCTCAGGGGCGCTTTCCTGAATAAATTGGGCGTCTTGTGTTGCCACATTCAGATCATCAGTAATCGTTAAGCGTTCGAGACTAGCCCCATCCGCCAGCCCTAAATCAACCAAACACGGCCAAGCGGTGTTGACCACCGACATGAATTGGTTTTCTTCGCTTGGGTCATGGATATAGGCTGTGACCTGATACCCTCTGGCTAAAAAATGAGCAGCCCAGCCAGCACCAATAGGCCCGGCACCAATACTCGTGACATTGATGACTTGGTCTGGTGCGACACGCATAGCTATTTTCCCTTAAAGACAGGTTCACGCTTTTCAACAAACGCTTTAATGCCTTCGGCGGCATCTTCTGACGTTAGCATGGAGCGATAGGTTGGCAGATCATCTTCACGCATACTAGAAAAGGTGCGCTGCATGGGCTGACATTCAATATGGCGCAGAACTTCTTTGACGGATTGCATAGCCAGAGGCGCGGCCCAAGCCAGTTTTCCAGCCCAGTCCATCGCCTCAGTCATCAAATCCGCATGAGGTACGACCTTATTGATCAGCCCATAATGCGCGGCTTCATCAGCTTTCATCCGTCGCCCCAGCAACAGCATTTCCATCGCGATATTATAAGGAATGCGGCGCGGCAGACGCTGAATGGCGCCTGCATCTGGAATGATGCCCAAAGGCATTTCCGGCAGGGCAAACTCAACATGATCACTAGCGATCAACAGATCACAGGCCAAGGCAATTTCAAATCCGCCGCCAATCACCAAGCCATTTAAGGCGCCAATGACAGGTTTGTTTAATGACCAGTTTTCGGTCAGCCCAGCAAAGCCGCCATCACCATAATCGCCATCATCCCACCACTCATCCAGTTTAGCATCACCACTGTTAAGCGATTTCAAATCCCATCCAGCGGAAAAGATGCGATCACCTTCGGCGGTAATAATGCCAACCCGCAAATCATGATCATCCCGAAGCCGGGCAAAAGCATCACCAAGGGCTCGGCTCATCTCGTGGTCAATAGCATTAACCTTGGGTTTATCCAGCGTTACGACCAGAATATGACCGTGGGTTTCGACTCTTACGCTATCAGACATGATAAAATCCTTTATTAAATATCCCTTTATTAAATATCAAGGGTGTTGTCTTTTTCCCATTGGGTAAAATGTGAGGCATAGGCATTCCACTCCTGATGTTTCAGTTTTAGGAAAGCATCAGAAAACTCTGTTCCCATGGCCGCTTTAAGCCCTTTGTCGCGGTCAAAGTTGCGCAACGCATCTAACAGGTTAAGCGGTAGTTTGGGGGCGCCGCGAACCTTGTGGCCTTCGGCATACATATCAATGTCATATCGCTTACCGGG
Source organism: Puniceispirillales bacterium (SeqCode) (assembly GCA_965659785.1). GTDB lineage: Bacteria > Pseudomonadota > Alphaproteobacteria > Puniceispirillales > UBA1172 > UBA12202. Next base: position 33,297 of record CBFHXL010000002.1, read on the forward strand.
ATCAGCTTTATTATCTAGCCCATCAAGCCCGGCGGCAATAATCACGGCCTGCAGCAGATAGGGGTTAGCGGCCCCATCAGGCAGGCGCAATTCAAACCGCCCCGGCCCCGGCACGCGCACCATATGGGTGCGGTTATTGCCTGTCCACGTGACAGTGTTCGGCGCCCATGTTGCCCCTGATGTGGTGCGCGGGGCATTAATGCGCTTATAGCTGTTGACGGTTGGGTTGGTGATGGCCGCCATGGCACTAGCGTGACGCATAATCCCGCCCAAGAAATGCCGCCCATCTTTTGATAGGCCAAGCTCCATGCTGTTATCAGCAAACATATTGGTTTTGCCGGTTTTATCCCAGACCGAGACATGAACATGACACCCATTGCCAGTTAATCCGGCAATAGGCTTTGGCATGAAAGTCGCCCGAAAGCCATGTTTTTCAGCAACAGATTTGGTCATAAACTTAAAAAAGGAATGTTTGTCGGCGGTACGCATCGCCTCATCAAACTCCCAGTTCATTTCAAACTGGCCATTGGCGTCTTCGTGGTCGTTTTGATACGGCCCCCAGCCAAGCTCAAGCATATAATCACAAATTTCTGCAATCACATCATATCGGCGCATGACCGCTTGCTGATCGTAACACGGCTTTTCTGCGATATCGAAAGGATCGGAAATCTGGTTGCCATCAGGGGTAAGCAAGAAAAACTCAGCTTCAACCCCAGATTTGACAGTCAGCCCTTTGCTGGCGGCACGGTCAATAACGGCCCCTAGCACATTGCGCGGCGCTTGCATCACATTTTCGTCTTCCATGACACAATTTGCGGCAACCCAAGCCACGTCTTTTTTCCAAGGCAGTTGAACGACTGAACTGGCATCAGGAACCGCCAGCATATCCGCATGAGCAGGGGTTAAATCCAACCATGAGGCAAAGCCCGCGAAACCAGCGCCATCAGCCTGCATATCGGCAATGGCCTGACGGGGGACAAGTTTGGCGCGTTGGTAACCAAACAGGTCTGTGTAAGATATCATAAAGTATTTGATATCGTTCTTTTTCCCGTATTCTGCCAGATCAATGGTCATGATGTTCTCCCCTTTTTTGTTCTGATGATGCTGTGTTAGCGAATTAGAAACCCTTTCCCGGTATCCAGTCTGTTCCTGCTAGTGGCACTCTTGCCATGGCGGCGGCCTCAATCGTAAGGGCGCAGAGATCTTCGGGCTCAAGGTTATGGACATGGCTTTTGCCGCACGCTCTGGCGATGGTTTGCGCCTCAAGTGTCATGACTTTGAGATAATTGGCAAGTTGCCGTCCTGCCATAACTGGATCAAGCCTTGCCGCAAGGGTGGGGTCTTGGGTGGTTATTCCGGCAGGGTCCATCCCCTCATGCCAATCATCATAGGCACCGGCGGTTGTTCCCAGTTTCTGATAATCGTCTTCCCACCGGGGGTCGTTGTCACCAATGGCGATCAACGCCGCCGTGCCAATAGAAACGGCATCTGCCCCAAGGGCCAGCGCCTTTGCCACATCTGCGCCGTTGCGGACTCCACCTGAGACAATCAGTTGCACTTTGCGGTGCATGCCCAAATCTTGCAAGGCTTGAACCGCGGGTCTGATACAACCCAAAATAGGGATGCCGACATGTTCAATAAAGACATCTTGCGTGGCGGCGGTCCCGCCTTGCATACCATCAAGCACAACAACATCAGCGCCCGCTTTCACCGCTAGCGCCGTATCAAAATAGGGGCGTGCGCCGCCCACTTTGACATAGATCGGTTTTTCCCAGCCGGTGATTTCACGCAATTCAAGGATTTTGATTTCCAGATCATCAGGCCCTGTCCAGTCTGGATGCCGACAGGCTGAGCGTTGATCAATCCCTTCAGGAAGATCACGCATTCCGGCAACGCGGTCGCTGATCTTCTGGCCTAGTAACATTCCGCCGCCGCCAGGTTTAGCGCCTTGACCAACAACAATTTCAATCGCATCGCATCGGCGCAGATCATCAGGGTTCATGCCATATCGTGAAGGCAGATATTGATAGACCAATAAACGGGAATGCCCACGCTCTTCCTCGGTCATGCCCCCGTCACCTGTGGTTGTTGATGTTCCTGCATCGGTCGCGCCGCGACCTAGGGCCTCTTTGGCTTGTCCGGATAGGGCGCCGAAACTCATCCCGGCGATGGTGATAGGAATATCTAGCTCAATCGGTGTTTTGGCAAATCGGGTGCCTAGTGTGACATTGGTGGCGCATTTTTCCCGATAGCCTTCTAGCGGATAGCGCGAAATAGACGCCCCAAGAAACAGCAAGTCATCAAAGTGCGGCACGCTTCGCTTTGTGCCACCGCCGCGGATATCATAGATGCCAGTAGCCGCCGCGCGTCTGATCTCAGCATTAACAGCAGGGGTAAACGTCGCTGATTGGACAGGAACGGTGCGGGGCGGTTTGGTGGGTTTATCAGTCATATCAGGCCTCAATATGCAGACGCGTTATCTACGTTAAAATGATAGAGTTGGCGGGCAGAGCCATAACGGCGAAACGCGGCTGGATCAGCATCCGTTCCCGCGCGTTCCAACAATTCTGTGAGTTGCGCTAAATGTTCTGGCCGCATCTCTTTTTCAATGCAATCTGCGCCAAGGCTTTTGACAGAACCGCGCACATAAAGCCGCGCTTCATAAAGCGAATCCCCTAGTGCCTCACCAGCGTCACCTAACACTACCAGATTGCCGCGCTGTGCCATAAAGGCCGACATATGGCCGATATTGCCTTCAACCACAATATCAATGCCTTTCATGGAAATGCCGCAACGCGAGGCGGCGTTACCGCGCACCACCAACATTCCGCCGCGCCCTGTTGCCCCGGCATATTGGCTGGCGTCACCTTCGACCACAACCATGCCAGACATCATATTTTCCGCAACCCCCGGCCCGGTAGACCCTTTAACGGTAATGCTGGCCTGCTTATTCATGCCGCCGCAATAATACCCGGTAGACCCAGACACCATAACATGAATAGGGGCATCCAGCCCTACAGCGATGGCATGACTGCCTCGCGGATTGATGATCTCCCAATCCTGTTGATTGGTGCCTTGCGCTTGGCTCTGCAGAGTTTCGTTGAGATGGCGTAAGCCGTTTTCAGAAAGATCAATGATTGGCATGATTTAATGACTCCAGAAATAAACCTGTGCGGGTTCTGGCTCCCAGATACGAGCCTGATCAATCCCCGGCAATCCGACTAGCGCCCGATATTCAGAACCGAAAGCGACATAATCGTCATTTTCGGCCATCACCGCTGGCTTACAGGCAATCGGGTCTCTTAACACGCCAAACCCATCGCGCGTGCCAACGACAAAGGTAAAGAACCCATCGAGATCAGCAATTCCTGCGGTCAGCGCTTCACCAAGGGTATCGCCGTCATTCATGCGTGCGGTGAGATAAGCGGCGGCAACCTCGCTATCATTTTCGGTTTGGGTTGTGATGCCTTCTCGGTTGAGCTGGCGCCGCAGGGTGTTGTGATTGGAAAGTGAGCCGTTATGGACAAGGCACTGATCGCTTCCCGTAGAAAAGGGATGCGCGCCAAGGGTAGTTACTGCCGATTCGGTCGCCATTCGGGTATGACCGATGCCATGGCTTCCCGTAGCGGAGGTCAGATCAAAGCGTTCAACCACCTTTTTAGGCAACCCGACTTCTTTATAAATTTCGATGTTTTGCCCATAACTCATCAGGCGGATAGTTGGATGCGACGCCTTAAGCATGGCACGGATTGCGTCGCCTTGTGCGGTCTTGGCATGGATCACGGCATGAGTGTCCCTGATCATCAGTTGCGGGCGATCACCCTTAAGGTTATGCAGGCTTTGTTCTAGCTGAGGGAAATCCGCATCTGGCATGGCGGATTGCACTGTCAGCTTGATGGTATCCGCGGCCTCATCCCCATAAATCGCAATGCCGGCGCTGTCTGGGCCGCGATCAGTCATGGTAATTAGCATCGCGCTAAGCAATTCCCCTAATTGCGGTTTCATAGCCTCATTTTTCAAAAACAAACCGACAATTCCACACATGGCTTTGTTTCCTTTGCTGTTTTGCCATCGCGCCTGAAACAGGATTTGTGACCTTTGCCCGTTATCATTTGCGCTGTTGGTTCTGGATACAGTGTTTAATCGGATGCGTGAACACTATATCAATATTTCGACAAAAGTTACGCTTTTCCGTGATACTGATAAGGCTTATTTTAGCCAGTCATCACCTTCCTTGACGATAATCAGGGTCGGTCGATCCGCTTGGAAAGCGGCGGTAAAACTGGCGATAAACGCATCAGCGTTTTGCGGCCGTTCGGCATGGCAATAACAGGCCTTGGCCAGCAGTTCAAAATCAGGATTAATCCCCTCAACCCCAACACGGGTAATGGCGCGGATATCCATATCATCTTGAATCTGTTTCAGACCGCCATTTTCCCAAATCACCACAGGTAAAGGCAGGTGGTTTTCCGCGGCGGTAATCAATTCAGGCATTGAGAACATGAAACCGCCATCCCCAACTACCACCGCAACCGGGGTATCTGGTTTTGCCATTTTTGCACCAATGGCATTTGGTAAGGCGTTCCCAAGAGAACAATATCCGGCAGGAAAAAACCATGTCCGGGGTTTCCGCATAGGCATGGTAAATGACCCTGTGTAAGCAATCTGACAAGAATCACAGCTAAAAATCGTCTCATCTGAGGCGTTATCACGCATCAGTCGCAACACCTTATTATGCTGTCTTTCGGATGAAGTAAGGGTCTTATCAATAGCGTCCCTCGCCGTGCGCGTTTTCGCCATTTGAGCTTGGCTGATGGTTTCTTGATGGCCGTTCAAGGCCGCTTTCAGCATAGCCATAGCTGGCGCGGCATCAGATACCACACCAAGATGCGCCGGAAAAAGATCGCTGATTTTCCTAGGGTCAATATCCACCCTAATCAGATCACCATTGAGTTTCAGTGGCCCAGCAAAACTGTCGGTTTCGGATAATTCGGTGCCAACAGCCAAGATCACATCTGCGGCACTAATGACGGCATGGCCTTCGGGTTTGATCATGGCGGCGGATAACGACAAAGGGTGATCATCGGGGAAAATGCCTTTGCCAGCGGTAGAACTCACGGTAATGGCGCCTAGCGTTTCGGTGATATCGCGAATATCGCTAGCTGCACCAACAGCACCCCCGCCTACCATAATTAAAGGGGCTTTTGCGGTTTTCAAAAGTGTTGCCGCCGCCGCTATTGCCTCTTGTGGGCAAGTGGGACGACCGGGCAGGGAAACGGGCTCCCATATCTCATCAACAGGCATGGCCTGAACATCAATAGGAATTGAGATATGACAAGGCCGAGGGCGTGAGCTGGTAAAGATAGAAAAGGCCCGCGCCATCATATCGGGAATATCAGATGGCCGCATCGCGGTTGCTGAAAACGCGGTAATCGGTTCGGTCACTTTTTTCTGTTCGGTGATTTCATGCAAGACGCCCCAACCTTTACCAAGGGTTTCTGACGGTGGTTCAGCAGAAATCAGTAGCATTGGCAAACTATCCGCATAACATTGCGCTAGGGCCGTGGCAGAATTGGTCACCCCGGGGCCAGAGATCACCAGAGCCACGCCAACCTCACCTGTTGCCCTTGCCCAGCCTTCGGCCATAAATCCGGCTCCGGCTTCGTTTCGGGCTTGAATATGCTGGACAGCCCCGGCATTATCGCCGCCAGTTAGGCCTCGGCACATATCTAAAGTATGGACACCGGGAATGCCAAAAACATGGCTGATGCCATACCGCGCCAAAAGCCGAATGGTGGCTTCCCCACAAGTCATTGTCATGGGTTTCTCCTCCTCTTGTTTCGGGCTCCCGTTTCGGGAATCTCGTGCCATTAGCGGCATGAATCTCATCTTATTTTACGCTTTTGAAATGGCCTTGACCAGCACAAGCTTTGGCTTTTGGATGCCAAAGCGGCATGGCTATTCAGCGAGGTCAGGGTCATCGGCTTGACCAGAAGTCGCTAGCCAGATAGCGCCGACAATCACCAAAACCGACATCCACACCCACCAGGGATGGGTCTCACCAAAAAATACGATTCCAAAAAATACACCAGCAATGAGTGAGACAAAACCAGCCAAACTGACAAAAATAGGCCCGCCTTTTTCCAGCAAAAAGAAATACAGATAAATCGACGCCGCGCTGAGGATGATATATCCCATCATGATCCAGTAAAGCCCTGTTTCCACTACAGGTGCGATTTCCACCCCATAAAACAGAAACACGATTGGAACAATGGTAAGACACCCGATGGCCATCTCACCAGTGGCAAGTTGCCAACCATCTTCCCCCTCAGGCCAGAACTTGGCGATAAAATTATGATAAAACCCATAGCAAAGCGGTACCGAAATCGCCAAGGCTAGCCCCACACTAGCCATTTCGGGAATAGGAACAGAGATATTCTCGCCAAGCAGAATAGGTAGCATAGCCAAACTTGCCAGAATGACCCCTATGATTTTGCGCCTGTTGAGTTGATCGGTGCGCATAGCAAAGGCAATGATCACGGTCACCACAGGAGTTAGTGAGACCACAATCGTCAATAATCCCGCCCCGATCATAGGAGCGGAATAAAGCTCTAGTATCGCTGGGATCATATAGCCAAGAATACCAGCCATAAGATAAAACACCATGCTAGCCGGGCGGAATAAGCGAGGGTAGCGGCCTCTTAACATACAGATCACCCCAAACACAGGCACCTCTGCTATCAGCGTATAGGCGAGGATAGACATAGGCTTAATCTCCGTCTCGCCAGCAAATCGGGACAGTGAGAAAAATAGCCCCCATGTCAAGCCAAGTAAGACCAGACCAAAAATAGCCGAACCCGAAATGGGTGGCCGCTTTATGATGGCGGATGTGGTCACAGCCGTAGCGCCTGATGCGATATCATCATGTCCTCAATGTCTGCTAATGCGCTAGGGGTGTCAGCATCTGTTAACACGCCAGGATTTTCTAAGACTAAGGTATTAATGGCATTAGCATGGGCTTTGATCAAGGCCTTACCCCCTTTGTCTCCGTGAAGGTCAGAAAGCGCAGGGAAAAAATCCCTCCCCCATATAACAGGGTTCCCTTGCCGGCCTTCTGCCACAGGCAAAGTGATGGTTTTATCTGGTTGGTCTGCCTTAAGGTGACAGGCAAGCAACTGATCCAGAATGTCGCTGGTGACCAATGGCATATCCCCTAACACGATCATCATATCCGTAACATGATCTTGGCGATGATTAAGGGCGCAAGCAATGGATGCCCCCATGCCTTCACCATAATGGGTATTAACAATGTGGTGAAATGGGGCATCTGCACAGACGCTGGCGATAGCCTCAGCATCATGACCAAGAATGATTGTCAGGCTATGGCATTGGCTTTGCGCCATCGCCTCAATGATATGACGGATCATGGGTTTGCCCGCAACAGGGGTCAGCAATTTGTTGTTGGCCCCATTGCGCTCAGACTTTCCGGCGGCAAGCAAAACGCCCTCAATATGGCGGTGAGGGCTAGTCATGATGGCCTTCATGATTGCCTTGCGGTTTAGGGTATCGGCGCGCTTTGATCACTGACGCCAGAATAGAAACCGCAATTTCGGCGGCGGTGGTAGCATGGATATCCATACCGGCTGGCCCCTCAATTCGGCTGATCGCGGCGGCATCACATCCGGCTTGCTCAAGACGTTCACAACGCTTGGAATGGGTGCGGCGACTGCCTAGGGCGGCGAGGTGAAAGACAGGCTGACCAAGTGCCGCTATTAAGGCCGCATCATCAATCTTAGGATCATGAGTTAGCGTAACAAGAGCAGTGTTTTCATCAAGCGGATATGCAGGTTGGTTCAGCACCTCATCAGGCCACCCTGTGATAACATCAACATCAGGAAAACGCTGAGGGTTGGCAAAATCTTGGCGTGGGTCAATAACCGTCACGTCATATCCCGCCGCCAGCGCCATTGGGGCCAGATGCTGGCTAATATGAACTGCGCCAATAAGATAAAGTCGCGGCAGAGGCATGAGGCTCAAGAGAAAGCAATGCTCATCAGCAGGCATAGTATTAGCGCGGTGTTGATCAGCATCATTCCAATTTGCCAAAGACAGGCCGCCGCCGGGTGTTAAATCACAATTGAGATGCACTGAGATGCGTTGGGACAATCGGGTGGACATTTCATCCCATAAATCGTTTGCTATGGCCTGATATGGACATACCCAGACGCTGACTTCACCCCCACAGGAAAGCCCTACTTGCCATGCGGTTTCATCCGCAACACCAAAATCAAGCCTTTGGCTTTGGCCATCTATAAGGCTCTGGCAAGCGGCTTCTTTTACCGCCCCTTCGACACAGCCACCAGAAACAGACCCAGCAATCAATCCATCATCGCGAATCAGCATAAGGCTTCCGGGTCGGCGTGGTGATGATCCCCATGTACGGATAACGACCGCTATGGCTACACCATGCCCATCGCGGCGCCAGCGTGCGGCATCAGCAAGCAGTCTGTCATCCGGCGGTACGGCTACCATTTCTGTCTTGGCCTAAGCATGATAGAAAGATAGGGGGTTAAAGGACTTGGTCAAGCGCCTGAAGCGCGGCGTTGATCTCATCCCGGCTTGTATAGTGAACAAAGGATAACCGCACAGCCCCATCACGGGGATCAACCCCCATAGTTTCAAGCAAGCGGACAGCATAAAAATCGCCGCCACCAGCCATAATCCCATGCGCGGCAAGCTCTTTGGCAATATCCTGCGAGGCTAATCTTGAGGAAACAAAACTGACGGTGGGGGCGCGCCGCGTGGCATCACTTGGCCCAAGCACGCGGATATCGTTGCGTTGCCCTAGGTAATCCAGCATGACCGCCAACTGTTCTTGTTCAGCGCCATGGAAAAGCCCTTCAACCCGGCGTGGCCGCATCGCATCATCAGCGCCGCCATGATGCGCATCAAGAGCATCAAAATAATCCATCATGCCATTAGCGGCCGCAATTTGGGCATGATCTGGCCCAGCAGGAACCATCCATTTAGAAGGAATATCATGATTAAAATAATGCGATTGGGGGGTCAGCATATGACGCGCTGATTTACGAATAACCATCACCCCTTGATGAGGGCCATAAGTCTTATAACTGGAAAACAAATAAATATCGGCCCCTAGCGCATCCAGATCAGGAAACCCATGTGGACAATATGATACCCCGTCCACCAGCAAAATTGCCCCAGCGGCATGGGCCATATCAGCCACTTTACGAACCGGATTAATTTCCGCCACCAGATTTGAGCAATGCGTCATGGCAACCATTTTGATCTGATCATCTAGCAATCCTGCCAAATCATTAAGATCAAGCTGACCAGAAGACGGATCAGCCTGCCAGATGATGATGCGTATTCCTGCCGCCTCAAGCCGTCGCCAGACCCCTGTGTTTGCTTCATGCTCTTGCCCGGAAATAATAATCCCGTCACCGGGGGTTAAGCGGTCTCGCAAGGCTTGCGCCAACACATATGTGTTTTGGGATGTAGATGGGCCATACATGACCTCATCAGCGTCCACATTCAAATATTTTGCCATGCGCTGATGCGCCAAATCCATTTCCGCACCAAGCTCGGCAGATGCCTTAAACGCATAATAGGGCTGTAATTTGCGTTGATGAAAAATAGCTGAAAACCGATCAATGACCTGCTGGCACATATAAGACCCACCAGCGTTCTCAAAAAACGCTTGCCCAGCCAGAGATGGCTCTGAAAAAGCTGGAAATTGCTGGCGGACAAAATTAAGATCAAGGGATGCCTTGGGCATGGGAAACTCCTTCATGATAGAGACGCGCTAGCCGCGTTTGGTTGGCTTTTCGCCAATATTTTTTGATAGTCTGACGACTCATCTGCATCATGGCAACCGCTTTTCCTATTGGCTGCTCAGATGGGGAAACGGCGCTTTGGTAAAAAACGGAATGATCAGAATGTACTGACTTGAATAAAAGGGAATTATCTATACCATCACGGTAAAGAAAATAGACATCATAAATAGACATCATTTAGGGGTGTGATATGGCTAGACGTGGCGCTTCAGCAAGGCATAAATCCGCCAACCCGAACGTGGCTCCGGCATCACCGCATATTCGCCGCGTTCTTCCTTATTTTGATGTTCTTGATGATGAGGCGCTATCACGCCTTGATGCCCAGATTGATTGGCTTATTGAAAATAAGGGGATTGCTTTTCGAGATGATCCGGCGTCAGTCGCCTTATGGAAAAAAGAAGGCGCCCGGGTAGAGGGCGATATCATCCGCGCCCCGGCAGACTGGATCAGATCATTATGCCGAAAAGCCCCGACCAGCTTTACCCAGCGTGCGCGCAATCCAGAACGATCAGTGATTATTGGCGACCATCATCAGGTCTTTGCGCCCATTTATGGAGCGCCATTTGTGCGTGATCTCAAAGGGGGTCGCCGCTATGGTGATATCGCGGCGTTTCAAGATTTGGTGCGGCTGACTTATTTGCATCCGAACTTGCATCATGGCGGTCTGGTTACTTGTGAGCCTTGCGATCTGCCCGTCAACAAGCGGCATCTGGATATGTTGTTTGCGCATATGACCTTGTCAGATAAACCGCATCTTGGCGCTATCACAGAAATGAGCCGTGCTGAAGACAGCGTTGCTATGGCTGAGATTGTCTTTGGCCGTGAGGTGATGGAAAAGGATTGCGTCATTCTTGGCAATGTGAACACCAATTCCCCGTTGCTGATTGATAAGGTGGTGACAGAGGCGGTTCGGGTCTATTGCGGTCGCGGTCAAGGCATTATTGTCGTGCCGTTTATTCTTTCAGGGGCAATGGGGCCGGTATCTACCGCCGCGAGTGTTGCGCAGGCTATGGCAGAGGCGCTAATGGTTTGTGCTTATGCGCAATTAATCCGTCCGGGGGCCCCTTTTGTGCTAGGGAATTTTCTGTCTTCAATGTCCCTGAAATCAGGCGCACCTACCTTTGGGATGCCTGAACCGGTCATATCTAATTATGCTATTGGTCAAATGGCTAGACGCGCAGGATTGCCTTTGCGTTGTGGTGGCTCGTTAACAGCATCAAAAATTGAGGATGCCCAAGCCGCTTACGAATCCGCGGATTCGATGCATTCTACCATGCTGGCTGGTGCTAATTTCGTGCTTCATTCGGCAGGGTGGCTAGAAGGTGGGCTTTGTGTCGGGTTTGAAAAACTGCTGATGGATGCGGATCGGCTTGGCAGTTATCAGAAAATCCTTCATCAGGGTCTTGATACCTCGGTTGAGGCATTGGCCCAAGATGCTTACGCCGAAGTTGACCCCGGTGGGCATTTTCTAGGTTCATCTCATACCATGCGAAATTATCAGACAGCGTTTTATGAGCCTGATCTTAGCCATAGCGAAAATGTGGAAAGCTGGGAAGATGAAGGGGCATTGGATATGCGCGCTCGCGCCTATGACCGTTGGCAACACTTGCTCAAAGAATATCAGCCCCCTGCCATAGACGAAGGCTTAAAAGAAGAGCTGTCAGCCTATGTGGAAAAGCGCAAAAGGGACATGCCTGATGCGTGGTATTAGACCCACGCATTAATAACGCAAAGCATACCAACCGCGACCAAGCATCTCTCGGATAGCATAAGAACTTCCGCCCAGTGCTCTAGCGCTAGGGATAAAATCCATTGCCATGATGAGGATAAAAAGGCATCGCATCTGATAAAGGTTTCGCTTATCCTTAGGTCATGACAACCAACAGACTGATCTTACTTGGAACCAAGGGCGGCCCTGTGATCACGCGTGATGGATCGTGGCCAACTAGTCATGTGTTGGTTATTGATGGCAAGGCTTATGTGATTGATGCCGGGCTTGGGGTAACGCGGCAATATGTTCAGGCAGGGCTATCCTTTGCTGATCTTGAGGCGGTGTTTATCACCCATCACCATAGCGATCATAATCTAGAATTAGGGGCGTTGGTTTATACTGCGTGGAACGCGGCAAAGCCGCATCCTATTTCTATTCATGGGCCGCAGGGGTTAGACCATCTGATGCATCATGCGCTGGCTAGTCAGGCCTATGATATTGGCATCCGAATAGCAGATGAAGGGCTAGCAGACCCAGCCCAGCTGATCACATGGCAAGAATATCATGGCGGCGAGGTTTATCACGATGAGCGCATCAGGGTAACCACGTGTAAAGTCTCGCATCCGCCAGTGGAGGAATGTTATGCCCTCAAAATAGAAACCATGGATAAAACCATCGTTTTTGGGGCGGATACCTGTTTTTATCCGCCGCTGGCGGATTTTGCCAAAGGGGTGGATATTCTCATCCATGAGGCTATGCACACAAGATCAGCGCGAAAGTTATGTGAAATGAATAAAGATATTGAGCCTAATCTTTGGGCGCATTTCAGCGCTAGCCATACCTCATGCGAGGACGCAGGCCGCATTGCTACCATGGCGGAATGTAAACAACTGGTGATTAATCATTTTGTTCCGCAGATAGGCCCGTTGGTCAGCCGTTCAGATTATGAGCAGGCAGTGAGAAAGACCTATCAAGGTGCGCTGATCATTGCTCATGATCTCTGCGAAATTACCTTATAAAAAGATCATAAACGCCAACAAGACTTTATCGTTATCTTTTAATTTTGATCTTTGGCCTGCCGCTTATTTGCCGCCACGGCCTTACCTTGATCAAATGCCATCCGCCGTGCGCGGATTTCTTCAGGGGTAAGTTTAGCAATGTTGGAATAATCGGTTTTCCAGTCCAGTTTGCCAAGCCATTTTAAGGGTGAAGTCACTGTGCTTCGGGGGCTGGTTGCGGCGGCTAACATATCTAATGCCCCAGCTAGCGTATCGTCCTGTGAGGCAGTATCATTTGGCCGGCCTGCCGCATTACCAAGAGGGAAATCAGAAAAATAAAATCGCGCTACGCCTGCGCGTTCAATGATATCTTTGGCACAGCCCATGATGACGGTAGGGATGCCTTCTGCCTCAATCGCACGCATTGCCAACGCAATAGATTGATGACAGACGGGGCAATTCGGCACAGCAATCACGCCATCAATATGATCAGCCTTAATCATATCTAGCAGCAAGGGGATATCGTGTTCTTGATGCGTGCGTTGAGAACGGTTGGTGGGAAAGCCATAGAAATGATCTGCCGCCTCACCCACCATTCCGGCACGGCTTGCCCTCATCAGGGCTTTTAAGGGAAAGTAACTGCCCATATCTTCGGCGGTGGTATGATCACGATCTATTGCCACATGGGAAATCCGAAGATCAGGAAAAGGGCTAATGGGTTGGCGGTAGACGTCATAAAACTTTGCCGCCGCGTTATAGGACGCCCCCGGCCCTTGATCGCCTTTATCTTTTTGGAAAGGGGCTGCCGTGGTCACAAGCCCTATGCGCATTGATGCCAAGGGCTTAGTGAGAGGGGCAAAGGGCGCGTCATCATTTTGCGCCCATTGATAGGGGTTATCGTAACCAAGTCCAAGATAATAGGCCGTTGTGCGATCAATATAGGATATCGGTGCGTCGGTTGCGGGTTTGGTCATATCATCAGCTTGGGGCTTTGTCAGGAAAGGCTACAGGGCCACCAGCATCAACCCAGCCCTTAAACCCTTCGGTGATATGCGCCGCTTCAAACCCCATATCTTGAAGGGTGGCGGTTGAGAGCGCTGATCGCCACCCAGAGGCGCAATGCAGAATAAAGCGTTTATCTTGAGCAAAAATATCTTTGAAATAGGGGCTGTCAGGGTCTATCCAAAACTCCAACATTCCGCGCGGAGCATGGAAACTACCAGGAATAAAGCCTAGCTTTTGCCGTTCACGGATATCCCTGATATCAACGATCACCACATCGTCTTGATCATACATGGCGATCACCTCGCTAACCGAATATTCGGTGATCTTTTCGCGCGCGGCGGCAACCATGGTCTTGACCGATTGTTTTAGCGGTTTCATCTTTGTCTCCTTCATATCACCGTTTCATAAAACCGTGCCATGACCAAAGGATCAACCCCCTTTGAGGGTATTGTTAGGACTTTCCTATCATTCGAGGTGTCCAAGAGGGTCATTTGACAGCATGACAGCGCCATGATTACATCCCAAGACGATATCAGGTGTTCACCGCAGTAGAGGCAAGGTATGGCGAAAATAAACCGCATTTTAGGGGTTATTCTGCTAGCAGGGATAGGGGCATCTAGTTCTGCCATGGCAGCAACTTGCCGTGACCAAGGGCCATCGCCACAAGCGATTTGTGAACAAGGCTTCGGGCTTCAATCAGGGACGTTGGAACACGCAGAATGTCTGGCAGAACAAGAGCAAAAACAAAAAATTAAGGATCAGTTTGACGCCAAAATGGCAACTATTCGCTCCTCGCTTCAGATTTTGGCAAAAGAAAAAACCAAGGCTTCTACCCAAGAAGACACGCTGACCCTCAATAGCGTATTGCGCCAAGAAAGAGAGCTGATTGATCAGCTGATTGACTTGAAAAAACAATCTGGCTGTTAGGGGCATCAGCGCGGCTTTTCAGCCTTATCTTCGCCTGAAAATGCAAAAACACTTGCCGAGACGGAAATTTCAGTCAAAATTTGATAAAGTCGTCTGAACCAATCAGGCCATAAGTGAATACCATCAGAGGGGGGTTGTTATGACTGAGCCGCGGTTGTCTGATGCCGAGCTGGCGCAATATCACAAGAAAGGCTGGATTGTTCCCAAATGGGAATTGCCACAAGAGCTGATCGCGGAAATGCGTGAAGAATATCAGCGGCTGCTCGACCGCAACAGCCATTTACAATCTGATATCATGATGGCGCCGCATCAAACAGATGGCGGCTCAATGGGGGTTATGGGATCAGAAAAATGGCTAGAGTTCGCTAGCCACCCCGGACTGATTTCTATCGCTTCGCAACTGATTGGTGAGGATATTATCCTTTGGGGAACAACGATTTTTGGTAAGCCTGCTTTTAGCGGCAAAGAAACCCCATGGCACCAAGACGGGGAATATTATCCCATCAAACCGCTTGAGGTGTTGACGGTGTGGATACCGCTTGATGATGTCACGCCAGATAACGGCCCTATGAAGTTTATTCCCGGCTCGCATAAAGCGCATAAATTGTTCAGCCATTCTTGGGTTGAAGGTAATGACAAGACGATTAATCTGGTCACTGATGCTGAACATTTTGATGAAGATACCGCCGAATCGCTCATCATTAAGGCTGGGCAGGTCTCGTTTCATGATGTCTATATGATTCATGGCTCAACGGCTAATCGCACTGATAAACGCCGTGCGGCCTTTATTATCCGGTTGATGCCAGCCTCAAGTTTTTATGATCATGCCCTAGGGGCAGAAATTGGCAAAAAGCATCCCAAACAGGGCTATGGTACAAGACCGCTTTATCTGATCAATGGGACAGACAGAGCTGGAAACAATTTCACCATCGGGCATCATTCTGGGTAAGGGATCACTGATTTATTTAGTGCCATAAATCCGGTCACCAGCATCCCCTAAGCCCGGCATAATATAGCCATGGTCATTTAACTGACGATCAATAGCCGCGGTATAAATCGGCACATCGGGATGATGGTCGGAAAAGGCATTAATGCCCTCAGGTGCGGCCAGAAGACAAACAAATTTCATCTGTTTCGCCCCTGCTTTTTTTAACCGATCAACGGCGGCAATCGCTGAATATCCCGTGGCTAGCATAGGGTCAACAACAAGGGTTAACCGGTCTTCAATGGCCTCAGGTAGTTTGAGGTAATATTCAACAGGTCTAAGCGTCTCGTGGTCGCGATAAAGCCCGATATGACCAACCCGTGCCGAAGGGATCACCTCAAGCATACCATCCAGCAGACCATTGCCAGCTCTTAAGATTGAGACCAAACATAATTTTTTACCTGCTAATTTCTGCCCCTCCATCGTCTCTAGAGGGGTCTCAATAGTGAGAGGTTCGGTTTTCAGATCGCGGCAAACCTCAAAGGTTAGCAACTGGCTAATCTCATGTAAAAGCTGGCGGAAAAGAGAGGAAGGCGTATCTTTTTTCCGCATGATCGTAAGCTTATGTTGGATCAGGGGATGATCAACTAATACCGCGTTAGCGTTTGTCATAATTTTGCCCTCCTTATCGGCATCTGTAGCCATCTTTAGATGACTGGGTTTGTCAGCGTGCCAATACCATCGCACGCTACTGTCATGATATCACCGGGTTTAAGAAATTTCGGCGGCTTAAATCCTAACCCGACGCCAACAGGCGTGCCAGTGGCAATGATATCCCCCGGTAATAACGTCATCGTCGCGGTCAGCGTTTCGATCAGGGTCGGAATATCAAATATTAAATTTGAGAGTGTGGATTTTTGCCTTAACTCCCCATTGATGGTGGTAGAAATAGAAAGTGGGCCAAGTTCAGGCAATTCGTCTTTGGTAACGATTGCTGGCCCCATGGGGGCGAAGCTATCTAAACTTTTGCCAAGAAACCACTGGTTATGCTGTTGTTGAAGTGTCCTAGAGGTGACATCGTTCAAAAGCGTATAGCCAAAGATATAATCAAAGGCATCAGCCTTACGCACACGATGCGCAGTTTTGCCCATAACAAAACATAACTCACATTCGTAATCCACTGAATGAGTCGGATCAAGGCTTGACCGCACCGGGGCATCTGGGCCGATTACACTGGTGGTGGCTTTGGTAAAAAACACAGGCGCTGAGGGAAGCGCAGGCTTATCCGACTGATCAAAATCAGAGGCGCGGTATTCTTCGGCGTGATCATAATAATTGAGACCAACACAGAAAATATTGCGCGCTGGAACAGGGATAGGGGCAAGAAGCTGAACCTCATCCAAGCTAAGGCTGGCTTCACCCCCTTGCCAAGCCTGAATATCCTTACCACTTTCGATAAAGTTTCGCACCGCGTTAATGGCATCATCACCATCTGCCTTAACGATAATGTGATGATCCGAGGTTAACACCCCGGCGCCAATCTTATTGTTATGTTCAAAGGTAACTATTCGCATGGGACAACCTTTTTTCTCTCGCCAGTGATGGTTTTACTCCCAGTGGTGGTTTTACTCAAGGTGAACTGGCGGCGATTGTCAAGGAAGGTGAGGTGATAAAGAGGTATCTTTTTCAAACCCCAAGCCAGCGTGATTGGGCCGCGCTATCATGAGCCAAATCATCCGGCGCCCCATGCCAGACAATTTCTCCACGGCTCATCAGGCTGATGTCATCAGCAAGCCCAAGGGCAAAATGCAAATTCTGTTCAACCAGCAAAATCGTCATGCCGCGTGCTTTCAAGGCTAATAGTTTTTCAAAAATCTGCTGAATGATAATTGGCGCCAGGCCTTCGGTTGTTTCATCCAGAATCAGAATGCTAGGGTCTGTCATCAAGGCTCTGCCTATGGCTAGCATCTGTTGCTCCCCCCCGGAAAGCTGATGGCCTCCATTTTTCAGCCGTTTTTCCAGTTGAGGAAAAAAGGCAAGCGTGTCTGCCATGCTCCAGCCCCCTTCTGATGGCGCTAACCGACGGGCAAGTTGCAAGTTTTCCTGCACCGTCAATGCCCCAAAAATATCACGGGTTTCTGGAACATAAGCCATGCCTTGTCTTGCGATAGCATAAGATGGCAGGGCGGTAATATCGGTGGTCTGAAACGTGATGCGGCCGCGGCGCACGGGAAGCTGACCAATTACGGTCTTGAGCAGGGTTGATTTTCCAACCCCGTTGCGCCCCAAAAGGGCGTGGACACTTCCTTTGCGGATATCCAGATCAACACCATGCAGAACTCGCGTTTCCCCATAACCGCTTTCTATGGATGACAATTTAAGCATGATAGTCACCTGTCCCCAGATAGATATCCCGAACCGTGGCATTGCCTCGGGTCTCCTCTGGCGTGCCTTCAAACACCTTTTCGCCAAAGTTTAATACCGTAATCTGGTCCGCCACACCAAAGGCCAAATCCATATCATGTTCAATAATCAGCACGGTAATATCACGGGGAAGCTGTTCCAGCAGGCGATGAAATTGATCAATCATCGTTGGGCCAACGCCGGATGTGGGTTCATCCATCAGCAATAATTTTGGTCGCGCGGCAAGGGCAAGACCAACCTCAAGCTGGCGGCGGCTACCGTATGAAACTGCGCTAACGGTGTGATCAAGCTGATCCTGTAGGGATACTTGCTCTGCTATTTCATCAATGCGCTGACGGATATCAGAATGCTTGCTGGTATCCTTGACCATATGGGTGGATTTGCCTAACGCGGCGGCGGCGGCAAGCATCAGGTTTTCCCTGATCGTCAAGGTTTCAAACAGGTTATTTTTTTGGTAACTGCGAGCCATGCCTAAACGCGCCCGTTTTACCGCATCAAAAGCGCTGATAGGCTGATTATCAAGAACAATCTCACCTTTGCTGGGCTTTAATGTCCCAGCTAGCAGATGAAATAAGGTGGTTTTGCCAGCTCCGTTTGGCCCCAGAATGACGCGGCGTTCACCTGCCGTCACCGATAAGGATAAATCACGAATAACGTGCAGGCCTCCAAAATCCTTGGATAAACCCTTAACCTCAAGCATGGTCGCCCCCACGAGGCTGTGATGTGGTCTGATGGTGATCAGGGTCATGACGAGGTTTCGTCATGTGATTAAACCAATATTCCATCTGACCAAATACCCCGCGCCCACCAGCCAGAACGGTAAAAATCAGCACCAATCCGATAAAGGCGTGCCAGTAATCGGTATAACTAGAAATTTCATGTTTCATTAAGACCAGCAGAATAGCCCCGATCACGGGGCCAACTAGCGTGCCAAGGCCGCCGAGGATAACAACAATCAGAGCCTCACCTGATGTCGTCCAGATCAGCAATTCCGGCGAAATATAAAGCGTATGCTGGGCGGCGATAAGGCCTGCTAAGCCAGCGATAAGGCCAGAAAAGGCCATTGCCTTCGCCCGATGCGCGGCGGTATTAACGCCAAGCGCCTTCATCCGGTCTTCGTTCACATGTATCCCGCTTAAGGTGCGCCCAAAACCAGAACGCATGACCATGGCGGTTAATCCATAAGCCCCCAAAAGCGTGGCCAATCCGAGATAGGTAAAAACAAGGGAGTCGTTGGTTTCTAATCCTATTGCGCTGAGATCAAAACGGCTTATGCCGCCCATGCCGTCATCACCACCAAGCCAACGGGATTTGAAAAAGAACGTATAGGCCATCTGACCAAAGGCCAGCGTCGCCATGATAAAGAAAATGCCATTAGTGCGCGCCGTCACCCATCCCACTAATCCTGAAAACACAACCGCCGCCAGCAATCCGATCAACGCTGATGGGAAAAGTGGCCAGCCTAACTTTGCGCTCATGATAGCGAAAGCATAAGCCGCCACGCCCATAATTGCCCCATGGCAAAGCGAAACCATACCGCCAAATCCAGCGCAAAGATCAAGGCTGATCGCAAGAATGGCAAGGATGATAATTTCGGCAACAATTTCTCGCGCAAAGTAACTGCCAAAACTGGCATAGCAAGCTAGAAAAATCAGCGCGGCGATCAGCGTAATGCTGCGAAGTTTGGTTTGATAAAACATCTTAACCTCGCGCCGGGATCAGCCCTTGCGGACGCCATATTAACACCGCCGCTAACAACGCATAGGTCAACACCGCTGAGAAAGAAGGCATGATCACGGCACCAAAAGTTTCCATAAAGCCAATGATCACTGATCCGGCGATAGCCCCCTCAAGGCTGCCAAGCCCACCGATGACCACCACCACCAGTGTAGGAATTAAAATGGTAATTCCCATGGTTGTTGTCGCAGAAAGAATAGGCGCGGCGGCAACCCCGGCAAGCCCTGCCAGCGCACAGCCGAAACAGAACACCAGAAAAAATAATCTGCTGACATTAATGCCAAGAGCGGCGGCCATATTGGTATTTTCAACACTAGCCCGGATCATGGCCCCCATCTGGGTACGGGCTAGCACCACCCACATCGCTGCCATCACCCCTAAACCAAGGGCAATGATAAACAGACGATAGGACGGATAATCAACACCTAGAAAATGCGTTGTCCCAGACAAAGACTGCGGGCCATCAAGCCCTAAGGCAATATCCCCCCATCCGATTCTGACCAGATCAAGGAAAACAAAAATCAAGCCAAAGGTCACAAGCACCTGATTCATTGGACCTGCGGTGCGCATGCGGTCAATCAGCGTGAAATAAAGCACGGCCCCGATCAGGGTCACAATCACAGGGGCAAGGAAAAAAGCAGCCCAGAAACTGCCCGTCATTGCCGCCACGGAAATACCAATATATGCCCCCATCATATAGAGCGAGGCATGAGCCAAATTGACAAAATGCAACAGTCCAAAAATGACGGTTAGCCCAATGGATAACAGAAATAGCAACATCGAATACTGCATGGCATTAAGGAATTGCAGTATCCAAAACGACAGATCCATGGAGATGGTCTCCTGGTCAGGGGTAAATCGTAATGGCTCAGATTATCTGAGCCATTGTTAACGCATTACATTTGGCATCCTGCCGCCTCATCGCGGACAGCAGGAATGGTATCAATAACCTTTTGGGTCAAAGCCCCATTTTCCATGACAGTGTCATAGATATAAATATTCTGGACGATATTATTTGTTGCTGGGTCAATTTCCAGTGGTCCGCGTGGGCCAGTATAGCTGACCTTAGGGAGGAATGATGCCATTGTCGCCCGATCAACTCCGCCATTATCCACTGCTGTCATTAGGGCTAGCGCGGCGTCATATCCTTGGACGGCATATTCAGACGGCATAGTGTTATATTTTGCCTGAAACGCCTTGATAAAGGCTTGGTTTTCAGGGGTGTCCAAGGTTGGGATATAATGCAATGAGGCTTTCACGCCAATGGCGGCCTCACCCTCTGCTTCCACATAAAGCGGTGAGGTCAGAAACCCTGATCCATAAAGAGGGGTTTTGATATCAAATGAGCCATATTGTTTAACAAAATTGATTGCTTCCCCCCCTGCATAAAAGACAAAAATGCCATCCGCGCCAGAGGCTTGGGCATTGGTGAGGTAGGGGCCAAAATCTTTGGTCTGACCAAATGGGGTGAACTCTGATCCGATAACTTCCCCCCCGGCGGCGGTAAAGGCCTCGGTGAAGGCATCAATCATCTGATGTCCGGCGGCATAATCTGGCGCCAGAGTATAGATGGTCTTTACCCCATTTTCAGCTAGCCATGTTCCCATGGGACGATTGATCTGACCATTGGAAAAGGAAACGCGCACAATATAAGGCGAGCAATTTTCCCCGGTCGCAAGATTATTTCCGGCATTGGCAACAATCAGTGGTACTTGAGATTGATGGATAAAGTCACGCATAGCCCCTAGAACACCAGAAGACACTACCCCAGCGATGACATCAACCTCATCTTGATAAACGAGCTTTCGCGCTTTAGCGAGACCGACAGGAGGCTTCATTTCGGTATCTTCAACGATAACCGTGAACTCATCTTCACGGCCAGCCTCTTCAATGGCTAATTCAAACCCTTCGGTGATGGCATTACCAAGCGCTGCATAAGTCCCGGTATAAGGCAAAAGAAGCCCGACTTTGGTTTCCGCACTAGCTTCACTAATCATATTAAAGCTGAGATTTAGGCAAAGCCCGGTTACTAGCGCTAGTTTTGTTGCGATTGTTTTCACAATATCTCTCCATCTTGATTGGTTAACGCTGATAGCATTTATTCATCCTAACGATGCGTAAAGCAATAGCAAAATCAATCTGGTGGGTTGTGGCATTCTGCCCCTTCGCATCAGGATAAGGGGTTGAACCTTGCTATTACGGCTGTTTTGGTTCAAATTCAGTTCTCTTTAAGGCTATTAAAGACGACATATTACTTTACACTGATTTAGTGTTGAGGGGGTATAGTGTTGAGGGAGATAATCCATGCAAATGCCAGAACCTGATGCCTCTGTTATTGCTCGCCGTGATACCATTTTAACAGCGTTGCGAAAGCTGTTGCCTGCGGCCTCGGTGGTTGATAGCGAGGAAGGCCGCCGTGCTTATGATGCTGACGGGCTTTCAGCTTATCGGCAACTGCCATTGGTGGTGGTGTTGCCTGAAACCGTAGAACAGGTTTCTGCTATCATGCGCTATTGCCATGCTGAAGGCATTAAGGTTGTGCCGCGCGGGTCTGGCACGTCATTATCTGGTGGGGCGTTACCTTTGGCGGATGCGGTATTGCTAGCGATGGGTAAGTTTAACCGCATTCTTGATATTGATTATGCTAATCGCTGTGTTGTGACCCAGCCGGGGGTCACTAATCTTGCCATTACCCACGCGGTTGAGGATGAAGGGTTTTATTATGCCCCTGATCCCTCTAGCCAGATTGCCTGTTCTGTTGGCGGAAATGTTGCTGAAAACTCTGGCGGTGTGCATTGTCTGAAATATGGGCTGACTACTAACAACCTGCTTGGGGTTGAAATGGTCACTATGGAAGGTGAGGTGATCCGACTTGGCGGCAAACATCTTGATGCCGGGGATTATGATCTTTTAGGCATTATGACAGGCTCGGAAGGGCTGTTGGGAGTTGTCACAGAGGTAAGCCTCCGCATTCTGCAAAAACCAGCAACGCGCCGTGCCTTACTAGTGGGATTTGATGAAACCGCGACCGCTGCGCAAGCGGTTGGTGATATTATTGCCGCAGGCATCATTCCGGCAGGGATGGAAATGATGGATCATCTGGCTATTAACGCGGCAGAGGATTTTGTCCATGCCGGATATCCAAGAGATGCCGCCGCTCTCTTGATTATTGAACTTGACGGCCCAGAGGTTGAGGTTGACGCTTTAATTAGCCGCGTCGATACGATTGTCAAAACAGCTGGCGCAAGCGCCATTAAGATCAGCATGAGCGAAGATGAACGCTTGCGGTTTTGGGCTGGTCGAAAATCCGCTTTTCCGGCGGTGGGCCGAATTTCACCAGATTATCTGTGCATGGATGGAACAATACCGCGCCGAGCTTTGCCAGATATGATGGTGCGTATGGCGGCATTAAGCCAGAAATATGGGTTAAGGGTCGCTAATGTCTTTCATGCTGGTGATGGCAATTTGCATCCGCTGATTCTGTTTGATGCTAATCAGCCCGGGGAATTGCAACGCGCTGAAGATTTCGGGGCGGATATCCTGCGGGCCTGTGTGGAAATGGGTGGAGTGTTAACAGGGGAACACGGCGTTGGTGTTGAAAAGCGTGATTTGATGCCTATTCAATTCAGCGAAGATGATCTAAAGCAACAGCAACGCTTAAAATGTGCGTTTGACGCTGACCATTTGCTTAATCCC
The DNA here is from genome assembly GCA_965659785.1 of Puniceispirillales bacterium (SeqCode). Taxonomy (GTDB): domain Bacteria; phylum Pseudomonadota; class Alphaproteobacteria; order Puniceispirillales; family UBA1172; genus UBA12202. The sequence continues at coordinate 56,577 of CBFHXL010000002.1, forward strand.
GGTAAGGTCTTCCCTGAATTGCACCGTTGTGCTGAATTGGGCCGGCTTCATGTTCATCAGGGTAAGATGCCGTTTCCTGATTTGCCGCGATTCTAGGTATATTTACGATGACCGAAACGCTGATACGTCCAGAATCGCTTGCTGATATCTTGCCTCTGATCGCTGAGGCGATGGCAACAAAGCGGCCTCTTGCGGTGACCGGGGCAAACACGAAATCCGCCATGGGTTATCCGGTTTTAGACGCCACCATAGTACAATGTGATCGTTGGTCAGGCATATTGGATTATCAACCTGAAGAACTGGTTCTAACAGCACGGGCAGGAACGCCGATGGCGATGCTTAATGATATGCTGGCAGCACATCAGCAGATGCTAGCCTTTGAGCCGCCTGACCCCCGGGCTTTATTTGGGGGGGATCATCAGGGGTCACTTGGCGGTGTTTTGGCTAGTAACGCCTCAGGGCCGCGGCGGCTAACCGCAGGTGCGGCGCGTGATTTCCTTCTTGGTTTTGAGGCTGCCTCCGGGCGAGGTGAGCGGTTTCGGGCTGGCGGTAAAGTGGTAAAGAATGTGACAGGTTATGATCTCTCAAAACTCATGGTGGGGTCTTTTGGCACGCTTGCCCTGATGGATGAGGTCACGTTAAAAACCTTGCCAATGCCAGAAACAGCAATCAGTCTGATTTTTCCAGCAGCTGATTTTTCTTCAGCCCAAGCCATCATTTCCGGTATCTTCGGAACACCTTATGAACCATCGGCGGCGGCGATTTTGCCAGCGGATATTGCCGCAAAGGCCGGGCTTTCAGAAGTGATGCAGGTGGTCATCAGGCTCGAGGGATTTGCCGTCTCGGTGGCGGATAGGGCAGAGCATTTGCTTAAGCGGTTTGATCAGGGGGAAAAACACGGCGAAGCTGATAGTCGTCGGCTTTGGCAAGATATTCGGGACACGCGCCTGCTCGCGGATGAAGATGCTGATATTTGGAAAATATCCTGCCCGCCGTCTAGTGGTGCTCACATCATTTCAGCGCTTATGACGGAAAATACACCAGAATACCCCTATCCCTATTATGCCGATTGGGGCGGAGGGTTGATCTGGATGGCGGCGCCTTATCATACCGCATCTGGTGATACCTTTGGGCCAATGTTGCGTCAGGCGTTGGCACAGCATGGCGGCGGTTTTGCCATGAGGGTGCGGACGGCTGACAGGGATCAAGGGCCTAACCTTGATGATGTTCCGCCATTTCAACCCTTGGATGCTGGCCGTCTAACCTTGCATCAACGTATCAAAGCCGCGTTTGACCCCATGGGCATCTTAAACCCCGGCCGAATGCATCAAGGGATATAGGACTAGCCATGCAAACCCATTTTTCCCCTGAACAATTACATGACCCTATGATCGCCGAAGCAGACGCCATTTTGAGAGCTTGTGTGCATTGCGGATTTTGCACCGCGACTTGCCCAACATTTGTTCTGACAGGGGATGAGCGCGACAGCCCCCGTGGCCGTATCTGGATGATGCGGGAATTGCTAGAACGCCCTGAAAGCGTGACGGCGGATACAGGGGTGCATCTGGACCGGTGTCTTGGTTGCCTTTCCTGTACCACCACCTGTCCATCAGGGGTGGATTATCCCCATCTCTTAGATATCGGCAGGGCGCAGTTAGACAAACAGGTCAAACGGCCCATGCCTGACCGACTGATGCGCGGCTTTCTGGCAAAGACTATTCCCTATGCTGGACGCTTTCATGCGACGATGCGTTTAGCCCAGATCGGCAGGTGGTTTCGCTGGGCGATGCCTTTGCGTCTTCGCCGTGTGCTTGATAAAGTGCCAGAAAATATACCTCGGCGACCTGATCCTATCGGGGCGAAAACCGCGGTTTATGCATCATCAGCCCCCCTTGTGATGCGCGTAGCCATGTTAGCAGGTTGCGCCCAAAGAGCCCTTGACCCTAAGATTAATGCCAGTACGGTTAGCCTCCTTAATCGGATAGGGGTTGAGGTTAAAGTTCACGCCGAAACCCATTGTTGCGGTGCCTTGGCGCATCATATCGGGGCAACGGATGCCGCTCATGACAGCGTAAAAATGGCAATTCATCATTGGCATAAGGCCCTTAACGAAGGGGCGATTGATGCCATTGTCGTGAATGCGTCAGGGTGCGGAACTATGGTCAAGGATTATGGGCATATGATGCAGCATGATCCTGAATGGGCAGCAAAGGCGGCGGCGGTATCGGCGGCGGCCTGTGATATCACCGAATTGCTTGATCGGTTAGACTGGCAGGCAGCGCTTACCTCGGAAACTAGGCAAATCGCATCAGAAACGAAACTGGCTTATCATTCTGCCTGTTCGCTTCAGCATGGTCAAAAGATACATGATCTGCCTTTGCGGATATTGCGGCAAGCGGGGTTTCAAGTGGTTCAGCCGCGTGATGGTCATTTGTGTTGCGGGTCAGCAGGGGTTTATAATTTGCTTCAACCCGACTTAGCTGATGGGCTAAAATCACGCAAGACCGATAGCCTCAAGGCCACTGGGGCTGAGGTTGTCGCGGCAGGAAATATGGGCTGTATCAGTCAGCTTAATGCCTCTGATTTGCCTGTTCGGCATACCGTGCAATTACTGGATTGGGTGACAGGCGGGGAAAAGCCTTTTTGATGCGGTGAGGGTGCGGTTATGACAAAACATGATGTGCCATATTGATCCCCCTCTTAACAAGACAGCAAAAAGCCCTTATATTCATCTCATGTTATTTAGGTTAGGCTTGATTTGGGGGAAATCGACATGACACAAGTGCCAAGCGTAAAGGCTTTCTTTGATGAAGCCTCAAACACCATCAGTTATGTGGTCGTTGATCCCGCCACAAAAAAAACCGCTATTGTCGATCCTGTGCTGGATTTCGATTACGCTAGCGGCACGATTTATTATACGCATGCGGATGAGATCATTTCCTATGTTAAAGCCGAAGGGCTGGATGTGGAATGGTTGATTGAAACCCATGTCCACGCTGATCATTTATCAGCAGCGCCATATCTTCAGGACAAGATTGGCGGTAAAATTGGTATTTCTGAAAAAATTACCGAAGTTCAGGATATTTTTGGCAAAGTGTTTAACGCTGGCACTAAGTTTGAGCGCGATGGAAGCCAGTTTGACCAATTGTTTTCAGATGGTGATACGTATCAGGTGGGTCAAATATCGGCACGGGTGATCGCAACGCCGGGGCATACCCCAGCCTGCATGGCGCATATTATTGGTGATGCTATTTTTGCCGGGGATACCCTTTTCATGCCTGATGGTGGCACGGCGAGGGCAGATTTTCCCGGCGGTGATGCGCGCACCCTTTATCGGTCGATCAAAAGTCTGCTGGCCTTACCGCCGCAAACACGCATCTTTATCTGTCATGATTATGGCCCTAATGGCCGTGATATCGCGTGGGAGACCACTGTCGGTGAACAACGGGCCAACAATATTCATGTTCGCGATGGTATTAGCGAAGATGAATATGTTGCGATGCGTGAGACGCGAGATGCCACCCTAGGAATGCCCAAGCTCATCATGCCATCCATTCAGGTCAATATGCGAGCAGGCTATTTCCCCGAATCAGAGGATAATGGCGAAACCTATCTTAAGGTGCCGCTCAAAGGGTTGCGTTCCTGATCATCAATTCAGCCAATCAGGGGGCGCACGGCCAACAACGCCGCGCTATCCTGTTTATTATTCTTGCCTTGTCGCTGGCAGCACTGACTGGGGCAATTATGAAAATGCTAACCGCAGACCTAGCGCCTGTTTTGGTAGCTTGGCTTCGGTTTGTTGGTTATTTCATCATTCTTTTGCCCTTGGCTATATGGCGCACAGGGTGGAGGGCGTTTGCCCCGCCGCGTCCTCAGCTTCAGGTGTTGCGCGGGGTTATGTTAGCGATTGGTAATGTCGCCTTTATTATGGGGGTGCAAAGCCTTGCCTTTGGCAATGCGATTGCCATTCTCTATATTTACCCATTTCTGATGATCATCTTTGCCCCTGTGTTTCTGGGTGAGAAAGTGACGATATCCGCTTGGTTAGGGGTAGTTGGCGGATTTACCGGGGTACTTTTGGTGATGCGCCCTGATCCTTTTGATCTGGATGCCCACGCCATGATGATTGTGTTGTCGGGGGTCATGGTGTCAATGCAAATGATCATCAACCGCAAGCTAGGGGTATCAGTTGACCCGATTGTGATGTCGATGTGGGGCGGTATGACCGCCACGATCTGTTTGATCCCTTTTCTACCTGCTGTTTGGATTTCACCGTTGCATTGGCCTTTGGGGACATTGGCTTTGCTAGCAGTTATCAGCGCCTTAGCGCAAACCCTGATGGTGATGGCATTAGCACGGGCGACGGCAGGGTCGCTTGCGCCGTTCACTTATTTTGAAATTGTATCAGGAATTTGTCTGGGGCTGATCATGTTTGGCACATGGCCAGACCCCTTGGCATGGGCAGGGATGATTTTGATCATCATCAGTGGGATCATGGTGGCGAAAGCGCAAGGCCAGTTGGTCTTACGGCGCCGGGAAAAAGTTTAATCTGTGGCTATTGTGATGGTGAAAAGCGGCTAAAGATATGGCTAGCGGTAGCGCCAAGAACAACCCACGCTATCAGACCAACACCAAGCACGCGAGAGGCAAAAAGGGCGGCGATCTCTGGCGGAACTGGCCCACGCAACTGGGCAACCTGCGGCGCCCCTATAATGTGCGGAGCCAATAATACGATGACCCCAAGGGCAATGACCAATCGGTTTTGCGCAAAAGCAAACAGCCATAACGCCACTGAGGTAGCTAAGGTTGTGCCGAACCACCAGATTTGCCGAGCTTCGAGATCGGCGCTAGCCCCGCCGGGAACCTCTGGTGCCAGACCAAAGCTAGGCGCGAGATGGAGCGCAACAAATCCGGCAATACCCCAAATTATACCTTGGCGCAAACCGGGGCGTGACGTTATCAAAGATTGCTCAGACGCTATCCCCATCAATGCCACCAGCATAAGGCCATAGCCGCAATAGATCAGAATCGAAAACGCTAAGCTCCACATATCGCGGGTCAGATCAAAGCCAGCATATGCCATTGGCACGGCTACGGGTTCTGCCCCGAAATGAACAAGCTGTCCAGATTCATAAAGTTCCGCCGCTAACAGCACAGGCTGAACAAAACATAGTTGAAGCATTCCGCCAACCACCCCGGCTAGGGCGCCAGCGAATATTGCGCTCGTCAAAAGACGCATAAACATTATGGGTTACCTTAACAGATACCGATAAGAATGGGGATTAGTGGCAGGGGAACCCTGTGGCATGACGGGTATCATGCGCGGCACCGTGAAGGGTCGGTGTCTGGGCATGGCCAGCAACAGCAAGAATGCTAAATCCCAAAAGCATCACCGCGACATAAGTCACCAAGCGGCTAGATAGGTTGCTAGAAACATCATTTTGGGAAAGGGTCGTCGCGGCGGTATGTTTGGTCGTCATATTTAGCTCCATCTTCTGTCACACCCGACAGAAACGCGGTTAATATTATGCTCGGCAGGTCTCCTGACTTGCGCTCAAACACCCCATCCCACCTTCCCAGAAAAATCCAGTGGCATCAATGGATGTGGGCTCACGCTCACAGTTGCGGGGGCAGTCACGGCTGGGGCCCTCTCATCTTGGGTCATCCCCTCCCGTATTCCCTTTTCATCCAGCAGGCTTAGCCTGACTAGAACCGAACAACTGACTCTTGTCATTTTTACCGATCAAGTCAAGCATTAACTTACTCTTAGTATTAGGCTTGACCTTCATGATCAGTGTGGCATCGTAGGCACATTGAAAAAAGGGATCATGATTATGACAGAAACCTCTGCAAAAACCGATACTGACACGGATTTTCCATTGGTTAACCCATTGGTTAACCCCTTGGTTAACATTGATCATCTAGACCCGTCAGGGGTGGTGGCGTTGACGCTTAATCGCCCTGATCGCCGCAATAGCCTTTCCCGTGCTATGATGGCAGCGATTTGTGATGCGCTTGATACGCTCAAAGATGATCCCGATGCTAGGGTGATCTTATTGCGCGCCGAAGGCACAGTATTTTCAGCTGGTCATGATCTCAAAGAAATCACTGCTGCCCGACAAGATAGCGATGGCGGCAAAGCCTTTTTTGAAGCGACTATGGCGGATTGTGTCCGGCTTATGCTGTCTGTCACCCGGTCACCTAAGCCTATCATTGCGGTTGTTGGCGGTCTTGCCACTGCCGCCGGATGTCAGCTTGTGGCCAGTTGTGATCTTGCGGTCGCCAGCCTTGATGCTAGTTTTGCCACCCCCGGCGTCCATATTGGGTTATTTTGTTCAACGCCAATGGTGGCTTTAAGCCGAAATATTCCGCGTAAGCGTGCCATGGAAATGCTGTTAACGGGGATTCCCATCCCTGCCCATCAGGCGGCGGAGTGGGGGCTGGTGAACCAAGTGGTGCCAGCCGATGACCTTGACGCATCCGCCTTGGCCTTGGCAAAACAGATCACGAGCAAACCACCAGTAACCCTGCGGATGGGCAAGGCGGCTTTTTACGATCAGCTTGAGATGTCTTTGCATGATGCCTACACCCATACAGCAGAGATTATGGTTGAAAATATGCTTCACGCCGAAGCCAAAGAAGGCATGGATGCCTTTATTCATAAGCGTCCTGCTGACTGGAAGAAAGCGACATCGTAATGGATTATGCCTCTGTCATGGCCTCTGGCGTTTTTCAATTTGTTCGGATGACAGAACGATTTGATGTGCCTCAGACAGACGGATATTCCCTTACCAAAACACGCCAAGCCTATGATCAGTTGTGCCGTGCTTTTGCTGCCCCGATACCGCCAGATATAGGTGTTGCGGAACAGACAGTGTTAGCTCGTGATGGTCATCATGACATCAGCTTAAGGTGCTATTCCCCTCAGAAAACAGATGCAGATCATGTGCTGATCTATCTGCATGGGGGTGGTTTTACCTTAGGCAGTTTAGATACGCATCACAGCATCTGTGCGGATATAGCTTATCGTTGTGGGGCGGAATTGGTGGCGGTGGATTATCGGCTTGCTCCGGAACATCGCTATCCGGTTATGCTCCATGACGCTGAAGACGCGGCAAGATGGGCGGCTTCGGCATATTCTGGACGGCCTTTGCTGGTGATAGGGGATAGCGCAGGGGCTTGGCTTGCGGCTATGGTATCAACGGCGTTAGCGTCTGAGTTACCGATAACTGGGCAGGTCTTGATCTACCCTTGGCTTGGCGGCGCGGCAACGGATGGCAGCTATCTAGAACACGCCAACGCGCCGTTGTTATCGCGGCAGGATGCCATTGCTTGCGGCAAGGCCCTTTATGGTGATGATTATGATCATCATCTGACCTCACCGCCTTTGGCAAATGATAAGTTTTCAGGCTTGCCGCCAACCCGTGCCTTTGCCGCAGAATATGATCCTCTTAGGGATGATGCCGCCGCGTATTGTGATCGCCTTACCGCCGCAGGTGGCGACGCTAGCCACAGGATTGAACAAGGCTTGCCTCATGGCTATTTGCGCGGCCGTCACCAAAGTATTGAGATTGCCGAGGCCTTTGAGCATATTATTAATGCCGTGATGGAATTGATGCAAAACCCGTAGGGTGTGATGATCAGATCATAACAAGAAAGGAAGAACGATATGACAACATCAGCAGATGCAATCATTATTGGAACCGGGGTTATCGGTACAGCTATTGCCTATGAAATGGCAAAACAGGGTTATCAAACCCTTTCCGTTGATCGCAATAAGCACATTGGTCACGGATCAACCGCGGGTTCATGCGCCATTATTCGGATGCATTATTCTACCTTTGACGGCACGGCCTTTGCGTGGGAAGGCTATCATTACTGGCGTGATTGGCAGGATTATCTGCAGGAAAAAGATGCCAGCACTCTAGCCAATTTTAAGGAAACAGGTTGTCTGGTTATGAAAACCGATGCCAATGGCCATCTTGAAAAACATATGCTGAACAGCAAGGCTTTGGATTGTCCTTTTGAAGAATGGGATGCTGAAATCATTGGTGAACGCTTACCAATTTACGCCCTTGACAGTTTCACCCCTCCTCGGCGCATGGATGATGCGGATTTTGGCAAACCTAACGGCAAGCGGTTACATGGCGGGGTGTTTTGGCCTAATGCCGGATATGTCACTGATCCGGCGTTGTCATCCCAGAACCTTGCTGCCGCCGCAAGACGCCATGGCGCAACGTTTGAGATGGGGGTTGAGGTGACGGAGATTCGTCAGCAATCTGGCAAAGTCACTGGCGTTACCTTATCTAATGGCGAGACCATTTCGGCTCCGGTTGTTATTAATGTTGCCGGGCCGGGATCAGCACATATTAACGCCTTAGCAGGGGTTGATGGCGATATGGCGATTAAAACACGGCCACTTCGCCAAGAGGTTGTTCATGTCCCTGCCCCAGAAGGGTTTGATTTTGAACATAACGGCACGATTGTTTCAGATAGCGATATCGCGTGTTATTGCCGCCCTGAACATGGTAACCATATCCTGATCGGCAGCGAAGACCCGGAATGTGATCCCCACCAATGGGCAGAAAATGATACCGACTATCAGCGTGATTTCACAGACCAGTGGACGACCCAAGCCATGCGTTATGCTCAGCGTGTTCCCTCATTAGGGATTCCGTCGCAGACGCGCGGGGTGGTTGATCTCTATGATGCTTCAACCGACTGGATTCCCATTTATGATAAATCCTGTTTGGGCGGGTTTTATATGGCTTGCGGCAGCAGTGGCAATCAGTATAAAAACGCCCCAATCGCTGGAAAATTAATGGCTGAACTGATTGCATATTGCGAGGCAGGTCATGATCATGATACCGCCCCGATGACCTTTACCCTGCCCTATCTTCAGCGCAAGATTGACGCTGGATTTTATTCTCGCAATCGGGCGATTAATTCCGAATCCAGTTTCTCTGTTTTGGGTTAGGTCATGTTAGCATTGAGGCGAATGTCAAAGGCCTCACGAAGCTGTTGATCAATATCGCCAGAGAGATGAAGCACAGGCGGAGCCGCCAGAATTTCAGCGGCTTTTTCTCTGGCGCGTTGGTCAATGCTGGTGCCGCCATTGGCTTGCCATTCCTCAATGCTGGTTCGGTTAGCCACCACAGGATAGGTGAAATCACTATTCATTCTGGCTAGGGTTGCTGGCTGTCCTAAAAAATGCCCCTCACCTGATGCCACCGCCCGAATATCATCAAGGGCGAGGGTATCGGTATCAATCTGTGGGTTTTGGCTGGCCCTAATGATTGCCCCTAGCATATCGTTATCCAGAACATACGCCGCCATTGAGGCCGCCATCAGGCTGGCTTGCGCGCCTGCGGCTTGGGTGACCAAATCAATACCTGCCTTAACCGCCAATGTCACATTAAGGGCCTTTTCATAACCGCTTTGGGCATCAAGGGTTTTGCTGTCAGTAGCCCCGGCAATCGTGGAACTTGGCCAACCATAAAACTGTGCCATCTGGGCGGCGGCGGCGGTTAGTAATGCTTGTTCACCACTGCCACCACTCATGCCGCCAGTGCGTAAATCGGTAATCATGGGGCGTGGGCCAAAGACGGCTTTTGCCTTAGGGTTAGCGGCCCATGCGATCACCATTCCGGCAAGGGTTTCCGCCATAGTTTGGGCAAGGCACCCAGCCATGGTCACAGGGCTAGATGCCCCCAACTGGCCAAAAGTATTGATCATCACAGGAACGCCTGCCTTGGCGGCGGTAATGATGACTTGGCAGGATTCCGCATCAAAGCGTAAGGGCGGCACAGCATGATTAATATTAAAGCCAAAAAATGGCTGTTGCCTGAACGCATCTTCTGATCCGGCAATGGTATAGGCCATGGCGATAACGGCATCGGCGGTGTGTTTTGAAGATGCGCTGGTTAAAATGGATTTAGCTGTTCCCGAAAAACACGCATAAGCGGTGTTAATATCCATGGTTTCTGCATCAGGCATATCGCCTGCGACCAGAGACCGAGAAAAGAAATGAATATGCGGCAGATGATCCACCAGCCTTGCCGCGTCATAAAGGTCTGCTAAACATGAGGGGCGATAAGTGGGCTCCCCAGCGTCATCATATGCCAAGATTTGCGGTGAGGCACCGCCGCTACCTAGATAGACATAACCTTCACCAAGCGGCATATCATAATCCGGGTTGCGGCCATGCAAAGTAAAGGTTTTAGGCAGGTCAGACATGGTCTGTTCAATCAGTTGCGCCGGAATAAGAAGCCGTCCGGCATCAGTCAGTTTTGCCCCTTTGGGTTTTAACAGATGGAGGACGTCATCCGGCGCTTCCGTCAATCCGATATCAGAAAGGATCGTTAAGGCAGCATCATGTATCATCTGACACTGAGCTAGGGTCAAAGGGGTTAAGCCGCCGGCCTGAGCCTTTAGTCGCGGGGTTTGGGTGTTTTGTGCGCTATGATTGCTGCCTCTGCGGCGGCGTCCAGAGCGTGCAGATGTGGCATTATCGCTAGGCATGAGCCCTCTTAATGAAATCAAGCACCTAAGAAATATCTTGAAAAAACTATAACACAGTTGTCAACAATGGCAATGTAAGGCTAGCCTTAGTGATCATGAGATAAAAACACATATAGTCTTATCGCTGTAAGACACCAAAGATATAAAGACCGGGGGAAAGATGTTTCGAGAAAAGCCTGTCATCGCCATCATTGGCACAGGTGCCATGGGCGGGGTTTATGCCGGTCTGTTTGCCGAAGCTGGTATGCAAGTTGTCGCCATTGATACATGGGCAGATCACATGGAAATGATCGCTGATCAAGGGTTGCATCTTAGCGGAATATCTGGCGATCGGATGATCACAGGCATCACGGCATCAACTGATATCGTCGACGCTAAAGATGCAGATGTGTTTGTCATAGCAACAAAGGCATCAGGTGTCGGGTCGGCGGCAGAGGCGATTGCCAAAATGGCACGGCCAGAGGCGCTGATCCTGACTATTCAGAACGGTCTTGGCGCGGCTGATCGCATTGCCCAATATATGCCTGTTGATCAGGTGCTGGTTGGGGTCGCCGAAGGGTTTGGGGCGTCAATCATAAAGCCCGGGCATATCCATCATAACAATATGCGCCAGATTCGCATTGGTGAGATTGCCGGCGGTATCACCCCGCGATTGCAGGCGTTAGAGGCGCTGTGGCAGAAGGCAGGATTTAAGGCCACGGCCTATGCTGATATCAATCAGCTGATCTGGGAAAAATATATTTGCAATGTTATGTTAAGCGCCCCTTGCACGGTGTTTGATTGCAAGGTGGGGGAGCTGTTTGCCCATCCGGAATGGCGCGATATTGCCCTTAACACCATGCTTGAGGCCTATCACATTGGCGTTGCTAAGGGCATTGATTTTTCTTTTGATGACCCTGTGGCTTATGCCACCGCCTTTGCCGAAGGGATACCAGAGGCTAGCCCGTCTATGCGGCTTGACCATCAGGCGAAGCGGCGATCTGAAATTGATGCCATTAATGGCATGGTTCCGGTACTGGGTAAGGAAACGGGTATTCCAACCCCATATAATCAGGTGCTATCCGCGGAAGTGCGGCGACGTGAGGATGCGTTCTAGGCGCTGATCTTGCCAATCAGAATCACCAGACCGACCCCTATCAGCATGACGCCTGAAACCGTATTCAGACGTTTGATCCGCCCCGGAGTGTTGAGCCAGTTGCGGCTTTTGCCAACCATTACCCCAAGCATAAGATTGCCCGTTAAGGGAACCGCCATGGACACCAAGCTGATCAGCAGGGCATCTGTCATGGTGATGACGCTGATATCAAAAAACCCCGGCAAAACGCCCATATAAAACAACATCGCTTTTGGGTTACCGATAATGACCAACAGGCCAGCGCTAAAGCCAGCCAGAAATCCGGCCCGTGTCAGGCGGTTTAGCCGTTCTGGCGGTTGATCCGCGTGGCGGATCAGCATTGCCCCCATGGTGATAAAGATGACAACTGCAATAAGTGCAAGGATATCAAGAAAATTAGGATTGAGACTAACCAGAACACTAACCCCTGCCATTGCCGCGAAGGGCCAGATGAAATCCCCTAACGCCACCCCTGCGGCAAGTGGCCAGACCCCATGAAAACCATTGGATACGGCGCGCGCCAGTATCGCCACCCATACCGGCCCGGGGGTGAGAAACAAAACAAAGATGGCCAAAGCATATAGCCATAAATCATAAAGAGATAGGGTCATGGTATTGTCGGTTATGGAACGGTTTATGTCTTATCCAGAGATATTTCTTATGTTAACTGTGCCTGTAATTATCTTAGGTATTAAGCCTGATGCTAACAGTTTTGCACTATCATATCGTGACGCCATAAGACAGTGATATTATCATCGATATTATCATCTTGGGATGACATTTATGTGATATCAAGCACGTTATGGCTTAAGGAAATGATGGACAAAAAGGGGATAATCTCATGGCAGAGCAGATGAAGACGCAGGCACGCGTTGTTGTTATTGGCGGCGGCGTGGTAGGGGCGTCAGTGCTGTACCATCTAACCAAACGCGGTTGGACGGATGTTATGCTGCTTGAGCGAAAAGATCTGACCTCTGGTTCAACATGGCACGCCGCAGGGGGTATGCACACGATTAACGGTGATCCTAATGTCGCCAAATTGCAACAATATACCATTCAGCTTTATCGTGAGATCGAAGACTTGTCCGGTCAGGATATCACCATGCATATCACGGGTGGTATTATGATGGCGGCAACCCAAGAAAGATTTGATTGGCTAAAAGGGGTTTATGCCAAGGGCAAATATCTGGAAATGGAAGGCCTTGAGTTGGTGACCGCAGAACAAGCGGCGGAACTGATGCCCTTGATTGACCCTAGCCAATTTGTTGGTGGGATGTTTGACCCTATCGAAGGTCATCTTGATCCCTATGGGGTCACCCACGCTTATGCCAAGGCGGCGCGCAAGGCGGGGGCGGTGTATTACACCCAAACCAAGGTCGAAAACCTTACCCAAAAACCAGATGGAACATGGACAGTTCATACCAATAATGGGGATATTCAAGCCGAGCATGTTGTTAATTGCGGCGGCTTATGGGCGCGTGAGATCGGCCGTATGGTAGGGCTGGAATTGCCTGTGCTGGCCATGGAACATATGTATCTGCTGACAGAAGATATGCCAGAGGTCGCCGAGATCAACAAAACCACAGGCAAGGAAGTGTTGCATGTTGTTGATTTTGACGGTGAGATTTATCTGCGTCAGGAACGCGGTGGAATGTTGATGGGCACCTATGAGCGTGCCTGTAAGCCGTGGTCAGAACATGATACCCCGTGGGAGTTCGGGCATGAGCTGTTAGAGCCAGATATTGACCGCATTGCCCCGTCGCTTGAAGTTGGCTTTAAGCATTTTCCAGCCTTTGAGAATGCCGGTATTCGCCAGATTATCAACGGGCCATTTACCTTTGCCCCTGATGGCAATCCGTTGGTTGGGCCTGTGCGCGGAATGACCAATTTCTGGAACGCTTGCGGTGTCATGGCAGGGTTTAGCCAAGGTGGCGGTGTTGGGCTGTCACTGGCAAACTGGATGGTTGATGGTGACCCGGGATTTGATATCTGGGCAATGGATATCAGCCGTTTTGGCGATTATGCTAATATGGCCTACACCAATGCTAGGGTTCGGGAGAACTATTCGCGCCGCTTTTCAATTCGGTATCCTAATGAGGAATTAACCGCGGCACGACCACTGATGACGACACCAATTCATGATCGTCTGGCCTCTGCTGGGGCGCAATTCGGCGCCGCTTATGGGCTGGAACAGGCGCTCTGGTTTGCCCCTGAAGGCGTTAAGGATGTCTTTAGTTGGCGGCGCAGTTCGGATTTTGATCATGTTGGGGCTGAAGCTAAGGCCGTGCGTGATGGGGTTGGCTTGATCGAAACCTCTGGCTTTGCCAAATATCGCATTAGCGGTAAAGGTGCCGCAGGGTGGCTTGATCAGATGCTGGCGTGCCAGTTGCCAGAGACTGGGCGCATGACGCTTGCCCCTATGCTTAAGGCAGATGGCAAGGTCATTGGTGATTTCACGCTTTCCCGGCTCGCTGATGATCAGTTTATGATTATTGGGTCAGGTGTGGCGGAAAATTATCATATGCGCTGGTTCACCTCACATTTGCCAGATGACGGCAGTGTTGAGATAACCTCGCTTGGGCATGGGATGACAGGATTGTCGCTTGCAGGGCCTAAATCGCGTGATGTGCTAGCGGCGTTAACCCGCGAAGATGTTTCTAATGATGGCTTCCGTTTTATGGATATTCGTCAAATTCATCTTGGCATGGTTCCTGTTATTATTGGCCGGGTTAGCTATACAGGCGATCTGGGTTATGAAATATGGGTAAAGCCTGAATACCAACAACGGCTGTTTGACGATATCATGGCCGCAGGTGAGGCGCATGGTATCCGGTTGGTGGGAAGCAGGGCGCTGAATGCGTTACGACTGGAAAAGAACTTTGGCAGTTGGGCGCGAGAATATCGCCCCACTTATGGTCCGCTAGAATGTGGCCTGTCGCGGTTTGTTGCTTATGATAAAGCGACGGATTTCATCGGTAAGGCCGCCGCTATAAATGAAAAAGCAGATGGCGGCAAGATGCGCCTGCGGGCCTTTGTGATTGAGGCAACGCAAGCTGATGTGATCGGCGATGAGCCTATCGCCCATCAAGGTGAAGTGGTGGGCTGGGTGACCTCTGGCGGATATGCCCATGCGTCCGGGAAATCGGTTGCGCTTGGGTATGTGCCAAAGGCTCTAGCGGATCAACCGGAAGGCTGGGAAATTGAACTCTTGGGTGAAATGTTGCCGTCTCATCTTCAGGCGACACCACTTTTTGATGCCAACGGAAGCCGGATGCGGTCATAGTAGCGACACAATTACCGTGTTATATTGATCCATAGGAACGCCTATCATATCAGCCTGACACATCAGGTTGATATGATTTGATGCGGCTTAACTATGGGGATATTTATCATGAGCAAAACAATCACATATGGTATTGGCGGCGTTATTATCGCGTCGGTGATTGGCGGGGCAGGTTTCTGGTTTATTAATCACAAGGCTAATCTTGCCGCTGGGGAAATGCTGAATGAGGCAGAGGCCTATGTTAAACAAAACATGGATGGGTTCAGCCTGTCTTATGGTGATTATTCCGCTAATGGGTTAACGCGCACACTGACCATTTCGGATGTTTCGCTGACCTCCGATGACGGCAATAGCATCACGATTGATGAAGTGACCATTTCTGGCGATGAGGATAGCATCCATGCTCTTGATGCTACTCAAATCCATGTGACCGAAAATGGCAATCGCCGCGGTATTATCGGTGCGCTGGAAATCCGCAACGCCGCTATCCCAAAAACCGATATAAGGGCATTAGCGATTGACCCGATGCGCATGGCACAAGCGTTGGTGGTTGATCGCATCACCCTTAAAGACACGGAGTTAAGGAAAGGTGGCGAAAGCCTCCGTTTTCGTCAATTTGATCTGACGGATATCAAAGATGCCAGTATTAGCCTTTCGGTTGAAAATCTGGTTGTGGAAAGTTTTGGCGACATGATGAGCGCGGATGCCTTTGCCGTGGATCAGATGGATATCATCCCCCTCATAATCTGGGATGAGGAAGCAATAATCAGAGATCAACTGGGTCTATCAGCATTAGAGATTAAAAACCTCAAACTGGCATTCGCCAATAGCAATCTTGCAGCCAAATTGATTGCGATTAAGGATATTAAGCGTGATCGCGGAATGTTGACTCGCATTGATATTGTTATCACCGATATGGTCTCAACCCCTGATATGATGAACAGCCCAGAAATGAAAGCTATAATAATGACGACGGGCGTTGATCAGATTGCTGTGGATCTGTTGCTGAATTATGAGGTGAGTTTAGAAAAAGAGACTGTCAGTATGACTTACGGCATGGATGTTGATGACCTCGGCAAATTGGATATCTCTGGTTTAGTCACCGGAATGGATGAACAAACCTATGAGATGATTTTGGCTAATGCCTCAGGCGATAGGCCGCAAACTGCGCTATCCAACAACTCGCTTGCGCTAGATCATTTTGAGCTGATTTACACCGATGACAATCTGGCAGATATCGTGCTGGATGCGTATTCTGGCGGCAACCGTAATGCCTTTGCTGAGAATGTGTCTAGTTCCATTTTATTTTATGGGATGGTTAGCCAGCAACTTGATCTTGTGGAACCTCTGGCGGCGGCAACATCAGATTTCATTCGTGGCGGCAACCGCTTTGAGATCGCATTACAAACCAAAACCCCTGTTAATCAAGAAACAGCATTTGAAGCCATGAGGGATGGAACCCTTAGCAATATTATCACCCTGACCGCATCAGGAAGCTAAGCTTAAGGCACTGGTTTTGAAATAGGTTATGAATATTCCATTGACCATCTGGGGCGTCGTGGTTACATCGCTTCATCAGGTCTTTTTATGAGGCGCCAGATGGATAAAGGCATCATTAACCGAAGCCGCGATACGCTGATCACACTTGCTCGGTCGGCGCTGGCGCTTTGGCCGGTTTCCCCTGAAAGCCAGGTTGCGCTGATTAATGTTTCAGAAAACGCAACTTTTCTGATCACTGCCCCTGACGGCGAAAAAACCGTTTTGCGGGTGCATCGCCCGGGCTATCACGATAGGGCGACCATCGCTTCAGAATTAGAATGGATGCAGGCACTTAACGCCAGTGGCATGATCGCAACCCCAGCGGTGATCAAGGGGTGTGATGGTCAATCTATTCAGAGCATGACCATGCCAGGTGAACCGTTGCATCATATGGTTATGTTTGCCTTTATTGATGGTAGTGAACCTGATCACCATCAGCCTCTTGATCGCTTGTTTCATCATTTAGGGGGGTTATCTGCGCGGCTTCATCACCATGTTCAGGAATGGGCATTGCCAGAGGCTTTCACAAGGCCGCATTGGGATATTGATGGCATTTTTGGATCAATTAAGCGCTGGGGTAACTGGCGTGATGCCCCGCATTTAACCCCTGCTATGATGGCAACGCTTGAACAGGCTGAGACCAAGATTAGCGATCAGTTAAGCGCATATGGTAAATCGCTGGGGCGGTATGGATTAATCCATGCTGATATGCGTTTGGCTAATCTGTTGGTGCCTGAAAACGATCATCAGCAAGTCCATGTCATTGATTTTGATGACTGCGGCTTTGGGTGGTTCATGTATGACTTTGCTGCTGGGATCAGTTTTATTGAGGATAGCCCGCAAATTCCAGCGCTAAAAGCCGCATGGCTTGAAGGTTATCAGCAGCAACGCCCGCTTGCTGCCCAAGATATCGCCATCATTGATACTATGGTCATGTTGCGGCGTATGCTTCTTCTGGCATGGGTAGGCAGCCATAGAGACGCTGATATTGTTGCAGATATGATTGATGATTTTGGCCGCGTTTCTGCAGAATTGGCAGAGATGTATTTGCGCCATCAGGCATGATCATATGTCATGACCAGATCAGGGTTAGAAATATCGTGTCAAGACAAGGCTAATCTCACCACTGTTGCGGCTATAATTTTCAATGTTTGAGCTTTGGTTCGTGGCGCCAATGTTAATCGTCAGGCTAGGCTCATTCGGTTTTGGCACAGACCATCCGTTTAATCCCATGCGATGTTTGATTGTCATCTGGCGGATAATATCCTGCCGCCGCCTATTGCCATGGCTAGGGTTGGCATGGGCATAATCCGCCGTGCCATAATGTGCTGAGAGACTTAACAATCCGGGTAAGATATCAGTTGTGATTTCGGTAAAGATGGCGCGATCCGCGACCCTAGACCACGCGGCGGTGGCATCGGTAAAACCTCCTTCAACGCCGCCACTGATCTGAACAGGGGTTAAGGCACGGGTGATTTGATACCGCAAATGGTGACGATTGCCAGACCGGATAGAGGCGTTTGGTTGAGCCCTGTTTTTATAAATCCGGCGGGTCATCTGACCAATGATCACCCCAGAGGTATGGTCTGCGACATGATGCGCTACGGCTATTTCCGCTGAATAGGAATTGAGATAGGGGTGACCATCTAGCGTAAAGTGGCTAGCGTAAATCTTGCTATGCGCCTGAACATGACGAAAGGCGCGGCTATAACTGGTGGCGATACTCAAGGCGTTAAGGTCACCATTATCATAATGGCTGTATTCCCGCACATGACCAATTAGGCTAAATCCGATATCGGTCTGGCGTTGATAAGGCAAACGAAGCCGCATTTGTAATGCTGTGGTTGCGGTGAAAAAAGCCTCAGCATCAGCGGATTTATCCAACTGGCCTATGGTGTCCCCAAGCCGTGCCAGATTGCCTTTGGACCCTCCGGCAGGATTATCACTCACGCCGCCGCCTATGGCGAGATATCCCGATAGGGAAAACGCCTCATCGCGTTTGGATAGCATCGTTATTACGGCCTTGGCATCATGGATTTGCGCTGTGTCTGCGTTGGAATTAAGGGAAAGATGTTCAGCATGAAGGCGCGCATCGACCAGATTCCCAATCGCCAAATTTAAGCGCATTAATAAAACCCGTGCCTCAACATGATCAGGATCAAAAATCACAATCCGCTCAAGGGTGGCGATAGCCGCCTTATCGCGCCCAAGGCGTATCTGAATTTGCGCTAACTGAATATTCAGATCAGCGTCAGCCGGGTTTTGAAACACCAGATCAAAAGCGTCCTGTTCGGTTAGCGCGGTTGGTTCTGGCACAATCTGCTCTTCTGCTCTGGCCCTTTCTGGGGAGGCTAAGCCTATAAGCACAATTAACAGTGTAACGGCGGTTGGTGTAATCTTCATGGGTAATGGCCTCAGCTTGAAATGATCACCAGATAAGGATTAACAGATGAAATGGATTGCAGGTATTTGTGCTTATCGGTGGATATTGCCCCTTTTAGTTATCGTCTCTGCCGCCGCCTCAGCGCAGCCCGTCTCCCCCTTAGGGCGACCTCTAAGCGGCGTTATTGCCGCCACGGCGTCCCCTGTTGAGGTTATCTATACCCCTCTATTCGGGGACAGCATCGGCCGCATGGCAGATACAGGGGATCAGGTTTTTCTGGATGATGAGGTGAGAACAGGTGACGCTGGCTCCATGCAAGTGATGTTGAGAGATCAGACGGTTTTTACCATGGGCCCAAACAGCACCATTCGTTTTGATCACTTTGTCTATGATCCTGAGGCGTCTGAAAGCGGCACACTTTCGGCAAGTATCCTTAGCGGCAGTTTTAAGTTTATCTCTGGATAGATTGCTGATCGTGATCCTGATGGCGTGACCATAAAACTCTCTAACGCCACCGCCGCCATCAGAGGAACAACATTGGCAGGACAGGTTCATCCTGATGGCACCTCGTCACTGGTGGTGTTATCAGGGGCGGTGATTGTTACGCCAGATCATAGCGACCGCAGAGATCAGGGGGTTGAGGTGTTTCGCTCTGGCTGGGGGGTGCGCATTGGCGAAGACGGCATCCCAAGTGCGCCTGTGTTAATTCCAGAACCGGAAATCAGAACCCTTGTGGCGGCACTGGTGCTGACAGATCAGAACGATGACGATGAGGAAAATGATCTTGAAACAGATAATGAAAACACAGACACACCGCCGGATCAGATCGAAGACAACACAGCTGAAAAAGAAGCAGATGGTAATCCCAAGCCGTTAGAGGAAGATGAGGCTAATAAAGCCAACACACACGAAAAGACAGATGATAACAATCGTGGTTAGCCTATCCCTGCGTTCCTCACCGCCGCTACCAAAAAAGAATTGTCTGAATTGCTGGTTTCCAGTTTATCAGACGGCAACAACATTATTGCGATTAATAACATTGTGGGGTTGTTAAGTGGCGGAAAAAAATTGAGGAATTATCGGATTTAGAGAAAGAAAATCTCATCCCGAATGTCAATGACGGCATCAATATTCAGGCTGAATCCCATCTGATTAATTTGGCGCTTTCAGGTCAGCCGCCAATTTGGATGACCTATCAAAATCAGCCTTCTGATCAACTTGGCAACCCTGTCTTGGATCAAATGTTCAGAGATTTGATTTCTGAAAGTTACCAAGGGCAGGCGAATTTCGCCATTGATAATCTGGATTTATCACCAACCTCTGGTCAGGGGTCTGGTAAGTTCAGCTATAATCTTTTGCTGGATTATGACAGTTTAACGCTCAGTGGCAGTTATAGCGTTAGCACGCTTGAACTTGGCGGCACCCCCTATCAGGATTATAGCGCCGCCTTTTCAGAAGATTTAACCACAGGACAGGTGAGAAAAGTCACGGCGTTTGACGCCGCCGGATTACCTTCTCAACTTGAAGATGAGAATCTCAATGGCTTTTTGGATGTTGGTGAAGAAACGGAAAGCCTGATCCTTGGTGCCGTGGACAGCATTTCCCCTGTTGACACAACAGTAAAGACAAGCGCGCAAGTGTATCTGGCTGGAAGTTTTGGGTCGATCAGCGATGGAGAGACCGCATTAGATGGTAATTTAGCTGATGTAGAGGTAACCATCCGTGAGGTGGATACCGCAGGGGCGCCAAGTTTTACAGGTCATGATCTTGAAGCTCATCATATCTCGCAAGGACAAACCAACTAAGCCAAAATCCCCTTTATCAGCTCTCATCATGGATATTGTTTCCCTTTGATATTTGTGTCAGCATAAGTCAGCATAAATAGGTTGAGATGAGGGAGATAGGAAAGTGTCACCATCTAAGCAGTCTTATGATGTTATCATTGTTGGCGGTGCCATGCTGGGGTCATCATGCGCGTGGTTTCTGAAAAAACACTATGGCTTTACAGGGTCAGTTTTGGTGGTCGAACGTGATGCGACTTATGAATGGGCGTCCACCTCGCATACCAATTCCTGTGTCAGACAGCAATTCTCAAACGAATTGAATGTGCGCATTTCTCAATACACGGCAGAGTTTATTCGTGACTTTCAGTCTTATATGGCGCCGCTTCCTGATGTGCCAGAATTGAAAATCCAGAATTTTGGCTATCTCTATTTGACGGATGATCCTGAAAAGGCTGATATCCTGCGCAAATTGCAGGTCATTCAATCTGATTTGGGGGCAGGCACGGTAATTCTTTCCCCTGAAGACATTGCCGCGCGGTACCCGTTTTATCGTCTTGATGATATTGTGTTAGGTTCACTCAACACCAAGGACGAAGGATATTTTGAGGGCAGCACGATCTTTGAATGGTTCCGCCGCGGTGCCCGTACTGCAGGCGTGGAATATATCGAAAACGAAGTGGTGGCGATTGGCCGTTCAGGACGCCAAGTTCAGAGCGTTACCTTAAAATCCGGTGAACAGATTAGCGCAGGAACCATTATCAATGCTAGCGGCCCAAGGGCGTCGCTTACCGCCCAGATGGCAGGGTTTGACCCCCTTCCGGTTGAGCCGCGTTGCCGATATACCTATATCATTGACGCTGAACATCCCTTAGAACAAGAGATGCCATTGACCATTGACCCAAGTGGGATACATTACCGCCCCTATGGGCGCGACGGTAACCAGTATATGGTCGGATCACCACCAGCTGATGATTACCCTCGTGCGCCAGATGATTTCACCATGGATCATAATTATTGGCAGGATCATGTCTGGCCTATCCTAGCAACCCGTATTCCAGCATTTGAGGCAGTTAAGATGATCAATGTCTGGGCCGGGCATTACGCCTATAACACACTGGACCAGAACGCCATTGTTGGCCTGCATCCTGATTGTGACAATTTCATTTTTGTAAATGGCTTTTCCGGTCATGGCTTACAGCAATCCCCTGCCATGGGACGAGGGGTGGCAGAATTGATCCTTAACGGGTCATATCAGAGCCTTGATCTCAGCCCCCTAGGGATTGATCGGGTCTTGGAAAATCGCCCTTATCTGGAAATGGCGATTATCTGATGATGACAATGCAACAATAACAAAACCAACACTTACAATACAAGGACACCACATGACCTTATCATTAGCGGGTATTGCCGTTGCTCCAAAAATTATGGCACCTATGGAAAAGCAGAACGAAGCTGAGGTGACGATAGAGGCAGGTATCACCAATGATGCTCGTGGCCGCAAACGCCAGCGGCAAATCAGTGTGCTGTTTGCAGATGACTGGGCGGATGCTTGCCAAGACATTGGCAAAACCTTGGACTGGTCTGATCGCCGGGCAAATCTGTTGATCACCGGGGGCAGATCACCGCAACAGACAGGCGGTGTTATCCGCATTGGTGAAGTGGAATTGCGCATCGTCGAAGAAACCGCGCCTTGTGAAGTCATGGATGCCACCAGCCATGGTCTGCGGCAGGCGCTGATGCCAGATTGGCGAGGTGGGGTATGTTGTCAGGTTCAGCAAGGCGGACATATTAAGATTGGGGATAAAGTCACCGTCGAATAAGGGGTCATAGGACAAGCCACCTTGCAGGATAAGAATGTTCGCGCTACAATAGAAACATTCAAAACTGGAAGAGCCTAATGACAAATATTATCGACAAATGTATGGAAGCCGGATTACGCATCACCACTCAACGCCGAATTATTATTGAACTGATTGATAGCGCCGATGACCATCCTGATGTTGATACGATCTATCGCCGCGCTATTGATATTGATGACACCATCTCGCTTGCCACTATCTATCGCACTGTCAGTCTGCTGGAACAGGCCGATTTGATTGAAAAGGTTGAGGTTGGCGACGGAAAAGCAAGGTATGAGCTAGCCCGTGGCCATCATGAGCATCTGGTTGATGTCGATAATGGCGATATCCATGAGTTTTTTCACGCAGAGCTAGAAGAGCTAAAAGAAAAAATCGCCCGGGATATGGGCTTTGAATTAGTCGGTCACCGGCTTGAGTTATTTGGTCGCAAGCTGAAATCCAGCTAATCTGCTATCCTGAACTGCCAATGATCAGTTTAAGGGTTGATAAAGCATGGATCGCGGCCATGACCAGAAGTTTTGCAAATCATTCGCAATAACATTGCAATTCATCGCTTTAGTGATAGGATCACCGCCTGATATCAATCAGCCAGTAGGTTGCCCATGTCGGGTTCATTAAATCATTATGCCCACGCGCCCTCACCTTGGAAAGGTCAGGGCTGGCTCAACGCTGTTTTGATCACGGTCTGCCTTATTCTTATTCTTCCGGTGTTTGCGTTGGTGGTTGCCGCCATGGGGGATAACCGCGATTTGATGCAACATCTCATCGATACGGTGTTGTTCCGCTATATTAGCAATACCATGATCCTGATCGCTGGTGTCGGGATATTGACCCTTATCATTGGCGTTACTTCCGCATGGGTAGTTAGCCGTTATGAGTTTCCTTTTCGCCATAGCCTGTCTTGGATGTTGCTGCTGCCTATGGCTATCCCGTCTTATATTATTGCCTATGTCTATACCGGGTTTCTGGATTATGCCGGGCCGGTGCAATCTCTCATCCGACAGCACTATGGTTTTACCAGTTGGAATCAATACTGGTTTCCGGAAATCCGCAGTATGGGTGGTGCGATCTTTGTCATGGGGGTGGTGCTTTATCCTTATGTCTATCTGATGGCGCGGACAGGCTTTGGGCAGATACCTATTCGCGTCTTTGAGGCTACTCTTTTAACGGGAAGAAGCTTGATCTGGCATGTTGGGTTGCCAATGGGCAGGCCAGCGATCATTGCTGGTCTAGCCCTTGTTCTGATGGAGGTTGTGGCAGATTTCGGCACGGTGGATTTCTTTGCCGTTGAGACCATTAGTCTGGGTGTTTATAATGTGTGGCTTGGCATGAATAGCATTACCACAGCGGCGCAGTTGGCATTGATGGCATTTGTGTTGGTGTTTATCTTGCTTGGTTCTGAGCGATATGGCCGAAATAAAAACCGCTTTGCCAATACCAGAAGCGGCATTACAGGTGTCCCAAGGGCAGAGGCGGAGGGGATATGGCGCGTTCTGTTACCGTTGATTTGTCTCCTCCCTATTATTCTGGGCTTTATCTTACCAGTAGCTATCCTGATCAATTTTAGCATTGGGCAAGGCATAGGGCATATGTCTGATATCACGGCATCGGTTTTTCAAACCGTCTTGGTTGCGGGTATTGGCATGGTGGTGATCATGGCGTCAGCGCTTATTATTGGGATTATTTCTTGTTATGTGCCATCTCGTCTTGGTCAGCTTTTGTCAGGGCTTTCCTCAACAGGTTATGCCTTTCCGGGGACGGTGCTGGCGCTTGGGGTATTGGCTGCCATTGGTTATGTTGATCAAGGCTGGCGCTGGATAGGGTTAGCGGTATTTGATGCCAAATGGGCGCCATTATTCGGCGGCGGCATGGCGATGCTAATCCTTGCCTATATGGTTAGGTTTCAGGCGGTAGGATTAGGGGCGGTGCAATCTGCGTTAGAAGGTATGCCAAGCACGCTTGTTCCAGCAAGCCGAGTCATGGGGCATGGTTTTGTGAAAAGCATCCGGCGCGTTGTTCTGCCTCTCATCAGGCCAGCGGTTCTCGCAGGGGGATTGTTGGTCTTTGTTGATATTATGAAGGAATTGCCAATGACCTTGTTGTTGCGGCCTTTTGATTTCAACACGCTAGCAACAATGACCTATCAATATGCCCATGATGAGCTGATTGAAAAGGCGGCTTTGCCTGCCTTAATGATTGTATTGACGGGACTTTTACCCGTTATTATTATCCAGCTTTATTTTAGACCTCGCCAATAAAGCCAAATCCGCATGTTCCGATTATTATTTGTTGTTGTTTTTTTGTTGATGTCAAAATCAGCCATAGCCAATGATCAGCGTATCATTTTGCAATCAACAACCTCGGCGCAAAACTCTGGGCTTTATGATTATCTCATTCCCTTCATCGCTGAGGATACCGGCGTGATGGTTCATGTGGTTGCCGTTGGCACGGGACAGGCTATTCATAATGCCCGCAACTGTGATGGTGATTTGTTGCTGGTTCATTACAAACATGATGAAGAAGAGTTTGTAAAAAAGGGCTACGGGCTTTACCGCGAAGATTTGATGTATAATGATTATGTGCTGATTGGGCCATCAGATGATCCGGTTGGCGCAAGCGCGGCTAACAATATTGACGATGCTTTGACCGGCTTAATTGATCAGGATGTGATCTTTATTTCGCGCGGTGATGATAGCGGCACCTATAAAGCAGAACTTAGGCTCTGGCAGCGCATTAATGTTAATCCGCAAGACCTGCGGCAATATCGCGAAACGGGAAGCGGCATGGGTTCAACATTAACGGTGGCGATTGAGTTGAACGGTTATACCTTATCAGACCGCAGCACATGGCTAGCCTATGGCAATAAAAAACAGCATCATATTGTTTTTGAAGGTGACCCGCCTCTTTTTAACCAATACGGCATTATTCCAATTAGCCCTGATCATTG
Source organism: Puniceispirillales bacterium (SeqCode) (assembly GCA_965659785.1). Taxonomy (GTDB): domain Bacteria; phylum Pseudomonadota; class Alphaproteobacteria; order Puniceispirillales; family UBA1172; genus UBA12202. The sequence goes on from CBFHXL010000002.1 coordinate 82,007, forward strand.
CCCGGATACAAAGCTTTCTGCCGCTGTTCGGGTGACAGAATGGCTATTGTCAGAAAAAGGTCAGGATATCATCGCCAGATATCAGGTGGCAGGTCAGCAGTTGTTTTTTCCCAACGCCCGTTAAGTCAGCAGACTATTGAAACCCAGCTTGGGGGTTCTTATTTAAGAATTATAGGCGGTGTCAATCGTGAGCCGCTTTGACGGGTCTGCGCCATTATGGGCAGATCATCTGATATTCGCCGCAACCGCCTGATCAGGGGTGACGGTAAGAATAATGGAGATATGCTATGCAACTTGATCATTACACGGCGCTTATGCGCAACGCCATAGGTGAGGCTCAAAACACAGCCCTTGCCAATGGACATCCTCAACTTACCGCTGAACATCTTTTAGCCGCCATGTTGGAAAATCCAGATGCGCTGGCGGTGATGCTGATCAACCGCAGTGGCGGTGACGCGGATAAACTGAAACAACACCTAAATCACGCCTTTGATGCCATGCCAAGCGCAACAGGCGGTAATGCCCAGCTTCATCTTGATGGGCATCTGGCGCGACTATTAGCACAAGCGGAAAAAGCGGCAAAGCAGGCTGGGGATCAGTTTGTTGCCGCCGATACCGTACTGATTGTGATGGCCGAATCCAAATCCCCTGTAGCGGAATTAATGAAAACCGCAGGGGTGACGGCGCCAGCCTTAAAAGCCGCATCATCAGCAACAAGAGGTGGTAAAACCATTGATAGTGACGCCGCCGAGGATCAGTTTGAGGCCTTGAGCCGATATGCAACCGACCTGACTGATATGGCAAGAAAGGGCAAACTTGATCCGGTCATTGGCAGGGATCAGGAAATTCGCCGCACCATTCAGATTCTGTCGCGCCGCACCAAGAATAATCCGGTGCTGATCGGTGAGCCAGGGGTCGGTAAAACCGCCATCGCCGAGGGCCTCGCCCAACGCATCATCAATGGTGAGGTGCCGGGCGTTCTTGCTGGTAAAATCCTCATGGTGCTTGATATGGGGGCGCTGATCGCTGGCGCTAAATATCGGGGTGAGTTTGAAGAAAGGCTAAAATCTGTTCTCAAAGAAGTCCAAGCCCAAGACGGAAATATCATTCTGTTTATTGATGAAATGCATCAGCTGGTTGGCGCGGGTAAAACGGATGGCGCTATGGATGCGTCCAATTTGCTGAAACCAGCCTTGGCAAGAGGCGAGTTGCATTGCATTGGGGCAACGACGCTAGATGAATATCGGAAATATGTGGAAAAGGATACAGCGTTGGCAAGACGGTTTCAGCCAGTTTATGTCAATGAACCATCAGTTGAGGATACCATATTTGTCTTGCGCGGTTTGAAAGAAAAATACGAACATCATCACGCGGTGCGCATTTCTGATGAGGCCTTGGTCGCCGCCGCCAGATTGTCGAGCCGTTATATCAATGATCGGTTTCTTCCTGATAAGGCCATTGATGTCATGGATGAGGCGGCGAGTCTTTTGCGGGTGCAATCTGATAGCAAGCCGCCTCTCTTGGATAATATTGACCGTCAGATCATGCAGTTGAAAATTGAACAGGCGGCATTGAAAAAGGAATCTCCCGAACGGCATAAAAATCGGCTTGATGCGATAGCTAATGATCTTACCGGATTAGAAGAGCAATCAGCGGATTTAACAAGCGAATGGGAAGGCGTGAAGACCCGGCTAGAAGAAGTGAAATCCCTTCAGCAACAGCTTGAGACAGAACGCAATAACCTGAAATCAGCCCAACGTGAAGGCCGGCTCGAAGACGCGGCAGAAATCAGTTACAGCATCTTGCCAAGACTGACCTCAGAATTAGATGAGGCCAAAGCCCTTGTCGCGGCATCAGAAATGTTCAATGACGAGGTGGAAAGCACCCATATCGCCAGAGTGATCAGCAACTGGACAGGAATTCCCGTTGATAAAATGCTGGAAGGCGAAAAGGAAAAAATGCTGGCGATGGAAGATTTGCTGGCAACCAGAGTGATCGGTCAACCCGAAGCGATTAAGGCAGTGGCAAATGCTACACGCCGGGCAAGGGCGGGGATTTCTGATCCTAATCAGCCTATCGGAAGCTTTATGATGCTTGGCCCAACCGGGGTGGGTAAGACCGAATTATCGAAAGCCTTGGCAGAGTTTCTGTTTGATGATGAAAGCGCGGTTCTGCGCATAGATATGTCAGAATACATGGAACGTCATGCTGTCTCACGCTTAATTGGCGCCCCTCCCGGTTATGTGGGATATGAAGAAGGCGGCAGTCTGACTGAGGCAGTTCGGCGGCGGCCTTATCAAGTGGTGCTTTTTGACGAAATTGAAAAAGCCCATCCTGATATTTTCAATATCCTGCTTCAGGTGCTAGACGAAGGCAAATTAACAGATGGACAAGGCCATAAGGTGGATTTCCGCAACACGATCATTTTGATGACCTCAAATATTGGGGCAGATCATTTGCTGGAGCTGAAAGATGGTGAGAGCAGTGAAAACGCGCGTGACGCCGTCATGGCGGATTTACGAGCGATGTTCCGTCCTGAGTTTCTCAATCGGATTGATTCCACCTTGCTGTTCCGGCGCCTTGATCGTGGGGATATGACACATATCGTTGATCTTCAGCTTGGTTATCTAGCTAGACGTCTAGCTGAAAAGCAGATCATAATTGAAGTCACACCTGCAGCAAAACAATGGTTGGCTGATGCCGGATACGATCCGCAATATGGGGCAAGGCCGCTAAAGCGCGTGATCCAAAATGAGGTGCAAAACCCTCTGGCTGAGGCGATTATCAGTGGACGCTTTGCTGATGGTGATACGATTGTTGTTGACCAATTGGCTGGTGGTGAGCGGCCATTGCAATTCACCACCGCATCAGAACATCAGCAAACCGCCTGATGGTCATCATAAACTAAGACCAAAGCCGCCTCTTTTTATCAGAGGCGGCTTTACTTTTAGGGGCTGATAGGGGATGACTGAATAAAGAGAGAAGGATGAAAACGATGATGCGTTTTTTTGAAAAATTAGTAGCAGTGAAAATCGAAGATGATCACGCCTCGGATGAAAACCTCCGCTTAGCGGCAACAGCCCTAATGTTCAGGGCGTTAATGGTTGATGGTGAGGCGGATGCGTCCGAGCTTGCGATGATCAGGCGTATTGTCGAAGATGAGTTTGGATTAACCCCTGATGAAGTGGAACACCTGTTGGCGGATGCCGCCGCGCAAGCGGATGAGGCCGCTGACCTCTATGGTTGGATTAAGCAAATCAATAGCCGTTATAGCCATGAGGAAAAATGTTACCTGTTGGAAAAATTATGGCAGGTCATTCTTGCTGATGGGGTGATTGAAGATCACGAAGCCGCTTTAATGCGTAAGGTGGCAGGGTTGATTTATGTGACGGATCGTGAGGTCGCTGAGGCGCGCCAACGCGTCACTTAAAAATCCGGGGTATCCGACTGATAAATCAAATCAAGGGTTAAGATTTGGTTTTTCGGTTCCATGGCATCAGGGATGACATGGGCGCCGATGAGGGATTGACGCACCCATTCCTGATCATCTTGGTTGTGATAACGCCATAACTCAATCATGCGTGTGGGGGTTTTGGTAGCGCGCCAAACCAACAGACTGGCATCAACGCCGCTAATCCGGTGGCGCACCTGAAGATCAACTGATGCCGCCATGCGATCAACATTATCAGCGACAGGAAAATCCCTGATATAAAGACGGGCAATGCCGTTATTATCGTTCATCTTTCCTTACCCGAATTGTTGATCTTTGCTCATGGTCATAATCTTAACCGTTTTACGCATTCAGGTAAAGTTTGCTGGGAGATGGCTTGCCTTATTGCTATCAGAAGAGTACGACTATTATGAAATATGATCTATGTCAGGAGACAATGGCAATGGATGACAATTTTACAATTGGTGTAGCTAAGCGCAAAGAAACGCTTGGGGCAGAATATGTGGAAAAAACCTTGAACAACGCTGATGCTTTCATGCGCCCATTTCAAGAGGCCATGACGACGTGGTGTTGGGGTTTTGGTTGGGGCGATGAGGCTATTGACCCGAAAACCCGTTCGATGATGAACTTGGCGATGATCGGGGCGCTTGGCAAAATGCATGAATGGGAATTGCATTGCCGTGGTGCAATCGGAAATGGTGTCAGTGTGGCTGAAATTCGTGCTATCATTCATGTCATAGGCATTTATTGCGGTGTGCCGCAGGCGCTGGAATGTTTCCGTGCCGCGAGAAAAGTATTAGAGGAAAAAGGTCTGCTTGAAGACTTTGACGAATAAGCCCTAATATCTAGATATTTAGAGGTTTCAATCTTTGAGGGATGTGCCGATATCCTAGATTAACAGTCGGGATCAACATCCTAGATTAACAAAGTAAACAGAATAAGGTGATGCTATGAACAATTTGCAATTCTATATTAACGGAGCTTGGGTAGACCCTGCGACTCCTGAGGTTATTGATGTCATCAATCCTGCGACCGAAGAATCGGTTGGTCAGATCAGCGCTGGTTCTGCGGCAGACGTTAATAAAGCGGTAGCGGCAGCGAACACAGCGTTTGAGAGCTATTCCAGATTTAGCGTCAAAGAGCGCGTTGATCTCTTGACAGAGGTGCGTGAAGAATACAAACGCCGCTTTGACGATATTGCTCATGCCATCATGATTGAAATGGGTGCGCCAAGCTATCTGGCAAAAGGCAGTCAGGCTCTGGTCGGATTGAACCATTTGAAAACAGCCATTCGCGTTCTGGGTGAGCATAAGTTTGAATATACCCACAACAATTACCTGATCCGCCATGAACCTATCGGGGTATGTGGGTTGATCACGCCGTGGAACTGGCCCATTAATCAGGTTATGGCGAAATTGGCGCCTTGCCTTGGGGCTGGATGTACCGCGGTCTTAAAGCCAAGTGAAATTGCCCCCTTATCCTCAATGATCGTGGCGGAAGTTTGCCATGCGGCTGGGGTGCCGGCTGGGGTCTTTAATTTGGTCAATGGTTATGGGCCAGTCGTGGGTGAGGCGATGAGCGCGCATCCTGATATTGCCTTCATGTCCTTTACCGGGTCTACTCGCGGCGGTGTTGCGGTGGCTAAAGCATCTGCTGATACCGTCAAGCGTGTGGCACAGGAATTGGGCGGAAAATCCGCAAATATCGTTCTTGATGATGGCGGCTTTAACCAAGCGGTGGAAAATGGTGTTCGCGGGGTGATGGAAAATACAGGGCAATCCTGTAACGCGCCAACGCGGATGATTGTTCCGGCCTCTCGCCATGATGAGGCACTTGAGATTGCTAAGAAAACAGCTGAAGCGGTTGTGGTCGGTGATCCGGCTAGCGAAAACACCACCATGGGGCCATTGGTCAGCGAAATGCAGTTTGATAAGGTGCAAGGGCTGATCCAAAAAGGCATTGATGAAGGTGCGACTTTGGTGACTGGTGGCACAGGCCGTCCAGATGGCCTGAATCGCGGCTATTTTGTTCGCCCAACCATCTTTGGTCATGTCAATAACGATATGACCATTGCCCGTGAAGAAATCTTTGGCCCGGTGTTGTCGGTGCTATCCTATCAGGATCGTGACGATGCCATTGCTATCGCTAATGATACCGATTATGGCTTGGCTGCTTATGTGTCAGGGGATGAGGCTAACATGGATCAGTTGTTAGATTATGCCCGTGAATTGCGCGCTGGTCAGGTGCATATCAATTACACTGGCGGCGGATCAGAAGCCCCCTTTGGCGGATATAAGCATTCCGGTAATGGACGTGAAAAAGCCGAATGGGGCTTTGAGGAATATCTCGAAGTCAAAGCCATTCTTGGCAGTGGTTTCTAATCATCTGGTAGCAGTTCATGGCCAAATTGTATTTTAACTATTCGGCCATGAACGCTGGCAAATCAACGATACTTTTGCAGGCCTCCCATAACTATCTGGAACGGGGGATGCGTACCCTGCTGATGACGGCAAAAATTGATGATCGCTATGGTGACGCGGTCATCAGTTCACGCATCGGCATCACAGCAGATGCCGCTCCGTTTTCATCTGCGGATGATCTGTTTGCTATTACCGAAACTGAGCATCAGGCGGCGTCTATTGATTGCCTTCTTGTTGATGAGGCACAGTTTTTGACGCGAGACCAAGTCTGGCAGCTCACCAAAATAGCAGATCATCTCAGTATCCCGGTGATGGCTTTTGGTTTGCGCACAGATTTTCAAGGCGAATTGTTCCCCGGAAGTGCCGCCTTATTGGCGTTGGCAGATAATATCCGTGAGATAAAGACGATCTGTTGGTGCGGGCGCAAAGCTACCATGGTGTTGCGGCTTGGGCCAGATGGCAAACCTTTGAGCGAAGGCGAACAGATCGCTATTGGCGGCAATGATCTCTATGTCTCACTTTGCCGTCAGCACTGGAAATCCCATGAAGTAGGCCATCATGACCAGCCGTGATCAGGGGCATCCTGATGATGATATTCGGCCTATTTTCCTGTTGCTTGGGATGCTTTGCCTAACTTTAGAAATTATGCTTTCTCTGGGGTTAGCGTCGATGGTGAAAAGCATCAAAGATGCGGTTCCCTTTTTTACGATTTTGTTGGCGCGTTATACCTTTTGCCTGCCTTTGTTGTTCATTTATGGGGTCTGGCAACGTGGGGCAAATGTGCTGAAAATCAGTAACTGGAACACGCTGATCCTGCGCATTATTTCTGGTATGTTGGGGCTGTTCACTTGGTTTGGGGCGGTGATCTATATTGATATCTCGCTGGCCTCTGCGTTTTTTCAAACACTTCCTATTTTTATTACCATCTTGGCGCCTCTTGTTATCGCTGAACGTGTGGGGTGGAATCGCATGGGGGCGGTGTTTGTTGGGTTTTTTGGGGTAATGGTTTTGGTTTGGGAAAAAATCAGCGCCCCGTCGTTTTCTGATTCTGGGGTAGCGTTTGGTATTGGCCTTGCCTTGGCCTCACCCTTTTTTGCCGCAATTATGTTTTTGATGTTGCGGCAATTAGGGAAAAGCAATCCCCCGGCGACAACCGCGCTTTGGTATAATGCCACAGGCATGATCGTGGCCTTGGCGCTGGTGTTATGGCGCGGCGAAGATGTTATCTCTGTTCTGCCCTATTTACCGATATTAATTATCATCGGGGTGCTGGCCAGTTTTCAGCAATTCCTCATGGCGGCGAGCCATGCCTATGCCCCTGCCAGTGTGTTGGCACCAGTTCATTTTCTGACGATTCCCTTTGGGATTCTGGCTGGGGCAATCTTTTTTGGCGAACGCCCTTCGGTGCGGTTTTATTCTGGTGCTGCTATCATTCTGCTTGCCAACAGCTACATCATCATGCGTGAGCATAAACGCCAGAAAGCGATGACCGCGCATAAGGCCTAATGTTCATATGGCATAGCCTTTAGGAATAGAGATAATCACGATTGATAGGGACAATGCCCTTGGATTTGGTTAATTGCAGTTGATAAACAACCAAATTGCTGTGGCTAAAAGTCAATTCACATCCGACCAAATAAAACTCCCACAATCGGCAGAATCGCTCATCAAACATGGCTAAAGCCTCATCACGTTTGGCCATAAACGCCAATCGCCATTGGCGAAGGGTTTTGGCGTAATGGTCATGCCAAACCTCAATATCAGTGACTTTTAGCTCCGTTTGTTCAATGGCAGACATGATTTCCGATAATTTCGGAATATATCCACCGGGGAAAATATATTTATTGATAAACGGGTCTTGCCCACGCGACGCTTTGGTGCTGCCAATGGTATGGATAAGGGCAACGCCATCATCTTTTAATAACTGATCCACAGTGTGAAAATAGGTGGGAAATTGCCGCCTGCCAACGTGTTCAAACATCCCCACGGAAACGATGCGATCAAAGGTTTCGGTGACATCCCGATAATCGCGCTCAGCAATCTCAACAGGCAAATGGCTGTCGGCTAGCCTCTGTTTTGCCAATTCCACCTGCTGACGGGATAGGGTGATGCCAGTGACCTTAGCGCCATGATCCTTAGCTAGGGTTTGGGCCATGCCGCCCCAACCGCAACCGATATCCAGCACGCTTTGGGTTTTGCCAGTGGCATTATTGTTGGGGTCAAGGCAAAGCTTTTTGATGATATGTGCTTTTTTCGCTCGTTGGGCGGCGGCAAGGTCTGCCCCCATATCGAGATTCGAAAAATAAGCGCAGGAATATTGCATATCTTGATCCAGAAACAATCGATAAAAATCATTCCCCAGATCATAATGGACATGAATGTTATGAGCAGATTGAGCTTTCCTGCGACCATCCTTCATCAGCATGACTGGTTTGAACAAAAGCTCAGCCCATCGGCTTAATCCTATATCAGGCATGGTGTTGGTGTGAATCATTAATGGTTTCAGCAGATCATAAAGATCACCGTCATGAATGATCATCTGGCCATCAGCATAAGCCTCGCCCAAAGCAAGGCTTGGTCTGAACGCCAAGGCTCTGATAGGTTTCCATGAGGTGAACTCAATCGTCGGCTGGTTTTTTGCTGAGGTGGCAAGGCGCTGTTTGCCAGGCAGAATGACGCCTAGGCCTAATTTTTCTGCCACCTCACAAAGGCGGTTTTTTATCCAATATTCAATCATGGCACATTACGCGTTAGGATGAGTTAATGAAAGAACTATAAAAGCAACTGTTTAATATTTACTTAACATGAGCAATTGCTCCAAATTTTTTTTTGCAGTAATTTGCCGACATAAGAAATTACGGCAAGGAGATCATGATGGCAAATCAGCCAGTAGCCGAACATAACAAAACCGTTGTATCCAGTTGGAATGAATGGGACCCCCTAAAACACGTCATTGTTGGGCGAGCGGATGGATGCTGTATTCCGGCACCAGAACCCGCACTTGATGCCAAAGTGCCAGAGGATTCGGATATGCGCGGACAATATGGGCCGCGCCCGCAGGAAACGGTTGATCGGGCTAACGCCTTGTTAGATGATTTTGCGGCTATGCTGGAAAAGCGTGGCATCATTGTTGATCGCCCGACGCCGCTTGATTTTAATCAGCCTACTGCGACACCGGATTGGAAAACAGAAACCATGTTCGGCTGTATGCCGCCGCGTGATGTGCTGTTGACTGTGGGCAAGGAAATTCTTGAAGCCACGATGAGCTATCGTTGCCGCTGGTTTGAATATCTGTGCTATCGGCCATTGTTGCAACGCTATTACAACGACGACCCTGCGATGCGTCACGAATCGGCGCCAAAACCGCGCCTCACTGATGAGGATTATCGCCCAGATTATCTGTCTGAAAAAATTGGTGAGCAAAAGCGGCTGGAATGGACCGCTGATAAATACTTTGTCACCACCGAGGAAGAGCCCCTCTTTGATGCCGCCGACGTGTTGCGGTTTGGCAAAGACCTTGTGGTTCAACATGGTTTTACCACGAATCTAAAGGGTATTGATTGGTTGCAACGGCATTTCCCTGACCACCGGGTTCATGCCGTGAACTTTCCCGGTGATCCTTATCCGATCCATATTGATGCGACCTTTACCCCGCTTCGTCCGGGGCTTTTGCTCAACAATCCGCAACGGCGTCTGCCTGATGACCAGAGAGCGCTGTTTGAAAAAAATGGCTGGGAAATCGTTGACGCGGCGCAGCCAGCGCATAACGCACCCCCGCCATTATGCTATTCTTCGGTATGGTTATCCATGAATGTGCTGGTGCTTGATCCGAAAACCGTTTGCGTGGAAAAAAGCGAAGTCTATCAGGCTGAGCAAATGGACAAGCTGGGCATGAATGTGGTTGAGGTTGAACTGCGTGATGCCTATGCCTTTGGTGGCGGCTTGCATTGCTGTACCGCTGATGTCCTGAGAGAAGGCGTGTGTGAGGATTATTTCCCCAAGCAATAGCCCCAAGATATGATGCACATATGGGCTGATATCGAAATCATGATCACGAAATTTTGATCATGAGCTCCTAAAATTGCGATAAAATCTTAAGGCTGGCCATGGAAATCATGGCCAGTTTTTTCATTTTTAGGTGCCAAAACCTACACAAAAGCATGGGTTTTTACAGAAAAAGTCCCAAAACATATCCAAAAGGTTAACAAATTGTTAATTATTAATAAATTTCAATGCGTTAACTAAATATTAAGAACTTCTTTTTATACTCTGCCCTGTTGTGATCATTCAGCATCGACGGAATCGTTCCGCAATATCTGAATGGCAATGCCTCATTGAGGTTGGATTGAAATGACGAGTAGCAGATGGAGGTTTGTCATGTTTTCCCCTTTAATTCGACACCTAAAAGAGAAAGGTGGGTTTTTAACCTTAGCGCCGCCGCTGATAGCGATAGGGCTGATGTCAATCATGGCACCAAACGCCCATGGTCAGCAATATGACACCGTGGAGGATGCGATACATCAAAATCCAACGGTTCAGCGTGAGCGCGCTGCGGTTTGTCAGGCCAGAAGCCGATATGATTTGGCGCGGGCAGGCCAACTGCCAAGGGTTGATTTGTCGGTAAGTGGGGGATCACCTCTCAAAAGCCGCTTCACCCGCCCTAGCCGTCGTTCCTTTTTCTCAAACAATGATAATGAGGCAGCGATTGATCGGCGTTTTGACAACAACAACATTGATGGTGTTGTGCGTTTTACTCAGCCGATTTATGACGGCCAACAGGCTGAGATGGGAAAGCGGATTGCTGAAAATCAAGGGGCTGTTTCGCGGCTTGGGGTTTCTATTGAAACGGATACCGTCGCTGCAGATATCCTAACCATAGCATTGGAATATCATCTTCAGCTTCAACTCAAACAGCATTTTGAAAATCAGAGCGCTGAACTTGAGGGGGTTACCCACCGAATTAAAGAACGCGTTGAACTTGGCGCTGGCCGTGTGAGCGATTTGCGCGAAAGCCGCTTAATGGAATTGGAACTTGAGGTTGCTCAATCCCAAGCTGAACGTCAGTTAGAATTATTAGAACGCGAATTGCAGGCTCGGTTCAAACTTGCCCCTGATCAGATTATCCCATTTCTTGATCGCTTTTTGTCCGTTCGTGGAGACGAGGTGCCTGTTGAGGCTAGCGAAAACATTCGCAGCATCAAAAGGCTAGACCTTGATTTGCAAACCATTGACTTTGAAAAGCGGCAACTAACAGGGGAACGCCACCCAAATGTTTCTGCGCATCTGGATACGACATTGTTTGATGTGGATTCGTTTGGCTACGAATATGAAATGGTTGGTCGTCTGCAATTAACGATGCCGATTTATGATGGCGGCAGCAATAAGGCACGCAAAAACGAAAACGAATGGCGTCGGCGCGGCTTGTTGTCTGAACGGGCCGGGTTGATCCGTAGTCATACCTCGCGCACCCAGCAGGCCATTTCAGATCATCACCAAGCCACCGAAGCGCTTAAGGAAATTGATGCCCAGTTGTCAGAAATGACACAGCGGTTTGAAACCTTACAAGCACGGGAAGGACAGACCCAGTCTGATCCTCTGGCCTTGGCAAGGCTGATCAATGAAATCGCGCAGGCCAAAGCTGGCCGCATTAATCAAGAGCTTAACTTGGAGTTGAGTTTGTTACAGGGAATATTTTTTGCTGACCAACTTGGTCAGTTGTTAAATCTGAGTGCAGGAGAGCCAACATGCTGAAGCCACAAACCGCAAATGGTATCAAAAAGGATACCACACCGTCAGACAGTGCTTCGCCCGCAAAGCCAGCAAAGATAGATGGCCACTGGTTCTGGAAATATATCAAAGAAAATCGCCGGGTTTATTATCAGGTGATTACAGCCTCGGTTTTGATTAATATTTTTGCGCTGGTCTCATCGCTCTATATTATGACGGTCTATGATCGGGTGATTCCAAATAATGCTATTGCGTCATTGATCACCCTCACCATTATCATGGTGATTGTGATGGGTTTTGACTTTGTGCTCAAGATTCTGCGTGGTGTGTTCGTTGATCATGCTAGCTCGCAAGTGGATCGCAGGGTATCGGCGGACCTCTTTAACAAGATTTCCAGTCATAGCGTTAAGATGTCAAAACAAGCCACAGGTGCGGTAGCGAATACTGTCCGGGATTTTGAGTTGCTTAAAGAAGTGATTGGTTCTGCCAGCTTTACGGTATTTGCCGATTTGCCCTTTGTCTTCCTCTTTATCTTTGTCTTGTTTTACATTGGCGGGCCGGTGGCAACTGTGCCAGCACTGATTGTGCCTATTGTTTTGCTGTTCGGACTGATTCTTCAGCCGCTGATGCGCCGATTGTCTGAAATGAGCGCGGCGCAAGGCAAATCAAAACAGGCGGTAATGGTGGAATTGCTATCCATGCTGGAAACCGTGAAAACGATTCGCGGTATCTCCATCCTTCGTAACCGTTGGTATCAAGGTGTGCTTAATCAGGGGGTGTCCCAAAGACGTTCCCGTTTTACCACTCAGCTTGCGACTCATTTCACCCAATTAGGTCAACAGGCGTCACAGGTCGGGATTGTTGTCTGGGGGGTGTTTTTGATCTCCAGCGGAAATCTAACCATGGGTCAGTTGATTGCCTGCGTCATTCTCTCTGGTCGGACATTGGCACCATTAGGGCAGATCACAGGGCTTCTTGGCCGCTTTAATCAGGCGGTAACGGCCTATAAAGGTCTATCTGAAGTGATGAACTCTGTGACCGAAGAAGAGGAAAGAGCCGACCTAGTAAAGCGTGAGACCCTCAAAGGGGATATCACTTTTAAGGGCGTGTCTCTCACCTATGAAGGGCGTAATGAGCCGACACTCAAAGACTGTAGCCTCAATATCAAAGCTGGGGAAAGAATAGCGGTGCTTGGCCGGATTGGATCAGGGAAATCGACCTTGCTTGGGCTGATTTCAGGGGTTCATCAAGCCACTTCAGGTGCGGTGCTTCTGGATAATGCGGATATTCGCAATCTTCGCCATGAAGATATCCGAAACAATATCGGCGTTGTTCTGCAAAACCCACTGCTGTTTTCTGGCACGGTGCGCGAAAATCTGCTGATGGGTAAGCCAGACGCTACTGATGAGGAATTGCTGAAAGCGGCAGAAATGTCTGGCGCTGGCGCCTTTATCGGAATGCTTCCTAACGGTTTTGATTTCTTACTGTCCGAACGTGGTCAGGAATTGTCTGCCGGAATGCGGCAATCCCTTGCCATTGCCAGAGCCATGATCGGTGATCCTTCGATTTATCTGATGGATGAACCTACATCATCCATGGATAGCAATACCGAAATGGCACTAGTTCGGCAGTTAGATCAGGCCACCAAAGGCAAAACGACGGTGTTTGTGACCCATCGTGGCCCATTGGTCAATATCGCTGATCGGATTGTCGTCGTTGAGGCCGGGCAGATCGTTATTGATGGCCCACGCGACGCCGTATTGAACAAATTAAAAGAAGCCGCTAGTCAGGCGGCGCAGTCCTCTGGAGCTAATAATGAGTAAGTATCTGAATGTGATAGTATCTTGGTTTAACGCAATCTTTATTAGGAAAAAAGGGGGGGCAAACGCTTCTCCTGATCTCCCAAAAGACAGCACCGAAGATCACCCAAAAGAGATCGTGGAAAAGGTTGAGGCGGAACGCGTTGACCCTAACGCGCCCTTGCCGTTGTCTGATGCGGATATGGCAGAAAAAGAAGCTGAGCAACCCTTAGAAGACGCCCCTAAGCCAGGCTTTTTTAAGCGGATAAAGTTGAAAATCTACTACTTCTTTTTCCCGCCACCGACCTTAATGCCAGTGCAATTGGTGACGCCAGAAATCGACATGGAGGCCGAATCACAGCCTCTGCCCATTCGCGGTCAGCTGATCTATATGTTGATCGGGGCGTTCTTTCTTATCGCGGTGATGTGGGCCGCCATCACCACTATTGATGAGGTGGTTCGTGCTGAAGGTGGGGTTGTGCCAAGTGATAATATTAAAGTCGTGCAAACACGCCTGCCGGGGTCTGTTGTCGATATCCATGTTAGCCTAGGCGATAAGGTTGAAGAAGGCGACGTGCTATTTAAGATTGAAGATGAAGATGTCAAAGCCAATTTTGCTGATAATGAAATTCAGCGTCTCACGGCTTTGGCCAGCATCCATCGCCTTGAGGCCGAATCAAAAGGGGCTAACGTGCTCCATATTCCGGAGTGGTTAAGCCAAGCCGCCCCGGATGCGGCTCGACAAGAAGAAGAGGTTTTTGCCAGCCGGATGCGGGCGCTGGAAAATGAACGCAATGTCATTGTTCAACAGATCGAAACCTTGCGTAAAGCGATTAATGTGCAAAAATCTGAACAAAGAACAGCCGAAGATCAGCTTCTGCATATCGCCGCTGAGCGTGATATTATTGCCCCTTTGGTTGAGGCTGGGCATGAGCCAAAACTCGCCCTGATCAATCTAGAAGCCAGATATCAGGAGACAGTTGGGCGAGCTGATAGGGCTCGGCTTGAGGCTATTCACATGGGCTCAGAGTTGGCCACACAGGAACGCCGTCTTGATGCGCTGATCACCAATTTCAGGGCAGATGCGGAAACCCGGCTTCTTGAAGCCAGATTAACCGCGGCACAATCCGAAGCCAGACTTGAAGCCTTAAAAGGAAAGGTGCAGCAGGCTGAGGTCAAAGCCCCTGTCACAGGCACAATTTCTGCTGTGCATTTTTCAACAATTGGCGGTGTTGTCGATGCTGGAGCGGTTTTGGCTGAGATTGTTCCCCATGATGAGGAAGTGACAGTAGAGGCCCGTATTTTGACCCAAGATGTTGCGGATATCTTTGTTGGGCAAAAGGTTCGGGTGTCTCTGTCGGCATATGATGTGGCCCGTTATGGAACGGTTGAAGGCTATGTGGAAAAAATTGCCAGCAACAGCACACAGCCGGAAAACCAGCCGCCATATTATCAGACCATGATTAAAATTCCTGATCCGGTGTTTGCGCAATCAGGGCTTCGGCCAGATGTCGTGCCGGGGATGCCAGTGGTCATAGATGTCTTGGGCGGAAAGCGCACTGTTCTGAGCTATATCTTATCACCTATTCAACGGGCGCAAACCATTGTGTTCAGAGAAAAATAAACGGATTTTCTCCATCTAGGTTAAAACAGGTCTTGCGTTTTTAGCGCGAGGCCTGTTTTGATATGATCAAACGATTATATGATCTGACCAAAGGGTGGAGGAAAAAAGGATGAGTGGCCACGGCTATGAAAAAGGACGGCTTAACCTGCCGTTTGTGGGCTTATGCAGTTTTGGCAAATATCCTTATGTTCAAGACTGGGATGCCATTGACGCCGATGTCGCGGTTCTAGGGGCACCTTTTGATTTTGGCACACAGTTCAGGGCAGGCGCCCGATTTGGTCCACGCGGTATTCGCGAGGCGTCAACCTTATTTTCCTTTGGTCATAGCGGTGCCTATGATCATGAAGATGATATTACCTATCTGGAGAGCCAGAACACCCGCATTGTTGATATTGGTGATGCGGATATCATTCACACCGACACTGCCCAAAGCCACGCTAATATTGAACATGGCGTAAGGGCGATTTTGAAGGCAGGGGCAATGCCCGTGGTCTTGGGCGGTGATCATTCGGTAAATATTCCGGCGATCAATGCCTTTAGTGATCAAGACCCGTTTCATCTTGTTCAAATTGATGCGCATCTAGATTTTGTTGACAGCCGTCACGGGGTCACCGCAGGGCATGGCAATCCGATGCGCCGCGCTGCTGAAAAACCTTATGTGACAGGGCTTACCCAGATCGGGATTCGCAATGTTTCCTCAACCGCCCGTGATGGGTATGAGGATGCCCGCTCGATGGGATCAGATATTCTCTCAGTCAGGCAGGCGCGCGCTCTTGGGGTTGAGGCGTTGCTAGCGCGAATACCCAAAGGCCGGGTTTATATCACTATAGATATTGATGGATTTGATCCATCTATTGCCCCGGGGACTGGTACGCCTAGCCACGGTGGCTTTCTTTATTATGAAGTGTTGGAATTGCTGGATGGGTTGGCGCGGCGCAATCATGTTGTTGGCATGGATTTGGTTGAGGTTGCCCCAGATTATGATCACACGGGTTCCACCACTACGTTAGCGGCGCAGATTTTGCTTAATGCTATCGGCCGTATTCTCTATCACAAAAGGAACGTTTAGATATGGCACTTCATTTTTCTGATCAGGAGTTTTCCCGCCGCCGCCAAGCTCTCACAGACGCTATGGCTAAAGCTGACTATGACGGTATGCTTTTGTTCCGTCAGGAAAGTATGTATTGGCTCACAGGCTATGACACTTTTGGCTATGTGTTTTTTCAATGTCTGGTGGTTCGCGCTGATGGGGAAATGACCTTAATCACGCGTGCGCCAGATTTGCGCCAAGCGCAAAACACATCCAACATTGCTGATATCCGGGTTTGGGTTGATAAGCATGGCAGTACGCCACATGATGATCTGCGGGATTTGCTAGATGAAATGGGGCTGAAAGGAAAGCGCCTTGGGGTGGAATATGAAGCCTATGGTATGACAGGCCGGTCAGCAATGCGGCTTAACACAGCGCTGGATGGGTTTGCCGCCTTGGTCGATGATTCGGAAATGATTTCCTATCTCAGGCTAATTAAGTCCGACGAAGAAATTGTCTATGCGCGTAAGGCTGCGGAGCTGGCTGATCTTGCCCTTGATGCCGCCATTGAACTAGCTCATGCAGGCGCTGATGAAGGGCATATTCTGGCTGCCATGCAAGGTGAGATTTTCAAAGGTGGCGGCGATTACCCGGGGAATGAGTTTATTATTGGCTCTGGCCCTGATGCGTTGCTCTGCCGCTATTTTTCAGGCCGGCGGGTGTTATCAGAGGTTGATCAACTGACGCTAGAATGGGCAGGGGCATATCGCCATTACCACGCGGCGATGATGCGCACCATCCCGATTGGCAAACCCAGAGACGAACATAAAGCGATGCACACGGCTTGCGTCGCGGCTTTGCAAGCCTGTGAGGATGCATTAGCGCCGGGCAAAACCGTTGGCGGGGTTTTTGATGCTCATGCCAAGGTCATGGATGCGCATGGGTTTAATCACGCGCGGATGAACGCCTGTGGGTACAGCATGGGAACAACCTTTTCTCCGAATTGGATGGACTGGCCCATGTTTTATTCAGGTAATCCGGTGGTGTTAGAAAAAGGCATGACCTATTTCTTGCATATGATTCTGATGGATAGTGAAGCTGGGGTCGCTATGACACTTGGTGAAAGCTATCTGGTCACAGCCACAGGAAATCAAAGGCTAGGGCGATCCTCGCTTGATTTGATTGTTGGGTAGAGGAAAAAACTTGCATCACTCTTTTCAATCTGTTTTCTTGTCACTAGTCAATTCAAGGAGATATTAATGTCATCGACATTGCCTTTTGTTCGTTACGACAATGTCCAGAAAAGTTACGATGGGGAAAGTCTGGTCGTAAAAAATCTGAACCTCGATATCGAAAAAGGGGAGTTTGTCACCATGCTCGGGCCATCAGGTTCGGGAAAGACAACCTGCCTGATGATGTTAGCTGGTTTTGAAACTGCTACACATGGGGATATTCTTCTTGATGGGAAACCCATTAATAATATTCCTCCTCATCGCCGTGGAATTGGCATGGTGTTTCAGAACTACGCCTTATTCCCTCATATGACGGTTAATGAAAATCTGGCCTTTCCGCTTAAAGTCCGCAAAATGGACAGCGCAGAAACAGAGGCCAAGGTCAAGCGAGCACTTGAGATGGTGCAGATGGAAGCCTTTGGCGACCGTAAACCTGCCCAACTTTCTGGCGGACAACAGCAGCGTATCGCCTTAGCGAGAGCGCTGGTCTTTGAACCTGAACTGGTGCTCATGGATGAACCGTTAGGCGCCCTTGATAAGCAGCTTCGTGAACATATGCAGTATGAGATTAAGCATATCCATGAATCGCTTGGCGTTACGGTTGTTTATGTGACCCATGATCAGTCTGAGGCCTTAACCATGTCAAACCGCATTGCCGTGTTTAATGATGGTGTGGTGCAACAACTGGCTGATCCTGTGACCTTATATGAACGGCCTGACAATGCCTTTGTCGCCCAATTTATTGGCGAAAATAATACGCTGGTTGGCAAGGTCACTTCAACGAAGGCTGGCAAGGTTGATGTTGATCTGGGCAAGCATGGCCATGTTGAGGCAGTTAAAGTCGTAGATGTTGCCAAAGGTGGGCAAACGACCTTATCGATTCGCCCGGAACGTGTTGCGTTTGAAGCAAAAGCCCCGAAAGGAAAAATGAGCTTACCAGCCAAAGTTCTTGAGATGATTTATCTTGGTGATCATATTCGCTGCCGTATGTCGGTAGCCGGAAATGATGAGTTTATCGCCAAGATTCCGAATTCCAACAAGGCCATAACCCTAGCACCGGGTAAAAATGGTTTCGTTAGTTGGAATATTGATGATTGCCGCGCACTTGATTATAGTTAATAATATTCAATGCTTGGTTTAATCTGATTAAACTGAAATTTACTTTGATTTAGGAGGAAGTAATGACATTTAAGAAAAACATAACAATGGCTTCTGCTGCTGTTCTTTCACTTGCTGTCGCAAGTGCAGCATCAGCTGAAAGCCTGACAGTAGTATCATGGGGCGGTGCTTACACCAAGTCTCAGGTCGAAGCTTATCATAAGCCTTGGACCAAAAAGACTGGCGCCAGCGTGGTATCCGAAGATTACAATGGCGGTATTGCCGAAATTAAGGCTCAGGTTGAAGCCGGTAATGTGACTTGGGATGTGGTTGACGTTGAACTTTCAGACGCGGTTCGCGCCTGTGACGAAGGCCTCGCCGAAGAAATTGATCCTGCGATTTTGCCAGCTGCTCCTGACGGCACACCTGCCATGTCAGACTTTATTGAAGGTTCTGTAACGGATTGCGCCATTCCTTCTATCGTATGGTCAACGATTTACGCCTATGATTCATCAGTGATGTCAAATGGCCCAAAGACCATCAGCGATTTCTTCAACACTTCAGAATTCCCTGGTAAGCGCGGTATGCGTAAATCACCAAAGGCAAACCTTGAAATGGCTCTTGCCGCTGACGGGGTAGCACCGGGTGATATCTATGACGTTCTGTCTACTGACGCTGGTGTTGACCGTGCTTTCGCTAAGCTTGATACCATCAAAGACGATGTGATCTGGTGGGAAGCTGGCGCTCAGCCTCCACAGCTTTTGGCTGACGGTGAAGTCGTCATGACCACAGCTTATAATGGCCGTATCTTTAACGCTGTTGCGTCTGAAGATAAGCCATTTGAAATCGTTTGGGACGCACAGGTTTATGACCTTGACCTTTTCATCATCCCAAAAGGTTCCGAGAACAAGCAACTGGCTCTGGATTTTATCGCGTTCTCAACCGATACCCAGCGTCTTGCTGATCAGGCTTCATACATTTCCTATGGTCCTGCTCGTAAGTCATCCGCGCCACTCGTTGGTTCTTTCCACAGCAAGCCATCCCTTGCTATGGGTCCACAGATGCCAACAGCGCCTGATAACTTCAAAACTGCTATTCAAAACGACTTTGAGTGGTGGGCAGACAACCAAGACGAAATGAACGAGCGTTTCAACGCTTGGTTGGCTAACTAATATCATCTTTGGGTGAAAGGGGATTGCCTCTTTCACCCTTTTCTTTTCCGCTGCTAGACAGAGGTCTCAATCATCATGTCGGATACGCGCATTCTCGCCGCTGACGGAACACCGCTAAAAAAGAAACTTGCCCAATCGATGTTCCGCACAAAGCTGCGTGCCTTTGGACTTGTTTGCCCATTGCTGGCTTTGATTATCAGTGCCTTTGTTCTGCCGATTTTATTTATGCTCTCGGCGGCGGTTTATGATGACAGCTATTCGTCCTTGATGCCGGATTCTACTGCCGCCATGCAGGACTGGGATGGCGAAAGCCCGATCACCGAAGCCATGGCCGCGGCGATGGTATCTGATCTGGTCAGGGCAAGAGAAAATAAAGATATTGGCAAGGTCGCAAACCGTGTGAACCGGGAATATTCGGGCGCGACGTCCTTGTTCAAATCAACCTCGCGCTCAGCTAAGAAATTTGAACCACCCTATCTTGAAGCATTAAGAGCGAAAGATAAGGATTGGAATGATATGGAATTGTGGCAAGGCATTAAGATTGCTTCAAACACCTATACGCTAGGTTACATTGCAAACGCGGTCGATATGCGCGCTAAGGCAACAGGCGGGTTTGAGCCGCAAGACGAATTGCGCCAGATTCATATCACCTTATTTATTCGCACGATTGAAATTTCCTTTATTGTAACGGTTGCCTGTCTTCTGCTGGGTTATCCAGTGGCGTATTTGATGGCTAACCTGCCGCTTCGCACATCGAACCTTTTATTAATTCTCGTGTTGATGCCATTTTGGACCTCACTTCTTGTTCGGACAACAGCATGGATTGCCATGTTGCAAGGGCAGGGTGTGATGAATGACTTATTTGTGGCCTTTGGTGTGGCAAGTAATGAGGATCGGTTCTCGCTGATCTACAATAAAACGGGGACGCTGATTGCTATGACGCATATTATGTTGCCGTTTATGATCATGCCGCTTTATTCCGTGATGAAAACAATCTCGCCTGCTTATGTCAGGGCGGCAAAATCCATGGGGGCGACGAACTGGACGGCGTTTTGGAAAGTGTATTTTCCGCAATCTATTCCTGGTATAGGTGCGGGGTCTTTGCTCGTCTTTATTCTGGCGATTGGTTATTACATCACGCCTGCGTTGGTTGGTGGTCAGGATGGCCAGATGATTTCAAATATTATTGATTTCCATATGCGCAAATCGCTGAACTGGAATCTTGCCGCCGCGCTTGGGCTTGTGTTGCTGGTCTTTGTTTTATTCTTCTTCTGGATCTATGACCGCGTGGTCGGGATCGACAACATGAAACTGGGTTAATGGTTATGTCGCAAGGTAAGTACCGCTATATTCCGCCGCAGCCCCCGTTATGGTTTAGCATGGCTATTCCTGCTGGTCTGGGGGCGCTTCTTGGATTGCTATCCGCGCAAGGTAACACCAGTTTAATGTTGCCCTTTATGGCTGCCGCGGCTGTAATCTCAGCAGTTATGGCGGTTGTGGTGATCACCTTAAATCTAAGCCGCTTCAAAGCAGGGGCCTTATTTGGTGGATTAGTCCTTATTTTTGGCTATCTGTATTTCTCAATCGCTTTTGGTTTATTAACAGGATTAGCGGCATATTTTCTGGGCCGGATTGCGGTGTGGCTAAACACAGGTGATTACCGCCTGCCTCTACCCCCTTATGCGTCCCCGCGTGAGGTGTTTGGATTTTATTTCTTCCGCATCATTTGCGGCGGTATTTTTGTTTTTCTCATCACGCCTATCCTTATTCTCATCCCACTTTCGTTTAACCAAGAGCCATATTTCAGCTTTACCCCAGGTATGCTATCCCTTGATCCAGAGGCCTTTTCCTTGCGCTGGTATCGGGATATTTTGACCAATGGGATGGTAGAACCAGAGGCTACAGTGGGCTGGTGGTCAGATGTCTGGAGCAACGCGCAATGGGTCAGGTCTATTAAAAACTCGCTCTTTATCGGGGTTTTTGCGACGTTGATTTCAACAGGATTAGGGACCTTGGCGGCGATAGGCCTGTCTCGTTCGGAAATGCCTTATAAAAGGGCGATTACGGCCTTATTGATCTCGCCAATGGTGGTGCCTTTGGTCATTACGGCGTCTGGCTTGTTTTACTTCTTTTCTTATATTGGTCTTGCGAAAACCTATATCGGTTTGATCATCTCGCACGCGGCACTTGGCACGCCATTTGTGATTATTACCGTTACTGCTACCTTAACGGGATTTGACCGAAGCCTTACCCGGTCAGCAGCTAACCTTGGTGCCGGGCCAGTAACAACCTTTTTCAAAATTCAAATGCCATTGATTTTGCCGGGTGTCATTTCCGGCGGTTTATTTGCCTTCATCACCTCTTTTGACGAAGTGGTGGTGGTGTTACAAATGGCGGATGTGACCCAGCGAACGATACCAAGGCAAATGTTCTCAGGGATTCGTGAACAGATCAGCCCGACGATTCTGGCGGTAGCTACGATCTTGGTGATATTGTCAGTCGTCCTTTTGACAACGGTAGAGCTGCTTCGCCGCAGATCAGAGCGTCTGCGCGGCATTACCCCCGGTTGATCACGAAAAGCATCTCATCCCTCCCTTTCCCCTCATGCGATGAGGGGCCTTGCGCGAAATCGTCACAGGCATAACGGTTTCGATAGGCATCCCTAAAGATATCGTGCTAAATCATGATAATACCATGATTAATAACGGATAATGCCATGCCTAACTGGGCTGACCGTATTTTTGCAGACCGACTTGATGATCTGCATCGTCAAAACCGATATCGTCACTTTGCCGAAATTGAACGACTAGCAGGCCAGCATCCTCATGCGCGGTGGCATGGCCCTGATGGGGTGCGTGATGTCATCATCTGGTGTTCCAATGATTATCTTGGCATGGGCCAGTCTGCCATCGTCAAAGAGGCAATGATCAATGGCACGAACGAGGGTGGCGGCGCTGGCGGAACGCGCAACATTTCTGGCAATAGCCATGCGGTCATGGAACTGGAACGGGAATTAGCTGATTTGCATGGCAAGGAAAGGGCATTGGTATTTTCCAGTGGCTATGTCGCCAATGACGCCAGCCTTTCCACATTGATAAAGACACTTGATGGGGTGAAGGTGTTTTCGGATGCGGGAAATCATGCCTCAATGATCAGTGGCATCCGTCATGGCGCCGCTGATAAAGTGATTTTCCGGCATAATGATATGGCGCATCTGGAATCTTTGCTTGCGGCTGAGCCACCAGAACGGGCAAAAATGATCGCGTTTGAATCGGTATATTCTATGGATGGGGATATTGCCCCCATGAAAGACATTATTGCCTTAGCCAAGCGCTATGATGCTTTGACGTATTGTGATGAGGTTCATGCTGTTGGGCTTTATGGTGATGAGGGTGGCGGTGTTGCGCAACGCGATGGGATAGCGGATCAAATCGATGTTATTCAAGGCACGCTTGGCAAAGCCTTTGGTGTGATGGGCGGCTATATTGCCGCTTCAGATTATATTTGTGATGTGATTCGCAGTTATGGGTCAGGTTTTATTTTTACTACTGCCCTGCCGCCAGTGATTGCTCGTGGGGCCTTGGCAAGTATTCGCCATCTGCGCTGCAGCCAAAGCGAACGCCAAGCGCAACGAAGACAAGTGGCACGGTTAAAAGATCAGCTGACGCAAGCTGGATTTTGGGTTTTTCTGGGGGATTCCCATATCGTGCCGGTCATGATTGGTGATGCGGCGTTATGCCAAATGATTTCTATGGATTTACTGGAACAATATGGGATTTATATTCAGCCAATTAATTATCCCACCGTCGCAAAGGGCAGTGAACGCTTGCGTATCACCCCTGGCCCTTTTCATGATGACCAGATGATAGATGCCCTTGTTGAGGCCATGGTAAATGTGGTGATCAACCGTAAGGCATCAGATGTGCTGTCAATCCGGCATAGGGCCAGCTAACAACGCTGGGTCAAGCCGCTTGTCACGCCAATTCACACGCCAGTCCAGATGTGGGCCAGTCGATCGCCCCGTTGAACCCACTCGTCCGATCATTTCCCCTTTGCTAATCTTCATGTTTGGTGTAACGGCCGCCTCTTGCAAATGCAGGAATGTTGAGCTGACGCCATGGCCATGATCAAGGATAATGGTGATGCCAGTATAATAAAGATCATCAACCATGCGAACTATTCCATCGGCAGGGGCAACGACAGCCGAGCCTTTAGGGGCGGCGATATCAATACCATAATGAGGCGCGCGTGGTTGGCCATTTAGAATCCGGCGTGACCCATAAACGCCGGTGATGATGCCTTTGGCAGGCCAGATGAAATCCTCTTGCCATGCCAAGATTGGCGTCATGAAACGGCGTGCATCAGCAACCACATCACGGTCACGAGCGATCCGATCCAGAACGTCTTGCGGCGGTGTTACCATGGCTGGCGGCAGGCCATCAATGCGTTGTTCTTGAAACACTCTGATCTCTGGGGTTAGGACTAGGCGGTTCACCTCACCATTTGTCAGGGTTTCCGTTAATGTGATAGGGGCGGTGTCATCACGATGAAAGCCAACAACAATAAAGCCATTTTCCGCCACCATGACAGGCCTATCATCCCATGTCACGATAGCGTCAGCTTCGGTTTTCAGAATGACCATGCCGCCCTGAACTGGCGCCCCTTTCCACAACTCAAGGGCAAGTCCGGTTTGTGTTCCGGCAAGCAAAACCATTAATGCCAATATTATTCGGTATCCCATATTTGACTGACCTCATATTTCATTCATCGCGGGGTAAGCTTCGTCTTGTCAGCACCAATGAAATCAGTATGCTTGATGGATATTCAATCGGCAATCCTTCTGTTTTAGGTTTATATGTATGTCGTCATTACTTTGGTCACCTGATGCGGATAGGATGCAATCTTCAGCCGTTGCTGATTTTGCGGCTTATCTGGTGAAAAACGGTGAGGCAGATTGGCAAGGTGATTTTCATCAGCTTTGGCAATGGTCTGTTCAGAATCCAGAACGGTTTTGGGATCATTTTTGGGACTGGCAAGATCTGATTGGGGAAAAGGGGGATGTGATCCTTGCACACCCTGATCAGATGACAGGAGGGCAATTCTATCCTCAAGGCAAGCTGAATTACGCGGAAAACTTGCTCAAAGACGCGGATGATCAGCTGGCCATTATTGCTTGGCGTGAAGATGGGGAAAGGCGCGAATTATCTCGCTTGCAACTCTATCAACAGGTAATGGCAATGGCGGGATGGCTAACTGCTCAAGGGGTTGCCAAAGGGGATCGGGTTGCCGCTTATACGCCAAATATACCTGAGGCGATTATCATGCTTTTGGCCAGCGCTACCATCGGCGCGGTATTTTCGTCATGTTCAACTGATTTTGGCCTCAATGGTGTGATTGATCGTTTTGGTCAAATTGCACCAAAGATTCTGATGGTGGTGGATGGTTATCACTATAATGGTAAGGCGATTGATCGCACAGATATTAACCAACAGCTCCGCGCTAATTTGCCCTCGGTTGAGGCGGTGTTAGTCGTCCCTTTTCGGGATAAATCTTACGCGCCGGATGCGGGTGAAATCCGGTTTCAAGATGCCTTGGACAACGCTGTTCCTGCAGAGGGGTTTTTGCCAACAGGGTTTAATGATCCGCTTTATATTCTTTACTCATCAGGGACGACTGGGGCGCCAAAATGTATTGTGCATGGTGTTGGCGGCAGTCTGATCCAACACGTCAAAGAACATCGGCTTCATTCTGATCATGGGCCGGGTGATCGGGTGTTTTACTTTACCACTTGCGGTTGGATGATGTGGAATTGGCTGGTCTCGGCCTTGGCGGTTAAGGCCACGATTGTTCTTTATGAAGGCAATCCTTTTTATCCCGGCCCGGAACGATTATGGCGAATGGCGGCGGATGAACAGCTAGATAGTTTTGGCACTTCCGCTAAGTTCATTGATGCTACGCGCAAAAGCGGCTATCGGCCTGCCGATGATGTGGACCTGACTACCTTAAAACGCATATGTTCCACTGGCTCACCCTTAACCGAAGATGGCTTTGCCTTTGTTTATGAGGCTATCAAGTCTGATTTGCATCTAGCCAGCATTTCTGGTGGCACGGATTTGGTGTCTTGCTTTGTTCTGGGGGCGCCGACCTTGCCTGTTTATAAAGGCGAGATTCAAACACGCGGATTAGGTATGGCGGTGGAGATATGGGATGATGATGGTAAGCCGATCACGGATCAACAAGGGGAATTGGTCTGCACCAAACCGTTCCCGTCCATGCCTATTGGGTTTTGGAATGATCCTGATGGGGCAAAATATCGCGCTGCCTATTTTGAACATTTCCCGGGAATCTGGCGGCATGGTGACTGGGCAACACTGACAGAACGCCATGGCCTGATTATTCACGGGCGGTCAGATGCGACCCTTAACCCTGGCGGTGTGCGCATCGGGACAGCAGAGATTTACCGCCAAGTTGAAGCCTTTGATGAAATTGTTGAAGCGTTGGTGGTTGGCCAAAATATCACTCAAGATGGCCAGCAAGATATGCGTGTCATTCTTTTTGTTCGTTTAGCTGATGGGGTAAGCTTAGATGATCGCCTCAAAGCGGCCTTGTCACAATCAATCAGAGAAGGGGCTACACCTAGGCATATGCCTTATGCTATTATCGCGGTGCCGGATATTCCGCGCACCCGTTCGGGCAAAATTACTGAACTGGCGGTACGGGATGTTATCCACGGCAAGCCTGTCAAAAATACCGAAGCCTTAGCTAACCCTGAGGCGCTCGACCATTTCCGAAACCTTGAACAGTTGAAATGAGACCATGACTGAACATCAAGAACATCTCGTTATTATCGGCACTGGGGCCGCGGGCCTAACGGCGGCGATCTATGCCGCGCGTGCTAATATTAAACCGCTTGTCATCGCTGGATTACAGCCGGGGGGACAATTAACCATTACCACCGATGTGGAAAATTATCCGGGTTTTGCTGATCCTATTCAAGGCCCGTGGCTGATGGAACAGATGCAAAAACAGGCTGAAAATGTAGGTGCCAGAATAGCCTATGATTTGGTAACAGGGGTGGATTTCAGCCAGCGTCCGTTCCGGCTCTTTACCGATAGCGGCGACACATATGTTGCTGATAGCGTGATCATTACCACAGGCGCACAGGCGCGTTGGCTCGGTCTTGACAGTGAAAAGCGTTACAATGGCAAAGGCGTTTCTGCTTGCGCGACTTGCGACGGATTTTTCTATCGCGGCAAAAAGGTCACGGTCATTGGTGGTGGAAATACCGCTGTTGAGGAAGCCCTTTATCTGTCTAATATTTGTGAGGACGTCACCCTTATTCATCGTCGTGATAGCCTGAGGGCAGAAAAAGTCATGCAGGATCGGGTGATGAAGACCCCTAACATTAACATCATTTGGAATCATGTTGTTGATGAGGTGCTGGGCGATGATGCCCCCATGGGCGGTGTGACAGGGCTACGTTTAGCCTCAACCCTTGATGACAGCAAACAGGATATTGCCTGTGATGGAATGTTTGTTGCGATTGGTCATGACCCGGCAACCGCCGCCTTCACAGATGCCATTACCCTTGATGAAGAAGGCTACATTGTCGTTGACGCTGGACGAACACAAACCTCCACGGCGGGGGTTTTTGCCGCAGGGGATTGCGTCGATAAAACCTATCGCCAAGCGGTGACTGCCGCTGGTATGGGATGTATGGCCGCGCTTGATGCTGAAAAATGGCTCGCCGTTAACAAATAGCCAAATTACCTTCTTTGCCTAGTTTGCATCGTTGGTTGCACCACTCGCCAAAACCCTAAGCTGAACCTCATTGGGGCTTTGATCAATCAAAGCGCCCTTTAAGGGTGATCAGCTCTCGTCAGCTTCACCATCATCATTCATACTATCCAAATACCGTTCTGGCAGATCATTTTCAGGTTTTTCTAGATGATCAGGGATTTCCCCTTGGGAATCTTGATGGGAATCTTGATCTACCAGCAATCGGATGGTTTTAATCTCATACCCTTTTTCGCCGGGAACAACCGTAACCAACAATTTCTGTTTGGTATAGATGGTGGATAACCCATTATGCTCAATAATACGGGAATGGACAAAAATATCCTGATCATAGCCCTCGACTTCGATAAACCCATAGCCGCGCATTTCATTAAAAAACTTCACATAGGCGATGTGTTCATCTTCTGCGGGTTCACTGGCAATAAGGCGATTATCAACGGGCAAGCGTTCGATTCCAAAAAGCGTATCGACAATCTGCCCTCGCGAAGATGAGGTAATCGTTACCGTCACAATATCTTCAGCCAGCAACCGACACGCGCCAAACTGGCTTAATGTTGTGCGATGGATAAAGACCTCTTTGCCTTCAACCTCAATAAAGCCGTAGCCAAGCCGCTCGCTGAACCATTTGACGGTTCCTTTTTGTCTTTCTGCCCCGTTCGTAATGATGGGGTAAGCATTAATACTATTCATTTCCAAACACTCTCAAAACATCAGCTTTAATGTTTCGCTTGATGATGACAGAACGATCACTGATTTAATGGCGAAAACTACAAAACCATCTGATTCGTATGTTATGGTAAGAAAGTTAAAAAACACTTAACGCCAGCAAAAAAATCTTTGCTAGTTTTAAGAAATCACCAAAAAACAAGAAAATCAGCGCAGTGCGTGGATAGTTTGGGTGGTAGCGGCACGAATGGCGGCACGCCAATCAGTCAAATTTCGGGCTTCTGCGGCTTCGGCAGGCATCGTTAGCCCTCGCGAAGAATTGACAATACCGCCTTCCCAGCCTTCAGGGCCTTTCACCAAACCGGCAAGCGCGTCGGCGGCACTAGCCCCTTGAGCGCCAAATCCGGGGATTAGAAAAAGGCATTCAGGCAACATTTTCCGCAACTCAACTTGCTCATCTGGCCATGTTGCGCCAATCACAACACCAAATGATGAGAATCCAGACTCATCCACCATATGTTCCATAAAGGGGCGAATCATATCCGCCACATGATGAAAAACAGATTTCTTTTCAATGGATTGAAGCATCTGAACATCAGCAGAACCGGGGTTGCTTGTCCGCAATAAGGTGAATAATCCGGCGTTGCTAGCCTGCGCTTTTTTGGCAAATGGCTCTAGGCTATCGCGGCCTAAATAGGGATTGATGGTCAGGGCATCAGATGCAAATCCGGCATCATGACCTAACCACGCTTCAGCGTAAGCAGCGGCGGTTGATCCTATATCGCCGCGCTTGGCATCCATAATGACCATCAGACCTTCTGCCATAGCGGCATGGGATAGGGCGGCAAGCATAGTCATGCCAGATGGGCCAAGCCGTTCAAACATGGCGGCTTGGGGTTTAATGACAGGCACTTGTCCCGCCAAGAGAGGGATGAGTTCAAACGCCCAGTCCCTGACCGCGGCAGTCATGTCTTTTTGCTGAAAAAGAGGGGGGATCAGATCAAGATGAGGATCAATACCTGCACAAAGCACAGAATTGCGGGCGCGAATCGCATCAGTGAGGCGGGCGGCGAAACCAGTCATCATGCCATCCTATATCAAACCAAGGGCAGACCGATAGGTTTCAATTAATTGGTCTTGTTCGATCAAATCCTGTTTGTCCATGGCGCGCATCTTAACCACTTGCCGCATAATTTTAGGGTCAAAGCCATACCCTTTGGCCTCGCTATATACCTCACGGATATCGGCCATCAGCGCGGCTTTATCTTCTTCTAGGCGTTCGACACGTTCAATAAATTGCCGCAACATATCAGGGGTTTGATTGCCAGCTTTGAGAGGTTCAGGTGCGTTCATAAAGGCTTCCATCAGGTTGTGGTTAAGGGCTTTCGTGATTTTTCTTTAAGGCTTCCATCTGTTCTGGTGTTGCCTCTGTCTGATATTTGGCTTTCCATTCGTCATAAGGCATACCATAGACATGGGTTTTTGCCGTCTCTTTATCAATCGTAATATTGGCCTCGCTTGCCGCTTCATGATACCAGCGCGACAGGCAGTTTCGGCAAAACCCAGCCAGATTCATCAGATCAATATTCTGAACATCGGTGCGTTCCTGAAGATGTTTGACCAACCGGCGAAATGCCGCGGCTTCGATCTCGGCGTTATGATCCGTCATAGCTATTCTCGTGAAGTGAAATTATCCCTTAAAGATTTGCCACTCTGATCGCCTGATGACAAGCAAATTTTGACCTTGCACGGTGGATTTGACTTCCCTAACCTAAACAACTGAAAGGCAAGGTGAGCGAACAGGTAAGATGATCGAGCAGAATGACAGATAGAAAATCACTGGAAAATCTTAATATTGATGCCTCTCATGACAACAGGGATGATTTGTCTTGTGATGTCGCTGTCACGGCGGCGAGGTTTGAGCGCATTCGCCTTGCCCACCAAAGTGAGATTGCCGAAGATTATGTGGAAATGATCGCTGAGCTTATCGCCCAATATGGTGAGGCAAGGACAGTTGATCTTGCCGCCAGATTCGGTGTTTCCGCCCCTACTGTTAATGCGACAATTCAAAGACTGCATCGTGAAGGGTTGGTTAGCACCGAACCTTATCAACCCATTCATCTAACAGACGCAGGGCGGTCACTAGCGGATAGTTGTTCAGAACGTCATACAGTGGTGCGTGATTTTTTAATTGCTATCGGGGTTGATCCTGTGACCGCTGACGCTGACGCCGAAGGCATGGAACACCATATCAGTGAAAAAACCCTCGCGGTTTTCCGCCGCTTAACAACACAAAAGACGGCCTCATCATCTGGTTAGCGTTTGCTTAAGGATTATGGCGTTTTGCTAGCGTCTTCGATGCCAAGATGAAAATAGAAATGCCGATCACGCTTGCGGCTGATCTTAACTTGGCTTTCCCCAATAGGTTTAATCCAGCGCATCTTGGGAAGGGCTGGCAGGGCATCCGCTTCAGTCATCAGGATAATAAGGTCACCGTTGCCTTTGGATAGGTACGGATGTGACGCTTCATAATGGTTGGTTGGAACGCCATCAGCATCAATCATGGTGACCTTAACATCACGGTCGCGTAGGGTATGGGTCATCAGCGCGGCGGACCCCCTGCGGTCAGTGATGATGGTGGCGGCAGGGTATTCGGTCAAGATTGTCATAAGGGCGGCATCATGATTATCCCATCCGCGCAAATGGCGAAGGGGGTCAGAGGGCGGCGTCAATAGGCCAAGCTGGCCTGTTAGGGTAACCAGCCAGATCATAATTGCCAAAGCCCCATTGCTAATAGCCATAGCTGATAGCCAGACCGGTTTGCGGATGCGCCCATCTTGATCACAACACCACCCTGCCAACATGACGATGGCTGGCGGCCATGCCAGCACTGCCCAATTGGCGTTAGCCTCACTCAGCATGGCTTGAAGGGTAATGATGACCAATGGCGGTAACAAAAACCCCAACAGGAAACGGCGTCTTAGGTCATCTTTGGTTTTTACTGCCAGCAGGAAACCCAGCATGACAACAGGGCCTATGACCGCGAATTGGGCAATTAAGAAAGATAGGCCAGATGCCAGTGACGACAGCATCATTGAAACCCCAAAGGCTAGCCGCGATTGATCAAGATTTGCGTTATCCCCCAAATGGGTAATAGTGGAAAAGCCATGGTGGATATTCCACATCAGGTTAGGGCTAATAACAATCAGCGCGGCGATGAGGATAACCCCGATATCCTTGAGCCGCAGAGCGGTTTTATCACGCGGCTGAACAACCCAGAAGATGACAATCCCGATCAAGCTAAAGACCGCGGCATATTTTGATAAAAACCCTAGCCCCAACATGATCCCTGCTAGAAGAAAGCCAAATAAACCGGGCGAACGGCCATGAGCTAAAGGGCAGAGAAGCAACAGCATTGTTGAGGTAAAAAGCAACAAAGGGGTATCGGTTGAGATAATAAAACTGCCAAGGCCGGCGGCAGGTAAAGTCATCCAGCCCAACGCGGCAATGCGTCCTGCCATGGGATGATATACCCTTGCCGCAAGTTGCCATAGCACCAGCGCGATCATTCCATGCAGCAAAGGTGCCATGAAACGGACGCCATATTCCGCTGATCCGGCAAATGCCGACCCTAACCCGATCACCCATGCGATCATTGGCGGTTTCGTAAAATATCCTGCTGAGGGAGACTGACTCCATAGCCAGTATTGCGCTTCATCAACACTTAAATCCAAAGGGCTGATGCCAATAGCGATCAGCCTTGCCGTGATCAAAGCACCGATTATGATCAGGACAAGAGATGCCGAAAGTAACGGTTTGTAGGTGACGGACGCCATGAAATTATCGTATCATGAGGCGGTATAGGCATGAAACTATGTTTTGCATCATTTTTGATTTGCCGGGGGGATTAACCACCAATCGTGATGGACGACAGGCAAGAAAAACAGTGGTCAAACTGGCTTGAGATGGTCGGTAAGACCTTAGGCATTGAAGGGGATGGGTATAATCGCATCACCACAATAAGCGAGGACGGCCTGCGCTTGCCGCCGCTTTATCCGCATGGCGAGGTGACGCCTCATCCTGTGGTCTCGCCGTTGTTTCAAGGTTGGCAAATGGCGCAACACGCGGCAGATAGCCGTGATACCGCCGCCCTTAATCACAGCGTTCTTGATGAATTAGAGGGCGGGGCCAGTATGGTGATGATCCCTCGTGTTGCCCAATCCGGCCTTGCCGCCCAGCAAGGGTATGATTTGCCGCGTCTGCTTGACGGTGTCATCACGTCGGCCTGTGGATTTGGGTTTCATCATGGTCAAGACAGCATGGCGTTAGCGGCGGCTTGGGCTGACCACGCGGCAGGCATGACAGACAAAGGCGCCGCGCTTCAGGTGCATCTTGGCGCTGACCCTATCGCTGATATGCTGACAGATATGATCACCAAAGATGAAGCTCAGGCCAAGGGCGCGGCCTTAGCCAACTGGCAAAAAGATCACTATTCGGTCTTGCCAGGGTGCCGTATGTTTGCTGCCTCAGGTGATAACTTTCATCGCTTAGGTTTAACCGAGGCACAGGAATTGGCGTTTGGGCTTTCCACCCTCTTATGGCAATGGCGTTGTCTTGAAGCGGCAGGATGCGCCCCAGATCAGGGAAGCGCTCGTTTGGTGATGCGGATCGCGGTGTCGGCAGAGCTATACCCTGCCCTAGCAAAGACACGAGCGGCGCGATATCTGTTGCTTCGCTTGATCTCTGTCATGGATATACCGTCTAGCCATTTGCCTGTGCTTCATGCCTTGACATCGGACCGGATGATGACGCGAATTGAACCCATGAACAATATCCTGCGGCATACCACAGCTAGCCTTGGGGCGGCGCTTGGCGGTAGTGATATGATCACGACCCTGCCTCATGACTGGCTAACGGGAAGCACGGCAATGAGCCGCCGATTAGCTCGAAATATTCAACTGATCATGCGCCATGAGGCCAGACTGGATCAGGTGGCAGACCCAGCTTATGGCGCGGATACCCTCGAAGCGATGAGCCAAGAGCTAGCTGCAAAAGCATGGCAGATGTTCCAAGACATAGAGGCATCAGGCGGCGCCCTTGAGGTGGCGGCGTCAGGGCAAGTGATGGCATGGGCAAACCCTGCCGCCGTCAAGCGCCAGCATGAGATGGATAACCGAACCGCCCCGATGCTTGGGGTTAATCATCATCCCCAAGTCGCGGCAGACCCCCTAGCCCCTGTTGTGGTTGAGGCGGGAGTGCCAAGAGGCGGCTATCTGCGTGTGGCTTCCCCATGGGAAGATTTGCGCCAGTCAGCTTATGATATCGGCTTGCGTTGCCTTGTTGTGAATGACATTGTGAATGACGAAAACAGCAACACTAAATGCCGCGCCGCGTGGCGTGATGAGGCCAGAATGCTTGGCTTTGAGCTGGCGGAAATCCAAGCCTCTGACGTGGATGAATTGGAGGGTCTTGTGCGCTCTGCCAAGCCGCATATGTTAGTTTTGGATAAGGCATGGCATCACTGGGCGGAGCAAAATAACCAAAGCACCCATGGCGCGGTTATCGCCGCCCTTGATGCGAGTGGGGATAAAAGACGCGCGGTGTTTGAACAGGTGATTAAAGGGGCGGCCTCATGAAACCTATCGCTGATTATGCGGCGGTTCCCTTTGCCTTACCTGATCCCGCCCTCTCTGATGCTACCCTGCCCAATAGTAAAGAGGCAGATCAGACCCCTGCAATAAGCCGCGACTGGCCCGAAGGCATTACCATGCCCTCACTGGTTATGCCGACAAATGTTAGTCACGGCTTGCCGGGGCAAGTTCCTTTTACCCGTGGGCCTTACCCAACAATGTACACGACACGGCCTTGGACCATCAGGCAGTATGCCGGATTTTCAACGGCAGAAGAATCCAACGCATTTTATCGCCGCAATCTGGCGGCAGGACAAATGGGGCTGTCTATCGCTTTTGATCTGGCTACCCACCGAGGCTATGATTCGGATAATCCGCGTGTGCGGTCAGATGTCGGCATGGCAGGGGTTGCTATTGATTCGATTGAAGATATGCGCGTCTTGTTCAAGGGGATACCACTTGATCGGATGAGCGTTTCCATGACCATGAATGGGGCGGTTTTACCAATTATGGCGCTTTATATTGTTGCCGCCGAAGAACAAGGTGTGCCGCCAGAAAAACTAACAGGCACCATCCAGAACGATATCTTGAAAGAGTTTATGGTGCGAAACACCTATATTTATCCCCCTCAAGAATCCATGCGAATTGTGTCGGATATTTTTGCCTATACGGCAAAGCATATGCCGAAGTTTAATTCCATTTCCATATCGGGGTATCACATTGAGGAGGCTGGGGCGACTGCTGATCTTGAGCTGGCCTATACGCTTGGCGATGGACTGGAATATATTCGTGCTGGTCTGGCGGCAGGTCTTAGCGCAGAACAATTTGTGCCGCGCTTATCCTTCTTTTTTGCTAATGCCATGCCCTATTTGGTTGAGGTGGCAAAACTGCGCGCGGCAAGAACCTTATGGGCTAAACTTTTGCAAAAAGAGTTTGGTTTCACTGATCCCAAATTGCTAATGCTGCGCACCCATTGCCAGACATCTGGCTGGTCGCTAGCGGCGCAGGATGTCTATAATAATGTGATCCGCACAACGATTGAGGCGGCTGCCGCCGTCGGCGGACAGACCCAATCCTTGCATACCAATTCCCTTGATGAGGCGCTTGGTTTGCCGACAGATTTTTCAGCCCGTATTGCCCGCAACACGCAATTGCATCTGGCAGGTGAAGGCGGCATCACCAAATGGATTGATCCATGGGGCGGCAGTGGAGCGGTGGAGTTTCTCACCAATGCCCTGATCGCGAGAGCAGAACAGCTTTTGGCAGAGGTTGATGCCAAAGGCGGCATGGCAAAGGCTATTGCCGCTGGCTTGCCAAAGCAACGCATTGAGGAAGTCTCTACACGCACCCAAGCATGGATTGATGCTGGTAAACAGAGCATTATTGGCGTCAATATCTATCAGCCTGAACAGCGTCCGGATGATGAAACGGTTGAGGTCTTGCGCATTAACACAGAAGACGTGCGTGACCAACAAATCAGACGGCTTGAGGCGTTGCGCAAATCGCGTCAAGCTAGCGCGGTTAAAGACGCGCTGGATGCCCTCACCGATGCTGCTAAAGGTCAAACCAATTTATTAGCGGCGGCGGTTGCCGCAGGCCGCGTTGGGGCAACCGTGGGTGAGATGTCATCAGCCCTTGAGAAAGCCTTTTCCCGATACAAAGCACCAGTGTCCGGGGTCAAAGGGGTGTGGAAAAAAGAAAATCCACCATCGGAAAGCCTGACCCTTGCCATGGAGCGGTTTGTGGAACGGATGGGCCGAAAGCCTCGCATCCTCATTGCGAAACTAGGACAAGATGGGCATGACCGTGGGCAAAAGGTTGTGGCCTCGGCGTTAACGGATTTGGGCATGGATGTGGTGATTGGGCCGCTTTTCCAAACCGAAGATGAGGCCGCGGATTTGGCTATCCATGAGGCAGTGGATGTGGTGGGATTATCGTCTTTGGCGGCTGGGCATAGACAGCTTGCCCCTGCTATGCGCAAGGCTCTTGATCAACGTGGTGGAAACGCGATCCCTCTGGTCATTGGCGGTGTGATTCCCCCTGGGGATATGGCGGAATTACAACAAAGTGGCATTGATGCGATCTTTCCTCCGGGGTCTAACATTGAGGCGATTGCGGCAAATTTGTTAACGATTCTTGGCAAACGCCAGAACGTCGCGTAAAACAAGACCGTAATTTATTTTTATAGTAATCACCCGATGGGATTGAGAAGATGGCAGGCCTGAGCGAAGAAGCCAGAGAGATTGTTGATGAGTTTCAGTTTCTAGACGACTGGGACGACCGTTATCAGTATTTAATCGGTATGGGGCGCAAATTGCCGCCATTGGATGCCGCGGTGATGACAGATGAAAACCGCCTGCGCGGGTGTCAGTCGGTGGTGCATTTCACATCTGATTTTGACGATGGGCATATGATCTATCAGGCCGGTAGTGATGCGGCGATTGTGCAAGGCTTGATTGCGTTAATGATGCGCGTGTATTCGGGCCGCACCCCAGATGAGATTTTGGCTCATCCGCCTCTTTTTTTAAGAGAGATCGGGCTGGATGACCATCTTTCCCCCACGCGAAAAAATGGTCTTGCCTCTATGGTGACAGCGATTATGAACGCTGCCCAAGATCACGCCGGCAAATAAGTGCATGAGATGGTTTAATTAATGGCGCGCTCATCGCGGGGCGTGCGGCCATAAGTTTCGCGGTAACATTTTGAGAAATGTGACGCTGATACAAATCCGCAAGCCAAAGCGACAGAAAGGATCGACATACTGGTCTGGCGCAACAAATGCCGAGCACGAGCAATCCGAAGATTGAGATAATAGCGCGTTGGTGTCGTGTTCAAATATTTGCGGAACAGACGCTCTAGCTGACGTGTTGAAAGGTTGGCACGCTTGGCTATTTCGGTTTGCGGCATAGGCTCTTCAAGGTTTTTTTCCATTTCAGCAACAACAGCAAGCAGTTTTGGATGGCTAACCCCAAGGCGAGAGCGTAACTCCATCCGCTGACGATCATGGCTGTCACGGATGCGGTCATGAATAAATTGTTCAGAAACTGAGGTGGCTAAACTGTTTCCATGCGCTTGTGCAATCAGATGCAGCATCATATCAAGTGCCGCCGTTCCGCCAGAACAAGTCACCCGGTCATTGTCAATTTCAAACAACTCCTCTGTCACCTCAAGGTCTGGGAATTCCTCCACCAATCCATCACGATTTTCCCAATGGATAGTGCAACGGCGATCTTCAAGAAGCCCTGCTTTCGCCAGCACATAGGTGCCCGTGCAAATAGCCCCAATAGAAACGCCATGCCGATCAATCATCCGCAGGGCGGAAATGACACTTTTGGTGCAATGGCGTTGAATATCTATGCCGCCACAGACAAAAATCATTCGGCATTTGGTCAGGTCATCAAGATCAGTCGTTGCCGCGACCTCAACGCCATTGCTGGCCATGGTGTATTGTCCGTTTTCAGACGCAATCACCCAATCAAATACCGTATTTTCCATTAATCGGTTGGCGGAACGCAAAGGTTCAATAGCCGAAGCAAAGGCCATCATGGAAAACCGCGGTAAAAGAAAGAAGCCAATCCGAAACACATCAGAGTTATCGGCAGAAGCAATCAGATCAGTAATAGAGGTTCGCTTCATTAAATTGGCTCAATACTTAAGTTTGGACTATTATGCCTTTGTCACAATGACAAGATTTAGATAAAAAAAGCAAGACGAATTATATATAATTTTTGTCGGGTTGAGGGCAATCGCCTTATCACATTGGGATTTTTTCCCGTGTTTTTGGCACATTGCCCTGATCACCTGATCAATAAAAGCAGGAAAACCAGATCATGCGGCATATCAACAGCTTAACTAATCCAACGGTCAAGGCGCTAAGATCATTGCATGAACGCAAATATCGCCGCCAATCCGGACAGTTTCTGGCCGAAGGTATGCGGATTGTGATGGAGGCAGTAGATTTGGGATGGGCGCCGCAGCATCTGGCCTTTCTTGATGGACGGCAAGATGATGATCTGGTGGCTCATCTGATCACTGCCGCTGAAGCCGCAGGGGCAGAATGCCTAGCGGTCAGCCATGAGGTTTTAGCAAAGATTAGCCGCAAAGATAACCCGCAAGCGGTTGTGGCCAGTTTTGCTGAAAAATGGATATCCATGGATGATGTCATAAAGACAGAATCGCTTTGGGTGGCCCTTGACCGAGTTCGTGATCCGGGAAACCTAGGGACAATTATGCGCAGTGTTGATGCGGTTGGCGGCGCAGGTGTCATTTTGATTGGTGATTCAACAGACGGGTTTTCGGTCGAAGCCGTGCGAGCCTCAATGGGGGCGTGTTTTAACCTTAGCCTAGCAGAAACCACCGAAGCGGCGTTCCTTGATCAGATCACAGGCTGGCAGGGTGAGATCATTGGCACGTCGCTTCTGGCATCATCTGATTATCGGCTAGCGCATTGGCAGGCGCCAACAATCCTGTTGATGGGAAATGAGCAAGCCGGATTAACCGATGCCTTGGCGGCGGCGGCAACACAATTAATCCGAATGCCTATGCTTGGGCGATCTGATTCGCTGAACCTTGCGGTTGCCACAGGTGTTGCCCTTTATGAGCATCTGCGCCACCGACAGCCCCCTGAATAGCTGCTGATGAGGTAAGGGATGAATTAGGCTTGCCAGCGCGAGAAAATGGCTTGCCCAAGACGGCGGCCTTGGGGACGGTCTTCGGCAATGGCTAATTCGCCTGAAGTAACAACACCGCCAATATCACCAAGCGTATCCGCCATCAGATGATGCAAAGACAGGAAACTGGCCCTGATTGCGTATGAGGTCAGCACCATAAAAAGCGGTTGATCGGAAAGCAAAGGCCTCAAGGCGGTGAGCAGTTCCGCCAGATCATCTTCTAGGCGCCAAATCTCACCTTTTGCGCCGCGCCCATATTTAGGGGGATCAAGAATAATGCCATCATAACGCCGTTCGCGCCGCGCTTCACGGGCAACAAAACTGCGTGCATCCTCGGTGATATAGCGGATGGGGGCATCGGTCATATCAGCGTGATCCCGATTAGCAAAGCCTTGGGCAATGGCCTTTTTCGACGAATCGACATGGGTCACCTCTGCTCCGGCTTTGGCAGCATGAAGACTAGCCACCCCGGTATAGCCAAACAAATTTAGCATCCGCGGCCGTGTCCCAGTGGCCTTAATTCGTGCCTTAATTAAATCCGCGCACCATTGCCAATGGCGCGATTGTTCAGGAAAGAAACCAAAATGCCGAAACGGTGTTGGCATGGCAAGAAAGCGAATATTCTCAAAATTGATGGACCATTCGGCAGGTAATGATGGTGACAATTCCCATTTGCCGCCTTCGTCGTGATCACGCGATCCACTAACGAATACCCCTGCTGGTTCGGCCCAGTCCTGTGGCGATAGGTAAGGCGCCCAGAACGCCTGTGGTTCAGGGCGAATAAACCGATAACCGCCCACTTCTTCAAGTTTTCGGCCATGCCCACTATCCAAAAGCCGATAGTCATGCCACCCTTGTGGCGTCAGGATCAGTGGCGCATGATGGGGATCAAGAGAAGAATGAAGATGCGTAGTCATGGCGACACCATAGCCATAACCAAAAAAAAGCACCACCAGAAATGGTGGTGCAGTTGGGGAAAATCAATAAGATTGTTATCGCATAAATATGTTAATAAAAGGTTAACAAGAAGGATAATTGTGACAACATTTTGATAAACAATTCGTGAAAAGTATTAATAAAACCTTACCCATTCGTATCACCCGATCACCGCGGCTTAGCGTTATTATCCCGTGTTTTCAGGCAGAAACCACCTTACGCCGTGCAATAGAGAGCGTTGTGCGGCAAGGCTGGCGGCAGAATGATTTGGAAATTGTGTTATCTGTGGATGATGGCGGTGATTATCGTTGGGCGGCTGATCTTTGGCCGCATCTGACCCTTTGCCGAAGTTTACGTCAGGGCACGGGGCCGGGCCCTGCCCGCAATCGCGGCATATGTGCTGCTTCAGGTCAGTATTTGGCTTTTCTTGATGCAGATGATGCTTGGGGTGATGGCTATTTGGATGCGCTTATGCCTCTAGTGGTCCGTCATGGGCTGGCATTTGGCATGACAGAGGTCAGGACAAGCCAGGGTAAGCAAGTGCTGATTTTGGGCAAAGGGCAGAGCCATTTAAGGATATCAGATTTCGGACGCTGGCCGGGGTCTTTTCACCCGGTGATGCGGCGCAATGATAGCCCTCTTTTTGTTAATCAACCGGGACAGGATGTGTTTCACGCCATGGCGGTTCTTGCCGCCTATGGTAAGCCAGCCGCACTGTTAGATCAGGCAAGGTATGTGTTGCACCTTAACGAAACAAGTGTGACCGCTAGCCATGGGTTTAGTCACCATATTGATCGGTCGTATCGGCAGATGCTTGGCGCCCTCAACAGATGGACTGACCTACCCCCCTATCAACGGCATCAGATGCACAAAGCCCTTAGCGTAAGGCGCAACTGGAATCGCCGATTTCTTAACGAAAACAACAGCCATAACGAGGGGCTAGGGTTTTATCCGTTCCTTGCTAGTACCCTTGGCTAATATTTTGGGCTAACACTTTTGCCAAAACTCTTGCATTAGGAAAATAATTTCTTAAAATTGTCATAAAGTCGTAAATTAAGGAAAATAATTCTAAATGGATGCGGTTGATAAAAAAATATTGAATATCTTGCAACAAGACGCCAGCTTGCCGATTGCAGAGATTGCTAAGCGTGTTGGGCTTTCTGTGACGCCATGTTGGCGACGGGTTCAGCGCCTTGACGAGATGGGGGTGATTAGGCGGCGTGTGGCCTTACTAGACCCGCAAAAAATTGGCGCTAATATTTCGGTTTTTGTTTCCGTGCGTACCAATGAGCATAACGCAGATTGGTTAAAAACCTTTGCTGATACCGTGGCGGCGATGCCAGAGGTGGTAGAATTCTATCGCATGAGTGGTGAAATTGATTATTTGCTGCGTGTTGTCGTCCCGGATATTGAACATTATGACGCGTTTTATAAACACCTAATCAGCTCGGTAAAGCTTTCTGATGTATCGTCATCTTTTGCCATGGAACAGATTAAGTTCACAACAATGTTGCCGATATCGGTAAAAACCTCGGATAAGGGTTGATCTTATTCAATAGGAACAGGTAAACAAAGAGAAACACAAGCATGACATCGGTAACGCTGAAGGATATAGTATGACCACTTATCACAACATAATTAACAATAAGCCTGTTGAAGGCGAGCTGGGTCGCCAGCCCATTTTTAACCCTGCCACAGGTGAGCAAATTGCCGAAGTGACCTTATCTGGTGAGGCTGGGGTAGAACAAGCGGTTGCGGCGGCGCTTGAAGCGCTACCGAATTGGGCAAATACCCCGCCGTTAAAAAGAGCCCGGGTCATGTTCAAGTATAAAGAGCTGCTTGAGGCCAATTTGGATAAAGTGGCAGAAGCGATTAGCACCCAACATGGCAAGACCCTTGAAGATGCTAGGGGTGAGGTCATTCGCGGCATTGAGGTGGTTGAGTTTGCTTGCGGCATACCGCATCTTCTGCGCGGCGACTATACCCGAAATGTTGGCCCGGCTATCGACAGTTATTCAGACCGTCAGCCGCTTGGTGTTGTCGCAGGGATTACCCCTTTCAATTTTCCGGCGATGGTTCCAATGTGGATGTTTCCTATGGCGATTGCTTGCGGTAACACCTTTATTCTTAAGCCGTCAGAACGTGATCCAGCGGCACCGCAAATGGTGCTAGAATTGATGCATCAGGCTGGACTTCCTGAAGGTGTGCTGAATATCGTTAATGGCGGCAAGGCTGCCGTTGACGCTATTTTGCATCACCCGTCTATTAAGGCAGTTAGCTTTGTTGGCTCAACGCCGATTGCTGAATATGTCTATCAAACGGGAACAGCAAACGGCAAACGGGTTCAGGCCTTAGGCGGGGCTAAGAATCATATGGTGATCATGCCTGATGCGGATATGGATCAGGCTGTGGATGCCCTCATGGGGGCTGGTTTTGGTTCTGCCGGGGAACGCTGTATGGCGATCTCGGTCGCGGTTCCTGTTGGTCAGGAAACCGCAGATCGATTGGTTGAAAAACTGGCCCCGCGGGTATCAAACATTAAGATCGGGCCATGGAATGATCCTGATGCGGAAATGGGCCCTGTTGTGACCGCCCAGCACCGTGATAAGGTGCTTGGCTATATCAATACAGGCGTTGAAGAAGGCGCTAAGCTGATGGTTGATGGCCGGGATTTCTCGCTCCAAGGCTATGAAAACGGATATTTTGTTGGCGGCACATTATTTGATCATGTGACCACGGATATGAGTATCTATCGTGAAGAAATCTTTGGCCCGGTTTTGAGTGTTGTTCGCGCTGATGACTATAATCAGGCGGTATCCATGATCAATGCTCATGAGTTTGGAAACGGTACGGCGATCTTTACGCGTGATGGCGACGCCGCGCGCAGTTTCGCGGATCAGATTGAAATTGGCATGGTTGGCATTAATGTGCCTATTCCTGTTCCGGTGGCCTATCATTCCTTTGGTGGCTGGAAGCGGTCATTGTTTGGCGATCATGGAACTTACGGCATGGAAGGGGTCAGGTTTTATACCCGCCTTAAGACCGTTACCTCACGTTGGCCCACTGGCATCCGTTCAGGCGCGCAATTTAATTTCCCGTTGAACAACTAACCGGAATTAGGACCTTTAGGGGTTAAGGGTAACAAATAGATTTGGGCGAGGAGATGATTATTTCTGGCCTAAATCTAGCGTGCCATCACGTACCATATCTTTTATGACACTGCGCGTGATGCGGCGCACCTGTTGGCCTAATTCATCAGCAACGATGGCATTGATGGTGGCGCCAATTTCGGCACCGATATGCCAATTCCGTAACATCTGATCATCAGCCGCGCTTATGTCTACTGGAGGCAGGCTTGGTTTTTCCGAATCGGAAGAAATCGCTTCGCTGGAAGCTGTCTCATTTTCAATAGGGGCGGGTTCTGACGCATGTTGTTGCGGTGAGGGTTCCATTAACTCGGGGGTGATTTCGGTATCCGCGTGAGAGGGAGTAGCCTCTTTTTGAGGGGCTTGGTTCTGCGTTATGATATCTTCTGCCGCAGGTTTAGGGGATGCCGGCAGAGGGGCATCAATTGGTGCGTTTGATGATGATCTTCTGTTTTTGATCCGCAAGGGAATGACCGTCGCGTTACCCTGATCAGGGTTGAGATGATCATCTTTCCGCGCTGTTTTTGCGGCGGCTTTGTCCGTTTGTGGGGGTGTTGTTTCCGCCGGGGCTGAGATATCAGAAGATTGCCTATCTACTTGTTTTGTAGCGATAATTTTAGATGAAATAGCTTTCTTTTCCGGCGCGGTATCGGTGCTGTCTAGCTTAGGGTTTTCTTGATTCTTATTAGCCTTAAAAATCATAAAACTGCCTTGATCAAGCATGGTGAAATTCGGATCATTCTCACTGATCAGAACGGATTTATCAGCAAACCCAACGACCAGCTCATCCAGAGGCTTAGCCTCCTCTTGCGGTACGGGCGGGGTGCGATCAGGCGTATGATTAAGAATCCGCCCTCGGCGATTCAATACCACTCGGCCGGTCTGAGGACGGCGGCGATTTGATCTGGGATGATATTTTTGATCCGACATGGTTTCATGCTTCCTTTTCCACCATCTTATTTTACTGAAAATTTGGTGGAAGGGAAACGGCCTGCTGACAATAGGCAAAATATCGCGTGGTATCGATGGCAATAGTAAAGCTCTGACGGGCAGGAAAACCAAGAGAGAAACGGATGGTTTTTATCGCTTGATCAGGGGCTGATCTGGCCTGATAAGTGATGGCGGAAATCGCACGCCGCCATTGTTCAGCAGAAGGGCTGACAGCTAGGGCATTGGCACAGCCAGACCCTTGGCTGCTGCAAATCCGCAAGCGGCCAGTCGCAGGCTCAAAATCAGCAGCAGCTAAAGGCCAAACCGGCTGACCATCAAACAAAAGGCGATCATAAGTGATGATTTGCTGGCGCACCCCTTGGCTAGTGCTGGTCTGAACATCGCCGTGGCCTGATCCCAAAAAACTCAGCCAGTCTTTTTGGGCCTCATGGCTGGTGGGGCTAAAGGTAATGATGGCAATCGGTAATGCATTATCAGTGATGGGGGGCGGTATCGGGATCACCCGGCAATGTTCGGGGGCGATGCGGATCTGATCATCCCGAAGAACAGTGTCTACCCTAGCGCGGTCAATACCCGTTGCGCCGCGGTCGCGGTTATCAATGCTGGCGTTGAGAAAATAGCCATAGAACGCCATGATTGCTAAGGCGAGAAGGGAAAACAAGCTGAGGTAAATCAGCGTTTCTATCAGTGAAAACCCCGCTTGCTTGGCGGGAAAACTTACCCTGAAGCGCCAGCAGGCACCCATGGGGCGAGGTGTCGATAATGTCATCTTGGCCTATGATGCAGAGTATCCTGCCTTTCAGATTGAGGTTGATTGTGCCCCTGATCCGTTCTTTATTGCTATCCCTACTATGCCAACAGGCACAGGTGAAAGGCTATCATCCCAAAGCAAAATCAGGCTTCGCATTGATCGGGGTCTTGGTGCTATCGGTTATGATCGGGATGATGATTCCGGTTATGTTGAACCTTGAAACGGAAAACCGCGCTTTGCTGCGCCATCATCAAGCTCGCGCTCATGTTGTGTCTACCGCGCATCATATGTTCGGCT
>CBFHXL010000003.1:0-112850 GCA_965659785.1 Puniceispirillales bacterium (SeqCode)
CACGCTTTAACAGCAGAAATATCCGCAAACAAGACATGGGGAAGCCTGCTCACCATATCGACAGGGAAATATTCCCCTGAAAAATAGGACGCAAGGGTCTGCCGCAAGTGATTTCCCCCGACAAGGGCGCTGGAAATGGTGATGCGTTGATCCCGGTCAAAGAGACCCGCATTAAAGGGCAAGCCCTGGATGTGATCATGATGAAAGTGGCTATAAAGAATCAATTTCTTAACCGCGCTATCCGCCAGGGTAAGGTTTTGAAAGCCGCTTCCCGTATCAAACACAATTTGATACCCGTCAAAGCGAAGCTCAAAGCATGAGGTATGGCCGCCATATTTCATGGTGTCTGGTGACGCGGTGGGAATAGACCCCCGGCACCCGTGAGCTGTAACCCGCATCACCCTCACCTTTTATATCAGTTTTTGCAATATTTAT
The DNA here is from genome assembly GCA_965659785.1 of Puniceispirillales bacterium (SeqCode). Taxonomy (GTDB): domain Bacteria; phylum Pseudomonadota; class Alphaproteobacteria; order Puniceispirillales; family UBA1172; genus UBA12202. The sequence goes on from CBFHXL010000003.1 coordinate 436, forward strand.
AATTATAAAACAGTGAGATAAATGTGTATATTAAAGCATAGAATTAGCAATGTAACCTAAAGGATAGCACCCCTTCATCGCAACCCCGTCATCGCAACATTGTGATGTCTTATTCAATTTCTTTTTGACACAGTTTGCCTTACTCTTATGCCTATAAGAACGGAGGCTGATAAATGCTTGACCAATTGGTAGAAAACTTAAAATCCGCGGCGCTGTCTGATCATTCGGAAAAGCCTGCGGATAAGGTGATTATATCACTTTTAGGCGACTATGTTCAGCATCTCAAAACCAACGCATCTGATCGGCCTAATTTTGAAAATGATGATGTGGTGATCTTTGAGGATGATCACATTTCCATCTGGTTCTGCCGTTTTCAGCCCGGCACTAAAGTGCCGCCACATAACCATAAAATGACCGCCATCATCGGGGTTTATGACGGTATTGAAGAAAACACGCTATATGAATCTGATCAGGACAACCGATTGACCTGTTGCCAGATTAAGAATGTTCATGCTGGCGAGGTGCTTGCTATTGCCCCTGATGCTATTCATGGCGTGTCTTGTGTGAGTGATCATCCATCCGAAGCCATCCATGTCTATTTGGGCGCTTTAACGCGTGTTGAGCGGGAACTATATGATTTAGATCATGGCACAGTGCTTGCCTACACTGATGAAAATTATAACACTTTACGCAAAACAGGGCATTAGCCCTATCAACAACATATCAAAAGGAGACTCATAAATGCCTTCAATCACAAAACTTGATGAGGCCATGATTGATCAACCAGAAACAGGTGATCTGGATGGCTGGGTGGTCGTCGATGGCGCACCGACAATGAAAACATGGGCTTTGCACAAAAATAACGACGGCACCATGTTATCAGGAATCTGGGAGGCAACCCCCGGCACCTATCACGCCACTTATTCCGCTTATGAGTTTGTTCACATGATCAAAGGCAGAATTGTCATTACCCCTGATGGCGGTGAACCAGTGACCGTTCAGGCAGGTGATGCCTTTGTTGTTGAGAGCGATTTCAAAGGCACATGGAAAATCGAAGAAGCGGTCAGAAAGCATTTCGATTTCAAATTATAACACCAAAACATCATAGGATAACGCCCCTTTTGGCGTTATCCAGCGATGCTTTGCCGCTTGTTGCCTTCTGATTGAAAGGAAAAGCGCGCATGAACTGGCGCTAATTGCGCTTTCCCAAGGATATAATCGGCTGCCCGTGCCGCAATCATCTGGGTCGGGGCATTAAGATTGGCGCTAGTGATTTTTGGCATCACTGAGGCATCAACCACACGCAAGCCTTCAACCCCATGCACACGCATCTGGCCATCAACCACCGCCATGTCATCATGCCCCATGCGGCAAGTGCCGCAAGGATGGTAATCCGTTTCAACAATTTTCCGAATTGACGCGATAATCTCAGCATCACTTTGTATATGATCACCGGGGGTTGTTTCAGGGCCGCGCAATTCATCAAACGCAGGTTGCGCAAACAGCTCACGCGCCTTTTTCACCCCCTCAAGCATTTCTCGCATATCATCAGGATGACTGAGATAATTAAACTCAATCAGAGGCTTGCCGCGAATGTCATCACGGTTTAGCAACACCTGTCCTCGGCTTTTTGGTCTCAACTGATCAATATGAACGGCAAAGGCTTGCCTAGGTCTGATGTTGCCATTGACGATATCAAAACCCACAGGGGTAAAATGATATTGAATATTAGGATAGGCCACTTGATCATTACTGCGGATAAGGCCGCCAGATTCCCAGATATTGCTAGTCGCCAAGCCATCTTTACGCATAATCCAGCGCAGACCTACCGCCAGTTTATTAATGGGATTGCCGATATTGTGGATGGGATAGTTTTTCTTGCAATCCCATTGCAAAATGGTCGTAGCATGATCTTGCAGATTCTGCCCAACCCCCGGCAAATGGATAATCGGGTCAATGCCCCTTTCGCGCAGGTAATCTGCTGGCCCTATGCCAGACATCATCAGCAATTGGGGTGAATTAATCGCCCCGCCTGATAAGATGATTTCGCGCCGTGCCTGAACCTTAACCGCTTTACCATTGTGTTCATATTCTAGCCCTGTCACGCGATTACCTGTAAGCGTCAACCGCGACACCACCGCATTAGTTTCTAGGGTTAAATTGCGCCGCTTTAAGGCCGGATGAAGATGCGCCACTGCGGCACTACACCGCTTACCATTCCAGCGCGTGGCATCAAAACGGGAAACGCCTTCTTGGTGATATCCGTTTAAGTCTTCTGATCTTCCTTGTCCAGATTGCTCACCAGCTTCGAGAAAGGCATCAATGAGGGGGCTATCCAATGATCCGCGTGTGACGCCTAGCGGCCCCTTATCCCCTCGCCATTCATCACCGCCCCTATCAGACCGCTCACCAGCCTTGAAATAAGGTAGGCAATGTTCAAACCGCCAGTCATCAAGGCCAAACGCCTCTGCCCAATGATCAAAATCCAAAGGGTGGCCACGCATATACACCATGGAATTGATAGATGATGACCCACCAACAACACGCCCACGCGGCGTTGGAACAGATCGCCCCTCTAACGCTGGCTCTGGCGCAGATTGATAATTCCAGTTGATCTTTTTATCCTTATAGGCACGATACACCCCAGCCGGGATATGAATCATCAAATTGCGATCCATTTTGCCAGCCTCAAGAATAAGCACCTGATGCGTGCCATCGCGGCTAAGGGCATTTGCCAACACACATCCCGCTGACCCTGCCCCAATGATCACATAATCATATTCTGTTGCTGTCATGGTCTTATCATCTCAAAAAGGCTACGGCTGGCATGGAACAACAATCCTAACCTTACCTTTTTATTTATGCCACTTTTAATTATGAGTTTTGAATATATGCGCCAAGACCCATCAAAACATCATCTCTATTTATGATGCCTGTCCATGTTTTTCCGAACCAATTTCAGAACCACAAAAAGCAATATCGCAATCACCGGAACAGAAATAGCAAGGATAACGTCTTTATCCATTTCCAGATGATCGGCTTTCACCCCTTGGAGAAGATATGATAACAGGCTAACAAGATAATAGGTGATCGCCGCAATAGACAATAGCTCAACAATTTCTTGAAGGCGCAATTGCTGTTTAGCCCGGTTTTCCATTGACGAAAGCAATGCGTTATTTTGGATTTGGATTTGCATTTCAATCCGCGTCCGAAGCAGAGTATTGCTGCGTTGGGCGCGAAGCCCGACATCCTCAAGCCGACTTTGGAAAGCAAAGCACGTCCGAACCGCCGGAACAAGCCGCCGTTCTAGGAACTGGGCAATAGTTTGAAAATTATCTATTCTGGTCTCGCGCAATTCTTTAATCCGGCTTCTGACCAAGGCGTCATAAGCCTTAGTTGCCGCCAGCCGATATGAGGTCAAGGCAGAAATTTTTTCTATTTTTGCGGTGACATTGGTAATTTGGATTAACTGATGCTGTAACACCTCAGTCGGTTCCGTGTTGCCGATATGCCCCATTTCCTTACTGATTTGGGAAAGCGCATTTTCGGTTTTCGTCAGTTGAGGTTTAATTTCATTGACCATTGGCAAGGAAATCATGGCGAAGTGACGATAGGTTTCGATTTCCAAAAGCCGCTGGATCAAGCGTCCGGTTCTTTGCTCGCTCAAACCATGATTCTGAACCAGTACTCTGGTAAAGGCAAACTCGCCTTTTTGATGCGGCTCTAATTTCATGGAACAATATACCCTCGCCCCATCATCCGCGACGATACTTCCAGCAAAGTTATCGTGTTGAAAATATGCTTCTAAATCTGTTGGCGCAAGCGAACGGCGGTCGGCACACATCTCAATCCATGTTGCCACAATCAGATCACCGGGAAAGAGAGCAACCAAATGTTCAGGCAATCCTTTCACGCCATCCGCCGGAAAATAATCAGGATGCCGGCCTTTCTTTTGGACAGCCTCACTGAAAATTACCGCAAGGCTAGCAAACTCTGCGTGCCTCTCGTAGCGGTGTATCATGCCTTTTTCTTCATGCATAAAAAAGCGAGGCGGCAAATTAGGCAGATCAGAAGGGGTTGACGCCTCCGTCCAGCCATAAGATTGGCGCATCATATCCACCACAAAAGCCCATTCTTTTTCTGTGGATTGCTCGCCTGTTTGAAAGGCAAAATAGAAAACCCTCTGATTAACACCTAGCGTCAGATAAGGCCGCGCGTGTAATTCCGCATCAATCATATCTTGGATAGTTTGGTTAGGAGAATGTTTCAATTTGTCTCTTTACGCCTCGTTACAAACGCGTTTGCGCTTTTCGTCATTCATCCGCTACTATAAACTTAGGCCTAATAACAATCCTTTCCATAGCACGAAGAGAAGATGACCACCAGATGACAAAACAATATCCTAAAAATGAGGGCAATGCCTCTCCTGTGCCAAAAATTGATCATATTGTTATTGGGGCAAGCTCCCTTACCGAAGGCAAGCGCGTGCTTGAACCTTTACTTGGGGTTAATCTGCCGATAGGCGGCAAGCATGAATTGGTCAGCACCCATAATTGCGTATTGCAATCAGGGCATAATACTTATCTTGAGCTGATCGCCATTGACCCTGATGCCCCTGCCCCATCTCGGCGCCGTTGGTTTAGTCTGGACGAAGACAATACCACCACAAAACTAGCGGTAAGGCCTCGGGCCTTAACCTGGGTGGTTAGCACCGCAAATCTGGATAAATTGGTTGCTGAAAGCCCTATTGATCTTGGTGAAGTGCTGGATTTAAGCCGCGATGATTTGAATTGGCGACTCACCGTGCCGCGTGATGGAAGCCTGCCTGAAGGGGGATTAATCCCATCATTCATTTCATGGCCTAATGGCCAAAGCCCTGCGCCGCGCATGGCGGATCATGGTCTGCAGTTGACCAGCGTTAGCATTAGCCATCCTGACCCTGTCAAATTGATGGATATTATGGATGCCCTCAACATTGCGCATCTGGCAGAGATCAGCAAAGGTGAACCCGGGCTTCGGTTTTCTATCTCTTGCCCTAATGGCGGTTCTACACACAGCAATGTAGTGATTGATTAACCCTTCACCCAACATCATTTCGCCTCATTGCTTTTCGGCAAGAAAAATATATATATTTGCCATATGCATATTATGTTTTCGTGATATTAGGGCAGTATGTTCACCAAGCAGATCAGTCAGGGATTGTGTTTTCTTTTGCTCATGGTTAGTCCGGTTTTCGGTCATAGCCACCCGTCACTGAACAACACAGACCTGATCGGGTCTGGCATCCTAAAAATCTATTGGGCTAAAGTCTACACCATCAGTCATTATCAGATTGCCGCGCCCGGCCCATATCAGGACGCAACGGTTTTGACCTATAGATATCTGCGAGACGTCCCCAAAACGGCCACTATTTCAGCATCAGGGGATGAGTTTGATCGCTATCCCCACATCACCAAGGAAAAAAAGACCCGCTGGATGGGCTATCTAGATATCGCCTTAGCTGATATGGCGGAAGGTGACTATGCCGAAATCTGGCATATGGCTGATGGTAGCCTTACATTTTACGGCCCTGACCAAACGCCGCATCGCTTTGATGATGCTGAGTTTGCGGATGTATTCATGAATATCTGGCTTGGCAAAAACACCAATTACCCTGACCTGCGGCAAGCTTTGTTAGGGCAATAGCCCTCACCCCCCTGATCATTTCTGCTATTGTCTTCCTTTAACCCTCGGCTTATTGTTTGAATATGAACACTTCAAAACAGATATTTATTAAGGCATCATCATAAAAATATATTTTAATTTATTGTTTTAATTATATAAATAACAGGAGACAAAGAATGCGGATGAATACACTTGGCCGGACGGATATTTCGGTTTCTGCCCTCTGCCTTGGCAGTATGACATGGGGAACACAGAACACCGAAGCCGAAGGTCACGCCCAAATTGATATGGCGCTTGATCATGGGCTTAATTTTATTGATACCGCTGAAATGTATCCGGTTAATCCGTTATCCAAAGACACCCAAGGCGACACCGAACGGGTGCTTGGCTCATGGGTGAAAGCGTCTGGTCGCCGCAAAGATGTGATCATAGCGACCAAGGTCAGCGGTGAAGGGTTAAAATATGTGCGAAACGGGGCGCCGATATCCTCTGACACCATCCGCACCGCGCTTGACGCCTCCCTTACCTCTCTGCAAACTGATTATGTTGATCTTTACCAACTGCACTGGCCAAACCGCGGGTCTTATATGTTTCGCCAGAATTGGAGCTTTGATCCTAGCCGTCAAAATACAGCAGAGACCGAAGACCATATGCTAGATGTCTTGACCTGCCTTGATGAGATGATCAAAGCTGGCAAAATCCGCGCCATCGGGCTTTCTAATGAGAGCTGTTGGGGCACAATGCGATGGTTACAAATGGCAGAGGCCAACGGCTTGCCGCGCATGGCCAGCATTCAAAATGAATACAGTCTGTTATGCCGCCTTTATGATTTGGATATGGCGGAGATGACGCATCACGAAGATGTCGGCTTGTTGTCCTTCTCCCCTCTTGCGACAGGTCTGCTAACAGGCAAATATGCCGCTAATACCGCGCCACCAGCCGGGTCACGCGCCTCCATCACCCCTGATTTAGGGGGACGCACCACGGATCGTGTCTGGCCTGCTATCGCCGCCTATCAACAGATTGCTGATGATCATGGCCTAGACTTGGCGGCGATGGCGCTTGCGTGGTGTGTTCAGCGTCCCTTTATGACCAGTACGATATTTGGCGCAACCTCGCTTGACCAATTGGCCCGTCTGTTTTCCGCGATTGATTTGACCCTATCACCAGAGGTCATGTCAGCCATTGATCACGTTCATCGTCAACACCCTATGCCCTATTGATTGAGACTGTTCTCATGACAAATCCTGCTGATTTCTGGAATCCGAAGTTTGAAACCGAGGAATATATTTTTGGCACTGAAGCCAATAGCTTTATTAAGGCGACCATCCCCCCTGCGCGGTCTGGTCAAACAGCCTATGCCCCTGCTGATGGCGAGGGAAGAAACGGGGTCTATCTGGCTGAAATTGGGTATCAGGTCACAACCACAGATATCGCGGATAAGGCTGTGGACAAGGCTAAGAAACTGGCGCAAAGCCGAGGGGTTATGATCAATGCCATGGTCGGCGATATCATGGCTGATCCTCCCGGACAATTTGATGTTGTTATTGTCTCATTCATGCATTTCCGCCCTGATGATCATCTTCGTTTTGTACAGCATTTGCAAAAAGCGTTAGCGCCAGGCGGTTTGTTGGTGCTTGAAGGCTATTCCATTGATCAAATTCCATTGACTTCAGGTGGGCCGAAATCACCTGATATGCTTTACACCAGAGAGCAAATCGAAACGGATTTTGCCGCGCTAGATATTCAACTCATCCAAGACACTAAGCGCACATTGAACGAAGGGCCTAGGCATCAAGGGGAAGCCGCCACCATCCAACTCATTGCCAAAAAAGGACAACAAAAATGAGCAAAGGGTTCACCCTAAGCCGTGAGATTATCTGGCATATCACTTGTGGGGAATGTGGTTTTTACTGGACTTACCCGACGATGCAACCAGATGAAAAATTAACTGACCGGAAATGGCATTGCCCTCTTTGTGGGAAATCTGGTGAGGCCAAGGACATCTCTGATTTGGCTGATGGGAATGAATAATACCCCCCCTAGCCGCAAACCCCTAAATTCCAAGCTAGGTATCATACTAATCCTGCTTGCCGTGTTCTGTTTTGCATCCATGGATGGCATGTCAAAATATATGGGCCAGCGCTATGATATTGTCGGTGTGGTCATGATCCGTATGTGGTTCTTTGCCTTATTCGTGATTGTCTGGAGCGCAATGAAACCGGGCGGCATCAGAGCCGTGGCAAAAACCGATCAGTTATTTGTTCAAATCCTTAGGGGTATCATCCTTTCCCTACAAATCTGTGTGGTTGTTACCTCATTTGTTGTGCTTGGCTTAGCTCAGACCCATGCGGTCTTTGCTTGCTATCCTTTGCTTGTGGTTTTGCTTTCCATTTTTTTTCTGCGTGAGCGTGTTGGCTGGCAACGCCTATCCGCCATTGGTGTTGGGTGTTTTGGGGTTTTGCTGATCATTCAACCTGGCACGAGCGTTTTTCAAGCTAAGACGCTAATCGCGGTTCTAGCAACGTTTGGTTTTGCCTTTTACAATGTGTTGACGCGATATGTGGCGCGCAAGGATTTATCTGACACGAGTTTCTTTTGGACAGGCATCACCTCTGGCATTGTGATGAGTTTTATTGGCCCTTTTTTCTGGACCCCTATCCGCATGGAAGATTGGTTCATTTTATTCTTGTTATGCGTGACGAGCATGGTTGGGCATTTTTTGATGATCCGCGCGCTTGAGGTTGCTGAAACTACGACCTTGCAACCATTTACCCTGCTTCAGATTGTTTATAGCACGATCATTGGCTTGGTTTTGTTTCAAGAGGTGGTAAGCCCTCATGTCTTTATCGGCGCTGGAATTATTATCGCATCAGGACTATTCGCGTTTTGGCGCGAAGCCAAAGTCAAAAAGATGCAACAAGATCAATCCTCTGTGCATTCACAAAACTGATCTTCATTACGGCACCTGATATAGACAGGTTCAACATATTTTACTAATGTGCTGATAGTTATTAATGTCTTCTAATACCCCTTTGAAAGTGAGCATATACATGACAATTGATATGGAACATTTTACGCCTCTTGCCTCGTTGGCTGGCGGCGTTTTGATTGGTGTTGCAGCCCTAATCTTGATGGCGATGAATGGCCGCGTGATGGGCATCAGCAGCATTCTTGGTAATGCGTTTACGAGCAACCCTGTCTCAGGGCTATGGCGCTGGTTTTTCCTTGGCGGAACATTGGTGGCACCATTTGTTTATCTGCTTTGGGCTGATGAGCTTCTGCCTCGTCCTGTTGCGGATGGCTCAACCTTGCTTATCGGCGGTTTTGTGGTGGGGCTTGGCTCTGCGATAGGGTCTGGCTGTACGTCTGGTCATGGCATTTGCGGATTAGCCAGATTTTCATTGCGGTCATTGGTTGCGGTTATGGTCTTTATGATCAGCGCGATTATCACCGTTTATTTGATGCCACATAGCGCCTAGGGGAGAGAGAACATGGCTTTAATTACTGCTCTGATTTCTGGGATTATTTTTGGTGTTGGCCTTGCGCTTGGGGGGATGCTTGATCCATCCAAGGTCGTTGGTTTTCTTGATATCTTTGACGTATGGGATCCATCGCTTGCCTTCGTGATGGGTGGCGGCGTGATTGTTAATGTCATTGGTCATGCCTTCATCACACGGCGCAGTCGGCCCGTTTGCGATACTCAGTTTCATTTACCAACAACAAATACCATTACCATGCCTTTAATTATCGGGTCTGTGTTGTTTGGGATCGGCTGGGGGGTAACGGGACTTTGCCCAGGTCCTGCGGTGGCTTCGACCTTTCTCAACATTGAAACAGGGTTATCATTTATTGCGGCGGTGATCGCGGGATTAGTGATTGGCAAGATCGTTCATAAACAGCTCTGGCCAGCGTGATAAAAACCTAGCCTTATTGGCATCGGATAACACCACGAGGAAGCGCTCTTCTGTCGCTTCCTCATTTTTTTGACTTTCCAGAATATGCCCATGTTCATGAAGCCATGCCCTAGCATCACCCTTAGAAAAGGGAACAGCGATGCTAAGCGTGGTTTCCGTGCGTGCTAAAAATGCCTCAATACTGTGATTGAGATCGTCACAGCCACTGTTTTCCAAGGCTGATACCATAACAGCATGCGGATAGCGCTGATAAAGACCTGCAATCATATCATTATCTGTGATCTGATCCCTTTTGTTAAAGACATGAATAGTGCGGCGCGCCTGTTCTTCGTCATCTAGCCCTAATGAGGCAATAACCTGCTCAACATCCTCAGCTTCATCAAGGGCCATTGCTGATGAAGCATCATGAACATGGATTAACACATCGGCCTCAACGACTTCTTCAAGGGTGCTTTTGAAGGCCTCCACTAATTCCGTAGGCAAATGGCTGATAAATCCAACGGTATCTGCCAACACCACTGGTCTGCCACTAGTCAGCCGCATCCCTCTCATGGTTGGATCAAGCGTGGCGAATAACATATCTTTGGATAATACCGCCGCCCCTGTCAGCACATTAAATAAGGTAGATTTACCAGCATTAGTATAGCCAACAAGGGCAAGGGTTGGGGTTTCGTTTCGCTGGCGGTTCTGGCGTTGAATATGGCGGGTACGCTCCACCTCTTTGAGTTCAGCCTTAATGCGCAAAATCTGATCATCCAGCATGCGCCGATCAAGTTCAATCTGCCGTTCGCCAGGGCCACCAAGAAAGCCGCCGCCACCGCGCTGGCGTTCTAGATGGGTCCAACTGCGCACCAGACGGCTTCGCTGAAAGGTCAGCGCCGCGAGTTCAACCTGAAGGCGACCAGCGCTTGTGCTGGCACGCTCTCCAAAAATCTCTAGAATAAGGGCGGTGCGGTCAATCACCTTGCAAGACAGCTTTTGTTCCAGATTGCGTTGCTGCACCGGCGACAGACTGGCATTTATGACAATCAGGCAATCTTCATCCGCATGCAGGGCGATATTATCAATCACCCCCTCGCCGATTAAGGTCGCAGCGCGTGGGGTGTTAACACGAATATTCATGGCATGATCAACAGGCAAGCCAATAGCCTCAACCAATCGCACCGCTTCTGCCAGCATCATTTCCGGGGGGCGCGTGGACATATCCATCCGCAATTCAGGATGAACAACAATGGCTCGGCTAATTCCCATTAGGTCAGCTTACTAGACAAAATGAACATATTTGAGATAGAAATCATGTTCAGGTTATAATCAAGGAATAAAAAACACGCCATGGATAAAATCACAAAAACCCCAATTCGTGTCGATGTGTTTTCGGATATCGTCTGCCCGTGGTGTTATATTGGTTGGAAACGCCTTGAAGACGCGGCCCGCACCCATCAAAAGGTTAGTTTAGATATCCACTGGCGCGCATTTTTGCTTAACCCCGGAATGCCTGCTGAGGGTATGGATAGGCAGGCCTATATTCAGGCCAAGTTTGGTCAAGCTGGTGAAAGTTTCTATACCCGCATTGCCGAGGTCGGGCGACAAGTCGGCATTGCTTTTGATTTTTCTGCTATCACACGCACCCCTGATAGCCGCCCTGCGCATCATCTGATTAAGGCCGCTGGTGATCAAGCCCATACTATTAAGCTCATCATGCTGGCGGATTATTTTGAACATGGTGTGGATATTGGGTCAGCAGAGTATCTCGACAATCTGGCAGAGCGCTTTGGCATAACCCCTGCTCAAAGAGAGGTAGGTAAATCCCTGACTGATGCTGATCTTGAAGACGGCAATATGATGGATATTCACGGCGTGCCGCATATCATAGTGGATCAGCGGTGGGCGGTATCAGGGGCTCAACCTGCCCATACTTTTATGCCCTTATTTGATGCGGTCATTGCCTCACGCCAAGGTGACTAAACCGACCAATTCTTCGACTATATCCCTTGCCGCTTTGACGCGCTGAGATTGCGGTAAGGTCTGGCGCATGACCAGTTTCTGATCCCCTGTGACCTGCATCACGCCGGATTTACGGCTGATCATTTTGATTAACGCATCAGGATCAGGGAAACGGTTATCACGGAATGAGATACTGATCCCTTTTGGGCCAGCATCAAGCTTTTCAATGCGCACCAAACGGCAGCGAATTTTAATGATGATGATATCAATGAGGTTTTGCACCTCATCTGGCAGTGGCCCAAACCGATCAACCAGTTCGGCGGCCAATTGATCTTGTTCATCCAGACTATCCATAGCCGCGATGCGACGATAAAGCGATAACCTAACCGCCAAATCCGGCACATATTCTTCAGGAATGAGAACAGAGGCCCCCAGATTAATCAGCGGTGACCAAGCCCCTTCGCCTTCATCTGCTGTGGCATCACCTCCTGATTTTGCCTCTTTTACCGCCTCATCCAACATAGATTGGTAAAGCTCAACGCCGACTTCCCTGACATGGCCTGATTGTTCATCCCCAAGCAAGTTGCCCGCGCCGCGAATATCAAGATCATAAGACGCCAAGGTGAAACCTGCACCCAAAGAATCCAAGGTCTGCATCACTTCAAGGCGGCGTTTTGATGACGGCGTCAACATACGGGATGGGTCTGTGGTTAAATAGGCATAGGCGCGTTCCTTGCCTCGACCAATACGCCCGCGCAACTGATATAGCTGTGACAGGCCGAATAAATCAGCCCTGTGAATAATCATTGTATTCGCTGACTGGATATCAATTCCCGATTCAATAATATTCGTTGCAAGCAAGATATCCGCTTCCCCATCGCCAAATCGGTTCATGGCCTCATCCAGATCGGCAGGTGGCATCTGGCCATGGGCGGTAATAATGCGTGCATCAGGTACCATATTAACCAGACGGTCATAGATGCGGGACAGATAATCAATGCGTGGGCTAACACAAAACACCTGACCGCCGCGATGCCTTTCTCGGCGGATAGCCTCCGCCAGCACCACCCCGTCCCATGGCCCGACCGAGGTTCGGATAGCTAAACGATCTACTGGCGGCGTGGCAATAATGGACATATCACGCACCCCAGATAAAGCCATCTGAAGGGTTCGCGGAATGGGGGTCGCGGTTAATGTTAACACATGAATATCACCACGCAGAGATTTCAGTCGCTCTTTTTGGGTGACGCCAAAATGCTGTTCTTCATCAACAATCATTAAACCTAGGTTATTAAACCCAATGGTTTTGGATAAAAGCGCATGAGTGCCAATGACGATCTGACAATCCCCATTTGCCAGACCTTTTTTAATCGTATTCGCGTCTTTTGTGCTGGTCATGCGTGACAACACGCCAACAGATACCCCAAAGCCCTTAAACCGCTCCTCAAACAATTTTCCATGCTGACGTGCCAGCAATGTGGTCGGGGTTACCACCGCGACTTGATAGCCTGACATCGCGGCAACAAACGCCGCTCGCAATGCCACCTCGGTTTTACCAAACCCAACATCCCCACATACCAGCCTATCCATCACACGGCCTGACCGCATATCCGCCAAGGCCTCTTGAATAGCGTCTTGCTGATCTTCGGTTTCGGCATAGGGAAAACGCTGACAAAACTCAGCATAAATGGCGCTATCCACCTCATAGCTTTCGGTGGTGGCGGTTTGGCGCATCGCCGCGACCTTAATCAGTTGAGCGGCAATATCACGGATGCGGCCCTTGATCCGTGCCTTTTTCGCCTGCCAAGCAACTCCGCCTAGCTTATCCAAGGCCATCTCGCCACCTTCACGGCCATAACGAGATAGCAAATCAATATTTTCAACTGGCAGGAATAATTTATCCCCACCAGCATAGATCAGCAGAACGCAATCATGATCCGCGCCAGCAATAGAGATTGTCTCAAGCTTTTCATAGCGACCAATGCCATGGTCAACATGAACCACCAAATCCCCCTCGTTAAGGCTTGAAACCTCACGCAGGAAATGTTCTGCGCGCTTTCGCTTGCCTTGTGGGCGCGTCAATCGGGTGCCGAAAATATCTTGTTCTGTTATGACAATCAGATCAGGCAGAACAAACCCATTTGCCAGAGGCCAGATCATGATATTAACCGCTTTGGGCATAAGATCAGCCCAATGGGTCATAACGTGAATGGTGGCGCCGGGGCTAAGCTGTTCATTAAGACGGGTGTGTATCCGTTCCAGCCCCCCTTCACTGGCGGCGGCGATCAGAACCGTTTGTTCAGCCTGCCTACGGCTAATGATATCCCCAAGACCCGCCATCGTATCACCGCCATGACGGTCTTTGTCTTGGTAAATTAACATTCCCTTTTTTGATTTTATTTCAATGTTTTGTTGGTCACTGCTAATTTCTGATTTGAACAAATTAAAGCGCAAGCACGGATGCTGCTGACACGCCTCGTCATGGGTCTTAACGTCACGGTAAAGCCGATCCATAGGAACAGGCCGCATCATGCCATCTTCAACGGTTTTGGTATCCGCATGATCTGTTCGGGCTTGATAAAAATCCGTAATTTGCTCGCATCGGGTTTCAACAGCTTCTTTGGTTTCATCAGCATAAACAACCAATGGCGATTTGAAATAATCCAACATTGGCACCAACCGATCATGGAAAAGCGGCAGATAATGCTCCATGCCTGTGCCTCGCCTACCACTTGATACCATCTGATAGAACTCATCTCGGCTCGCCTGACCACCAAACAAATCAACATATTGGCGGCGAAACTGGCTGATACTTTCCTCATCCAGCGGCACTTCGCTGACCGGGTAAAGCGTGATGCTATTGATCTTGTCTCCACTCCGCTGGGTTTCTGGGTCAAACGCCTTAATGGTTTCAATCTCGTCACCAAAGAGGTCTATTCGCACAGGCGTATGGCTTCCCGGTGGGAAAACATCAACAATACCCCCACGCACCGCGTATTCTCCGGGTTCTCTGACGGTGTTCGTCCGGTGATAGGCATTTGCCTCAGCATAAGTGGTGAAATCAGGCATCTTTAGCCTAACCCCAACCGATAGCTGAAAACTGCCTTTTTGAAAATATTCCGGCACCGGAACATATTGAAGCCAAGCATTTACCGTTGTCAGGATCACGGCCTTTTCCGGCATCGTCCCTGTTGCCAGCATGGAAAGCGCCCTCACCCTTTGCCCGACAAGATGAGAGCTAGGCGATACCCTGTCATAAGGCAAACAATCCCAGGCCGGGAAACGGATAATCTGATCTGACCCTATGCCCATGGCCTTAAGGCCAATATCCATCTGAGCCATGGCAGAGTCATTAACACTAACATGAACAAGATGGCCTTGGTGGCGCTGTGCCAGTTGCGCCAATAACAGCACATCAACACCGTCACTAATACCCGAAACCGTGACCGGCAATCCGGCTTTAGGCACGCTGATCTGCGGCAGAGATGAAGGAAAAACAGGATGAGAGGTCATAGGTCTATTCAGCCAATCTATTCTGTGGATCGGCTCTTTATATGCGTGATCAGTAAATCCAATGCCTTGGTATCTAAATTGGCAGGTTGCTGCCTTTGGCCACTAATAATTTCCCAAATTACCCCATCACCTAGGGCTAGCAGGTTTTCATAACTGTTAAGCCCATCATCATCCAGTTGAGGCAGAACATCCCTTGCAAATTGGCATAGCAAAGTATCGGTTTCACGGGTTCCTGTATAACAAGACTGATAAATCAATCGCCGTACCCGTTGCTCGCTCGTCTCACCCATTACCGCTAATCCTTTGACAATGACAATAACAAGGCCATGATATGATGACCAATAAAGAAAGCTATGGGGATATCATAGCCAAGCACAAAAATATAGCGTATGAGTGAAATATGAGCGAAAGCGGCTATCGAAAATTCGAACGGCCCATGGCGTTGTTCCCCCTGTTCCGCAGTGTTGACACGCTTAAAGGAATAGGCCCACGCCTTTCGGGCATTATCAGCAAGCGCATCGGCCCATATGCCATTGATGTGTTGCGCCATGTTCCCGTTGGCCTAATCCACCGCCATGAACGCCAGCATCTAGCGCAAATCGCTGATGGTGAGGTGGTTACCCTTTTGTTGACCCCCATCCATCATGATAAACCGCCGCCACGGTCACGCCGCCCCTATCGCATCTTGTGTGATCACGCCACGGGCCAAGTCGAATTGATCTTTTTCCACGCCAAAGGGGATTATTTATCCAAGCAACTGCCTGTTGGTGAAACGAGGCTGGTTAGTGGTCGAGCAGAATGGTTCAA
Organism: Puniceispirillales bacterium (SeqCode); assembly: GCA_965659785.1. GTDB lineage: Bacteria > Pseudomonadota > Alphaproteobacteria > Puniceispirillales > UBA1172 > UBA12202. The sequence goes on from CBFHXL010000003.1 coordinate 16,281, forward strand.
ACAACAGTTACAAATGGCACATCCTGATCACATCGTGCCGCCTGATAAGGCCGCGACCATCCCCAAGCATGAACCTGTTTATCCCCTCACCGCAGGGCTTACGGCTAAGCCTCTTCGCAATGCCCTTACCGAAGCCTTAAAGCAATTGCCTTCCCTACCCGAATGGATTGATGACAGCATAAAAACCCGGTTCGGGTGGCCAGACTGGCATATCGCCATGGAAAAACTGCATCACCCGGTAAGTGACAACGATATTCTACCCGGCAGTTCGGTCAGAATGCGTCTGGCTTATGATGAATTGTTTGCCAATCAATTAGCTTTAAGCCTAGTCCGTCAACACAGCACCGCAGGACAAGGGCGCGTCTTTCATAGCTCTGGCGAGTTGCAGCAAAAATTACTGACCGCGCTTCCCTTTTCCTTAACAGGCGCTCAAGAACGGGTTATCCGCGATATTACCGCCGATCAGCAAGCCGAAACCCGAATGCTCCGGCTATTGCAGGGGGATGTGGGGGCAGGAAAAACCATGGTTGCGATCATGGCTATCCTGCAAGTGGTTGAAACAGGCGTGCAGGCGGCGATTATTGCCCCAACCGAGGTTTTAGCCAGACAGCATTTTGACACCATCACCAAGATTTTAGCGCCATTAAACATTACCCCATGCCTTTTGGTTGGGCGCATGAAGACACAAGAAAAACGCGGCGCGCTTGAGGCCATCAGCAATGGGGAAGCAAAGGTCATTATTGGTACTCATGCTCTGATTTCTGAACACACCGTCTTTGATGACCTAGGGTTGGTTGTTATTGACGAACAGCACCGCTTTGGTGTTCGTCAACGCCTCATCCTTGGACAGAAAGGGGCGGCGGTAGATGTGCTTTTAATGACGGCAACCCCTATTCCGCGCACCCTTGCCATGACCGCTTATGGCGATTTGAACACCTCTATTCTTGATGAGAAACCTGCTAATCGACAGCCCATCACCACAACCGCCATGCCAATGGAACGCCTTGATGATATCGTCATGCGCTTGCGTCAAACCGCGTCGGTTGATCAACGCGCCTATTGGATTTGCCCGCTAATCGAAGAATCCGACGTGTTAGATGTCGCCGCCGCCGAACAGCGTTTTGCTGAGTTATCCGCTAGCCTGCCAGAGTTAAACCCCGTTTTGGTTCATGGGCGCATGAAAACCGATGAGCGCGAGGAAGCGATGGAGCAATTCCGGCAAGGGAAGTCTTGTCTGTTAATAGCAACAACCGTGATTGAAGTTGGCGTCGATATCCCTGAAGCCACCATCATGATTATTGAATCAGCAGAACGATTTGGTTTAGCCCAATTGCATCAGTTGCGAGGCCGTGTTGGTCGCGGGGCAGAGCAATCATCATGTGTTCTGCTCTATCACGCGCCGCTAGGTGAGGTTGCCCGTTCCCGTTTATCCATTATGCGAGAAACTGATGACGGATTTCGCATTGCAGCCGAAGATTTACGCCTGCGCGGCCCCGGGGAAGTGTTAGGCAAACGCCAATCTGGCGACCCTGAGTTTCTGTTAGCTGATCTGGCGTATCATGAAGATTTGCTTACCCTTGCCCATGATGCCGCCCAAGATATTATCGCCAAAGATGCTAACTTAACCGATAGCCAGCATGAAGCGCATCGCATCTTAATGGCATTGTTTGAGCGTGATCGCGCAGTTAGTTATCTCGCAGGCGGCTAGCCGTCAATGAAAACGGTTATTTACCGTCACTAAGTTCCGTAAGGGAAATCGCTTCACGATTTTTATTAGGGTCATCTGGCGTCACAATACCGCCTGACACCACCATTTTCACCGCTTCTTCAACAGACATATCAAGGATAATCGTGTCGTCACGCTTAAAGAACAACAAAAACCCAGAGGTAGGGTTAGGTGTTGTTGGAACAAAAACATTGATCAAGTTTTCTTTTGATAAGCTCTGAACTTCCCCTTTGGTAACGCCAGTAACAAAACCAATAGCCCAAATACCTCGGCGTGGATATTCCACCAAAACCACCTCACGAAAGGCATCAGACTGGCTAGCCATAATTGTTTCAAGGATTTGTTTTGAAGCGCCATAAAGAGATCGCACCAGTGGAACACGGTTCGCCAAGCGGTCAAACATGGTCAAGATCAACTTGCCCAAAATCCCTGCCGTTAAGGCACCTATCAGAATAAAGCCAATAGCCGCAATAATCATTCCATAGCCGGGCAAGGGAAACCCGACATAAGATTGTGGATTTAGCCACTCAGGCAGAACGCTAGCGACCTGACTGTCAATAAAAGTGATCAGTGCCCATGTGACATAGATGGTCAGGGCCAGAGGAGCCGTAATCAGAATACCGGAAAAAAACCAGCGCCGAAAATGGCTTAACATGACATTGCTCATTCGTTAGTTTCAGATGATGATATATGTAGCACTTTTCACATCAGATTGATAGGATGATCTGATGGCAAAACAAGGACAAATCACAATGGCCTTTGCGGTAAAATCATGACAAATCCCTCTCATCCCCCCTCTCATCCTTCGGAAAAGCCGCTTGCACCATCTGCAACAGATCAGGATATTACAAACGCTGTTTTGACCTTGGTCAATATCATGCGCCAATTGCGTGACCCCCAAGACGGCTGTCCATGGGATTTGAAACAAACTCACGCCAGTATTTCTCCATACACCATAGAAGAAGCCTATGAAGTCGCAGAAGCGATCCAGAACAAGGATAACGCCGCGTTATGTGATGAACTAGGTGATCTGTTACTACAAATTGTCTTTCAAGCCCAAATAGCTAGTGAAGCCGGAACCTTTGGGTTGGCAGATATTGCCGACGCTATCAATCGCAAGATGATCCACCGTCACCCACATATCTTTGACAAAGCTAACCAAAACCATGCTGATGGCGTGAGGGCACAATGGGAAGACATCAAAGAAAAAGAGCGTGAAGCTAAAGGCGAAACAAGCCTGCTTGATGGCATCGCCACCACCTTGCCAGCCATGATGCGCGCCTTAAAGATTCAAAATCGTGCCGCGAGAGTTGGTTTTGACTGGCCTAGCCCTCATGAGGTGCTTGATAAAATACGCGAAGAAACCACCGAACTTGACGAAGAAATCAACAAAGCCAATCCTGATAAGCAAGCGATCAGTGATGAATTAGGGGATATGTTTTTTGTGTTAGTCAATCTGGCGCGCAAACTAGATATTGCCCCCGAAGAGGCCCTCGCCGGAACAAACCGAAAGTTTATGAAGCGGTTTGCACATATTGAAAACATGGCAAAATCCCAAAACCAATCCTTAAAAGACATCAGCCTAGCGCAAATGGAAGCCTGGTGGCAGGACGCAAAGACACTGCCTTAACAAAATGCCTTCCATGCGCAAATACGCTGATCAGGGATTTAGATATCTTCACCATCTTCATCATGCAAAGAAATCGGGTTTGTTGGCATGATGGTTGAGATCGCGTGCTTATAAACCAATTGCACGTGCTGATCACGCTTAAGAAGTAGTGAGAAATTATCAAACCAAGTCACAATGCCTTGTAATTTCACACCATTTACCAAAAATACCGTCACTGAGGCATGATCTTTTCTGATAGCGTTGAGAAAGGTTTCTTGAAGGTTTTGACTTTTATCTTGTGCCATTATTGGTCCTTTTTTTCTTTGGTTATGCACTCATATGTTCATCATATATTAGTAACTGCTTTTTTAGCAAATATAATTACACAGAAGTTTAATAAAATTGCCCTATCAGAAGAAATCTATGCGAACGGATAGCATCCTCTCAACATCGTCGATATATCCCCTAGCGACAAACATAATCACTTTATCCCCTGCCTGAATAACCGTATCACCACGGGGAATGATGAATTCATCACCGTGAAGCACAGCACCAACCACTGCGCCTTTGGGTAATTTGGCAGACCGAAGCGGCGTTCCGACCAGTGAAGATGACGCCAAGGCTTCGATTTCCATGATCTCACCTTTTTCTTCGATGATGGTGTGGATATCGTTAACACGGCCACGGCGAACATGTTCAAGGATACTGGAAACCGTGATAGCCGGAGGATTGATGACCGAATCCACCCCTAATGTGGCAATCAGCGGAACAAAACTAGCCATCTTAATCAGCGTCACCACATGAGTAGCACCAAATCGCCGTGCCAGAAGTGATGACAGGACATTGACCTCATCGTCATCGGTTAAGGCGATAAAGGTATCAACATCTTCAACCCCGCCCTCAATCAAGATATCAGGATCAAGAGCATCACCATTAATAACCGTAATATTTTGCGGCAAGGTTAAGGCGGCGCTTCGTGCGGTTTCTTTATTCATTTCAATGATCGTCTGGTGTGACGATTCAATGGTTTGGTGAACCGCGTTGGCAACCAGGTTTCCGATATTCCCCGCCCCAGCAATAAGAATCTTGCGGCTTTCTGCCTCTTCATGACCAAAACTAGCCATGGCACGGGACAGATGGCTTTCCTCACACACAAAATAAACCTGATCACCTTCCATCATCTTGCCGCTGCCGTCACGGGGCACAATCACCTCATTGCCGCGCAGAATGGCAACGATGCTCATCTTCAGATCATCAAACAAATCTGCCAGATAGCGGATAGGCGAGCCTAGAATAGGGCAATGTGAGGTGCATTTTACCCCAATAATGCGTATCTTATCATCACACATGCTGCCGATATCAAAAGCACCCGGCACTTTGAGACGCCTTAACACAGCCTGTGATAATTCCACTTCAGGGGAAATGATATGATCAATAGGCAAGTTTTCCGATGAAAACAGATCCGCATAGGTAGGGTTGAGATAACTGCGAGAATGAATACGGGCAATTTTTAATGGCGTGCGATAAATCGAATGGGCAACCTGACAGGCCACCATGTTAATTTCGTCTGATGTCGTGACGGCAATCATCATATCAGCATTGCCAACATCCGCTTGGGCAAGAATATCCGGATGCGACGGCACCCCGATAACACCGCGCACATTGTGATTGTCTGTCACGCGCTGGATCAGGTCTTCGTTTTCGTCAATGATGGTCACATCATTATTTTCTTCAGACAAATGCCCAGCGATGCTAAAGCCAACCTGCCCTGCTCCACAAATAACGATTTTCATCCGTTGTCCCCCAAAGGTTCAGATGATTCGATCTGAATCCCTAGATTTTTTAACTTACGGTGCAAAGCAGAACGTTCCATTCCGATAAACGCCGCTGTTTTCGATATATTGCCATTAAAACGCGATAACTGCGATATCAAATATTGGGTTTCAAATTGCTCACGCGCCTCTTTGAGGGGCATGGCCACTGAACCAGACATATGATCGCCTACTGCCGCGCCGGACTTCCCTGTGATTTCTGACGGCAGATCATCTGGCGTAATCTGATGGGTGCTTCGATCCACCATGATTACTAACCAATCCACCGTGTTGCGCAATTGGGTAATATTGCCGGGCCAAGCATAGGATTCAAGAATGGCAATGCTAGCAGGCGTAAAATCAAGTTTTCGCCCTCCTTCACTAGCCAAGCGTTTATCAAGGAAATAGCGTGCCAGTTCTGGAATATCCTCACGGCGGCGCGACAGTGGCGGCACGGAAATCGGCACGACACTCAACCGATAGAATAAATCTTCGCGGAAATTGCCCTCTGCCACTTCGGTTTTTACATCATGCGATGAGGCACTAATCACCCTCACATCAACCACCACCTCAGTAGAACCGCCTAGCCGGCGAAAGCGTTGATCCTGAAGCGTTCTGACCAACTTTGCCTGTGTTTCCAGCGGCAGGTCACAGACCTCGTCAAAATAGAGGGTGCCGCCATGTGCCTGTTCAAACAATCCCACAACTCGATTGCCGTCTTGACTGCTTTCTGATCCAAAGAGTTCAATCAGTGACCGCTCTGATGACAACAAAGCGCAATTTACCATCACAAAACGCCCATTCTGACGGCTGGATTGGGCATGGATGTTTCGTGCTAGCAATTCTTTGCCTGATCCTGATGGGCCAGTGATGAAAATCCGGCTATTGGTTGGGGCAACTTTAGTGATGGTCTGTCTGATGCTGGTAATCACTGCTGAAGAACCGATTTGATCCAAAGTAATACTGTTACGGCGTTTTAACTCATCATGTTCGGCATCTCTGGCGGCATTTGCCAAGGCGCGTTGACATAACAAGATCAGCTGACCTGACTTAAAGGGTTTTTCCACAAAATCAAAGGCCCCATCTTTCATAGCCTGAACCGCGGTTTCGATATTTCCATGGCCTGATATCATGATGACGGGAACATGGGGATAATAGCGGCGCACCCATTTCTGCAACTCTAGCCCATCCATATCGGATTGCCGCATCCAGATATCCAGAATAATGAGTGATGGCGGCTTGCTGGTCAGCTCATCCCGGGCGCTTTCCGCATTATTAGCTTCACGCACATCATAGCCTTCATCCTCAAGGATAAGGCGCACCATAGACCGAATATCGGGTTCATCATCAACAACAAGAATTTCGGGTTTCATGCTTAACCTGTTGCCTCCTCATCCCAGATGGCAAATCGTAAGATCACGATTGCCCCATGGTATCCTTCTGGCCCCTTAATATCGGCATCACCAATACTAGCAAGGTGAAGACTGCCAGCGTGGTCTTCCATAATTTTATTCACAATAGCAAGACCAAGCCCCGTTCCCTTTGAGCGATTTGTCACATAGGGGTCGATTAACTCTTTGCGCCCGTTGTTGGGTAGGCCAGGGCCATTATCAATTACCCTTACCTCAACATGATCATCGGATTTCGACACAGACACCATCAGCTTTTTATCCGCAATATTGGCCTCTGACATAGCATCAACAGCGTTTTGCAATAAATTGGTGATGGCCTGCCGGATCATACCATCATCACAGGCAATCTGAAGGGATTCCTTTTCTGGAAAGGCTTTTTCGAAAGTAATATTTGCCTCACTGCCCTGAAATAACATGATTTGCGCGTTCACAATCTCAATCAGATCATGAGGCGCAATATTTGGGGCAGGCATACGGGCAAAGGCCGAAAACTCATCCACAAGCCGGCGGATGTCATCCACTTGCCTGATGATCATATCCACATTTGAGGTAAAACTAGCGTGTTTATCAGCATCGGAAATGGTGAATTTGGTGGATAATCTTTCTGCCGCCAGTTGTATAGGGGTAAGAGGATTGCGAATTTCATGGGCAATTCGGCGGGCAATATCTGCCCACGCCGCCTTGCGCTGTGCATCCATCAGATCACTCACATCATCAAAGGTTACGACATAACCAACCAGACGACCAGCAACGGTTTCTCGCGTCACCCTAGCCAGTAAAGTCAGCTGAATATCATCACGATGAATATCAATATTAACCTCAGGGGCTTTTTGGCTCAGGCTAGCGGCACGATTTATCACATCTGCAAACTCTGGCACGACATCCATCAATTTCTTGCCAATCACCTCCTCCGGCTTAAGATTAAGCATCATCTGTGCCGCCAGATTAGGCAGGGTGATAATCTGATGATCATCAATCCCGATCACCCCTGATGATACCCCTGCCAACACAGCCTCGGTGAACTCACGCCGCTTATCCAGTTGAATATTGGCCTCAACCAGCTCTTGGCGGTTTTTGTTCATCTCATCCAGCATTTTATCAAATGATGCGGCCAACTCGCCAATCTCACCGCTATCCTTTAATACCCCCACCCGCGTCGCGTGATCACCTGACCGCACCTTATCAGCCACGCTGATGATTGAGCTAATAGGCGTAACAATCGCATTGGCAAAATTAAGCCCAAGCCACACAGACCCAAGCAAAAGCAACAAGGACACCATACCAAACATAACGGCAAAGCTGATTTGAAGATCAAGTTGCCGGATATCTAGCACCTGATATGTCGATGCCGCAAACTGGGTGCGATCCACCGCCGCCAAAACCGTCGGGTCAACAAACCGTCCCACCAACAGATAGGCATCAACAAACTGATTTAAGCGTAACCCTGCCCTGATCCGATTGTCATTTTCCGTATCAGCAATGGCAACATCACCTTGCTTAGCCTTGTCGTAAAAATCATCACCTAAATCTGAAAAGGTAATCGCATAAGCATATTGGGAGTTAGCCAAAACACGGCCGGTGGAATCAACCACCAACGCCTCAGTCATATTTCGGACGCCAGCCTGATTGGTGAGAAACAAATCAAACCGTTTCCGATTGCCAATCAGATTAGGGGCTTCGCGGTTAATATCATTCGCCATGGCAAGCAATTGCCCACTTACCGAGCGCTTATGTTCCTCAAGATACGAATTGGCAATGGTAACGGATTCTTCCACTGCCGTGGAAACACGCTCGTTGAACCATCCCCGAAGGGAATAATCAAGGACAAAGATCGCAAAACCCATGACGATTAATGACGGCAATACGGAAATAATACTGAATAAAATTGCCAGCCGCCAATGCAACTGATAACCCGCTAGACGCCGTTTCCTTTCTCGAAAGAGATTTATGATCCGGCGAAAAACAAAGATTGAAAGGATTAATAAAACCGTGACATCAAGGCCTAGCAAAATCAGCGTGATATCTGACTGACCGTCAAGAAACCGAGGGCTAGACAACACCGCATAAGTCATAATGCCTAGCACTAACGCCAACACAATAGACGCATAGGCAAGCCGGGTTTCGGTTATCATCTGTTTTAGCACCCGCAAGAATGATCTCATGATAATCCATCCTCACCGCGGATAGCTTTGGGATCAATGCCAAGGGCAACAATTTTTTTCCGCAAGGTATTGCGGTTAATTCCCAACACTTCCGCCGCTTTGAGCTGATTACCACGAGTGACAGATAGTGTTGTTGCTATCAAAGGACGTTCAACCTCTGCCATGAACCGATCATAAATCCCATTCATGGGCAAAACGCCATCATGAGCGTCAAAAAATCTGCCTATCTGATATGAGATCAGTTGCGAAAGATTTTGATCCTCATCGCCTGAATGCACTTGTTTGGTGTTGTCATGTTCGGGCAACGCCAAATCAAGATGCTTCTGGTCAATTACATCATCATCCACCAAGACCAAAAGCCGCCGCACCAGATTTTCTAACTCTCTGACATTTCCGGGCCAATCGTACCGCTTTAGGTTAGCCAGCGCCGCCGCGCTAAAGGGTTTTGCCTTTAGCCCCTGATGCTTTGATTTTTCAACAATATGATCAATTAAATCTGGAATATCCTCGCGCCTATCCCGTAGCGGCGGCAAGGCAATAGGAACAACATTCAAACGATAAAACAAATCCTGACGAAACAGGCCTTGTTCAACCTGATGGTGCAAGTTCTTATGAGTAGCGGCAATGATACGGGTATTAGCGCGAATGATTGTTCTGCCGCCTACTCTGGTGAACTCCCCATCTTGCAAAACCCGAAGTAGGCGCGTTTGGGTATCAATAGGCATATCACCAATTTCATCCAGAAATAACGTCCCGCCTGAGGCTTGCTCAAAGCGCCCGGTCGTCATTTTATCTGCGCCGGTAAATGCCCCTTTTTCATAACCAAATAGATCAGATTCAATCAGGTCATGTGGTATCGCCGCCATATTCAAAGCCACAAAAGGTTGCTCACGGCGTGCACCAAGATCATGAATGGCTCTCGCGACAACCTCTTTGCCTGATCCAGACTCACCCGTAATCATCACGGTTAAATCAGTAGCCATTAAACGCGCAATGGTGCGGTATATCTCTTGCATCGCTCGTGACTTGCCAATAATCGGGTCGGGATGAGGATTGCTTTGGCTCCGGCTAGTCCCGTTCTTATTGGTTTGGTCGGTGTGATCATCTCTCTTGGTTTTAGGCTTAACGAGGTCTGTGGCCGCATCGGTATGCTGCGCGTGCCGGTTTTGCTTGTGCGCGGCCATAAGGGTTTTCTTTTATATGAAATCTTCCACCGTCCGGATCAAATCTTCCAGAGGAAAAGGTTTGGGCAAATAGGCGTCTACCTCATGTTCACGAGTTTTAACAGCGGTCAAAAGCGTTGCCTGTGCGCTCATCACGATAATCGCTAAATCCGGCCGTGCAGTCTTGATTTGCTTCATCTGCTCAAGGGCATTTCCATCAGGGAACATGACATCGCAAACCAAAACTGCAATATTCTTATCTGATATCTGGGTCAGCAATTCAGCAATCGTAACCGCGGTTTCCACATTATAATCTTCACGCCGCAAGGCCTCAGTCAAAACCAAAGACAGAGACGGGTCATCATCAGCCAAAAGGATTTTTGCCTCATCCCAGATCATGAGATTCCCCTGATTATCGGAAGATTAATCTGAAACGCAGTCTCACCATCCTGATCACTCACATCAACAGACCCGCCATGATCCGCAACAATACCTGCCACAAGGGACAACCCTAGCCCCGTGCCATCAGGTTTGCTGGTCACAAAAGGGTCAAAAAACCGGGATTTGATCGTCTCAGGAATGCCGTTTCCACGGTTGATGACAATCACCCCTAACATCGACATCTGGCTATCTTCTTGATCTGATATCTTTAGCTTTGCGCCTAAATTATAAACCGTTTTAATAACAATTTTATCATTAATATCTGATGCTTCACAGGCATTCTTAATTAGATTTATTAATGCCTGAATAAGCAAATCACGATCACCAGAGGTTTCCGGCAATGAGGGATCAAAGGTTTTTTCAAACACATAACCATCACCAAAACTTTGGCTGGCAACCGCAAGGCAATGATCAATAATCTCATGAATGTTGATAGGCTGGCGGCTGATGGCATTACCTACCGCTAAAGATTCCATGCGGTTAACCAGATGGGTGACGCGGTCAGCTTCGGCAATAATCAAATGCGTTAACCGGTCACGCCCCTTGGCGTCTTTGCTGCCTTCAAGCAACTCTGCCGCGCCTCTGATACCAGCCAAAGGGGTTTTGATCTCATGCGCCAGCAATGAGGCAAATGAGGACATTCGCCGTGATGACCCCCTAAACTGATCTTGCCCACGCAAGCGTTCCGCAAGTGATCGTTCTTGTATCAAAACCGCCACATGATCTGGACGTTCAATCAATGGCGATAAATGCAAATTAATTAATCGATTACCCAAAATGGGACTTGAGATTTCTATGCCTTGATCGCTGACGCTAGCTGAACTCAACCGGGTTTTGGCAATCATTTCTAGCACAGGTGAAGATGAGGGAAACAGATCACCAATATTCTGCCGCATCAGAATCTTTCGTCCCGTCTGAAAAAACTCCTCTGCGGCGGTGTTGATTTCCACCAATTGGTTTTGGCTATTTACCACCAGCACAGGAAAACTCATAGAATTGAGAACAATATCTGATAAATTGGAAGCAGGCATGATGGTCATCAGGCGGCCTCATCCAAATCCTGACATCGGGCAAACCAGTCATCCATCGCCGCAAACACCAGATTGGCATCTGTGGTGTTATTAGCCACTTGCCGCATTTCTGCGGCATGAGGCAGGCCATTAGCATAAGCGCTGACGTGTTTTCTGGCTAACCTTAAGCCGTGTGAGCCATAATGAGATAACATTAAATCCAGATGCGTCCGCATCACCGTATGGCGCGTGGCGATATCCGGGTCTTTGGGCATAATTCCATGCCGAAGCCAATGGTCTATCTGACCAATTAGCCATGGCTTACCGATAGCGGCACGGCCAATCATTACCGCCTCAGCCCCTGAAGCATCTAAAGCCGCACGAGCGGTTTCAGGTGAGGTAATATCCCCATTAACCGCCACAGGCAAATCCACCGCATCAACCACTTCAGCCACGGCTTGCCAATCCGTGCTTCCTTTATAGAACTGGCATCGTGTCCGGCCATGAACCGTTATCATAGATAAACCATGATCCGCCGCCATGCGTGCAATGACAGGGGCATTTTTGGAATGATCATCCCAACCAAGCCGCATTTTCACAGTCACAGGCCGATCAGAGGCCGCCACCACCGCCCGAAAAATCGCTGCCACAGTGGCTTCGTCTCGCATCAAGGCGGAGCCTGAGAGTTTTCCCGTTACCTTACGAGCTGGACACCCCAGATTAAGGTCTATCATCGCCGCCCCAAGATCACAGGCAAGGCGTGTTGCCTCCCCCATCATGTAAGGGTCCCATCCTGCTAATTGCAGGGCAAAAGGAAACTCATCAGAAGCATTGGTAGATAATTTGCGCATTTCTTTTTTGACGCCATTAATCATAGCCTCGCTTGCCACCATTTCTGATACCACCAGACCACCATCTAGCTGGCGCACCATACGCCGGAAAGGCCAATCCGTGACCCCGGACATAGGGGCAAGAATAACCTTGTGGTCAAGTGTGAGCGATCCAATCTGCATGCGATATCCAAAAATGCTTAAAAATTAGGCAATGTTTACCATATATCGTCTCATCGTCACAAGCCTGCATTTCCTTTAAGGGCATTTCCCGATGGAAATAAAAGCCACAGCTTGTGGGTGTAAATCCTCAATTTTCCAGTTATAAAGGAAACATGACAAACGCTTCTTTTCATGGATTGGTTCTGGCGGCTGGCAAAGGCGCCCGTCTTGGCGGTACACCCAAGCAATATCGCCAATTGCATGGCCGGGATATCTGGCTTTATCCGGTGTTGGCGCTGGCGGAACACGCTGGTTGTCAGGGGGGCGTGGTGATTTGCCCAGACGGGGAAAATGAATACCATATGGCAAAGCTAGCGGAATATCAGCTTAACAACTGGACAGTTACCACTGGCGGAAAAGAGCGGCAAGATTCTGTTCGCGCAGGATTAGAGGCTTTGCATCACGCTAAATCATCTCAGGATACGGCACAGGGTGTTCTTATCCATGACGCCGCGCGGCCCTTTATTGACACCGCGCTGATCAATCGGCTGATTTCTGCTTATGATGAAGGAAATCAGGCCGTGATCCCTGCTCTTCCCCCCGGTGACAGCCTAAAAGCCGTTCATGACAACCGCGTGCTCCTTCCGGTTGACCGCGAACAGGTGATGCGCGTTCAGACGCCGCAATTATTTGACTTTGATCTGATCTATGATCTTCATCAGCGCTATGCTGGAAGCCGTTTTACCGATGATAGCGCCCTTGCCGAGAAGGCTGGCATATCGGTTTATGTGGTGGAAGGTGCACCAGAGAGCTTCAAAATCACAACAGAGGCAGACTGGATTATGGCTCAGCGGCTTTCCCCCAATCAAACCTTGTTTAACCAGACCACTGAGACGCGAACAGGTTATGGCTATGATGTCCACCGGTTCAGTGACGATGCCATCACTGACAGCACCATCATGCTATGCGGTGTTGCCATCCCCCATGATCATCAGATCATTGCCCATTCCGATGGTGATGTCGCCCTTCATGCACTGACGGATGCTATTCTTGGTGCGATTGGTGATGGTGATATTGGGGTTCATTTTCCGCCATCTGATGTGCGCTGGAAAAATGCATCTTCAGATCAGTTTCTTGCCGATGCCTGCCAAAGGGTAACAGCGCAACATGGCCGGATTATCAATTGTGATATTACCATTATTGCCGAAACCCCAAAAGTGACCCCCTACCGCGCTGATATGCTGAAACGATTATCCAGCATCATGGGCATTTCCATCACTCGCATATCCGTTAAAGCCACCACAAGCGAAACCATGGGCTTTGTTGGTCGGCGTGAGGGCATTGCCGCCCATGCCATGGTCAGCGTTGCGCTCCCTTCAGGATTATCATGATGTCTCAGAATATTTCCCCTCATCGCTTTTCTGGACTATTATCCGCTATCGCAACCCTTGGGCCGATAGGTTATCTGCCTGCCCCGGGAACAGCAGGATCATTCGTTGCCGTGATTCTCGGCGCTTTCATAACCATTCAGTTCGGTATGATGACGCTGGTTGTTATGATTGTGATCGCTACACTGATTTCTTTCCCTGCGATTGATACCCACCACGCCATGACAGGCAAGCATGACAACAAAGAAATCATTATTGATGAGGTGGTGGGCCAGTGGCTCGTGTTGCTATCCATCCCCTTATCCCCCATGTGGGAACAGGGTTATCTGATCCTAGCGGCGTTAGCCTTTGTTCTGTTTCGGGTCTTTGATATCTTAAAGCCCCCACCTGTATCAACCGCCGAAGACTTACCCGGGGCGGCAGGGGTTATTGCTGATGATGTGATGGCTGGTGTTCTAGCCGGGGTCTTGATTATGGGGGGAATGCAACTCATTAACGCGATGGCAAGTTCATGACCGATGCTGCCACCATCCTATCACTGGCGCGGCAGGCAGGGTTCATGCTTGCTACGGCAGAGAGCTGTACTGGGGGATTGATCATAAGTCGTCTGACTGATATTGCCGGATCATCTGATGTGGTGGATCGGGGTTTTATCACCTATTCCAACGCAGCAAAATCGGAAGTATTAGGCGTTCCCCAAGAGATGATCAAACAATTCGGTGCTGTCAGTCAACCTGTTGCAGAGGCCATGGCCATAGGCGCCTGCACCGCATCCGCGAAGGGAAAACACGGCAATTTAGCGGTTTCCGTAACCGGAATTGCTGGCCCCGGCGGCGGCAGCGCGGATAAACCTGTCGGCACCGTATGGTTTGGTTTAGCCTTCCGCGACGACGATAGCGCCCCCCACGTCACAAGCTGGACATCCATTTTTCCGGGGGATCGCCACGCTGTCCGCCTTGCCACGGTTGAGGCGGCGTTATCCCATGTCGCGGCGAGATTACAAGAACAGATCGCAATCCCCAAAGGTTAATCAGGCGCTTTAACCCGTGGATAAAGCACATCGGCGCGTGTCTCAAATGCCCTGACCATGCGCTTGACTGCTTCTGAGAACAGCGTTTCTATCACCGATTGAAAAAACCGTGACCGAAACTCAAAATCAACGTGAAAATCAATCACACACCCTTGCGGATCAGGCTTAAAATGCCATGAGTTTTCCAGATATTTGAATGGCCCTTCGGCATAGCGCACATATATTTTTAATTCGTCAGGGTTAAAATCCACATAAGAGGTGAATTTTTCCCGATAAATGCGAAATCCAATGATTAAATCGGCAATCATCTGTTCATCATCTTGTTGCCGGACCCTCGCCGCAAGGCACCATGGCAAAAACTCAGGATAGGCTTTAACATCTGATACCAACTCGTACAGATTTTCTGGTAAATGCGGTATCCGTCTTTCTTCAGAATGTTTTGTCATCATTTGCCCTTAACGGTGAAGCGGCGTTGCCGTTCCGCTTGCAACACGGCAAAATCGGCATCAGCATGATAAGATGATCGCGTTAATGGGGTTGCGGATATCAACAAAAACCCTTTAGCCTTGCCTTGCCGCGATAGGCTTGCAAACTCATCAGGTGTCCAAAATCGGTCTATAGGATGATGCTTTGGCGTGGGTTGAAGATACTGGCCAATGGTCATGAAATCCACCTCTGCGCTGCGCATATCATCCATCACCTGCAGCACTTCATCATGGGTTTCGCCTAAACCAACCATAATCCCTGATTTGGTAAAGATAGAGGCATCAAGCTGTTTGACCTGATGAAGCAGATGAAGCGAGTGAAAATACCGCGCTCCCGGACGAACCGACGGATAAAGCCGGGGCACAGTTTCCAGATTGTGATTAAAGACATCAGGGCGCGCCGCCACCACTTTTTCAAGGGCACCATCCTTTTTAAGGAAATCAGGGGTTAGCACCTCAACCGTGGTTGCTGGCGAAACAGACCTTATGGCGGTAATGACCCGGGCAAAATGATCAGCCCCGCCATCATCAAGATCATCACGATCAACTGAAGTGATGACAACATGGGCAAGACCAAGCTTTGCCACCGCGTCGGCCACGCGTTCAGGTTCATGAGGATCAAGCTGATCTGGCCTGCCTGTGGCGACATTACAAAACGCACAGGCCCGGGTACAGACAGACCCAAGGATCATCATGGTTGCATGCTTCTTTTGCCAGCACTCGCCAATATTCGGGCAGGCGGCTTCCTCGCAGACAGTGACCAGATGATGCGCCCGAACAATCTCACGCGTGTCTTCAAAGGCTTTTGATTGCGGCGCTTTAACCCGAAGCCAGTCCGGACGTTTTGGTTGAGGCTGGCTCTGGTTTTTTGCCTTTTCCGGATGGCGCTCTGCCCCGCGCAGTCCCTGACCACGGAAAATCACTTTATCGTTGCTGTTATCGTTCATCATCACGCCTGTCTAAAATGCGCCGACGGTAAAGGAAAGGTCTTTTTTATTCCTTAGCGCCTTTTCTAAAAATGAATTACCCGATCAAAGGCATCGAGAACCGATTCATGCATGGCTTCGGATAAGGTTGGATGCGGGAACACGGCCTGCATTAATTCGGCTTCCGTTGCCTCACATTGGCGTGCAACAACATAACCATGGATCAACTCGGTGACTTCAGGGCCGATCATATGAGCACCTAAAAGCTCACCTGTTTTCTTATCAAAAATGGTTTTGACCATACCGTCATCATCACCAAGAGCGATAGCCTTGCCATTTCCGCGAAATGGAAAGCGCCCTACCCTTAATTCATATCCAGCATCAAGGGCAGCTTGTTCCGTCAGGCCAACGCTAGCAATTTGAGGGCGACAATAAGTACAACCCGGAATATCACTAGCTTTCATGGTGTGCCCATCACTCTTTCCTGCGAGATGTTCAGCGGCAATAATCCCCTCATGACTTGCCTTATGGGCAAGCCACGGCGCCCCGGTCATATCGCCAATGGCATAAATCCCTTTGATATTGGTCTGACCAAATCCATCGGTGACAACATGACCACGATCTAGTGTCACCCCAACCTCTTCTAGGCCAAGATGTTCAATATTCGCGACAATCCCAACCGCAAGAATACAACGGTCTGCGGTGATGTCTGATTTCTTGCCGCCAATAGAAACACTAGCCTTAACCCCGGAAGTGGCGGCTTTACTGGCGCTAACCTGTTCTAGTTTTGCCCCTTTGTGAATGGTGATGCCCCTAGCGATAAAGGCTTTTTCTGCCATGGCAGAAATCTCATGATCTTCGACAGGCAGGATACGGTCTGCGGCCTCAACTACCGTCACATTAACCCCCATATCCGCATAAAAAGATGCAAACTCCATCCCGATAGCGCCTGATCCAATGATGAGCAAATGTTCAGGCATAGTTTTTGGGGTCATGGCCTCACGATAGGTGACAATGTTCACACCATTAGGGGTAATTCCGGGCAAATGTCTTGCCCTTGCCCCTGTTGCCAAAATGACTTTACCAGCACTAATCGGGTCACCCTTATCAAGGGCAATCTGCCAGTCATCACCTGTCTTTTGGTGCAATGTCGCCGTTGCCGCATAAACCGTGATCTTATGTTTTTTCATCAAATGGGATATTCCGGCGGATAAGGTTGCCGCCACATCACGCGACCGTTTGACTACTTTTTCGGGATCAAAGCTCAACTGACCTATGGTAATGCCAAATTGATCTGCGGTCGACGCCAGATGATAGATTTCTGCCGCACGAAGCAAAGCCTTGGTAGGAATACAGCCCCAGTTTAGGCAAACCCCGCCCATATTTTCACGCTCAACCACTGCCACCTTAAGCCCTAATTGGCTAGCCCGAATAGCCGCGACATATCCCCCCGGCCCACCACCAATGACGACCAGATCATATCTTGATTTATCCGACATTCGTGTCTCCTAGATGAGGGCTAGCATAGGGTTTTCAACTATCGTCTTAAACTCAGCTATCCATTTTGCGCCTACTGCGCCATCAACAACACGGTGATCACAAGATAACGTCACCGTCATCATTGTCGCCGTGGTAATAGCCCCATCCTTGACGACTGGCATTTCCCGGCCAGCACCAATGGCAAGAATTGCCCCATGCGGCGGATTAATCACTGCCGTAAATGATGAGACGCCAAACATTCCTAAATTGGAAATAGTGAAACTGCCGCCACTAAACTCATCTCGTTTAAGGCGGCCTTCTTGGGCTTTTTGCACCAATGCCTTCACTTCACCAGAAACGGCAGTCAGCGATTTTTGATCCGCTTGCCAGACAATCGGGGTAACCAATCCCCCATCAAGTGCCACTGCTACCGCGATATCAGCATGATGCCATTGTCGGATATGATCACCTTCCCATGAAGAATTGACCTCAGGCACCTTAATCAAACAGGCCGCCGCACATTTGATCAGCAAATCGTTAATCGTGACCTTGGCCTCATCTGGCTGGGCGGTATTAATAGACTTTCTTGCCGCTAAGAGCGCATCAAGCTCAATATCCATATTCAAATAAAAATGCGGCGCGTCCTGCATAGATTGTTGCAAGCGTGAGGCGATCACCTTGCGCGTGGGGCTTACCGGGATCAAGGTTGACTGTTCTGTTGGGTCAGCAGGCACAGTGGCCTGCTTAGCCATTTTGGTTGGGTCAGATATCTCACCATTTGTGGCGGCATTTTCAATATCAATTTTAATGATGCGGCCATGCGGCCCAGTGCCTTTAATATGGGAAAGATCAATCCCCTTTTGTTCAGCGATCCGCCTTGCCAAAGGACTAGCAAAGATGCGATCCCCTTTTTGCCCATGATTTTGGGCCTGATGTTGCGGTGGCTGAGGTTGTGAGATTTGTGCGTTTGCGGCTTCCTGTTCCGGCTTGGGGAGAGGCTTTGCCGCAGACGAGTTTTGGGGGGACTTTTCCTCAGTGAGTGGCGGTGAAACGGCCTCTGGCCCTAGTTTTGTGGCGGCATCAGGGGTTTGACCTAATGCGCTTTCTTCGCCTTCATCAAGTATCTCAGCAATAGCCGTCCCCACAGCCACCCCTTCGGCGCCTTCGGCAACAAGAATACTGGTTAACACCCCATCATCTAGCGCCTCAATTTCCATCAAGGCTTTATCTGTCTCAATTTCCGCAATGACATCGCCCGAAGAAACGGTGTCGCCCTCTTTCACTAGCCATCTGGCTAGCTTTCCTTCGGTCATGGTTGGCGACAAGGCCGGCATAGATATAATAGCCATGGCTTATCCCCTTTCCTTTTGATAAGTGACGTCAAGCCCAGCTTTAACAATCGTATCAACTTGCGGCAAAGCTAACGCTTCTAGGTTGGCGGCATATGGCATTGGCACATCTGCCCCGGTAACACGAAGCGGCGGAGCGTCCAGCCAGTCAAAAGCCTTTTCTGTGACTTGCGCTGATAATTCTGCGCCAATACCAGCAAAAGGAAAGCCTTCCTCACAACTGATAAAGCGATTGGTCTTTTTCACCGAGGCCAAAATAGTATCAATATCAAGTGGCCTTAATGACCGCAGATCAATGACCTCAGCGCTAATCCCTTCTGCGGCTAATAAATCAGCGGCTTCTAGGGCTTTGCCAACCATAATGGAAAACGCCGTTATCGTAACATCCGTGCCTTCACGAACGACATTTGCCTTACCAATAGGAACGAGCCAATCATCATCATCAGGAACATCAAAACTTTGCCCATAAAGGACTTCATTTTCAAGGAAGATCACAGGGTTAGGATCACGAATAGCGGCTTTCAGTAAGCCTTTGGCATCTGCCGCTGACCATGGTGCCACCACCTTTAGCCCCGGGCAATGCGCATACCAACTGGCAAAACATTGGGAATGCTGGGCGGCAACCCTTGCCGCCGCCCCGTTAGGGCCACGAAAGACAATTGGGCATCCCATCTGACCACCAGACATATAAAGCGTCTTAGCGGCAGAATTAATAATCTGATCAATGGCTTGCATGGCAAAGTTAAAAGTCATAAACTCAATAATCGGGCGCAATTCGCCAAAGGCGGCACCAACCCCTAATCCCGCAAAACCCATTTCGGTTATTGGCGTATCAACCACGCGGCGAGCACCAAACTCATCCAGCAACCCTTGCGACACTTTATATGCGCCTTGATATTCGCCGACCTCTTCCCCCATCAGAAAGACATTCTCATCCCGGCGCATTTCCTCTGCCATGGCATCACGCAGGGCTTCTCGCACCGATAGAGGGGCAACAGCGCCCGAATAAGGACTTGAGGAAAAGGTTTCCACAGGCTTAGCCGCAGGGGCAGTAGGTTGAGGCGGTTGCGCCGCCTGGTTGGGCGGTTGCGCATCACTTGTCTGGTCATTCTTACCATGGCTATCATCTGTGTCTGACGGGGCGTCTTCACCTGTATCAAGAACCGCAATAGCAGTTCCGACAGCGACACCATCTTCGCCTTCAGCCACTTCAAGAGCAGTGATCGTACCATCATCAAGGGCTTCGACTTCCATCATGGCTTTATCAGTTTCGATTTCTGCAATAACATCACCTGAACGCACCGCGTCACCAACTTTGACAAACCATTTGGCTAGTTTTCCTTCGGTCATGGTTGGCGACAAGGCCGGCATGGTAATTGTGACGCTCATGATACGCCTCCCTCAAGGATCACATCTGTCCATAATTCAGAGGCATCAGGTTCAGGGCTTTCCAAAGCAAAATCCGAAGCTTTGCTGACGATCCCTTTAACCTTGGTATCCAGTGATTTGATCTTATCGTTTTCAACACCATCATTGATCAGAATCTCGCGCAAAGCATCAATCGGATCACGCTGTTTGCGCATGGCGTCAACCTCTTCGCGGGTGCGATATTTCGCCGGATCAGACATCGAATGTCCGCGATAGCGATAGGTTTGCATTTCCAGAATAAACGGGCCTTTGCCATCCCGGCAATAGGCCATCGCCTCTGCCCCTGCCTCACGCACCGCGAGAACATTCATGCCATCAACCTGCATCCCCGGAATGCCATAAGCCTTACCTCTATCAGCAAGGTCACGCCCTGCGGCGGCACGGGAAACCGAGGTGCCCATACCATATTGGTTATTTTCAATAACAAAGACGACTGGCAATTTCCAAAGCGCCGCCATATTAAAGCTCTCATAGACTTGCCCTTGGTTAATCGCCCCATCCCCAAAATAGGTGAGCGAAACCCCACCAGTGTTGCGGTATTGATGGGAAAACGCCAGCCCAAGTCCTATGGGCACTTGCGCCGCCACAATGCCATGACCGCCAAAGAAGTTTTTCTCACGGCTAAACATATGCATAGAGCCGCCCTTCCCCCTAGAATAGCCATCGCGGCGACCCGTTAATTCTGCCATCACCCCATCAGCCGTCATGCCGCAAGCGAGCATATGCCCGTGATCCCTATATGAGGTAATGACGCTATCACCCTCATTTGATACTGACTGCATCCCAACCACAATGGCCTCTTGTCCGATATAAAGATGGCAAAACCCACCAATGACGCCCATGCCATATAGCTGACCTGCTTTTTCTTCAAACCGCCGGATCAGCAGCATTTGTTCATAAAGATCAAGCATGGTGTTGGTATCAGGATATTCCGGCGCAACATTTTTAGGCGGTCGCCCTTGCACACGCCGAATATTCTTTTTCGTTGCCGATGCTGAAGATTTGCCGCCAGATGCAGATATTGCCTTACCTGATGATTTAGAGCTGTACGACTTTGGTGTTTTAGCCATGAGACACCCCCCAAAGGAATTTCATGACCTATTTTTTCAGAAATATAAAAAAATACAATACATTTTTTATTGTTGATATTATTATGTTTTTTTGAAATTAACTTATTTTGGTTAACATTCTAATCAACAAAAATGACCATTTCATTATCATCATAAAGACCATTTTTCTGACGCGCCAATTCCCCCAGCATATCCGGGTCAATCGTATCTAATGACAACAGGCTGACCTTCTTGCGCAAATACGCCTCTTCTAATTTGAGGTTATCCAGTTCTGTTGAAGACGTCACAATATCGTCATCAAGAGGGCGCAAGGACATCAGCCCCCCATCAGCGTTGATCAATTGCATAGCAAAAGAAATCAACATAGCCATCATGATCATGTTAAATCCGAAGGGAAGAATTTTGCTTACTGATGGCATCAATGCTATCCAATCGTTGCGGTATGGATCATTGAATCAAATCCGCGAATCGCCGTCAAGTCATATTTTTGTATGTTTCTAACGAATAAATTGAATGCCGGAATAACTGGCATTATGCCCAAGCATTTCTTCAATTCGGATCAATTGGTTATATTTAGCGGTGCGATCAGAACGCGCCAATGATCCGGTTTTGATTTGCCCTGCGTTTGTGGCGACGGCCAAATCGGCAATGAAATGATCTTCTGTTTCGCCTGAACGGTGGGAAATCACTACCCCCATATCCGCCCTCTGCGCCAACATAATAGCATCCATCGTTTCGGTAAGTGTGCCAATTTGATTGACCTTAATCAGAATGGCGTTAGCGGCCTCAAGTTCAATCCCTTTGATCAGTCTGTCTGGATTGGTAACAAACAGATCATCACCAACCAGTTGGATTAAATCCCCTAATTCTGAGGTCAGATGCACATATCCGTTCCAGTCCTCTTCGGCTAAAGGGTCTTCGATTGAACAAATGGGATAAGCACCGACCAGCTTGCGCCAATAGCTAACCATCTCATCACTACTAAGGGTCTTACCTTCCCCTTCAAGATGGTATTTGCCGTCCCGATAATATTCGGTTGCTGCGGCATCCACCGCCAGCATGATATCTTCACCCGGCCGGTATCCTGCCTTTTCAATCGCCGCCATGATATAATCCATGGCCTCTGCGGTATCGTTGATATTAGGCGCAAAGCCGCCCTCATCCCCAACCGCAACTGATAGCCCCTTTGCTTTGAGCAATCCGCGCAAGCTGTGGAAAATCTCTGACCCAATACGAACCGCATCAGAAAAACAATCTGCCGAAACAGGCATGATCATAAACTCTTGCACATCAAGCGCATTATCAGCATGAGCGCCGCCATTAAGGATATTCATCATTGGGGTTGGCATGATATGAGCGTGCATTCCACCAATATACCGCCAAAGCGGTTGATCCGCAGACATCGCCGCCGCGCGGCAAGTCGCCAGACTCACCCCAAGAATAGCATTTGCCCCTAAGCGCGATTTGTTATCTGTCCCATCCAGCATGATCATAGCCTGATCGACCCCATGCTGATCAAAGGCATCAAACCCCAACAGCGCATCCGAAATATCCTCGTTAACGGTATCAACCGCGCCTTGAACCGAGCGCCCATGATATTTGGCCTTATCCCCATCACGGCGTTCCACCGCCTCAAACGCGCCTGTCGAAGCCCCTGACGGAACAGCGGCACGCCCCATTGAGCCATCTTCAAGCATGACATCAACCTCAACCGTAGGATTCCCCCGACTATCCAGTATCTGACGGGCATGAATATCTAGAATGCTACTCATCTTTTGATCCTTTCTTGCCGAAACACGGTTTTGCTTTGGCTTAGGTTGTACTCATTGCGGATTTGCTTAAGGCATCATACTCAAAAAGCCGCTTTAACAGGTCTGGCATTTGGTCTAACGGCACCATATTAGGGCCATCAGATAAGGCGTTATCAGGATCATGATGAGTTTCCATAAAGACGCCAGCAACACCAACTGCTACCGCGGCCCGGGCCAATGTGGGGACATATTCCCTCTGGCCGCCGGATGCCCCGCCAAGACCGCCCGGTTGTTGCACCGAATGGGTCGCATCAAAGATAACCGGGTAACCTGTTTCCGCTAATTGCGGTAATGACCGCATATCCGTGACCAGCGTATTATAACCAAAGCTCGTTCCGCGTTCAGTAATCATGATCCGTGGAT
This sequence comes from Puniceispirillales bacterium (SeqCode), assembly GCA_965659785.1. GTDB lineage: Bacteria > Pseudomonadota > Alphaproteobacteria > Puniceispirillales > UBA1172 > UBA12202. The sequence continues at coordinate 39,936 of CBFHXL010000003.1, forward strand.
TTCCAGCCTCCGCCAGCTTATCAACAACATGGCGCATATCCCAAGGGGCCAGAAACTGACCTTTTTTAACATTAACCACCTGCCCGGTATTGGCGGCGGCAATCAAGAGATCAGTCTGGCGGCATAAAAAGGCCGGAATTTGTAGAACATCAACCACTTCACCAACCTCAGCACAGTGATCCGGCAAATGCACATCAGTAAGAACCGGGCATCCGATGGTCTTTTTTACCTCAGCCAGTACCGCTAGCCCCTTTTCTATGCCCAGACCACGCGACGAATGGATAGACGTGCGGTTAGCCTTATCAAAAGACGATTTATAAATGAATCCCATGCCCAGTGTTGCCGTGATCTCAGCTAGGGCAGACGCCATATCAAGGGCATGATCCTTGCTTTCAATGGCGCAAGGCCCAGCGATCAGGGTCATCGGCAGACGATTGCTGATGTTAATATTACCAATCGTGACCTGCTGATCTGTGTTCATCATGCTTTCCTCTTAGACTAAACGCGAGCGTTTAAGAGCCGCGTTGACGAAACCACGAAACAGAGGATGGGGGTCAAATGGGCGCGATTTTAATTCGGGATGGAATTGCACCCCCACAAAAAACGGATGGTCAGAGCGCTCAACAATCTCTGGCAAACTGCCATCTGGTGACAGGCCAGAGAAAATAAGCCCATGGCTTTCCAGCTCATCTCGCCAAGCAATATTGACTTCATAGCGATGACGATGACGCTCACTGATTTGCGGGGTGGAATATAACTGCATCACTTGTGAGCCAGCCTTAAGCACACAATCATAAGCCCCAAGGCGCATGGTTCCGCCCAGATCACTGCTTTCATCACGCATGACTTGATTATTACCGCTGGTCCATTCCGTCATCAGACCAACCACAGGGTTATCAGCTGGTCCAAACTCGGTTGAGCTGGCATCAGGGTGGCTAGCAAGGTTTCGCGCCGCCTCAATAACCGCCATTTGCATCCCAAAACAAATCCCTAAAAACGGCACCTGGTTTTCACGGGCAAACTTGATTGCGTTAATTTTGCCTTCTGATCCCCGTTGGCCAAATCCGCCGGGTACTAGCACCGCATCAGCGTTCGTCAGAGCACTGAAATCAGCGTGTTCGCCTTCAAAAACCTCACTGTCGATCCAGTTCATCTTAACCTTAACATTATTATCAAGGCCGCCATGGGTTAAGGCCTCAGCAAGGGATTTGTAACTATCAATCAGGCTAGTATATTTGCCGACAACGGCAACATTGACCGTACCTTCGGGGTTGGTCATCCGGTGCATGATATCATGCCAAACGGATAAATCAGGCTCATTTAACGGCAAATCAAAATGCCGGCAGATTTCCATATCAAGCCCTTCCCGATGATACATCAGCGGCACTTCATAAATGCTGCTGGCATCAGGGGCGCTGATCACCGCCTCTTTTCGCACATTACAAAACCGACTAATTTTGGTTTTGAGGTCTTCGGGTATATCTTCACTGCTTCGGCACAGCAGGATATCAGGCTGAATGCCCACCGATTGCAATTCTTTTACCGAATGTTGCGTGGGTTTTGTCTTTAATTCGCCTGCTACCTCAATAAACGGTAACAAGGTGACATGAAGGAAACAGGTCTTATCAGGCCCCATTTCATAGCCAATTTGACGAATAGCCTCAAGGAATGGGAGGGATTCGATATCTCCGACCGTGCCACCAATTTCAACCAGAACAAAATCTTCATTATCCAGATTTGAGGTTACAAACTCTTTGATGGCATTGGTAACATGGGGAATAACCTGAATGGTGGCGCCCAAATAATCACCGCGGCGTTCACGCGCCAGCACATCCGAATAAATCCGGCCAGTGGTCACATTGTCAGATTTACGCGCATCAACACCAGTAAAGCGTTCATAATGCCCCAAATCCAGATCGGTTTCCGCCCCATCATCAGTGACAAAAACCTCACCATGTTGGGTCGGGCTCATCGTGCCGGGGTCAACATTCAGATAGGGATCAAGTTTGCGCAAACGGATTTTGTATCCTCGCGCCTGAAGCAAAGAGCCTAAAGCGGCAGAAGCCAACCCTTTTCCAAGGGATGACACCACACCACCAGTAATAAAAACAAAACGCGGCATGGGAAATATCTATACCAAGGATAGCCTTCTGTTCCTAGTCAGAGGAAAGGATTATTTTATTGATCTGCTGGAACCGTTGGAATTGCTGGACTTTGAGTTGAAGATTCGGTTTCAATAGTGATTTCATCAATAAGCGATGGCGTCACCGCCGTCCGTCCACTGAGAATCGCAAGAACAATAGAGGTCGTGAAAAACGCCACAGCCAGAAACGCTGTCACTCTGGTGAGCAGGTTGGCTGTACCGCGTGCGGTCATGAAACCACCACCCTGACCGCCGCCACCACCGCCGCCAATGCCAAGACCGCCACCTTCGCTTCGCTGAAGCAAGATGACAAATACCAGCGCAAGCGCAATCATAATATGGATGGTTAGTATCAGTAAGCTCATTGTCTCAATCTTTCGGTTACTCGCCTTCTATAATGGATGCCTTAAGGAAGTTCCAGATAAAAATCAGATTTCTGCCGCAAGGGTAATAGCATTAATGCTTTCAGCGTCTAAACTGGCCCCGCCAACCAGCACGCCATCAACCTGATCCAAGGCTAGCAAATCATGGGCATTGTCAGGATTAACCGACCCCCCATATAGCACTGGAACATTGGCAAGGCCAACCTGTTTTGTATGTTTATGGATAGCCTGATGCATCGCCGCAACATCCATGGCGGTTGCTGTCTTTCCTGTTCCTATCGCCCAAACAGGTTCATAAGCAATGGCAAGTTTAGTGGCATCTACCTGTTGCGGCAATGATGCCGCTAGCATAGCAGTCACCGTCGCCTCGGCCTTACCGCTTTCGCGGTCAGCCAGATTTTCCCCAACACAAAGCATGACCGATAAACCCTCGGCTTGTGCCGCTTTTGTTTTAGCGGCAACCATGGCAGGGGTTTCATGATGATTCTGTCGGCGTTCCGAATGACCAACTAACACCCATTGGCATCCTGCCTCAACCAGCATAGCGGCAGAAACATCCCCTGTATGAGCACCGTTTGCTGCGCTATGGCAATCCTGCCCCCCTAGGGCAAGATGATCAGTGAGACCAATATGATCCCTTGTCGTCCTTGCCAGATCAAGTAAAGGAAAGGCAGGAAAGACAATCCGCGTAACCTCGTCACTAGCCGGGCAAGCTGCCATAGCCGACAGCAAGTGTTCAGCCTTTGGTCGATCCAGATTCATTTTCCAATTACTGGCAATGATCATCATGATAATCCTTATTGTCCACCGTGCGATTTACCAGATGCAAAAAGGGCAAAACCGCATCTTGCTATTTGCAATGAGATTGTCATCTTTTATGATATTTTCCTGATGACTAGCAACCTTAAACCGATTCTCTGCCGTGACTTTATGATCATCTCATGCTAGGCAGAAAGAAGAAAATGACAATAGGGTAAATTGATATGCTTCAAGCGCTTCGTAATGGAACCAAATCCAATTTGATGCGGGCTTTTCTGCTTGTTCTGGTTGTTGGCTTTGGGATGTGGGGAATTGGTGATATTTTCCGCTCAAGCCCGAATGATGAGGATGCTATCACAGTTGATAACATCATGGTCAGCGCAAACGAAGTGGCGATTACCTTTGATCAAGCCAGACGGTTTTATTATCCCGGCCTCAACAACAATGAGGCTATTGCCATTGGTTTGATGGATCAGATCATGGCTGAGCTAATTGAACGCTCTTTATTTGAGGCTGAGGCCGCGCGCCTTGGGCTTACGGTCACCCGTGATATGGCAAAACAATCGCTGATCAGCAATCCTTTGTTTCAGGATGCTGGCGGGAATTTCAACCCCTTGCTTATGCGTGATATTCTGGCGCGTCGTGGCATTAGCGAAGATCAGCTGATCGCTGATATCGGTTATGCGGAACGCCGCAATCAGGTGATCGCGGCTATTGCCTCTGGCACGGAATATTCGCCTGTATTAGCTGAAAGCATGGCAAGCTGGCTGGCTCAACAACGGCAAGTTCATTTTGCTGCTATTCCAATTACCCCTGATCAAGTGGCTGATCCTGATCAAGCGACATTATCAGGCTGGTATGAAGACAATCAGGACATTTTTGATGCACCGACCATGAGGTCAGTGACAGCGGCGGTGTTATCCCCTGATCATTACCTCAAAGATGTGGTGGTTAGCTCTGCTGAATTAGAAAACGCCTTTGCCGATAGAAAAGCCTCTTACTCTGTCCCTGAACGGCGCAATTTTCTTCAGTTAGTGTTACCAGATATGGAAACCGCCGAAGCCGCGCGCCAACGCCTAGTTGCTGGTGAAGATTTTGCCGCCGTGGCATTAGACCTCTCTGGTGATAAGCCTGAAGATATTACATTTATCGGGGTGACAAAGGATGACTTGCCAGAACAACTGGCGACGACCATCTTTTCCGCTTCTGACGGTGATATTACCGCCCCAAGCCAAACCCCGTTTGGGGTCTATGTGTTTGCGATTACCGCTATTAGCGCGGCAGAAATCCCATCCTTTGAAGATGTCCGCGCTAATCTTGAAGAAGAGCTTAGAATTGAACTGGCTATCAACCAAGTCTATGACAGCATCACCATTTTTGAAGAGGCGCAAGATAGTGGCGCAACCCTAGAAGAAGCCGCTAAAGCCGCTAAGGCGCAACTCATCACCATTGAGGGGATGAGCCAAAGTGGCCTTAATGAAAGCACGGCATCAGATCATGATATCGTCACCAGCACAGGGTTTCGGTCTGCGGTATGGCAACAGGATATCGGCACAGAAGGCTTACTGATCGCGGATGAGGACAACACCTATTTTGCCTTGCGCGTGGATAACGAAAGCGCCGCTAGATCACGCCGTTTGGATGAGGTCAGAAGCGAAGCCATCGGCGCATGGAAATTAGAAACTGCGATTGCAAGCGCAAAAGCTAAAGCCGAAGAGATTATCGCCGCCAATGATTTTGATAAAGCGGTCACATCTGCCGGGGTAAGCCTTGAGCAATCACCACCATTCTTGCAATCAGGTATTGGCCTAGATCACGAAGAATCCACTCTGATTGCTTCAGCCAGTTTTTCTATTGATGTTGGGGATAAAACCCTTGTCGAAACTGGAGGCAATTCCATTATCGTTCTGAAACTGGATGATATTATCGCAGGTGACGAAGACACCGTAGCTTTGCGGAAAGAGCAGTTACTGACAGATTTCAAAGATCATCTGGTGGCGGATACCGAAGAGGCTATTGCCAACGGGCTTTCCACCCTTCATGAGGTTGAAGCCAACCCGAACGCGGCTGTGCGACTTTTGATCGGGTCTGTTAACTGATGCGTATTATGCCAGATTTGGATAGTATTCGTGGTCATCTTGCTTCTGGCAAGGCGACCCTGATGCATACTGAATTGGTGGCTGACCTCGAAACCCCAGTGTCCATCATGTTGAAATTAGGGATTGATTCGCCCTATCACTGTTTGCTTGAATCCGTTGAAGGCGGCAATGTCAGAGGCCGTTTTTCGGTTATTGCCCTCGCCCCAGATTTAATTTGGACTGTTTGCGGGGAAAACATCACCACCCATGATGGCAATGGTAAGTTAATCCGCGAAGAAAACGGTCATGCGTTTGATCATCTGCGTCAACTGATGGCGGCATCAGCGGTGGAAATCCCTGATGATTTGCCGCCCATGTCTGCTGGTTTGTTTGGATATTTCGGTTATGAAATGATCCGCTATATGGAAAATGTGCCGAATAGCAATCCGGATGAGCTTAATACCCCGACCTCATGCCTGATGCGGCCATCTGTGGTGGTGATTATTGACCGCCTTAAAGATAGCCTGCGCATCGTTACCCCAATTCGCCCTGATAGTCATCAAGGGAACCATGACGCGGCGATCACTGATGCTACAGCGCGCCTAAAGGGTATTGTTGATAAGCTTGGGGCAAGCGTGCCTTCGCGTGCTAAGCCCGACAACCTTCAGCCCTTACCGGAAGTTACCGCCAATATGCCAAAATCCAGTTATCTGGATATGGTGAAAAAGGCCATTGATTACATCAAGGCCGGCGATATTTTTCAGGTCGTTCTGTCGCAACGGTTTTCTGTGCCCTTTTTCAAACACCCCTTTACTCTTTATCGGTCTCTGCGGCGGCTTAACCCCTCCCCGTTTTTGATTTATTTCAATATGGGCGGCCTTTCGCTAGTAGGATCAAGCCCAGAAATTCTGGTGCGTCTGCGCGAAGGCAAGGTAACTATCCGCCCCATCGCGGGCACACGCCCTCGCGGCAAAACCCCTGAACAAGATCTGGCCTTAGCAAATGATTTGTTAAGTGATGCCAAAGAACGGGCAGAACATTTAATGCTTCTGGACTTGGGCCGTAATGATGTCGGCCGCGTTTCAAAGCCGGGCACGGTTAAGGTTGTCGACCACTTCAATATTGAACGCTATAGCCATGTCATGCATATCGCCTCTGAGGTGCAAGGCGATGCCAGAGACGAATGTGACGCCATTGATGCCCTTAAGGCTGGATTTCCTGCTGGTACCCTTACTGGCGCGCCGAAAATACGGGCTATGGAAATTATAGATGAGCTTGAACCCACGCAACGAGGGCCTTACGGCGGGGCGGCGGGATATATCTCTGGCAATGGTGATATGGATACCTGCATTGTTCTTAGAACCGCGTTAATCAAAGATGATATGTTGCATATTCAGGCTGGGGCAGGCGTTGTTTATGACAGTGTTGATGAAAATGAGTTTCAAGAATGTGTCAATAAGGCCATGGCTGTTATTCGCGCCGCCGCAGAGGCCGTGGAGATGACCGAAGATTAGACCGATTGTTCATAATAGGTTAGGGCAATTTCGGTGCGTTTAGGTGAGTTTAAGGGTAGTAGTCGTAGTATGTGTCGGTTTTTATTTGCAATCCTGTTGCTGACCTTGACCAGCCCAATGGTCATGGCGCAAACCGTGACCTCCAATACTTCTGTGATCAGCAAAGGCAAGCTTAGCGAACAAGCCGCTATCTGTGCCGCTTATGCCATTGTCATGGAAAAGGTTACGCTGATAACCCCTAAAGACAGCCTGATCTGGGAAAAGCGGCGACAGGATATCACAAACCAATGGCAGGCATATCTGGAAACCCAAACCGGGCAAAAGGTGTCCCAATCATCCCTTAACGATATTGTTCAAAATTATGGGCGCTGGATGACGGATAAAATCTTTTTTCCTGATCCCAATTCCCAAGAAACGGTTAGCCCTTCATCTGAACAATCTGTTCAGCAATATATCACGACCTTTTGTCCGGCGATGTTTAGAGAAGCTGATACGCGCATCGCCATGCAAAGGCCAGATTTGTATATGAGCAAAACCCTTGAGCCAGAAAGCGAAGATAGCAACGATAACAGCATGGCTTCGGCAAACGGCCTGAATGTACCGCATCAGTTGAGTGACAGTCTGATTGATGGGCGCGGCGCTGGATCAGAAACCACCGCCCCAACATCACAAACGGCTGAGGCTAATAGCCAGCCCTCCTCTTCGGATCAACCACAGGTGATCATTCAACTCGCGGCCTATAAACTGCTCATTCATGCGGAAAATGGGTTAGATGTCTTTCGGCTTAAGATCGCAGATATGGCCTCCCCTCCTCGCCTTATGATTGAGGCGCCAGAGAATAGTGATGAGGGGTATTTCCGTGTTGTGAGCATCCCTATGGGGCGTGATGACGCTAAGGCCGCCTGTGCCCTCTTAGAGAAGCGTCAAATAGGTTGTATTATTCGTTTAATTGAATAAAATTAAGCTGATAAGCTCTCTTTTCAGGAATAAGGCATGATTTCCCCCGAATGGTGGATTGCCGCTACGGTCTTCGCCGCGTTAACGCAAACCTTCCGAAGCGCTATTCAGCGTCAGATGAAACCCCTTCTTGGTGATGATGGGGCTAGTTATATTCGCTTTCTCTATGCTCTGCCTTTTGCTTGGCTGATGGTTTATGGCTATCATCTCCTATCAGAGGTGGGCTTACCATCAACAACCCCTCGGTTTTGGATTTGGGTTAATCTGGCTAGCATAACGCAAATCCTGTTCACCGTGTTATTGATCCGCATTTTTTCGCGCCGCAGTTTTGCCGCAGGAACGGCTTTTTCCAAAACAGAAGTTTTGCAAGCCGCGATATTAGAGGCCATCATTCTAGGGGTTATGGTTTCTCTTCTCACTGGGCTTGCCATTATTCTTGGCGTGGTTGCGGTGGTGATGTTGTCATTCGCGAAATCAGCCCTGACTAAACATGATATTTTCCAGTCTCTTTTCTCGCGCACCTCAGCTATTGGGCTAGCTAGCGGCACGTTTCTTGGTCTTGCTACGGTCTGCTATAAAGCCGCCGCGATATCCCTTGAAGGGGGCGATCTGATTATGCGCGCGGTCTATACTGGTGCTATTGCTACCCTGATCCAAGTCGTGATGATGGGCGGCTGGATGCTGATATTCACGCGGCCGCAACTGGTGGCCAGTTTTGTTCATTGGCGCGGCTCTATTTGGGCAGGATTTTTTGGCGCATTAGCCACCGTGGGGTGGTTTACAGCCTTTACCCTGCATAGCGTGGCGGCGGTTCGCGCCGTTGGCCAGATTGAGTTGCTGATTTCACTTGGCGTATCGTTGCTATGGTTTCGGGAAAAGACAAATTGGACTGAAGCCCTCGCCATTATTATGCTAACGGTTTCGATTATTATGGTTCTGATGGGATCATAATGATGATAACCCTATCCCTCAGCCCCCATCTTCCTACCCTAATACCGTTAGGCCTGATGCCGTCCCCTCTCCTGATGAGGGTGTTATGACTTCACTTCGGATTGGCTTACTTGTGCTAGCATGGTTTGCCGCCATTTTGCAGATCATCTTTGGTCAATATGTTGCGTTTTTCAGTAATCTTGGCGCCATTTTGCTGAGCATATTTTTACTGATCATTCTTCCAAAATTGAAATGGGATAGTTATCTGATCTTAATCATGCTGGGGGTCATGGGGTGGTTATTGCTGGACGGCCTGCCGTCGCCAGAGCTTTTGTTTTCAGGTGGTCGTTTTATCCTGATCTTTGTTGCCTTGATTGCAACCATGACCCTTTCTAAAGCCACCGCAAGCACCATGCCTTCCGTTCGGTTAACGCAACGCAGGCTGGCCTTACTTACCCCCGAAGCCTCCTCCGCCGGATTACAGATCGCAGGCCATGTGTTTGGCGGCATTATCAACACAGGCAGCTTCGCTGTGTTATCAGCCGCACTGCCGCGCGATAGTGACGACCATAGGCGCAAATTAGCCGCTGAAGCCGCCTTACGCGGTATGGTCACTTCTGCCGTCTGGTCACCATTCTTTGTGGCATTTGCGGTTGGAGAAGGTTTTGTTGGAACGACCTATGCTTGGATTGCCATGGCGATAGGCCTTGCCACCTCAATCTTATTCACCTTGATCTGCTGCTATGTCTTCAGCCCTCAATTTAACGGGAACACAATTCGCGCCTCGCTGGCTTGTCTTGCGCCAATTTCCATGCGCGTCATCATCGTCTTGGCCACCGTGCTTGGCTTTGCCTTAATCTTTAATTTGACCGCGCTATCCGCCGTGGTCATTTCCATGCCAATCTTAGTCTGTGTGCAATTTATACGGCATCCCGGTAATATTCGGCGTATTATTACCTCAACCCATGACGGGTTATCACATATTTCTGATGATCTCATCATTATCAGTGGGGCCATGTTTATTGGCTATATCGCTATCAATACGGATGGCTTGGAACAAATGGGGTTGATTGGGGAACATAGCGTCTATCCCGGTTGGGTCGCGTTAATATCAACCCCTGTGGTTATGATGCTTGCCTCTGTTGTTGGCATTCATCCCGTCATATCAAGCACCGTGATGCTGGCCTTGTTTAGCTATGGCGGCGCGGCGGTTCATCCTGCCCTATTGATGCATAGCCATTTGATTGGTTGGGGAGCTGGCACCATGAGTTCGGTGGCTTCACTATCTGTTATTACCTGCGCCAGACTATATCGCGTCAAAAGCACAAGTCTGGCACTAGGTCATAACCTGATTGTGGCGTTTTTGTTTGCGTTGCTTGGTGGCGGTATTCTCAGCCTATTGAATATGCTGATTTATACGGCTTAACCGCCAAGGAACAAGCGCCCAACATCTGGATTTTTAAGCAATTTGCCGCCATCATCGGCAAGCGCGGTTTCGCCTGACACCAGAACATATCCGATATCAGCAAAATCGAGACCTTTTTTGGCATTCTGTTCAACCATAATGATGGTTTTGCCGTCAGTTTTCTGAAGATCATAAAGAATCTCAAACACCATATCGATAAACCTAGGCTCAAGCCCAATAGACGGCTCGTCAACCAACAACACCTCAGGGTTCATAACAAGCGCGCGTGAAATCTCAAGCAAGCGGCGTTCACCCCCTGATAACACGCCTGCAGGCTTATTTCGGCGTTCTGCTAAACGGCTATATTTGTCAAAGACAAGCTCTGCCGCCGCTTTTGCTTCGGCTGGACGACCTTTGAGGAACCCGCCCATCAGCAGATTTTCTTCGACCGTCATTTGCGGAAACACGGATTTATCTTGAAGAATATAAGCAATGCCCGCCGTGGACAGTTTTTCAGATGGTTTCAATGACGTCACATCACGGCCGTTGATGGTAATCTTACCCGAAAAAATATTTGTGAAACCAAAGATCGAATGAAGCACGGTAGACTTCCCTGCCCCGTTCGGGCCAATCAAACATAAGGATTGCCCTTTTCCAACGCGCATAGAGAAATCGTGCAAAATCTCCATCTTGCCATATCCGGCGCGGAGGTCTTCAATCTGAAAGAAGTCATCATTCTTCGCCAGTTTGTTAAGGTCTGATTTAGACGGTCCTTTGGAAACGATATTCGCCGCTTCTTTAGCCACTTGATCAACCGACATAACGACATTAACACTGCCAGCGCCATAGCCTGATATTTTCTTTGAGGTTGCCTTGGACGCTGCCTTGGATGATGACGTTGCGGTCTTTTTTACCGTTGTCTTCTTCAATGGCGCTTTTTTAGCCACAACTTTTTTCACTGGAGCCTTAGCAGGGGCTTTTTTCACTGGGGCCTTTTTGACCGCCGCGCTCTTTGCTGTAGCCTTTTTTACCGCTGTCTTCTTCACTGGCGCTTTTTTAGCCACAACTTTTTTCACTGAAGCCTTCTTCACTGCGGGTTTCGCCGTGCTTTTAGGCTTGGCCGCTTTTGCAACACCCGTTTTTGCTGTGGTAGCAACCGCCTTTTTGGCTGGCGCCTTTTTTTCTGTGCTTTTGGTAGCCATTAATGCCCTCCAAGATAGGCGTCAATCACGCGCTGATCATTTTGTAAATCTTGAGGTTTTCCATCGGCAAGCATACGGCCATTTGACAAACAATAAATATGCTCGGCCAAATTCATAATCACCCTCATATTGTGTTCAATGACGCATAGCGTGATGCCCAATTCCTCGTTTGCACGCTGAAGGCGATCAATCAACCCGTTGATTAAGGTAGGATTAATCCCCGCAGTAGGTTCATCAAGTAATAGCACCTTTGGTTCATTCATGAGTGCCATGGCAAACTCTAACAGTTTTTGCTGACCAAAAGATAAGTCGCCAGAAATCAGATTACGCTTGGAATACAGCCCCACAAATTCCAGCAAATGGTTTGCCCGATCAAGGATTTCCCCTTTGCGGCTAGCAAAATACCCGTGCCGCGCATCACTACGGTGAGACACAGAGATTTGCATATTATCAACGCAGTTCATTTTAGAATAAATGCGCGTTTGCTGAAACGTCCGCAACAATCCAAGGCGAGCAATCGGGCCCACGAGAAGTTTTGATATTTCTCTGCCTTCAAAGGTGATGGAACCTGTATCAATCGGATGGTAGCCAACAATCGAATTAAACAAAGTCGATTTTCCGCATCCGTTAGGTCCAATAATCCCTGTGATACTGCCCTTTTTGACAGCCATAGAAATATCAATATTTGCCTTAACACCGCCAAACGATTTGGAGACATGATTTACTTCAATAATATTCTCAGCCATCGGCCTTAGCCTCCTTGCCTTCATCACGCGTGGATTCATCAACCGAAATGCCGAAGAATTCTGGATATTTACGCTGAAGCCATCCCATAATGCCCTGCTGGAAATAGACGATATTAATAATCAGAATCAGCCCTAATGCGACCCACTGCCATCCTAGCAGATATGTCCATGTCGCTTCTTTAATGACATGGAACAACACGGCGCCTAACACAGGCCCCCATAAGGTGCCTTTACCGCCAAATAAGGCCATCGCAACCATGAAAATGCCAAAGGTAGGAACCGGGAAGGCCACTTCAACAGGTTCAATAAAGCCAACCATATTGCCAAATACCGCACCGATACAGCCCATAAAAAAGGCCGTAATTGCCCAGCCAATTTGCTTATATTTCAGGGTGGGAATGCCCATGGCCTCCGCTTTATCTTCGTCATCACGAATGGCGTTAATGGCAAGACCAAACTGGGTGGAATAAATCCACCTAAGCACAATATGCGACAACGCCGCCAAAAGGAAACATAGCGCATAGAAAAACGGGGCGCGCACCTCAATATCACCGGGAAAGAACGGCATGGAAATCCCGCTACCACCACCAATGTAATCAATGGTCCCGGTCAACTGCCCTGCCGCAATGGCAATACCTAGCGTGCCAATGGCGAAATAAGGGCCACGCAGACCAAAGACGATAAATCCAAACAGATAGGATATAAAAACAGACCCTATTCCTGCCGCAAGAATACCCAGAAACAGACCCATGAAATATTGCTCATCAGTGAACTCTGGCTTAATAGCACCAAAGGCAGAGGTATAATCCGCCACATTATAGAACATGGAAATCTGCACCACCGCAGAAATATACATCCCACATCCGAAGAACGTGATATTGCCAAGGGAGTTATAACCCATCTGGCCACCTAGTAAATCCCAGGTAGAGGCCATTAAAACCATAACCCACAACAACGCCATCTGCTGGGTATAGTTAGGGAATACAATTGGCCCTAAAATACCTAAAGCAAGAATGACCGCATATAAGAGATAGGAACGACCAGTCATCACTGCACCACCTGACGTTTGCGGCTAAGCTGAATTTGACGATAAATCAGAACCAACAGCAACATCACCACAGCCGAAGCCACCTGATATTCTGCCCCAAGAATAAAACCTGTATATTGTTCTAACAAACCGAGACCAAAGCCTGTTGAAATCACACCCGGCAGATTGCCAAGCCCTGCCGCGGTAACAATAGCAAAAGACCTCAACGAATAGGTGATACCGTAGAACGGCTGAAGCACCCAAATAATGGAAACCATAACCCCTGCCGCGCCACAAATGGCCGCGTTTAGGGAAAAGGTAAAGGCATAAACATTGTCGGTATTAATCCCTAGCACCCGCGCCGCTCTTTCGTCCTGCGCGGTGGCGCGAATAGCCTGCCCCATGCGAGATTTCTTCATGAAGATAACCACCGCAACCGCAAGCACAGCGACCATGACCAATGACAATATTTTCACCATTGGTAAAGTGACTGCATTATCAAACAACTGATAGTTAGGTAATTTACTATCAATCGTTTGCACTTCTGGCCCAAAAATCAGGTTCAACACCTGTTGCAACAATAACGACAATCCAAAAGTAGCAAGAAGCGACGTGAACATATCCTGTTGGATTACACGCCGAATAATTAAAATATAGACCATCCAACCAAACATCGCCATGAGCACCATGACAATAGGTAATGCGAGAATGGGATGAACACCGGCATTAAACAAGGCATAAGCCAAGTAGCCACCGAGAATCACAAAGTCACCTTGCGCCAGATTTTTAACATTCATCACCCCCCACACAAGCGCCAGCCCATAGGCACTAAGTGAAATAACAGCTCCAATAAAGATGCCATCTAGGATTAATTGAACATTTGTAATCGGGGCAAGATCGAAAAGGATTTGGAGATTAAATAGCATCCTGCTGCCTTTATTTTTAATTGTTCAGATAAGATAACTGGAACAATAAACAAGGGCGCATAAACGCCCCTGTTTATCGGATACTAATGTCTTAGTAATCAGCCTTGCGCGGCCATGCCATATCATCAGGTGTGATGATGGCGTCATACCCACTTGAGGCATTGATCTGGCGCATGAACATTGGCTTAGCAATGTTATTACCCTGATCTGAGAAGCGAATGTTGCCATAGAATGTTTCCATATCTGTGGCGGCAATCGCATCGCGCACAACCTTGGTATCAAAGCTGTTTGCGGCTTCAAAAGCCTCTTTCCAAACGATCACAGCAGCAGAAGCCTGAGCCGTCTGGTAAGGAACAGATGTATAGCTTGGATACGCTTTTTTGAAATCAGCATTCCACTCAGCGGCGGTGCCAAAATACTTATCTTTCTTAGGGGAAGTCTCAACCCACTGTGTTGGGCAAAGGAACCCGTTAGCGGCGGCAGGGAACTTTTCCTGTACCTTAGCAGCTTCACAATGTGTCATGGCAATAATCGGAACTTGCAGACGCATTTCGTCAATTTGACGAGCCGCCGTTGCCGCACCCTTAGAGTGACCGGAAACAATCAGCATATCAGGCTTAATCGCCTTAACCTTTGTCAAGGTAGCGGACATATCAGAAAGGTCAGCAGGAAGTTTATCGTCAATGACAATCTTCATGTTGTATTTCTTTGCCGCATCCAAAACCCCTTCACGAACGTCTAGTGAAAACGGATCATTTTCAAAAGCCATAGCAATCGTAATGCTTGATGGGTCTTTACCAGCAGCCTTGGCCTTAGCTGCCGCCAATTCGACCGCAGGGGCAAGATACTGTTCAGATGTCGAAAGCACCGCAAACAGGTATTTATAACCTTGGGTAAAGAGTGAGCGTGAAGCCCCTTCCGCCTCAACCATAGGAACACCAAACTTTTCAGATACTGGTGCCACCGCTTTGGTCAGACCAGAACCATATGGCCCAAGCATATACTGAACGCCATCCTACTGAATCAAACGCTCAACCAACTGTGATGCACGAGCAGGAGTCGATTCGTCGTCATAATACTGAATAGCTAGTTTATAAGACTTACCATTGACGGTCACGCCGCCCATCTCGTTAATGCGATCAACAGCAAAATCATAACCGCGCTGGGTATGAAGACCATTGGTTGAATATTTACCTGTTAATGAAATAGCAGAGCCAAGAGTAATGGTATCTCCCTCAACTTTAGCCAGCGCATTGCCAGACATGGCAACACTAGCAGATATAGCGGCAGCCGCTGATATTGCCTTAATTGAAAATAATTTCATGCGAACCTCCAGATGATCGGTTATTTTTCATTATCATATGTATTTAAATACTAAGTGTTTATAGAGATAAAAGTCCAGTCTTCATATGATTTAAATTCAATAATTTTTAACATCTAGAACATTTATCTTTAATATCCGGCGGCAAAACCATCTTTGCGTGGGTCTGACCCTGCCATTAATATCCCTGTATCAAGATCACGGAAAATAGCCTGTCCCCCACCAATAGGGCTGTCGTTCCAAACAATATTGTGCCCACGCGAGGCCAGATCATCAGCAACAGCCTTGCTGATGCCCTTTTCCAATTGCAACGCGCCATCAATGGCAAAACTGCGTGGAGCATCAAGCGCCTGTTGCGGCGTCATACCGAAATCAAGATGATTGATCAGAAATGCCGTCTGTCCTACTGCCTGATATTGTCCGCCCATAACCCCAAACGGGCCAATCAGTTTATTTCCATAGGTTAGCATCCCCGGAATAATGGTATGGAATGGCCGCTTATTTGGCTTAATCACATTAGGATGAGTGTCATCTAAACGGAAGGCACGGCCCCGAGACTGAAGAATAATCCCATATTCGGGTGAGGCAATCCCCGAACCAAAGCCGTCAAAGATCGAATAAATGAAGGACACCGCCATTCCGTCCTTATCCACCACAGACAGATAGACGGTATCAGGGTGTGTCGGGAAATCACTTTTCGCAAAATTAGAGGCCGCAGACATATCAATCTTTGCAGCGGCCTGATCAATCACCGCATCCGAAAGTAACCAATCTACCGAAACCCGGGCATGATCAGGGTCAGCCAGAAAAGTATCACGCAGACCATAGGCCTGTTTGCTGATTTCAGCTAAAAGGTGAACAAAATCAGCCTCAGCCATTTTTGCTGGATCAAATCTTTCAAATAATCGCGCCATGATGAGGGTGGTAATACCCTGCCCGTTTGGTGGGCATTCCCAGATAGTTCTTTGGCGATAGTCGCTATGAATGGGGGTAACAAACTCAGCCTGAATATGCGCCAAATCCTCCATTTGATGATACCCGCCAAGGTCCTGTAATTTGCTGATGATATCCTTGGCCACAGGCCCATTATAAAACCCATCTCGGCCATGCGCTGCGATCAGCTCAAACGCCTCAGCCAAAGCGGGAACGGCAAAGTTTTGCCCACATTGATAGGGCTTACCACCCTTCAGATAATGCCGCTGACCATCTTTATCATTAAGGTTTTCAGCATCTTCAGCCCAGTCAAGGGCAACGCGTTCATGCACAGGAATACCAGCCTTAGCATAGCTAATGGCTGGCTCAATCACACTTTTCCAGCTAGCCTGCCCCCATTTCTGGTGCATCAGATACCATGCATCAATTGCCCCCGGAATAGTTACCGCATGGGGACTGTTGCGTGGAATAACGCCATCAGGATACTTGGCCCTAAGTGCGTCAGGATCAAGTTGAGATGGCGCTCGCCCAGAGCCATTGATCGCATGAATCTGCGTATCCCCTTTAGGTGAGACCAATGCAAAACAATCCCCCCCGATTGAGGTCATATGCGGTTCTGCTAATGCCAGAATAGCCGCCGCCGCAATGGCCGCATCAACCGCATTGCCACCATCGTAAAGGCATTTCAAGCCAACACTGGTAGCAAGCGGATGAGAGGAAGATATCATGGCCTGATGCGCCATAACAGAGGAACGACCGGGGCTAAAAAAATCACGCATTATAAAAGCACTCTACTTGTTTTAGTCATTAGCAAAATCAGCACAATATCAGGACGGGTCCTTCACCTTGCGCAGATAGGGTTTAACCGTTTCCCAACCGTCTGGAAACATTTTTTCAGCCTCATCATTCGAAACCGCAGGAACAATGATCACATCATCCCCTTTTTTCCAATCTGCAGGGGTTGCCACTTTATGTTTACCTGTCATTTGTATCGAATCAATAACCCTGATCAATTCGGCAAAATTCCGCCCTGTTGCCATCGGATAGGTCAGCGAAAGTTTGATTTTCTTATCTGGCCCGATAATGAAAACCGAGCGCACGGTCTGATTATCAACAGCGGTGCGACCACTAAAGCTGTCCCCTTCGTTTGCTGGCAACATATGATAGGCTTTAGCAACAGTTAATTCTGTATCAGCAATAATCGGGTATTCAGGGCGCATACCAGAAACATCAGCAATATCATCAAGCCAAGCGACATGATCACTAATCGGATCAACCGAAAGCCCAACCACTTTGACATTTCGTTTTTCAAATTCAGGTTGAAGTTTAGCTAAAGCCCCAAGTTCAGTTGTGCAGACAGGGGTGAAATCTTTGGGGTGTGAAAACAAAACCCCCCAACTATCGCCAAGCCAGTCATGAAAATGGATAGTACCTTGAGTGGTTTCAGCGGTGAAATCAGGGGCTGTATCATTTATACGCAATGACATTTCGTCTCTCCTTCATAGGATCGTTTTTGAAAAGTGATGATTCCGGCAAATCAAAACTCAAAACCGGTCTACTGAGAGATGGTGCGGCTGGAGGGACTTGAACCCCCACGGCTCTCGCCACCAGAACCTAAATCTGGCGTGTCTACCAATTTCACCACAGCCGCGAAATTACCCCTTGTCTTATAGGAACAGAAACGTCGACGCAAGCCATTAGAATCCAGAAATTATCCCTACCTCATGCAAGATAGCGGCGATGGCAAGATGTGGTTTTCCTGTCAAAAGGCGTTTAATGATGGTTTTTCAGAACTGTGGCTACGGTTGGTGTTCCCTCAGCATCCAAAGGCAAGCTCTCAACCCAGATCGCATGATGCACTGGCAAATCCCCGTACAGATGCGGAAACAACTGCCCTTCTCTTGAAGCCTCATAACGCACAGGAAGTCCAGTGGGATCAACCGCCACCAGCACAAGCCCCTTTTGATTGGCGTAATGCAATTTTGCCGTTTCTTCCGCTTGTTCTGCTGTGGATAGATGAATAAATCCGTCATGGATATCTAGGGTTGAACCTTTGTAGACATTGGCTTTAACCGCGTTCTGCCATTCGTCTTTATGGCAAATTTTATAGATAACATCAGACATGGCTTTCCCTTTATTCATAAATTAGGGCCTCATCAGGCGCGATCACCATAGCATCAAAACCAAAAGGAAAACACCTTTGCCCTGACAACAGGTTTCCGTAATTGACCACCCCCCTTGTCTTTGGTTTACTCTCTGGGGTTTACTTTCCGCGGTTAAGGTTAAAAAAATATCATCATGGGAAAAACGATGAAAACAGGTTTTATCGGCTTAGGCCAAATGGGCGCTCCAATGGCGGCTAATCTGATCACTGCAGGTTATGATGTGACAGGATTTGATGTCGCAACCACCGCATCAGATGGGGTGCGTCAAGCCACTTCGCTAGAAGATGCCGCCCAAGGCATGGATTGTGTCATTACCATGCTGCCTGACGGTAAGGCTCTCCAACAGGTTGCCAATGCCATAATCCCCCACATGACCAAAGGGGCGTTATTCATTGATTGTTCTACTGTGGATGTCGCCGCCACAAGGGCAACAGGCAAGCAGGCTATAGCCGCTGGTCTTGGCTATATTGATGCCCCGGTATCTGGCGGCATTACAGGCGCGACCAACGCCGCCCTTACCTTTATGATTGGCGGTCATGCGGATGATGTATCCCGTGCTATGCCTGTTTTTGAGGCTATGGGTAAAAAAGCCGTGCATTGCGGTGACATTGGGGCAGGCCAAACCGCAAAGATTTGCAATAACATGATACTTGGCGCGACCATGATTGCCACTTGTGAGGCATTTGATCTGGCAGATCGCTTAGGGCTTGATAGGGGAAAAATGTTTGATGTGGTTAGCACTTCATCAGGTTATAGCTGGTCAATGAATGCCTATTGCCCTGCCCCCGGTATTGGCCCTGAAAGTCCGGCAGATCATGATTATCGCCCCGGGTTTTCGGCAGAACTTATGCTCAAAGACCTTGGCCTTGCGATAGAAGCGGCTGAAACCGCAGGGGCAGACCCTAAAATTGGCAAAACGGCAAAAGCAATTTACGATATTTTTGTGCAAGAAAACGGCAAAGGTAAGGATTTTTCTGCTATCTTGCCATGGCTTAAATCATCAGGGTAAGGTCACTGAGATAAGACCTGCCCCCATACCATAACATTTGAGGAACATTTTATGCTGACACTTGAACACGCTAACATCATCACTTCTGCCGCTTTAGCTGAGGCCAGAACATTAAACCTTAAACCGATTAGTGTCGTTGTCCTAGATCACCGCGCCGCCACCATTTCCATTCAATCCGAAGATGGCGTTAGCATCATGCGATCTGATATCGCCAAAGCCAAAGCCAATGGCGCCATTCAACTTGGCATGGGTAGCCGCGCGTTAATGAACCGGGCAGAACAACAGGCGTATTTTGTGGATTCGATCAACGGCTTAGCAGATGGCAAAATTGTTCCCGTTCCTGGCGGGGTTTTGATCCGCGATGCATCAGGGGCAATCCTAGGCGCAGTAGGCATTTCTGGTGACACCTCAGACAATGATGAGGCCGCCGCGCTAGCCGGTATCGCTGCCACTGGCCTTGCCGCTGACGCAGGTTAATAGCCGATTATGCGGAAAAATCGCACCCCCAGATGGGCTAATTGGCTTGGCTGGCTAGGGGTAATTCCCTTTCTCATGGCCGCGATTGGCAGTTTCAGCCCTGATCCCATGCTGATGCAGTTCAGCGCGGAATTAGGGGCGCGTTATGGAGTTTCTATCAGCATTTTTCTTGGTGCTATTCATTGGGGAATGGTGATTAACCAACCTCAACAATCAAGCCAGTGGCGGTTGTTTTGGTCGGTTTTCCCTTCTCTGGTTGGCGTCTTGATCGTGCTGATGCCGGCTCTTGCCAGCCTTGGTTATGTGATCGCGCTTTTGGTTTTGTGCTGGGTCGTGGATGTTATTATGGCGGTGATGGGGATATTGCCGCCTTGGTATATGCGCCTGCGCCATGGATTAACGTTGGCGGCAGTGGGATCACTAGGCGTGATTATGTTTAGGCTGTCCGGTTTTTAGCCGACCGCGCCATAATAGTATTACCAAAAGCAACCAGCCCCAAACCAACCAAAGACAAATACGTCCATTGATAATCTTCCATATGCTGTGAGATTAATAACGCCGCCACAGGGAAAATCACAGTGATATAACTGGCTCTACCCGGCCCAATGCGGCCAACTAATGTCAGATAACAGGTAAAGGCCATGACAGTGGAAATAACCACCAGCCAAGATAATCCACCAAGATATTTCCAGCTATGTTCCATGATAAAAGCCTCACCGCGAAACAGCGCCACTAGCCCCAAATAGGTCGCGCCATAAAGCATCCCCCAACTGTTACTAGAAATCACGGAAACTTGGCGACTCTGAAGTCGCCCTGAAAGGATGTTTCCAAGGCTAAAGATTAAGGTTCCCACAAAGCAGAAGATGAGACTCGCCAATGGCGCATGACCCTTTTCCAATTCAGGCATAAAGATCAAAAACACGCCACCAATTCCCAACATAGCGGCAAGCAATAACCTGATTTCTGGCCATTGGCGATCAATCACCGCTTTTTCCAGAATGACCATCAGTGATGCTGTTGAGAACACAACTGCCAGCAATCCTGACGAAACCCCAAGACCGCCGTAATAGAAATTCAAGAAATTAAAACTGAACAGAAACAGGCTTAAAACAGCGATTCTGATATGAACTTCTCTTGCTAATCGTAGCGACTGTCCTGACAGCTTTGCTATTGCCATCATGATAAGTCCAGCAAACAAAAACCGCCAAAACAACGACACTTCAGGCGCAACAACGCCTAATTGCCATTTCAATGGCAACCAGCTGGTCGACCAAGCAAAAATAGTAAGGCCGTAAAGAAGATAATCAAATGGCTTCATGAATGTTCAACTTTGAAATGGTCGGAGTGGCGGGATTTGAACCCACGACCCCCACACCCCCAGTATGGTGCGCTACCAGGCTGCGCTACACTCCGACGCACTCTTTATAACCAAGCTTGTTAAGAAAGAGAAGCCCTGAAATCGTAAGTTCATCACACTTAAGACTAAGGATAGTGATGACAACGGCGAAACCTCATCAGAAGGTCAGGCTCCAATACATCATCACCGCTTGCTTAGGGCTTCGCAAACTGAACTCACCATTGCCGTGCGAGGCGGTAGCGTAAAGCCCTGTTAGGCTATTGCCCAATGCTTTCTCAAAACGGGCGGAAAGCCTGTTGCTATGATCATCTAAATTATGAAAAGCCGAAATCTCTGCCGCAAGGGGAAGCGCAAAAGGCTCCGCATGAGAAAGGCGCTTGGCCTGACACCGCTGATGCGAACATGATCAAAAACGGCTTAACCAGTGATCACCGACTGGGCCAAAGCCGCTATCTGTCCTATTCTTCAACGATCTGGGCCATCCGCAAGGCCGCGTGCATTAACACATCTGTCCCTGCCCCTGCCCATTCTTTGGTGATCTCTTCGGCTTCGTTATGGCTAAGCCCGCCAACACAAGGGCACATAATCATAGCGGTTGGGGCAATATCATTAATCCAACACGCATCATGACCTGCGCCCGATACGATATCCATATGACCATATCCTAAATCATCCGCCGCCTTGCGAATGGCATCAACACAATCAGCATCAAAGGCCGGAGGATCAAATTGCCCCACGATTTCAGATGAAAAGGAAACCCCAATATCGCGGCATAACGCTTCACCACCTGATAACAGGTCTTGCACCATGCTATTGAGAACATCAATTTTATGAGAACGCATATCCACGGTAAAGACAACTTTACCCGGAATGATATTGCGAGAGTTAGGATAAACATCAATATGCCCGATAGCCCCCACGGCATTTGGCTGATGCTTCATAGCAATGTCGTGAACCAGTTCCGTGATAAGCGCCAATCCGCGGCCTGCGTTGCGCCGCATCCCCATAGGGGTTGATCCGGTATGGCTTTCTGTTCCCGTGACGGTAATTTCCACCCAGCGTAAGCCCTGCCCATGGGTAACAACGCCGATGGGCTTGCCTTCAGTTTCAAGGATGGGGCCTTGCTCAATATGCAATTCAAACAAGGCGTGCATCTTTCGTGCGCCGACCTTTTCGTCACCAACCCAGCCAATCCGCTTTAATTCATCACCAAAGCGATTACCATCAGTATCGGTGCGATCATAAACCCAATCCTGATCATATTTGCCAGCAAACACCCCCGAGGAAACCATTGCCGGGGCAAATCGAGTGCCTTCCTCATTCGTCCAGTTAACGACCACAATCGGATGCTTCGTTTTCACACCTAAATCATTTAAGCTTCGGATCACCTCAAGGCCGCCTAAAACCCCCAGAACACCATCATATTTGCCGCCTGTGGGCTGTGTGTCCAAATGTGAGCCAATATAAACAGGTAGCGCATCCGGGTCTGTGCCTTGACGGGTGGCAAACATATTGCCCATCGTATCCACGCCCATGGTCATGCCCGCATCAAGGCACCATGTCTGAAACAGCGCTCGCGCCTCACCATCAGCATCGGTCAGGGCTTGGCGATTATTGCCTCCAGCCACACCGGGGCCAATCTTTGCCATCTCCATCAAACTATCCCAAAGCCGATCTGAATCGATCTGCAAATTTTTGGTGTTTTGCATAACGATCTCCTGTTTTTCCTATATGAATTTCAATAACTTCAGACGTGAATGTCTCACTTGAAGGCTATCAGAACCGCAACCGACTGATCACCTGTTAATGAGTATTAACAATCAACTGATGCGCGCAAGCCGGGATTGAGCCTCTTTCAGCAAAACCACAGCCTTAGCAATACGGTCTGAACGCATTGAAGATGCCGCCGCGTCCATAGGTGATGATGATGCGGCAGAGGCAGAAAGTTCAGCCACCGCAGCGTCTTGTTTTGGCTTAGAAAACCCTTTGAGCGCTTGCTGAGCGCCCTTAATCGTATAACCTTCTTGATAAAGCAGGTCTTGAATCTTTTTCAAAAGAACAATGTCTTCAGGGCGGTAATAGCGCCGTCCCCCATTGCGTTTAATCGGTTTGAGCTGATTAAAACGGGTTTCCCAAAACCGCAAAACATGGGTAGGGACATCCAGCATCGTTGATACTTCTGAAATGTTGCGAAACGCTTCGGGGTTTTTTTCAACCATGATCTTACCCCACCGTTAGCGGTTAATTAGATGTATTAACCTTTTTGCGCAAAATATGGGAAGGACGAAACGATAGCACCCGGCGCGGTGTAATGGGAACTTCCTCACCCGTTTTGGGATTGCGGCCGATCCGTTGCCTTTTGTTGCGAACAGTAAAACTACCAAATGAGGTAATTTTAACATTATTTCCGTCTTCAAGGGATTCAGAAATCTCATCAAGAATAGTACCTACCATGTCGGCAGATTCATTTCTGGACAATCCAATTTTTTGGTAAATCGCTTCCGCGATATCAGCACGAATAAGAGAACGTTTCATAAAACAAAATTAATCAACAAGACCAGTAACGTCAACTCAAAAAATCATATCAATCGGGTTTCCCCACCCGAACAATAGATGCGCCCCATGCTAGGCCGCCTCCAATGCCCTCAAAGGCAACAACATCACCTGATTTGATGCGATGTTCACGCATGGCCTCATCAAATGCGAGGGGAATTGACGCCGCAGAGGTATTAGCATGGCGCGAAACCGTCCGCACCACTCTTTCATCCGGCATATTAAGTTTCTTTTGTAAGTTATTGATAATTCTGATATTTGCTTGATGCGGAACTAACCAGTCAATATCATCCGCCTGAAGACCAGACTGGTTAATAGCCTGATCCAGACCAGAGGCTAGTTTTTCAACAGCGTGTTTGAAGACATCCTGACCACTCATCTTAACAGTGCCAACATGGCCTCTGGCAGGCCCACCATCAACATAAAGAATATCGCGGAACCGTCCATCTGTGAAAATGACAGACGATAAAATGCCCCAGCCCTTAGCCTGATCACTTGCCTCAAGGATAACGGCCCCTGCCCCATCACCAAACAAAACTGCCGTGCTTCGGTCGTCCCAATCCAGAATCCGGCTAAAGGCCTCTGCCCCTATGACCACCATTCTTTTGGCTTTGCCGCATTTGATCATAGCATCGGCCACATCCAGCGCATAAATAAAGCCTGCGCAAACCGCCTGAACATCAAAGGCAAAAGCCTGAATAGCCCCAAGTTTGCGTTGAACCGTTGCCGCCGTTGAAGGAAAAGTATCATCCGGTGTGGTTGTCGCAACGATAATGCCATCAATATCGTCGGCGCTAAGACCAGCCATATCCAAAGCCTGATGAGCGGCATTGACCGCCATATCAGAGGTCAATTCATCATCAGCAACAATATGACGCTGGGTAATGCCTGTGCGCTGGCGAATCCATTCATCATCAGTATCCATGATTTCGGCAAGATCGTGATTAGTGACCACTTTTTCAGGCAAATAAGACCCGGATGCCGTAACCAGCACCGACGGGAAAGGCATATCAGCATTAGTCATGTTAAGAGGTTTCCTCTTTGGTTTTTGTTTTTAGTGATTGTGCCACTTCAATCGCATCAATCGAACGAGCAATGCCTTTTTTCAAATCATCCATAAATCCATGACGATGCATATCACTTGCGACCTTAATCGCATTGGCAATCCCATCTTGGTTGGCGCCACCATGCGATTTCACGACAATACCATTTAATCCCAGCAGCACCGCCCCATTATAGCGTTGAGGATTCATCATTTCACGCAATTGCTTGAACGACCGGCGCGCCAAAAGATATCCAAGGCGCGAAAATATGGTGGCACGGAACGAATTGCGAATCATAGTCCCGATGAGCCGTGAGGTGCCTTCTGCGGTTTTCAGCGCAACATTACCGCTAAAGCCATCACTAACAATCACTTGTGCTTCACCCATGGGAATGCCGTCCCCTTCGACAAATCCGGCATAATTCATCTGGATGGAAGGGTCGGAAAGAATAGCGGCGGCCTCACGAATAGACGCACTGCCTTTTTGTTCTTCTTCTCCAACATTAAGCAAACCAATGCTTGGATGTTCTACCTTACCAATCACCCGATAAAACGCATCACCCATGGCGGCAAATTGCACCAAATTTGTAGATGAACATTCAATATTAGCGCCAAGATCAAGCATACAGCATGACCCTTTAAGGGTTGGAAACAATGCCGCTAATGCTGGACGCTCAATCCCCTCAATGGTACGCAAGACCATCAAAGCCATGATCATTAATGCCCCGGAATTACCCGCCGAAACAACAGCACTGGCATCACCTGATTTCACAAGCTCAATAGCCAGACGCATGGATGAGGTTTTCCCCGACCGCAGAGCCTGTGATGGCACCTCGTCTGAGGCAACCATATCTTCAGTATGAAGGATATCCACATCATTCAGAATAGGAATACCAGTGATCAGTGGCTTAAGCTTACTTTCATCACCAACCAGAATAGGACGCAAAGCCGGATCATTCTGCATGGCAAGAGCGGTTCCGCGGATCACAGACTGCGGAGCGTCATCGCCGCCCATCGCATCTATCGCTAGTTTTATCTCTTTTGTTATCAAAAAATCCAAGCCCCAAAAATATTGTGTTTTTCTATCTTGTTTTCTTCAAATCGGCAAGTTTTCCGAAAGGCCCAAGATCATCTTTAGATTTAACAACAACATCAACCGGTGGAATATCATCTGCGCGCGGCCAATCTGGCGCCTCAAGCAAGATCAATTGCGCCACTGTCTCACCAACAGGAATAGTTCGGTTAATCATCGGCTCTGTCTGCACGCTCATGGGATCAATCACAGCCTCCTCATCGGCGCCATCCATAACGGCAAACCGCTCATCTACCTCAATCATAAGCGACTGCGGCACTTCAGCATCACTAATCACGCAAGCCATCACGATATCCGCCGCAAGACGGCCTGTCATATGGCAGGCTTCGTTTGATAAGCGCGTTAAGATGATGTTGCCATCAAGGCGATCAATTCTTAGCCAATCAAACCGCTTCGCCAACGCCTCTCTTGTCGCCGCATCAGCTTGGATCGTCAGACGATAGGGTTTTGTCGCCTCAACCTTGTCAAAATCTAAGTTTAGATCAAGCATCATCATCATCCCAAATATGGATCGGGGTTGTGATCATGCCTGCTAAAAGGTCTTTATCATTCAAGGTCTCTAATTCAGACGCCGCCTGCATCATCCGTTGAGCTAGCTGGTCAGCCATACCCTTATCATCTTCATCGCGATAGACATTGCGCTTTAACGCAGAAATCAGCATATCCTTATCATTCGCATCAAGCGCCGCGCCATAGGCCTTTACCCGGCCCATAAATGCGGTCGCCATCACTTTAACTTTTTTTCCGACCTTATTCTCGCTGACCCCAATTTCATGGAGGCTTA
This sequence comes from Puniceispirillales bacterium (SeqCode), assembly GCA_965659785.1. Classification (GTDB taxonomy): domain Bacteria; phylum Pseudomonadota; class Alphaproteobacteria; order Puniceispirillales; family UBA1172; genus UBA12202. Next base: position 66,740 of record CBFHXL010000003.1, read on the forward strand.
AATCCATATCAGCAAACATGGTATCAATCAGCTCTTGTGCTCTGGCCTTTCCGTTGCTGTCCCCTGTGATCTTGGTTAGGCGCCTAACCAAAAGGGTTGCCAATAAGCAAAGGGTATCAAAGCGCCCGTCAAACGTATCCGCAATCCCATATTGTGCATAGATTTGCGGGGTTCGCGCTGTTTCTGCTACTTGGCGATAGAGCGTTTCCGCCTCAACACTAGAGGGGCGAGACCAATCAAGCACTTTTTTACGCAACCACTGTAACATCACATCATATGTCCCTGAAAGGTTAGGAGATAACAAGACAACAACAGCCAATGCTTGCATTGACCGCGCATTTACCTTATTGGTAACTAGTTATTATCATGAAGACTCTTATGAAAAAACAAATTAATTTTGCCCTTGGTCTTGGTCTTATGACAATGGTTTCCGCTTGCGGTAGTCAATTAAGCCAACATGGCAATAGCCTCGACCCCGCCGCCCTTGAACGGCTTGAGATTGGTACCACAAGACAAATTGAAATTGAATCCATCTTTGGTAAGCCATCTGCGCGCGGCGCTTTTGATTCAGGGCGCATTTACTATATCTCACAAGTGATGGTGAAAGCTCCGGCGCAAAAAATTGCTTTGCAGGAACGCACGGTCGTGACGTTTAGCTTTGACGAAAATGATGTGCTAGAGGCGATTGAATTTACCAATGAAGATGATGGTAAAACCGTCTATTATGTAGATAGCACGACCCCAACACCGGGGGACACTTTTGGGCTGTTTGAGCAAATCCTTGGCAATATTGGCCGACCACCCGGTCAAACCCCTTAATTCAATTTCATTTCCTTTGATGATTGAACTTCCTATGCTTGGACTGACCTAGCCCAGCATGATGGATATATCGTTGCCTTAACGCTTGGCAGTGATAATGGTCTTCCGCATAAAAGCGCATAAAAAACCCCCTTGCAGCAATGCCGCAAGGGGGTAATTCATGATGATCGTTGCTTAAGCAGCCAAAGCGGCCAGCATCAATAGAGCAACGATATTGATGATCTTAATCATCGGGTTAATAGCAGGGCCAGCGGTGTCCTTGTAAGGATCACCAACGGTATCACCTGTCACCGCGGCTTTATGGGCTTCAGACCCTTTGCCGCCATGGTTGCCATCTTCGATATACTTCTTAGCATTATCCCATGCCCCGCCACCGGCAGTCATGGAGATAGCAACATAAAGACCCGTGACAATCGTCCCAAGCAACATTGCGCCAACCGCGGTAAAGGCGGCCTCTTGGCTTACCGTTGCATTGATGACCAGATATACCACCACAGGGGCCAATACTGGCAGAAGCGATGGAATAATCATCTCACGGATAGCAGAACGTGTCAGCAGATCAACAGCAGTGCTGTAATCTGGCTTGGCTTTGCCTTCCATAATGCCCTTGATCTCGCGGAATTGGCGGCGGACTTCTTCCACCACCTCACCACCAGCACGGCCAACCGCCTGCATGCCCATTGAGGCAAACAGATAAGGCAACATACCGCCGATCAGCAATCCAACCACAACATAAGGATCAGTTAGGCTGAAATTAACCTCAAGGGTTGGGAAATAACGCTCAAGGTCTGCAATATAAGCCGCAAACAGAACAAGCGCGGCCAATGCGGCAGAACCAATAGCATAACCCTTAGTCACCGCTTTGGTGGTGTTACCAACCGCATCAAGAGCATCGGTAACCTGACGAACAGAGTCATCAAGTTCAGCCATTTCCGCAATACCGCCAGCGTTATCAGTAACCGGGCCATAAGCGTCAAGCGCAACAACCATACCGGCAAGCGCCAGCATTGTGGTCGCCGCAATACCAATGCCATAGATATCAGCCGTGACATAAGACACAATGATACCAGCGGAAATGATAATCGCAGGAATGGCAGTAGCCTCCATTGACATCGCCAGACCAGAGATCACGTTCGTGCCGTGGCCTGTTTCAGACGCCTTAGCAACGACTTTAACCGGACGGAATGAGGTTGAGGTATAGTATTCAGTAATCCATACCATCAGACCTGTTACCACCAGACCGACAATAGCGCAGATGAAGTAATCCATGCCTGCCTCTTGGCCAGAGAACACATGATCAATCAGGAAGTAAATGGCAATAGCAGAAAGCACCGCCGTTGCGATAAAGCCTTTGTAAAGCGCGCCCATAATGTTGTTTGTTGAACCAAGGCGAACAAAGAATGTGCCAATGATTGACGTCAAAATACAAACCGCACCAATACCAAGCGGCAAGAGAAGCGCGTTCATATCACCACTAAGCTGAATAGTAGCCAACAGCATAGTTGCCACAATCGTTACCGCATAGGTTTCAAACAAATCAGCGGCCATACCAGCACAGTCACCAACATTGTCACCTACATTATCAGCAATAACCGCAGGGTTTCTAGGATCATCTTCAGGGATGCCTGCCTCAACCTTACCAACAAGGTCAGCACCGACATCAGCGCCTTTGGTAAAGATACCGCCACCTAAACGCGCAAAAATAGAAATCAATGATGCCCCAAATGATAGCGCAACCAAGGCTTCCATCATCTTATGAATTTCCATGTTGATGCTGGACAAATACATATAATAACCAGCAACACCAAGCAAACCAAGGCTAACAACTAGCATACCAGTAATAGCACCAGATTTGAAAGAGATGGAAAGCGCCTCACCCAGAGAGCGTCTCGCGGCCTCAGTTGTGCGGACATTGGCCCTTACCGACACATTCATGCCAATATAGCCAGCGATGCCCGAAAGCACAGCGCCAATAACAAAGCCAATGGCAACATAAATGCCAAGGGTGAACACCAGAACAGCGGCAACAACAATGCCGACGATGCCAATGGTTGTATATTGACGGTTAAGATAGGCTCGCGCCCCTTCTTGGATGGCTCCAGCAATTTCTTGCATACGCTCGTTACCAGCACTTGCGGCAAGAACGCTTCTGGACGCCCAGATACCATAGAGCAGTCCAAGGAGACCGCAAGCAATGGCCATATAGACGAAGAAATCATAATTCATGATTGGTTAGTCCTGTTTTCATGGGGTATGCGATAAGACCAGTTGACCCCCCAATTGCATCAACTGATCAAAAAGATAATCCGTTCCGTGGTTAGCCGCATAGCCCAAATGATCATGGCCTATGCCTTAGCTATTCAATTTCGCTGTTTTATAATCAATGCGCTAAGCCTGTGCAATGAAAAACCTTCGTTTTCTATGTTTCTGAAAGGTTTTTCCCCCATTAAACAAACTCTTGGGGGCGAAACTGATGCGCGAGGCGGTCAAGAATGGCGGTGATATAAGCGGTATCGACTTCCCAGCTATCAGCGATAGCAGAATATTCGGCAATAATTGTTCGCGCAGGAATATCTGGCAAGTCTTCGAATTCCAGCATTGCCAGTCGCAAAATATCACGGTCAATCTGGTTGATTCTATCCATCGTCCAGCCTTCACCAAGATAGGCGGAAATCTGTCCATCCATTTCCGCACGCCGCGCATCAACACCAAAAACTAGCCTTGTATAATGCTGATCGTTGAGGTGAGTCAGATTAAACTCTTTCAGCAATTCCGGCAAAAACCGATTTTGAAAACTCGCCACCACCTCAGTCAGAGGATGCTCACTCCCCCATTGCTGGTAAAGGGTTTGTAACGCCGCAATACGGGCGGCGGCACGACGGCGAATAGAGGCAGGACGCAAATCCGACTTATCTGGCTTAGCATCATCGGTTTCGGTCATGTGTTATCATCCTCATGGTCAAAGCTACGATAGCCAGATATCGTCAACCCATAGCCATCTAGGCCAACGATATTGCGCTGAACATTTGACAACAGGATCATTTTATCGACGCCAAGATCATTTAGTATCTGCGCCCCAACACCATAATTTCTAATCTCATTTCGGCTGGTCTTATCCCCCGAAACTTTGCGCTGAACAAGATCAGAAATCGTTGTTGGGCTTGGCTCTCGCAACATAACGATTAACCCTCTGCCTTCATCCGCGATCATCTGCATCGCGGTTTGAATTTCATTCCCTGTCCGGCCAGATAATTCTTCACCCAACACATCAGTCATCAGATTAATGGCGTGCATCCGCACCAAAACCGGTTCAGGTGATGACAAATCCCCTTTAATCAAAACAATGTGTTCAGCATAGCTAGCGGTATTAACATAAACCATCATGCGCCAATCGCCGCCAATGGATGAACGAAAAATAATCTCGCCACTACGCTTGATAATGGTCTGGCGGCGGCGTTTCCATGCAATCAAATCAGCAATCGTACCAATGCCTAACTGATGCGTTTTGGCAAAATCTTCAAGAAAATCGCGGTCAGCAAGCGAACCATCTTCGTTCATGATCTGGCAAAGCACACCTGCAGGCCAGCTTCCTGCCGCTCTGGCGATATCAACCACGGCTTCTGTCCTGCCAGCGCGCACCAATGTTCCGCCCTCTTTGGCAATCAGAGGGAAAAGATGCCCCGGCGAGACAATATCAGACGCCCCATAAGCCGGATCAGCCGCCACACGGATACTATGCGCCCTATCCATAGCAGATACCCCGGTAGAGATACCAAGCCTAGCCTCAATGGAAATGGTAATAGCGGAATGGCGCGGCGAGTCAAACATCCGGTCATGAAAGTTCAACCCCAAATTGGTTGCCCTGTCCCGTTCTATCGCTAGACAAATAATGCCGCGCGCGTGTTTAAGCATCGCATTGACAGCCTTGTCATCGCAATGTTCTGCCAGAATACAAAGATCACCTGTGGATGAGCCGTCACGATCATCCACCAGAATAAACATTTTTCCGGCTTTGGCATCATCCAAAAGGCGGTCAATCGCGGTAACAGAAAGTTGATCTGTTTGATCGGGGGTCACTTTTCCAACCCTTTCCGAACGATATCCTGATGAAACTGCGCCATTCGAGCAACATATCTGGCTAGCATATCGACTTCAACATTCACGCTTGCCCCAAGGGCGCAATCCGCCAAAGTGGTGTTTGCCCATGTATGTGGCACGACCATAATTTCAAACATCGTGTCTTTGACCCGATTAACCGTAAGGGAAATCCCATCAAGGGTAATTGACCCCTTAGCGGCAACAAATGGGGCTAATTCTTCAGGCAGATCAAACGCCATCAGGTAACTATCCCCTTCTGGCACAATTTTTGTCACCACGCCTTTGCCATCAACATGACCAGAAACAATATGCCCCCCCAACTCATCACCAAGCGCTAATGCTCTTTCCAGATTGATCCGGCAACCCACTTGCCAATCAGCCATGGTGGTGACCTTTAGGGTCTCGTCAGACGCATCAACCATAAAGCTGTTGGCGGTGGCATCAACAAGGGTTAGGCAAATCCCGCTACACGCGATGGATGACCCCTCTGCAATAGCCTTACAATCCCATGGTGTCTGGATTTCAAGCCTAGCGCCCCCATCAGATTTATGATTGATAGCGACCAATTCCCCTAGCGCGGTAATTATTCCTGTGAACATTGTTTACTCATGCTTTCAAAAACCTTTGTCTTCTCTCATCACTTGCTTGGTTGGCGTTGCCATATTTCCAGCACATCATCCCCAAGCATCTGCCGTTGATCAAGGCGAAAGCCCCTGCCAGCATCAAGCTCTGATAAGCCAAGATCAGCAACAGCAGGCAATCCGTCACCGCCGATGATCATGGGATTTCTAATCCAGATCATACGATCCACCAACCCGGCTTTAATAAATGAGGCCAGTATCTTTCCGCCAGCCTCTATCAGAACGCTGGTCATACCTTGTTTTGCTAGAACTGACAAGGTGTTCATGGGATCAGGGCGACCATCTTTATCGGATTGAGCCGCCTCAATTTTAACCGCTTCTGGCAAGGCCGCCTGTAAGGAAGACGGGTCAGGGCTAATCACCATGGTCCGGTATTGCGCGGATGTGGCAAAAATTGCAGACGCCGGATCAAGATTTTGCCCAGATGTCATCACCACCCGAAGCGGTTGATGGGTGATGCCGTCTAATCGGCAAGTCAACATGGGGTTATCCGCCCTCACCGTACCTGCCCCTGTTAAGATAGCGTCATGGCGTGACCGCAACAGGTGAACATATTGCCTAGCTAATGCCTCGGTAATCCATTGTGAGGTGCCATCTTTTAGTGCAATTTTCCCGTCAAGCGAGGTCGCAATTTTTACCGTGACCTGTGGTCGCCCATATCGGCGCGTGTGATGATAACCTGCTAACTGATGAGCAACCGCATCATCAAGAACCCCTGAAGTGACGGCAATACCTGCCGCGGTCATAGCCGCGATCCCCCTGCCAGATACCCTATCATCAGGGTCTTGATTACCGATCACGACCCGGGCAATGCCTGCCGCGATTAACGCCTCACAGCAAGGGGGAGTCTGCCCATGATGCGAGCAAGGCTCAAGCGTGACATAGGCCGTTGCCCCTTTGGCAAGATCACCAGCAGAGGCAAGAGCAACGGTTTCTGCGTGAGGACGGCCACCATCCGCGGTCACACCGCGCCCTACCAAAACTTCATTTTTAACAAGGATACAACCAACAGAAGGATTGGGTGCAGTGCGCCCATCACCACGCCGCGCCATCATTAACGCTGCTCGCATCCATTTCCGATCTGCGGCAGAAATCACATCAGACATTCGTCACGCCCAATACCTAGAAGTTGCGCCCATCAAGAAAGGCAAGTGAGGTTATTTGTCCAATTCATCCTTGACGAAATTACCGAAATCCTGCGCTTCGCGGAAGTTTCGGTAAACCGAAGCATAACGAACATAAGCAACCTTGTCGATCTGGGCCAATTCTTCCATGACCAGGCGACCAATTTCTTGGGTTGTTGTTTCCCCTTCGCCTTGGGATTCCAGCTTACGGACAATGTTATTGATGCGTTGCTGAACCATATCAGGGTCAACATTGCGCTTACGAAGGGCAATATTCATAGAGCGTTCCAGTTTATCGCGATCAAAGGGTGAGCGTTTGTTGTTTCGCTTCACCACCATTAATTCCCGCAACTGAACACGTTCAAACGTGGTAAATCGCGCCTCACATGAGGCGCATTGACGGCGACGGCGGATAGCCGCGCCATCCTCGCAAGGACGCGAATCCTTGACTTGTGTATCCTGATGTCGGCAAAAGGGGCAATCCATGGGGATAACCTACAAGTTATTGATGAATGCCCCTTTTATACACAAAATCTAGTAAATTGGAAAGGCACGACAAAGATCGTGAACTTTTTTCTTAACCGCCTCTTCCACCGGACTGTTATCGTTACGGTTGCTGGCAAGGCCGTCTAGCACCTCACCGATAAGCAAGCCGACCTGACGGAACTCATCCTTACCAAAGCCGCGAGTCGTCGCCGCAGGTGTGCCAAGGCGAATACCAGAAGTCACCATGGGCTTTTCAGGATCAAATGGCACCCCGTTTTTGTTGCAGGTGATATCCGCCCGTTCCAAGGATACCTCAGAGATATCACCAGTTAGGTTTTTAGGACGGAGGTCAACCAGAACAATATGGTTATCGGTGCCGCCAGAGACGATATCAAACCCACATTCCAAGAGCGTATCTGACAACACTTTGGCATTATCAACCACATTGTTGATATAGGTCTTGAACTCAGGCTTGAGCGCCTCGCCAAATCCGGCTGCCTTGCCCGCAATAGCGTGCATCAAGGGCCCACCCTGAAGACCGGGGAACATGGCTGAATTGATCTTTTTACCCAAAGCTTCATCATTGCTGAGAATAATTCCGCCACGCGAACAACGCAGGGTCTTATGTGTGGTGGAGGTTACGACATGAGCGTGTTCAAGAGGGCTAGCATGGGCGCCTGTAGCCACAAGACCAGAGATATGCGCCATATCAACCATTAAATACGCCCCACAACTATCAGCAATATCGCGGAAGCGTTTGAAATCAATAACACGCGGATAAGCCGAACCACCAGCAATGATCATTTTTGGCTTATGTTCATCAGCGAGACGCTGAATTTCCTCATAATCCAAAACGCCATCTTCACGGCGCACCCCATATTGCACAGCGTTAAACCATTTCCCGGATAAATTCGGGGCAGAACCGTGGGTCAAATGACCACCAGCGGCAAGAGACATCCCAAGAATAGTATCGCCCGGCTTAAGAAGCGCAAGAAACACCCCTTGATTGGCCTGCGCCCCTGAATGCGGCTGAACATTAGCCCAAGCACAGTTAAACAGTGCCTTGGCCCGATCAATGGCCAGTTTTTCAACAACATCAACAAACTCACATCCGCCATAATAACGGCGGCCGGGATAGCCCTCAGCGTATTTGTTTGTCAAAATGGAGCCCTGTGCTTCAAGCACAGCCCGACTGACAATATTTTCAGAAGCAATCAATTCAATGCCATCGCGCTGGCGCGTCATTTCATTGTCAATCGCAGAGAACAAATCATGGTCTGTTTCTGTCATCGGTGAATTGAAAAAGGTTTTCATTTCATTCATGTTTTTCTCCATTAAACGCTTGTGCTACCTGCCTTCGATATCCTTAACAGGCAAAACAGTCAACTTCTCTACTCTAGCCGCATGGCGACCACCTTCAAAGGCTGTGTCAACAAACGCATCAAGGCTAGCCAACGCGGTTGTTGTCCCGATTAATCGTTCACCTAATGCTATTACATTAGCATCGTTGTGTTGACGAGAAAGAATCGCGGTTGTGACATCATGGCACAGGGCAGCGCGAATCCAAGGAAAACGGTTAGCCGCAATGGAAATGCCAATGCCACTGCCGCAAATAAGAACACCCATCGCATCTGATACAGGTTTCATATGATGCGCCAGTTTAGCGGCATAATCAGGATAATCAACTTTCTCGCCTTCATCAGGACCAAGATCATGCACCATCATCCCACGATCCTTAAGATGCGAGGCGATCTGGTGACGCAAGGTGATGCCTGCGTGATCAGAGGCTAAATATATTTCCAGCATGGCAATTTCCGCTTCTGTCATCATGATAAAAATCAAGTTAGGTAATCATATAAACAAAATTCCAAAAAAACAGTAACAAACCGTGTTTTTTTATAGTGACAAGGGCAATTTTATATCTTAGTCTTTTTTATGAAAGCTGAGGTTGGGGAGGAACCAAAGCATAATATATATAAAACCTGATGGTGAGGTTAGCGCCTTACCATTTTTTTTATCCTTTTCCAGCGTCTATCCGCGCCAAATCCCTAAACGAAAACCAGCCGGATTGAATAATCAACCACACCACCACCCATAATCCTATGGCAATGACCGTTGTGATCAGCAATTTGATCACAATGCGTGGCTTTTCAGGCGCTGATGGGGCATGGCCTTCTTCAGGGGCTTTTGCCGCTTTCGCGCCAAAGGGTAAGACCATGAACAGCACCCACCACCACAGCAAAATATAAACGACAACACCTGATACGATATCCATTAGATTTGCTCCAACTCAATCAATGTGCCGGTGACATCTTTCGGGTGGATAAACAGCACAGGTTTGCCATGCGCCCCTATCTTTGGATTACCGTCCCCTAACACTCTCGCCCCCTCTTTTACCAAATGATCACGCGCAGACAGGATATCCTCAACCTCAAAGCAAATATGATGAATGCCGCCTTCAGGGTTTTTATCAAGAAACCGCCCAATTGGGCTATCATCGCCCAAAGGTTCCAGCAATTCGATCTTTGTGTTGCCAAGCGCAATAAAAACAACCGTCACGCCATGATCTGGTTGCGGCAATGGGTCTGATAATGTTGCGCCAAGGCGACCACGCCACTCTGCGCAGGCCTTTGCCAAGTCAGGAACCGCAATCGCGATATGATTAACCCGTTCCAGCATATCCTTATTCCCCAGCATCCAATGCGGCAACGCGCATGAGATGCACCTGAATAACTGGCCTGCGGTCAGCCATAGATTTAGCAAGGCCGCGCAAGGCCTTTGCCACCATATCTTCGACCTTCCTATCATCAAAGCGTGCTGATTTGGGCATATTGGTAAAGGCGTCCTCAATCAGCAACATCGCTTCAGCCAGATAACTGCTCTCCTTATCACCATCGACAATGCCGTTCTGAGTGACCATGGGGCTAGCGCAAAGCTCCCCTCGTTCACTCAACACCAGACTGGCTGTGACTGTTCCGTTCCACATCATTTTGCGGCGGCTTTGCATCGACGCCCCATAAAGTGGAATGATATCACCGCCCTCAATCGTCATCAGTCCGGTTTCTGCCCCGCCAACAACAGCCATAGGGCCGGGGGAAAGCCTAATCACCTGACCATTTTCAGGGATATGCACTTGCGGCACCTGACAATCCTTTGCTAATTGGGCATGGGCTTTCACATGACGGGACGTGCCATGAACCGGAATGGCGATATCTGGACGGATCATTTGATACATGGCGGTCATATCATCACGCGCCGGATGCCCAGAAACATGGATAGGCGCATCATCAGCGCTAATGACCTTAATGCCGCGCATGATCAAATTGTCCTGAACCTTACCAATTGCGGCTTCGTTGCCGGGAATTTCACGCGAGGAAAACAGAACCGTGTCCCCTTCTTCCAATGAAATGAGATGATGCGTCCCCATCGCAATTCGCGTCATCGCTGAACGCGGCTCTCCCTGAGAGCCAGAGCAAATCATTAAGATATTTTCCTTTGGAATGAGGCTGAAATCATCCATGGAAAGCATATCTGGCCAATCTTTGAGATACCCACAATGCCGCGCCGCCTCAAACACCCGGTTAAGCGCTCTGCCAACAAGCATTGGGCTTCGCCCTGTTTGTCTTGCCGCCTCAACCAGAGAATTCAGCCGCGCCACATTTGAAGCAAAACAAGTGACAGCAACCCTGCCCTTTTGTTGAGAAATCGTATCAATCAGGCCTTGTCTGGCCGTCTCTTCGCTTGGGGTTGAACCTTCGACGAGGGCATTGGTTGAATCGCCAATCATGGCAAGAACGCCATCATCCCCAAGGGTTTTTAAGCGATCTATATCAGAAACAGGCCCAAGCTGAGGGTCAGTGTCAAACTTCCAGTCCCCTGTATGGAAAATCTGCTCACCTCCGGCTTGGATGATTAATCCGGCAGGATCAGGAATGGAATGGGTCAAGGCAATCATTTCCACGGTAAATGGGCCTATTGGCAAAGGACGGTTATAAGAAATGACCTTAAGCGGGACGTCATCTTCAAGGCCATGTTCAATCAGCTTTTGCCGCAACAAAGACAAGGTGAAGGCGGTTCCATAAACAGGACACCGCAATTTTCTCCATAAATAAGGCACAGCGCCAAGATGATCTTCATGCCCATGGGTAATCACTAAGCCTGCCAAATCTGCGGTCTTGTCATCCAGAAATGCCAGATCAGGTAAAACCACATCAACACCCGGCATGGAATCATCTGGAAAATTAATCCCCAAATCCACCATCATCCAAACCCCATCATAATGATAGAGATTAGCGTTCATGCCGATTTCACCTGATCCCCCAAGAGGGGCAAACAAAAAATCTTTTTTCTTCCAACTCATGAATGGTCCTGTTGGCGTTCAAAAATAATCGCCAATCCTTTAAGGGTCAGGTTAGCATCGTAATGGTCTATGATGCTGACGGCATCGGCAAACAACTGCCCTAATCCGCCTGTTGCCAAAACCGTGACGTGATCACTAGAAATATCTGCCTTCATACGGGCGACAATGCCCTCAACCAGACTGACATAACCAAAAAACAGGCCGCTATTCATAGCCTCAATCGTAGTTTTACCAATCACGGTCATATCTGTATGCCAGTTTTTCGGATCAATCAACGGCAGTCTTGCCGCAGCCTGATAAAGCGCCCCCACCGATAAGTTCACCCCGGGTGAGATCACACCGCCGCAATACGCCCCTTTTTCCGAAACATAATCAAAGGTTGTGGCGGTGCCAAAATCAATGACAATGGCAGGGCGCGAATAATAATGCGATACCGCCGCCGTATTGGCAATGCGGTCAGCGCCAGCCTGTTCCGGCTTATCAATCGCAATCATTACCCCGTGGGATAGATCATCCCCCATCAAGACATATCTAGGGACAGGCAAATACCGATCAGCAAATCGCTTGAGCGCAGGCAGGGTATCAGGAACAACGGTGGAAATAATAACACCGCTAATATCGCTTAACGCAAAACTATGATTAGCCAGATGAAAGGATAACCAAGCGGCATAATCATCCGCTGTTGTTGCTGATGCGGTGGCCATCCGCCAAGTCAAATAGTCATCTTCGGCTTTTCGCAACCCAAAGACGATATTTGTATTTCCAACATCAATGGCAAGAAGCATAGTTTCCTCAATTTCCGAGTGGTGCCAGAGGCCTAGCCCGTTTCACATCACCTGCGGCTAGGGATAGCATATCTCCACCTGCTAATTCTAGTCGCATTGTGCCATCGGGATTTATGCCGCGAAACACGCCTTCTATGGTGTCATGGGCTTCATCTTGAATATAAATCTTTTGACCAAGAAAGGCGGCACGCGCCATCCATTCCTGCAAACACTCTTGAAAACCGCTATCCTGCCAGTTGGATAAGGCGGCTTCCATCTCAATGATCAGACCATCACGAAACGCATCTAAGGTGATCATGGCCTCGCTTGCGGCCTTATCCTGACGGGTGTTGTTGATGATATCCGCCAAACAAATAGCAGGCCAGCCACCCTCCGTCACCTCAGGCGCAGAGACCAGATTGACCCCAACCCCTATAATCAGGCCTTTTTCATGCGCTTCAATAAGGATGCCTGCTATTTTTTTGCCATCTACCAAAACATCGTTGGGCCATTTCAGGCTGATCCGATTAGGCGCTATGACCTGATCAAGAGCTTTGGCTAAAGCTACCGATACCACCAGAGAAACCCCCGGCCATTCCATCATTGGGCGCGTTGGTAAAAACACAACAGACAGATAAAGATTGCCTTTGGGCGATGACCAAAACCGCCCATGACGGCCTCGACCTTTGGTTTGGATTAGGGCCTGAAACGCAGCTCCGGATGCCGCGCCATCTGATAAGGCTTGTCTTGCTAAATCTGAAGTGCTGGTAGCTTCGTCATAGACCGAAACCGAGATCGAAACCCTCACCTTACCCTGCCACAAATACCACGAAAGGAACCGTGGCTTGCACCGTCTCTCTTAAAAAGGACAGCACAAAGACAAAGCCCATCATTAGCCCGGCTGAGGTCAAGGCAATCAGAGTATTGCTGCGCGGAATATTTTGATCAATGGGTTGCGCCTCATCATCAACATACATGACCTTTACGATACGAATATAATAAAACGCCCCGATCACGGATGCCAGAACCCCGACCACCGCCAAGACAACTTGCCCAGATGCAATCGCCGCAGAAAACACATACCACTTGCCAAAAAATCCGCCTAACGGCGGTATCCCCGCCATAGAGAACATCAACACCATCATCGCCAGCGCATAAACCGGATGCGAGCGAGACATTCCTGCCATATCTTCAATCTTGGTGACAGCCCGCCCTTCGCGCTTAAGGGAAAGGATTAGGGCAAATACCCCGATAGAGGAAATGACATAAATCACCATATAAACCATGACAGCGCTAATACCACTGGAAATACCTGAGGCAATACCAACCAGCGCATAACCCATATGGGCAATAGACGAATACGCCATCAGACGCTTGATATCCGTCTGCATAATCGCACCGGCAGGCCCAATAAACATCGACAATATGGCAATAATAACAATCACCTGTTGCCAGCTATCACTGACATCACCAAGCACCCCATAAGTAAAGCGAATGAATAATGCCATCGCCGCCAGTTTAGGGACGACAGCAAAAAATGCCGTGATTATCGTGGGCGAGCCTTCATAAACATCTGGCGTCCACATATGAAACGGCGCTGCTGAAATCTTAAACGCCAGACCAGAAATCATAAACACCATCCCGATCACTGCCCCGGGATGAATTCCAGCCTCAAGCGCCAGTTTAATCCCGTCATAACTGGTATGGCCTGTGAAGCCGTAAAGCAAAGACGCGCCATATAACAACAGCCCAGACGAAAGCGCACCTAGCAGAAAATATTTCAACCCTGCTTCAGATGAGCGCACCGATTCCCGGCGAATAGCGGCAATCACATAAAGCGGCAAGGATTGTAATTCCAGCCCCATATAAAGCACAATCAGATCATTCGCCGACACCATTAACATCATGCCCAGCACAGACAGCAAAATCAGTAACGGCAATTCAGGCCGATCAATATTCTCACCCTGAAACTCACGCTTAGACATCAATAAGATACCGATTGCCCCAAGCAGGATAAGAACCTTCATATAGACCATGAAAGGTGACGTGAAAAACTGACCGTTAAAGGCATAAGATGGCACGAAACCGTTATGGTAACACATCCATACCGCCAGAAGCATTGTCACAATAGTCAAGCGGCGGACAATTTTAGCGGCAATCACCTCAGGCTGGATAAAGGCTGACGCTAGCACCAAGCCTAGGGCGACCAGAGCAATGAAGATTTCTGCGGTAGCCGGCTGTAAATTAAGCAAATCCATCATCTATTCTCCAATGGTGGTCACGGCTGGCTCAGTCGTGCTAAACGCGTCCAGATTTACAGGTTCAATTTGATCCAGAATGGAGGTAATGGAAACATCCATCAACTCAAATATTCCACCGGGGAAAATCCCGTACCAGATGACCAAAATCGTTAGCGGCACAAAGATAAATATCTCGCGGCGGTCCAATGGCTCAAGCGCCAGAACCTCATCCTTTTCAGCACGCCCAAAAATAACCCGGCGATACAGCCAAAGCATATAGGTAGCGCCTAATATCACCCCGGTAGCCGTAAAGATGGCGACAACAATATTTGCCTGCCATGCCCCAACCATAACCAGAAACTCACCAACAAATCCAGTCGTCCCCGGTAGTCCAACAGACCCCAACATCATGATCATGAAAAACACAGCATAACGCGGCATGGCATCGGCAACACCGCCATAAGCATCAATATCTCTGGTATGAAGCCGATCATACACCACCCCTACCCCAAAGAATAAAGCGGCAGAAATGAGACCATGACTAATCATCTGAAACATTGCCCCGGCAATACCTTGAGCGTTAAGGGAAAAAATCCCTACCGTCACAAAGCCCATATGCGCGACCGAAGAATAGGCGATCAGCTTTTTCATGTCTTGCTGGGCCAAGGCCACGAGTGAAGTGTAAATAATGGCAATAATAGAAAGCACAAAGATCAATGGCGCAAAACTGATAGACGCATCAGGAAACATCGGCAGAGAAAACCGCAAGAACCCATAGCCGCCCATTTTCAACAACACCCCGGCAAGGATCATTGACCCTGCTGTTGGTGCCTCCACATGAGCATCAGGAAGCCAAGTATGCACAGGCCACATCGGCATCTTTACCGCAAATGATGCGAAAAACGCTAGGAACAGCCAGAATTGCACTGATGGATCAAAGGCAAAATTAGCCAGTTGAGGGATATTGGTTGTTCCCGCCATATTATACATAGCCAGAATGGCGACCAGCATCAGCACTGAACCTGCTAGCGTGTAAAGAAAGAACTTGAACGCAGAATAAACACGCCGAGCGCCACCCCAAATCCCGATAATGATAAACATCGGGATCAACACCGCCTCAAAAAACAGATAGAACACCACCAGATCAAGCGCCGAAAACGTGCCAATCATCAGCGTTTCTAAAACCAAAAACGCCATCATATATTCGCGAACCCGGTGCTTAACGGAATGCCAGCTGGCCAAAATCGCAAGAGGCGTTAAAAATGCCGACAAAACAACAAAAGGCATGGATATGCCATCCACCCCCATCATATAGCCAATGCCTTCATCCGCTAGCCAATCACCGCGGTCAACAAACTGATAGCCATTATAGGTCGGGTCAAAATTCCATAACAACGCAAGCGCAAGCAAAAGTGTGAAACCCGAAACCCAAAGCGCAACATTGCGTGAGTTCCGTAACACGACTTCATCGTCGCCGCGTATCAGCAACAAGAAGACCACCCCAACCAGAGGCAGAAAGGTTAACACCGTCAATACAGGCCAAGTCGTTTCCATGTGATTTTCTCCTCTGACCTATAAAGACCGCAAATACCACGCGAGCAGGACAATAACCCCGATCAGCATGGCAAAGGCATAGTGGAAGACATATCCGGATTGTAACCGACTACAAAAATGCGAGAAACGCCCAACCATGGCACTAATCCCGTCAGGCCCAAACCCATCAATAGTGGCCTTATCGCCTCTGATCCAGAAAAAGCGCCCAATCTCAACTGCCGGACGAACAAATACCGCGTCATAAATCTCATCAAAATACCATTTGCGATAAAACAGCTGATGCACAGGTCTAAACATTCTGGCCACGTTATCCGCCACCGATGGCACCATGGCATAGATCACAATGGCAAGCCCAATGCCGCCAGCGCTGACATATAGGGGCATTAACTTCACCCATTTTGGAACATGATGCGCATCTTCCATAATGGTATTATCCGGCTGAATAAAGATCGCATGACCCCAGAAATCATACCAATGGTGGCCAACAAATAAATCATAAAACACCCACCCCGAAAGCACCGCACCAATGGCAAGAATGAATAAGGGGATGGTCATGACTAATGGGCTTTCATGAACATGGGCAAAGACCTCATCGCTAGCACGGGTTTTGCCGTGAAAGGTCATCATCAGCAACCGCCATGAATAGAACGCCGTCAAAAATGCTGCCACAATGCCGAGATACCAGGCAAAGTTACCAACGGCGGTATGAGCGCCCCATGCCGCCTCAAGGATCATATCTTTAGAATAATATCCAGCAAAGAACGGTACCCCGGCCAAAGCCAATGAGCCAATCCACATCATGACATAGGTAAAGGGGATTTTATACCAGATGCCGCCCATATTGCGCATATCTTGTTCATCGGACATAGCGTGGATTACCGACCCTGCCCCAAGGAACAACAGTGCCTTAAAAAAGGCGTGCGTGGTCAGGTGGAACATGGCGGCAGGATAAGCAGATACGCCAGCGGCAAAAAACATATAGCCCAACTGTGAGCAAGTGGAATACGCAATAACGCGCTTAATATCAAACTGCGTCATGCCAATCGTCGCCGCAAAGATCGCTGTCAACGCCCCAACAATGGTAATGATATCCCGTGTTAAAGGTGCAAATTCCAGTAATGGTGACAACCGACAAACCAAAAAGACCCCAGCCGTTACCATGGTCGCCGCGTGGATCAATGCTGATACCGGGGTCGGGCCTTCCATCGCGTCAGGAAGCCAAGTGTGAAGCCCTAACTGGGCTGATTTCCCCATCGCGCCAATAAACAGAAGAATCCCGGCAACCTCTAATGCTGGTAAGGCTTGCCCAAAGATAACAATATGGCTTTCCACCAAGGATGGCACAGCTTGAAAAACATGATCAAGCTGAACCGAGCCGGTGAGATGAAAGACCGCAAAAATCCCCAAGGCGAATCCGAAATCACCAACACGATTAACAACAAAGGCCTTCATTGCCGCTTCATGTGCTGATGGCCGTTGATACCAAAACCCGATCAAAAGATATGAGGCAACCCCCACCCCTTCCCAGCCAAAAAAGAGCTGAACCAGATTGTCAGCAGTCACCAGCATAAGCATGGCAAAGGTGAATAACCCTAAATACGCCATAAAGCGCGGCTTTGAGGGGTCATGGGACATATAGCCAACAGAATAGATATGAACCATGGCGGAAACCGTTGTCACAACAATCACCATGACAGCAGTCAGCGCATCATAGCGAAGCGCCCAATCGACATTAAAACTGCCAACATTGATCCAATGTGCCAAAAAGACAGTTTGATCAATGCCGGGAATGGCCATTTGAATAAACGCAAACCAGCCCAGCAACATCGACAACACAACACCAGTTAAGCTGAAGACATAGCCTAAATTGTCGCGTTTCATAAACGCGGCTATTCCGGCACCGATAGCCCCTAGCAAAGGCAGAAAAACAATGGCGCTGATCATCTGACCTAGCCTTTCATCATATTGATATCCTCAACCGCGATACTGCCGCGATTGCGGAAATAAACGACCAGAATGGCCAACCCGATTGCCGCCTCAGCGGCCGCAACCGTGAGAATAAACATGGCAAAAATCTGCCCCGTGATATGCCCATGAAAGGACGAAAACGCGGCCAAATTGATATTCACCGCCAGCAACATCAATTCAATGCACATCAGGATCGTGATGACATTTTTACGATTAAGAAATATTCCAACAGCCCCAAGCGTGAACAGAATGGCGGCAACCATCAGATAATGAAGTAGTGAGATATCTGCCATAACTTTCCCCTATTGCAGCTTTTTGTTAGCCGCACGGCTATCGTTAAGAACATCCGGCGCAACATGGCTTTCCACCGATACCACCGCAATCGTTTCGTCACGGCGACGACTATTTTGTTGCGAGATGCTCTGACGCTTTACGCCTTCCCGATGACGCATGGTCAACGCAATAGCACCGATCATGGCAACCAACAGGATCAATCCAGCGATCTGAAAGTTCAGCAAGTAATCCGTATAAAGCACATCACCAATCATCGCGGTATTGCTTCGGGTTTCTGTGGCTTGCGTAGCCAAAACATTGGCCTGACTGACATCATGATTAAACACCAACATCAATTCAACAATCAGCACCAACCCGACAATCAGACCTAAGGGCAAATGTTGTTTGAACCCTTGGCGCATCTCATCAATGTTGATATCTAGCATCATCACAACAAACAAGAACAACACCGCAACCGCGCCGACATAAACCACCACTAACAGCATCGCCAGAAACTCTGCCCCTAGCAAAACAAACAATCCGGCAGAATTGAAAAAAGATAAGATCAGAAACAGCACCGAATGCACGGGGTTTCGAGAAATGATCACCATCAATCCCGATAACACGGTCATGATGGCGAAGAGATAGAAAAAGAGAGGTGCGATCATGATCTGTTCCCTCTAGCGAAAGCGCGCATCAGCGGCAAGGTTGCGTGCAATTTCACCCTCCCAGCGATCACCATTAGAAAGCAGCTTTTCTTTATCATAATAAAGCTCTTCTCTGGTTTCAGCGGCGAATTCAAAATTTGGCCCCTCAACAATGGCATCAACCGGGCAGGCTTCCTGACAAAACCCACAATAAATACATTTCGTCATATCAATATCATAACGCGTTGTGCGGCGGCTTCCATCTGGTCTAGGTTCAGCCTCAATCGTGATCGCTTGCGCCGGGCAAATTGCCTCACATAATTTACAGGCAATGCAACGCTCTTCCCCGTTCGGGTAACGGCGTAACGCGTGCTCACCACGGAAACGCGGTGATAAATAGCCCTTTTCATAAGGATAGTTTAATGTTGCCTTTGGCTTAAAAAAGTATTTCAGCGTTAGGCCAAGCCCTTTCAGAACCTCAATAAGCAGGAATGAACGGACTGCGGTAACGAATGTTGACATGATCCTACCTTCCAACGCTATTGCGGTAACAGCCCAAAACCGAGCAAGACACCGCCGGTCAGAACCACAAAGATGAGGGTAAAGGGCAGAAAGACTTTCCACCCCAAACGCATTAATTGATCATAACGATATCGCGGCGTTGTCGCCCTGATCCAGATAAACACAAATAACACCAGTGCAACTTTGAGGATAAACCACACCACACCGGGGATCAGATACAAAACGGGGATATCAAATGGTGGCAACCACCCGCCAAGGAAAAGCGTGGTGGTCATGCCACTCATCAAAATCATATTGGCGTATTCCCCAAGGAAGAACAGCGCAAAAGACATTGAGGAATATTCAACAAAATAGCCAGCAACCAGTTCAGATTCCCCTTCAGGCAAATCAAAAGGCGCCCGATTGGTTTCAGCTAAGGTTGAGATGAAAAAGATCACAAACATCGGGAACAGAGGGATACAAAACCACATCCCTTTCTGTGCCAACACAATATCAGTTAAGTTAAGTGACCCTGCCGCCATGATCACAGTGATAATCACCAAGCCTAGCGATACTTCATAAGAAATCATCTGGGCGGCGGAACGCATCGCCCCTAGAAACGGATATTTGGAATTACTGGCCCAGCCAGCCATGATAACCCCATAAACCCCAAGCGAGGAGATCGCAAACAGATAAAGAATGCCAACATTCACATCCGCAATCACCATGCCCTCACCAAAAGGGATCACCGCCCAAGCCACAAGCGACAACACAAAAGTCAGCATGGGGGCAATGACAAACACGGTCTTTGATGCCCCAGATGGCAAAATGGTTTCCTTTGATAACAGTTTCAGCGCATCTGCAAATGGCTGAAACAAACCAAAGGGGCCGACTATATTCGGGCCTTTGCGCAGTTGCATAAAGCCAATCACGCGCCTTTCAGCCAGTGTTAAATACGCCACCGCAATCAGCAATGGAACAATGACAGAAAAGATTTTAACCACAATCCAAGCCAGAGCAATAACCGCAGGGCTGGTCAGAAAATTAACAATCATTTCCATTATTCTGCCGCCTCTGCCTTATCATTCATCTCAAACGCCTTGACGCATTCTGCCATGGTGACTGATGCCCGACTAACAGGACAGGTCATATAGAAACTCACGCCTGAACCGGGGCCAATGGCATGACCTATTGGGGCTTTGGTTAGCGCTTGGCGACGACCAATTTTGCCTAATTGTCTTGATTGTGGCTGATCTGATACCGCAAGAGCAGGAACCGCCGCCATCATTTCTTGACGCAGTGCTGTCATATCATCAAAGCTAAGGGTGTGCCCGATTGCCGCTGACAACGCACGGATAATCGCCCAGTCTTCGCGCGCATCACCGGGGGGGAAAGTGACGCGAGATGCGTGTTGCACCCGGCCTTCGGTATTGACATAAATGCCGTCTTTTTCGCTCCACGCCGCGCCTGGCAGAACAACATCAGCCTGCGCCGCCCCGCGATCCCCATGACTGCCTTGATAAATAACAAAGCTTTTGTTAGCGCGTTGGCTTAGATCAATCGAATCAGCGCCCAGATTATAGCACAGTTTAATCGTGCCTTTTTCTAAACCCGAAACGATATCCTGTGCCGACTTGCCGCCTTTACCGGGCAGAAAATTAAGCATCAACCCAGCAACCCTAGCCGCGGCGGTATGCAATACATTAAAGCCATTCCAGTCTTTCTTGACCAGATCAACCTGTTTTGCCAACTGCCCCACCACATCAAGCAGACCCATGCTGTCTTTGCGGCGAAGCGCCGCCTGACCTAAAATCAACATAGGCCGCTTGGCGCGTTTAAGCGCAGTCACCACTGGCCCACCTTTTTCAACAAGCTTTTCAAGCAGGCTGGCATCATCGCCAAGTTCAGTCACGGGATAGGTTAAATCCACCTCAGCCCCAAGCCGGAAAATCTTAACATCACGGTTAATATAATTCTGGCGGATACGGGCATTCAACACAGCGGCTTCATGGCGAGGATTAGCCCCAATCAGAAAGATCACATCAGCCTCATCAATGCCAGCAATGCCAGAATTAAAGAGATAACTTCCCTCACCTTGCTGACCAATCACTGAACCATCCTGACGGCAATCTTTATGAGGTGAGCCCAGTTTATCCATCAGTTGTGACAGGGCAAACATCGATTCCGCATCACAGAGATCACCTGCTATCGCGGCAATTTCCTCTGGCTTGGCCTTGCCTACCGCTTTTTTAATTGCGGTGAACACCTCATCCCATGTCGCTTCTTCCAACCTGCCCTTGGCATTGCGAAGATAAGGACGATCAAGTCGCTGTGTTCGCAGACCATCAATCGCATGACGGGTTTTGTCTGAAATCCATTCTTCGTTCACATCATCATTATTGCGCGGCAGAACACGCATGACCTGATTGCCGCGGCTATCAACGCGGATATGGCTACCTAGGGCATCCATCACATCGATGCTAGAGGTATGGCTCAATTCCCATGACCGCGCCTGAAACGCATAGGGCCGGCTAGTCAGCGCACCAACAGGGCAAAGATCGACAACATTACCTGATAACTCTGAGGCTAGCGCCTTTTCCAGATAGGTCGTGATTTCCATGGACTCGCCGCGACCAATCGCGCCTAATTCGGGAACGCCAGCCACCTCGGTGGCAAACCGAACACAGCGCGTGCAATGAATACAGCGTGTCATAATCGTGGAAATAAGTGGCCCCATGTTTTTGTTTTCAACCGCGCGTTTAGGCTCTTGATAGCGGCTATCTGCCATGCCATAGCCCATGGCCTGATCCTGCAAATCACATTCGCCGCCCTGATCACAAATCGGGCAATCCAGCGGGTGATTGATCAGCATAAACTCCATCACGCCTTCTCGCGCCTTTTTCACCAACGGGGTGTCTGTTTTGATTACCATCCCGTTGCCTGCAGGCATGGCGCATGAAGCCACAGGTTTTGGTGAGCGTTCCATTTCCACAAGGCACATCCGGCAGTTACCAGCAATGGAAAGGCGTTCATGATAGCAAAACCGCGGCACTTCTTTGCCTGCCGCCTCACACGCTTGCAGGACGCTCGTGCCTTCTTCAACCTCAACCTCAATGCCATCAATGGTAAGTGTAATCATGAGAGGCTTCCTATTCCGCGACTGCTGCTGCACGCCAAGCGGTAATCCGCTTTTCAATTTCTGGACGGAAGTGGCGGATCAACCCCTGAATAGGCCAAGCCGCCGCATCACCAAGGGCGCAGATGGTATGCCCTTCAACCTGTTTGGTGACATCGTGAAGCGTATCAATTTCTGAGATATCCGCATCCCCTTTCACCAACCGTTCCATCATGCGATACATCCAGCCTGTTCCCTCACGGCAAGGCGTACACTGGCCGCAAGATTCGTGCTTATAGAAATAAGAAATCCGGGCAATCGCCTTAATGATATCCGTAGACTTATCCATGACAATAATTCCAGCTGTCCCAAGACCCGTTTGCGCTGCCTTGAGGCTGTCAAAATCCATCAGAACCGTGTCGCAAATATCTTTGGGAATCATAGGGGTGGATGACCCCCCTGGAATAACCGCCAGCAAGTTATCCCAACCGCCGCGAATACCGCCAGCGTGCTTTTCAATCAATTCCTTCAGGGGAATGCCCATTTCTTCTTCGACATTACAGGGGTTGTTCACATGACCCGAAATGCAGAACAGCTTTGATCCAGTGTTGCCTTCACGACCGAGGCCAGCAAACCAGTCTGCCCCGCGCCGTAAGATAGTTGGCACAACCGCAATGGTTTCGACATTATTGACAGTTGTGGGACACCCATAAAGACCTGCCCCTGCCGGAAACGGAGGTTTAAGTCTAGGCTGACCCTTTTTTCCTTCAAGCGATTCAATCAACGCCGTTTCTTCACCACAAATGTAAGCCCCTGCCCCGCGATGCAAATAGAGATCAAAATCCCAACCTGATTTAGCGGCGTTTTTACCAAGCAATCCTGCTTCATATGCCTCATCAATAGCGCGTTGTAACGCTTTGGCTTCATTGACAAATTCGCCCCTGATATAAATATATCCTGCATGGGCGCGCATGGCAAAGCCAGCAATCAAACAACCTTCAACCAGCTTATGTGGTTCATGCCTGATGATATCCCGATCTTTGCAAGTTCCGGGTTCAGATTCGTCAGCATTAACGACCAAATAATGCGGCCTGTCTTTGACCTCTTTAGGCATGAATGACCATTTCAGACCAGTAGGAAAACCAGCACCGCCACGACCACGAAGACCTGAGGCCTTGACGCGTTCAATTACTTCATCATGACCTAGTTTGATTAAGGCTTTGGTGTTATGCCAATCACCGCGCGCTTTCGCGCTAGAGAGGTCCGCCCCCTGCCAGCCATAGATATTGGTAAAAATCCGATCTTTATCATTAAGCATGATCGTCCCCTTTATCTTTTTTGGCACCCGGAAATGGCACAATTTTAGTTAAACTCGTTGGCGCAGGTTCAGGTTGTGATCCTTGGCGCCCACGCACCGACCCTGCCGCAGGCACATCATCAACCGCTAAACGGTCAATCAGATCAGACGTCGCCATATAATCAAGGTCTTCATAATAATCATCATTGATCTGAACCATAGGGGCGTTAACACAAGCCCCTAGACATTCAACCTCAAGCAAAGAAAACTTCCCGCAAGCGCTAGTCTCACCTGAACTGATGCCGAGCTTATCCTTAATGCACCGCATCACATCATCACTGCCACGAAGCCAGCAAGGCGTTGTTCCGCAAGCCTGAATGAAATACTTGCCGACTGGCTTTAGATTGAACATGGTGTAAAAGGTGGCCACCTCAAGAACGCGGATTTCTGCCATGTCACAAATCTCAGCCACCGCCTCAATCGCCTTCATCGGCAACCAGTTGTCATGCTGACGCTGGGCCAAATCCAGTAATGGCAGAACAGCACTGTTTTTGCGCTCTTTGGGATATTTCGCCAAAATAGCCTTAATCTTTTTCTTATTCTCAGCAGAAAAAGCAAAATGATCAGGCTGATTATCTGCAATACGACGGGAAATGCTCATCGGTCAATCTCACCAAAGACAACATCAAGTGAACCAAGAATAGCAACCGAATCCGCCAGCATATGTCCACGCGACAACTGGTCAATCGATGCCATGAAATAGAAACCCGGGCCGCGGATTTTACAGCGATAAGGTTTATTGCTGCCATCAGAAACCAGATAGACACCAAACTCGCCTTTAGGGGCTTCAACCGCGGTATAAGTGGCCCCGGCAGGAACATGAAAGCCTTCGGTATAAAGCTTAAAATGGTGGATCAGGGCTTCCATTGACGTCTTCATATCATCACGGCGCGGCGGCGTGACCTTATGGTCTTCAGCTAGAACCGGGCCAGATGGCATCTTTTCAATACATTGGTGAATAATCCGCAAGGATTGTCGCATTTCTTCAACACGCACCAAATATCGGGCATAGCAATCGCCAGTCTTGCCAGTGGGAATATCAAAATCCAGCTCATCATAAGCGTCATAAGGCTGACTCTTCCGTAAATCCCATGGCAGGCCTGAGGCCCGAATACATGGGCCAGTAAAGCCAAGGTCAAGCGCCTCATCCAGCGTCACCACACCAATATCTACCGTACGCTGTTTGAAGATACGGTTTTCGGTCAACAGCCCCTCAAGGTCGTCAATATATTCGGGAAACCGCTTCGCCCATGCGGAAATATCCTCTAAGAGGCCATCAGGTAAATCCTGATGCACACCGCCGGGGCGGAAATACGCGGCATGAAGCCTTGCCCCTGATGCACGCTCATAAAACTCCATCAGATGCTCGCGCTCCTCAAACCCCCATAACAGAGGGGTCATGGCCCCAACATCAATCGCAAAAGTTGTCAGATTTAGGAGATGGTTAAGGATACGCCCAATTTCACAATATAAGACACGAATATATTGCCCTCGGCGCGGCACTTCAATTTGAAGCATCTTTTCAATCGCCAGCGCAAAAGCGTGCTCTTGGTTCATTGGCGACACATAATCAAGGCGATCAAAGTAAGGCAACGCCTGAAGATAGGTTTTGTGTTCAATCAGCTTTTCAGTGCCGCGATGCAATAGCCCAATATGCGGATCAGCGCGTTCAATCACCTCACCATCCATCTCAAGCACAAGACGCAACACCCCATGAGCCGCAGGATGCTGAGGGCCGAAATTCATGGTTAAGGGTTTGATAGTAGGATCAGTCATTCTGGTCGCCTTTCGGCAAGGAAGCCGGATCAATCATACTGGCATCGACTTGACGCATAGACGTCTGGATGCCTTCCCATGGGCTTTCATAATCGAAATCCCGAAACTCTTGTGTCAGTTGCACGGGTTCATAAACCACACGCCGCTCACTGTCGTCGTAACGCACCTCAACTGTGCCTGTCAGTGGGAAATCTTTGCGCAAAGGGTGACCTTCAAACCCATAATCCGTCAACAGCCGGCGCAAATCCCCATGGCCATCAAAAAAGATGCCAAACATATCCCAAACTTCGCGTTCCGCCCAATCAGCAGAGGTGAATAAAGACGTCACCGATGGGGCAACCGCGTTTTCCGCAATCGGAACCACCAGACGCAACCGCTGATTAAGCTTAACGCTTAGCAATTGATAGATCAGTTCAAATCGTTCACTGCGGCCGGGGTAATCCACAGCGGTAATATCAGATAGTTGTGTGAACTCACCGCCAGTGCTGTCTTTGAGGCGCGTCAACGCAAAGATGAGTTGATCGCAAGTCAGCCGAACGGTGATTTCACCACGGAAAACACTGATATCCTCAGGGGCTTTTTGCAATACCACGGCAAGATGTTGCTTTTGGTCATCAAACACATTGGCAAGATCAGATTGGGTTTTAAGATCAGCAGGCATAATAATTGTGTTAACCTAACGAGCGATAGTTGCGGTGCGTTTAATTTTCTTTTGTAATTGCAGAAGACCATAAATCAGGGCTTCGGCCGTAGGCGGACAACCGGGCACATAAACATCAACTGGCACAATGCGGTCACATCCTCGTACCACGGCATAAGAATAGTGATAATACCCGCCACCGTTAGCACATGACCCCATGGACAAAACCCATCTAGGTTCCGCCATCTGATCATAAACTTTGCGCAGGGCTGGCGCCATTTTATTAGTCAAAGTGCCAGCAACAATCATCACATCGGACTGTCTAGGGCTAGGCCGAAACAGCATCCCATAACGATCAAGATCGTAACGCGAGGCGGCAGAATGAATCATTTCCACCGCGCAACACGCCAGACCAAAGGTCATCGGCCAGAGCGAGCCGCTTCGTGCCCAATTAAAGAGCTTATCAGCCTGAGCGACAACAAACCCCCGATTGGCAATTTCATCGGCAACCGCGCCAAGAATGGCATCTTGGTCTTTGCCGGGTGGAATAGGCTGATGTGGCGATACGATCAGGTCACTCATAATTTAATCCCAATCAAGGGCTCCCTTTTTCCACTCATAGATAAAACCAACGGTCAAAACGGCTAGGAAAACAACCATTGACCAGAACCCAAAGGCGCCAATATCCCCAAGCGCAACAGCCCATGGAAACAGAAACGCGACCTCAAGGTCAAAAATAATAAACAGAATGGCAACGAGGTAAAAACGAATATCAAACCGGCTACGCGAATCATCAAAGGCTTCAAAGCCGCACTCATAGGCACTTAATTTTTCCGGGTCAGGACGCTGAGCCCCAACAATCACGGAACCAATCACAAAAGCCAAAGAGAGCCCTATAGCAATGGCCAGAAATACCGCAATCGGTAAATATTCTGCCAAATATGGTGACATTCATTTCCCCCTAAAACAATGACGTGGTGATAGACTTAGCAAAATCCTCAGAAGATACAATATAAACCTGATGAAGAATGGCAATACATAATCGTTTTATTTTCCATGGTAAGACAATTTATCGCGCCCTAATGCCGTCCCTCGCCTATCACTCCGCCGATCAGGCATTGAATCCGTAATCTGTGACAAGCGCGGTTTCAAGGGCATCAAGTTTGCCAGACGCCATCGGAAGAAGTGGCGGCCGCAAATTGTTCCAACGCGCATCCCCTGTCCATCTTGCCAATAACGCTTTCTGGGCAGGAATGGGGGCGTAATCTTGAAAAAGCATCCGGACAGCTTTGACTTTGGTATGCTTGGCTTCGGCTTCATCATATTGACCAGCATGACAAAGGGCGATGACCTCAGCAATTCCAACACCATTAAGGTTCGCTGTTGCAGAAATACAGCCCGGCGCACCAAGGCGCACAGCCTCAATCACTGGCAATTCTGCCCCCGGATAAACAATAAGGCCATCAATCGCCAACAGATCAGTGGTATTTTCCCACACACCTGACGAATCTTTGATCCCCACCACCTCTGGGAAGTCTTGATATAGCCGCTTGACAAGATCAATGCTTAGCCCAACACCAGCGACTTGCGGGATATGGTAGAGGTAGATTTTGAGATCAGGATGATCAACCAAACGGATCAATTCCCGGTAATAATTATAAATGCCATCATCTGCCACGCCCTTAAAATAAAACGGCGGCAAGATCATTGCCCCTAAACAGCCTTTTTCAACCGCATGGCGTGTTAGGCGGGCAGTATCAACCAAATTGGTCAGGCCTGTGCCGGGGATCAGTTGCAAGGGATCAATACCATTGGCAACCATAGTGTCTAGAATAGCAATGCGTTCATCAATCCCAACGGATAACGCCTCACCCGTGGTGCCAAATGGCGCCAAACCTGAACAGCCGCCATCAGATAAAAGCCATTTTGCATGGCTGATAAAGAGGTCTTCGGCAATCGTCAAATCGTCATTAAACGGCGTTAATGTGGGGGCAAT
Organism: Puniceispirillales bacterium (SeqCode); assembly: GCA_965659785.1. GTDB lineage: Bacteria > Pseudomonadota > Alphaproteobacteria > Puniceispirillales > UBA1172 > UBA12202. The sequence goes on from CBFHXL010000003.1 coordinate 95,099, forward strand.
TAACCCTTTAATCATGGTCTTTGTCCTTAACATTGTTTTGATAAAAGGAATGACCTACATGGCTACACCGGACCAATAACATTGGCAAGAGCGAAACATCCTAAAATCAGGAATTAAGCCATAATGAGCTGGTGCCAATTTATCAGCAAAGGTTTCAGCGAATAAGAGACTTGCAATATAGGAAGAACATGATAAAACGCACCCATTGGAAAGCAATACGGCTTTCTTAAACCTCTTGCTGATGGATTGTTCCTTTGTTTTGCCGCGATGCGGTATAGGCAGGTTGCCATTGGCTCACATTCCTGATGATCAGGAATGGCATGATCCAGAAGGGGAATGACATGCGACTTTACGAATGCGTATTTATTATACGCCAAGATTTGTCCACCACACAGGTTGACACAATTACTAATGAGCTTTGCGCCATTATTACTGACCACAAAGGTTCTGTGCATAAACAGGAATATTGGGGTCTGAAAACCATGGCTTACAAAATCAAGAAAAACCGCAAAGGGCATTATGTTATGCTCAATTTTGAAGCGGATGCCGCCACGGTTGCTGAATTTGATCGCCGCATTGGTCTGAACGAAGATGTTCTGCGCTCACTGATCATCAGCATCGAAGCGGTTGATCCAGAGCCATCAATCATGATGCAGAATAAATCTGAACGTTCAGGTTCAGATTCTGATGACGCTAGCGCGGCTTGAGCAAACCTCATAAAAGGACAAGATCATGACACAACTTGAAATTACCAGACCTTCTGTTCGCCGCCAATCGTCGCGTCGCCGGAAATCCTGCCCGTTCTCACACCCGAACGCCCCGAAAATCGACTATAAGGATATTAAATTGTTGCAACGCTACACAACTGAGCGCGGCAAAATTGTTCCTAGCCGGATTTCTGCTGTTTCGGCAAAAAAGCAACGGGAACTCACCACCGCCATTAAGCGGGCTCGTCACTTGGCTCTGATGCCATTTGTAGTATCCTAAGGGAGGCGATGATGGAAATTATTCTCTTAGAACGTGTTGCTAATCTTGGGCAGATGGGTGATCTGGTCACCGTTAAGCCGGGATATGCTCGCAACTTTCTGTTGCCGCAAGGCAAGGCGCTTCGTGCGACCAAGGCTAATCGGGAACGCTTTGATAATGACCGCGCTCAGCTTGAGGCGGAAAACCTAAACCGCAAGGGTGAGGCTGAAAAAGTAGCTGAAAAAATGAAAGACCTTTCTGTGTCGCTGATTAGGGCGGCAAGTGAAATGGGTCAGCTTTATGGTTCAGCTTCGGCTCGCGATATCTCTGATGCGATTAGCGAAAACGGCTTTACGATCAACCGCAATCAAATTGATCTCAACACCGCGATTAAAACCCTAGGGCTTTTTCCTGTTCGCGTTGTTCTTCACCCTGAAGTGTTTGTCGAAGTAACGGTCAATATTGCTCGTAGCGCAGATGAAGCCGCTGAACAGATCAAGCTTGGCCGCGCTATTGTTAGCGATGTCGCTGAACGGGAACGGATGGAAGCAGCAGAAGCCGCCAAAGCCGCCGAACAGAGAATGGCGGATTTTGACGCTGAAGATACCGCCGATACCACTGGTGGGGATGCGCCAGCAACATCCGACTCTGTTGCGGAATCTGGAGCTGAGGCTGACGCCAATGCCGATGATCAAGCTGACGCAAGCCCAGCAGAAACCGATGAGGCATCTGCTTAAGGCACTGATAACGGATAATAATTATTAGTTATCCCCAGAGTTAACGATAATCACAACACCAAAGCAGGCATGATCATTTTCATGCCTGTTTTTTTGATGCTATAATGATTAAATGAGTGACGGTTATATCCAAACAGGACAATCCCCCCTAGCAGACCGACCCCTGCCTCAAAATATTGAAGCAGAACAGGATTTGCTTGGCGCTTTGCTTAGCGATAATGAGATTTTTGACCGGATTCCTGACAATCTGGATGAAAGCCATTTTCACAATCCTCTCAATGGTCGCATCTTCGCCGCTATCCGCAGGCTTCATTCCAAAGGCCAGCTTGCCAATCCCGTTACCTTGAAAAGCTATTTTATCGGCGATCAGGGTTTTGAAGATATTGATATTGAGACTTATTTGCGGGAATTGATGGATAATGTCACCTCACTTTTTGAGGCGCCGCATTATGCCAAAGATATTTATCAGTGTTTCCTGCGCCGCCAATTAATCCTTATCGCGGATGAAACCATTAGCCGTTCGCGCACTGCTAATATTGAAATCAATGCTGAAACCATTATTGAGGAAACGGAACAGGAACTGTTCCAATTGGCGGAAAATGATAAGGTTTCTTCTGGGCTATTGCCTTTGCACCAAGCCTTGACCTCTGCCATCAAACGTACCGAAGCCGCGCATAAAAATAGCGGCCATATCTCTGGTGTAAGCACAGGGCTAACCGGATTAAACAACTATCTGGGCGGATTACAGCCGTCAGATTTGATCATTTTGGCAGGTCGTCCGGGTATGGGGAAGACGGCTCTTGCCACTAATATCGCCTTTCATGCTGCCACCACCACGCGTACTGATGAGAAACCGCAATATGTGGCTTTCTTCTCGCTTGAGATGTCATCAGAACAATTAGCTAACCGAATATTATCTAGCGAAACCGGCATCCCGTCTGATGATTTGCGCCTAGGCCGCATTAACCCCGGGCAATTCAATGATATCATCCGCACCAGCAATAATATCGAAAACGCCCCATTTTACATTGATGATACCCCTGGCATTTCCGTATCACAATTAGCCTCACGCGCAAGACGGTTAAAGCGAACCCATGGCTTAGGGCTGTTGGTGGTCGATTACCTTCAGCTTTTATCCGCGCCCATGGGGACAAAAACCGAAAATCGGGTGCAAGAAATCTCTGCGATCAGCCGGACGCTTAAGAATATTGCTAAGGAACTTGATATCCCTGTTCTGGCATTGTCACAGCTCTCACGCGCCGTTGAACAGCGCGAAGATAAACGCCCTAATCTGTCAGATTTAAGAGAATCAGGTTCTATTGAACAGGATGCTGATGTGGTGCTTTTTGTTTATCGTGAAGAATACTACCTAAGCAAGAGCGAGCCTGAACAAAAACCAGAAGAATCCCTAGACACTTATCAGATCAGGCATAACCGCTGGGTCGAAAAGTCGGAAAAGGTGCAAGGCAAGGCAGAGGTGATCATCGCCAAACAGCGCCATGGTAGCACAGGTGTTGTCACGCCGAACTTTATTGGCAAATTTACTAAATTTACAGATGCCGTGCCTGAAGATCATCTGCCTGAGCGTTTTTAACACCTGATGGCTGTGTTTGACCGCCTTATTGCTGAGATCAAACGGGATGCCATTATCCATAATTGGCGTCGGCTGGATGAGTTATCTGGTCAAGCCCAAACCGCCGCGGTGGTCAAAGCCGATGGCTATGGTCATGGGGCAGAAGCCGTAACTGCCGCGCTTTATCAAGCTGGTTGCCGTCACTTTTTTACCGCTAGCGCAGACGAGGCGGCGGCCATCCGTCCCCATGCTGGCGATGCCGTCATAGGGTATTATGACGGTCTCTTTGCTGGCGATATTGACCTTATTCAACAGTTTGATCTGACCCCTAGCATTAATGATGTTGGGCAAATCGCCTTGCTTGAAAAATGGCGTAATGATAGCGGCAGTCGACCCTCTGTGATGTTGCAGATTGATACAGGCATGAACCGCCTTGGCGTTGATTGGCGATGGCTGAATGCCGCCAACGCCGCCGAGTTATCAAAGCAGGCTGATATCAAGTGGATTTATTCGCATTTATCTAGCGCCGATGACCCATCCCGTGACCTTAGCGAAGACCAAAGGCAACGGTTTTGTGAGGCTATCCGTGCCATGCCGGACACCCCTGCCAGCCTTGCCGCATCAGGTGGGACATTGCTGGGGCCTGAGTATCATTTTGATATGGTCCGCCCCGGCATTGCGCTTTATGGATATCCGCCATTGCCGTGTGAAGGCTTTATCCCTGCCCTCACCTTAAAGGGGCGTGTGTTGCAAATACGCCATGCCAAGGCTGGTGAATATGTTGGTTACAACGCAACCTATCAGCTCAAACGGGATAGTGTCCTAGCGACTGTAGCAGGCGGTTATGCTGATGGTTTTCGGCGTCAACTTAGCAATCATGGGCAAGTTTGGCATGGCGAGCGTGCCGCCCCGGTTTTGGGCCGCGTGTCTATGGATACCCATGTCATTGATATTACAGATTGGCCAGAAGGTCTGTTAGGTAGTCTGGATTATCTTACCCTGATCAATCCTGATCATGATGCGAATGTCATGGCTTTATTAAGTGACACGATTTGCTATGATGTCTTAACGTCGCTTGGTCTGAGGGCAACACGCTCCTATGTCTAAGCGGGTCAAGTTTGCCGAAGAAACAGGGGAAGCATAACCAATTTACCTTAAGGCCGATTTACCTTAAGACCAAATTCCCTTAAGAAAGGTGTCATGGTGCAAGTGTTACAAATCCCGGGCAGAGCCGCCCTTGGCATGTTATCGGAAATGGGACGGCTTAGCCTGTTTGTGGGACAAGCGCTGATCTGGCTTATCCGCCCCCCGTGGTATGGGCGTCAGATTTTACGGCAGCTTATTGATATTGGTTATTATTCCCTGCCTGTAGTTGGCTTAACGACGATGTTTTCCGGCATGGTCATTGCCTTACAAAGCTATACAGGCACAGAACGATTTTCTGCCGAAGGGGAAACCTCTGTCGCTACTGTGGTGGTGCTGATCATCACAAGGGAATTAGGCCCTGTTTTAGCAGGATTGATGGTCGCTGGCCGCATTGGGGCGGCGATGGCGGCAGAAATCGGCACGATGCGCGTTACAGATCAAATTGATGCCCTTGATACCCTGTCCACACGCCCGATGCAGTATCTGATTGCCCCGCGGGTTATTGCCGGCACCATATGTCTGCCTTTTTTGGTGCTAATCGGCGATATTATCGGGGTCTTTGGCGGCTATGTGATTGCCATTTATCAGTTAGGGTTTTCCCCATCTGTGTATCTGGCAGGCACGCTTGAGTTTCTTGAACCCTTTGATGTCATCATTGGTCTGGTGAAAGCCGCAGTATTCGGTTTCACCGTTGCTATTATGGGGTGTTATTTTGGCTATCATTCTGGTCGCGGCGCCGAAGGTGTTGGCCGTGCCACCACTAATGCCGTTGTCTATTCCGCCATCATGATTTTGATCTTTGATTTCATGATCACTGGCTTTGCTTTTGTACGGTGATGCCATGACAGATACGCAGATTCAAATTCGTGATCTCACCAAAAGCTTTGGCTCAAAGCACGTGCTCAAGGGCATTTCACTAGATGTTCCCAAAGGCCAATCCGTTGCCATTATTGGCGCCTCTGGCACTGGCAAATCCGTGTTGTTGAAATGTATTCTAGGGCTGATCCAGCCAGATAGCGGTTCTGCTAAAGTTGACGGGATTGAAACCGTTGGCGCTAGCCGCCGCACCCGTGAGGATGTATTAAAAAAATTCGGTATGCTTTTTCAAGGCGGGGCACTGTTTGATTCCCTCCCCGTTTGGGAAAACGTCATGTTCCGTTATCGCCAGAACACAAAAAGGGATAAGGCTGGATTACGAGCAGAAGCCAAAGCCACCCTAGCCGAAGTCCTGTTAGAAGAACGTGTGCTTGATCTTTACCCTGCTGAATTGTCTGGGGGTATGCAGAAACGCGTTGGTCTGGCGCGTGCGATTGCCGATAAACCCGGCATCTTGTTTTTTGATGAACCAACATCAGGCTTAGACCCAATTACTAGCGGTGTGATTAACCGCCTGATCCGCAACGCCGTGGACCGATTAGGGGCAACTGCCATGACCATTAGCCATGATATGAACTCTGTCAGGCAAATTGCTGATCAAGTAGCCATGATCCATGAAGGGCATATTATCTGGCAAGGAAGCGTCAAAGACATGGATAAAGTTGATCATCCTGTGGTGCATCAGTTTGTTCATGGCTTGCCAACCGGGCCTTTAACCAAATATGCAGAAAGCATTTAGATGGCGCGTAGCAAAACCCAATATGTCTGTCAGCAATGCGGCGCCGTTCACAGCAAATGGTCTGGCAAATGCAGCCAGTGTAATAGCTGGAACTGTATTAATGAGGAAACACAAACAGCTACCCCCGGGGCGGCTGGCAAAGCCAAAGGCAGCAAAATAACAATGCATGGGCTGATCGGTGAAACCGCACCCCCGCCAAGACTTTCCAGTGGTATTCCTGAATTAGATCGGGTGCTTGGAGGCGGATTAGTGCCGGGATCAGCAACGCTCATTGGCGGTGATCCGGGGATTGGAAAATCCACCCTTTTGCTTCAGATGGTATGCCAGATGGCAACGATGGGTCAGGACGCCGCCTATTTCAGCGGCGAAGAATCGGTTGAACAAATCCGGATGCGCGGTGGCCGTCTGGGTCTTGCCCAACAGGATATGTCATTAGGATTAGCAACCAGCACCAACGCCGCTGATATTTGCGCCTCACTTACGGCATCGCAACCTGTCACCGTTGCCGTGATTGATTCCATCCAAACCATGTTTTTACCATCCATCGAGTCTGGCCCCGGGACGGTGAGTCAGGTTCGCGCCAGTGCCTTTGAGATTATTCGCGCGGCAAAATCCAAAGGCGCGGCAGTGATCATTGTCGGTCATGTCACCAAGGATGGTGCCATTGCCGGGCCAAAGGTGCTGGAACACATGGTTGATACCGTGCTGCATTTTGAAGGCGACCGAAGCCATCATTTCCGCATCTTGCGCTGTATTAAAAATCGCTTTGGCCCTACCGATGAAATTGGTGTCTTTGAAATGAAAGGCAGTGGCCTAGCAGAGGTCGCCAACCCATCCGAGCTGTTTCTGGCAGATCGTCAAGATCATGTTTCCGGCGCAGTGGTGTTTGCTGGCCTAGAGGGAACAAGACCCATTCTAGTGGAAATCCAAGCCTTAGTTGCCCCATCAACCATGGCAAATCCACGCCGTAATGTTGTCGGATGGGATCAAGGCAGGCTTTCTATGCTAGCCGCCGTGTTAGAGGCGCGTGGGGGCGTCCCTCTATCTGGACGTGATATTTTTCTCAATGTTGCTGGCGGCGTCAAGATTAGTGAACCAGCCGCAGATTTAGCAGTTGCCGCCGCGCTCTTATCGTCCATTAGTGATCTGCCTTGTCCACGCAATTGTGTTGTTTTTGGTGAGGTTGGCCTTGCCGCCGAATCACGCCGCGTTGCCCATCCTGAATTGCGCCTTAAAGAGGCCGCAAAATTAGGCTTTGATCAGGCTATTCTGCCGCCGCTAAAGGGGGTGGATTTAGAAATACCCGATGGCATGACATTGCATCATGTGGCTGATCTTGGGGCACTGATTGGGGCGCTAGGCGGCATGAAACAAAAACTATGATAAGAGATTGCCCAAGGGGTTGGAAATAGGGTAAATAAAGCGTTATGGAAATTGCAATTCCTTTTAATCTTATCGACATCCTGATTGTCATTATTGCCGTTATTTCTGGCTTTATGGCAAGTTTGCGCGGATTAATCCGTGAGGCGCTAGGCCTTGCAGGATGGGTGGTTGCTATCATTGTTGCGCGTCTGACTGATGCCATGGTGGTGGAACAACTGGCGGAACATCTTGCCTCACAGATGATCGTTAGCGTGCTTAGTTTTGCCATTCCGTTTCTGCTTGTTGCTATTTTTTGGTATGTGCTTTCTAATATTTTGACCCCGCCCTTGCGGAGATTTACGCTTAATATTCTGGATCGGCCGTTGGGGTTTATTTATGGGTTAGCACGCGGATTTGTTATTGCCGCCCTTCTTTATATGAGCGCTTTATTTGCCGTTGATAGCGAAGAAGCCCTGCCTAATATGGTGCGCGAAGCAGCATTGGCAGACGGGTTGCGAAGCACGACCCTGTTTCTGGCAAGCCTGACGCCTGAGGCTATGCGTGATGAAATAACAGACAAGATTCCTGAAACGCTTATTGACCCCGAACAAGCTAATGACATCACTGATCAGATTGTTCAACCGCTTGAGGAAAGCCCAACAACGCCAGAATCTAACGCTGTTGGCAATCTGCTTGATGACGAAATTAACCCCTCCCCTACTATTACTGATGGAACCCAATAATGCCCTATGATGACACCGTGCCGGTCGATGGTTTTCACGATGAATGTGCCGTATTTGGTGTTTATGGCACCCCTGAAGCCGCCGTACATAGTGCATTAGGGCTTCACGCGCTTCAGCATCGCGGACAAGAAGCCACGGGAATTGTCAGCATGGATATCGCAAACAATGATTTTCATATTCATCGGGGGCTAGGCCATGTTGGTGAAAACTTCGATGCGTCATCAGGGCATCTTGATCGGCTTAAAGGTATGGCAGCCATAGGCCATAACCGCTATTCGACCACCGGACAGCCGGAATTACGCAATATTCAGCCGTTTTTCTCTGATCTTGCTTTTGGCGGCTTTGCCCTTGCCCATAATGGGAACCTTACCAACGCGGATCGGTTGCGCCGATCTTTGGTTGAAACTGGTAGCCTGATGCAAAGCAGCACGGATACCGAAGTCATTATTCATCTGGTCGCCAGATCACACCAAACGGAACCTGCCTTGCGGCTTGTTGATGCCATGAAACAGGTTGAGGGGGCGTATTCCCTAGTATGCTTATCGCCGCAAGGGTTAATCGCCATGCGTGATCCTCACGGTGTTCGTCCTCTTGTGCTAGGCCAGATAGGTGATGCCTATGTGGTCAGCTCTGAGACGTGTGGGCTTGATATTATCGGCGCTGAGTTTATTCGAGATATAAACCCTGGTGAAATGGTAATTATTAATCAGGACGGCATATCTTCCAGCCAGCCCTTTGCTGAACAGCCCTCGCGGTTTTGTGTGTTTGAATATATCTATTTTGCCCGTCCAGACAGTGTAATGGAAAACCATCATGTCTATGAAGCGCGCAAGAAAATTGGCGTTGAGCTGGCAAAGGAAAGCCATATTGCCGCCGATGTGATTGTTCCTGTGCCAGATTCAGGGGTGCCTGCGGCTCTTGGTTATGCCGAAGAAACCAACATCCCTTTTGATTTCGGGATTATCCGCAACCATTATGTCGGGCGCACCTTTATTCAACCCACAGACGCCGGACGACAAACCGGCGTAAAAATGAAACATAATGCCAATAGCCAAGCCATAAAAGGGCGCCGCGTCATATTGGTGGATGATTCTATTGTTCGGGGGACAACTTCAATCAAAATCGTCAATATGATCCGTCAAGCAGGCGCAACCGAAGTGCATATGCGTATCGCTAGCCCGCCAACCACCCATCCGTGTTTCTATGGTGTTGATACGCCTGACCGCGATAAGCTTATCGCCGCCAATATGGATACCGATGCCATCGCAAAACATATTGGGGTAGATAGTCTGGCCTTTATTTCCATTGATGGGCTTTATCGCGCTCTTAACGAACCCAAGCGTAATGCAGACACACCGCAATATTGCGATGCTTGCTTTACCGGGGAATATCCTATCACGCCGGGGCGAAGTGATGGGCGTTCTAATAAAGGAATACTTACCAAATGATGATCCTGAAAGACCGTATCGCTTTAGTCACTGGCGCTTCGCGTGGGATTGGCAGAGCCGCCGCAAAAGCGCTAGCCCGCCAAGGCGCACATATTATTGCCACTGCGCGCACACAAGCCGGACTTGAAGAATTGGATGATGAGATTAAGGCCGAGGGCGGCGGCGCCACGCTGGTGACCATGGACCTTAACGACCGCCCTGCCCTGCCCCGATTATCGGCAGCAATCCAAGAAAGATGGGGGCGTTTGGATATTATGGTTCTTAACGCTGGCATTCTTGGAACGCTAGCACCTGTGGCGCATCTTGACGAAGACACATGGGATGAGGTCATTGCTATTAATCTTAGCGCTTGTTTTCGCCTCATCCATCACTTTGATCCCTTGTTTCGCCAGTCAGATGCTGGCCGGGCGGTATTGGTGACATCAGGGGCGGCGCAGGCCAATCGCCCCTATTGGTCTGCCTATGCCGCTAGTAAAGCGGGATTGGATGCGCTTGGTAAAAGTTGGGCTAATGAGCTTTTACAAACACCCCATAAGGTCAATATGCTCAACCCCGGCCGTGTTGCCACCAACATGATTGGTCAGGCCTTTCCCGGCATTGATAAGGCAACCTTGCCATCACCTGACGATATCGCGGATGCTTTTGTTAAGCTTTGTCAGCCAGATTGTCCCCATCAAGCCCAGATACTGGAAGTCAATCAGTTGATATAAGGGTTTTTGCCTTTGCGCATATTCAGCCGAAGAGGCAGACCTTGCAAACCGAAATCTTCTCTTAATCCTGCCGCCAGATAGCGCAGATAATGATCAGGCAATTCGGCAGGGCGACTGACAAAAAGGGCAAAACTTGGCGGCCTTGTTTTGATTTGGGTGGCGTAGCGGATACGGATGCGCCGACCTTGCACTAATGGCGGCGGATGCGCTTCAAGTTTACCCATCAGCCAACGGTTTAAGGCCGCGGTTGATACCCGCCTGTTCCAGCGGCTGTAAATATCAAATACCGCGGTCATCAGCTTTGGGATGCCGCTTCCTTTCAGGGCTGAAATGGTGACTAACGGCACCCCTTTGACCTGACCTAGGGATTGATCAAGCTTATAGCGAAACTCTTTTAACGCCTCTTGCTTATTAGTCACGATATCCCACATATTGGCGGCAATCACTAAGGCGCGGCCCTCTTCGGCAACAAGACGCGCAATAGCTAAATCCTGTTTATGCAATTCTTCACGCGCATCAATCATCAGAATACAAACTTGGGCAAAACGAATGGCGCGTAACGCATCATCAACCATGGCTTTTTCAAGTTGATCATCAATGCGCGCTTTGCGCCGCATCCCTGCCGTATCAACCAGCATAATTTCATGCCCATCATAACGAAATGGCACTTCGATGGCATCTCTGGTGATGCCGGCCTCTGGCCCTGTCAAAACCCGATCTTCGCCTATCAGATGATTAGTAAGGGTCGATTTGCCCATATTCGGCCGACCAATGATGGCGATGCGTAATGGCCCAATTTGCGGCAAGGTGGTGACATCTTCAATTTGATTTTCAACCTCGTCTTGGAAATCTTTATCCTGTTGCCCATCATCCGTGTCTTCATCATCATAATTTGGCATCAGTAAATCTTGCTTATTCATTTCCGTGGCGGCCTCAATTAAGGCATCATAAAGATCACCAAGCCCCTCACCATGAGCAGCAGAAACCCCCACCGGCTGTGCCAACCCTAATTGCCACGCTTCCATCAAACCGCCTTGACCGGCTTTGCCTTCACATTTATTGCCTACGGCTAAGACCGCCGCGCCAGATTTGCGAATGACATTGGCAAAAAAGACATCAGCCTCCGTGATCCCTGCTCTGGCATCAAAAAGCAACAGGGTCAAATCACTATGGGCAATAGCATATTCGGTCTGCTTGCGCATACGGTCTTCGAGGCTTCCCTTAGAGGATTCTTCAAGCCCTGCGGTATCAATCAGCCGAAACTCTAATCCCGCGAGATGGCCTATGGCCTCGCGCCGATCACGGGTGACGCCCGGGCGATCATGCACTATCGCGTGCTGACGCCCTGTCAGGCGATTAAATAAGGTTGATTTACCGACATTGGGTCGGCCAACAATGGCGATACGGAATTCCATCACTCTAACCCAGCCTTAACGATAGGCCGACAACCGTCCCCGGTCATCAAGAAGGATCAATGTTCCCGATACAATAATCGGAACCCCGGTTTGCGCCGCGCCGAAAGACTGGCTATCGACAATCGCGCCTGTATCAGGATCAAGAAAATACCCTTTACCGTTCTGATCAACAACGATAACTCTGCCGCCTGCCGCAATAGGTCCAACATAACGCATGGCATCATCAGATACTGTCAGGTTGAGAGGAACAGCACCTGGCAATTCCCTTATCCAGCGCAAGCTTCCGTCTTGGCGGCGGATGGCATAGACCCTGCCTTTTGCGCTAACGACAAACACTGTTTTGCCAGCCACCCAAGGCTGTTGGTGGGTAGCTATGCCAATTTCCCACGACTGTGACCCTGTTTGGGTGTTATAAGCGGCGAAGCGGCCTGACATACTGCCTGCAAACACCATATTGCCATTATAAACAGGATGGGCAACGATGCTGTTAATGTTGTCTAGGGCGGTTCGCGGCGTCCGCACCGACAGATCATCACCCCATAACAATTCCCCCCGATCAAGGGTCAGGACAGATAGTTCTGCATCATTTCCTGTTAAAACCAATTCCCCGTTATGAATGGCTGGCGACGATGCCCCTAACACACGGGTAGCTTCGGGGTTTCCAACCCGTGACCATAAAATCTCACCATTACTGGCAGAAAGTACAAACAGTCTTCCATCCAAATCCGTTACCGCCACACGCCCATCCACCGCGGTTGGCCCGCCCATTAATGGCAGATCAAACCGCACATCCCAGCGTGCCGATCCATCATCAGCGTTAAGAGATATCAGCCTGTTGCCCCCTGCATGAGCAAAAATCTGATCTTTATCCTGATCGTTAGTAAGGGCAAGACCGCCGCTAATTGCTGGCTGAGTTTTATCTGCACGCGGTTCTATTTCTACGCGCCAACGGATACTGCCATCATTCAGATTAACGGCGGTCAGTTGCGCATCAGGGGTAACCCCAAAAACACTATCTCGGTTGGCTATGGGTGAGGCCATCAATGTGCCCAGATCGGTATCCGCACCGATAGAAACGCTCCATATTCTCTGCAAAGGCCATTCCAGCGCCAGATGCCCTCCGCGATGGCTCGCCATAAGTCCAGCTTGGCTGTAAATGATATTTGGCAAAACATCGCCTATTTGAGCGCCCTCAGCAGTGGCGGTTTCATTAATTTCTGGCAGGCTTTCTAGGGACAGAACAGCAGACCTCTCGCCGGGCAGAATAACCCCTTTATCGCCACAAGCCGCTATTGTCACCAACAGGAGACAGGAAACCATCAATTGCCAGATGCGATTTGTCATGACCTTGCCTGTACTTTCCTTATATTGCTGCTTAGTTACTGCCAAGCGCCTGTTCTAGCAATTGTCTTCGGGCATTGGCGCGTGGCGTTAGGGCTCTGCCATCTGCCTTCCATTCTTGCAAACTGCGCTGTGCCGACGCCATATCACCAGATTCGAGGTAAAGGGCAATTTGCCATTCTTGAACCAAAGCGGCCCATGGGCTAGACGCTTTATCAATCTGAGACAAGCGCCCAAGCCGTTCCGCCACAGGTGTTGCTTTCCCTGCATGGATCACAGAAAGAAGCCGGGCGACATCCTGATAGATCACGGCAAGATCACTATCTTCGGCCAAAGCCAGATATAAGCCCTCTGCCGCTTGCGGGTCGGTCTTGGCGAGTTCAGCCGCGGTTGCGAAACGCGCCAACATCCCATAGCCGCCTGACTCTTGGGTCAATTCCGATAAATTACCAATCAAATCATCTGATAAAACCGCCGCTTGATAACGGTTGGCTAAATCCTCACGATGAGCTTGTTCCCAATAGATATAGCCTTGCCTGCCTGCGACCAAAAGAATGATGGCAATGATGCCACCAATGACATAACCCCCATAGCGGCGCATCAAAAGGCGAGCGCGGTCAGCTTTAAGTTCTTCGTCAATTTCGTGAAAAATATCGCTCATTTGTCATCCCATGTCTTGACCGAATGGTGCTTAGCATTGCAACATAATAGAAATGCATGGGATAATCCAGCAGAGAACGCCAAAGAAAGAGATAAGATCATAAATACCCCTAAGAATAAACATAGATAAAGGATGGTTTTGCCAGATGAATAATATGCTAACTGGCCATGACAATAAAAACAAAAACAATACAGGTTATTTTTCCCGTGCTGAGCTTAATCAGATTTTGAATGTTTATGCCCGTTTTGTTTCGGCGGGGGAATGGCGCGATTATGCGCTTGATCATCTTGATGGCTTGGCGGTGTTTTCGATTTATCGGTCTTGTGTGGAAACCCCTATTTTTACGATTGAGAAACATAAACTTAAAGGCAATAACCGCTGGCAATATCAACTGCGTGATCGCCGCAAATTGCTAAAGACCGCGGGCCGGATTGATGCTATCCTTCAAACCCTAAAGACACTGCCGCGATTGGTTCATGGGTAAAGAAACCTTGATGCCCTGATCAAAACGACAGCGTTAACCACATATTCACCTTAGGAGAAATGATATGGAAGCCGGTGAAGCCAGTCGCATTGAAAGATATCTGCGACAGAAATTCAACAACAACACCCTTAAAGCAAAACCAAGATCAGATGATGTTGCTGAAAGTTCTGCTGAAATTTCCATGGATGGTGAGTTTGTGGGGGTGATTTTCAAAGACACCGAAGATGGTGATGTTTGTTATCATTTTCAGATGACGATTCTGGATGAAGATTTAGGGTAATCGTTATCCTGCCTGCGTCATGTCTATTCAGATGCAGATGATTTTTTAACCTTTATCAGTCCAGTGGTATAGGCATCGCCCAGATGTTCCACGCCTCTAGCTTTCGCCAATGCGATCTGCTTTTGGCGTTCGGCAAGGCGTTCCCGTTTATCTTCGGAAAGGCTGTCGATGCAATACGCGCAACTGATCCCCGGCACATAGGCTGGATGCTGGCGATCTTTGGCAGATAGAGGAACGCGGCAAGCGTGACAAAGCTGATAATCGGTGAGGCATAACCCATGGCCAACCGCAACGCGCTCATCAAAAACAAAACACTCCCCCTGCCACTGGCTTTGCTCAGGGGGGATATCTTCGAGATAACGCAAAATGCCGCCCTTCAGGTGAAAGACCTCATCAAGGCCGATGCGTTTTGCAAAAGCGGTTGATTTCTCACACCGAATACCGCCTGTGCAAAACATAGCTAGTTTTGGTTTTCGCCCTTCGGCTTCCCAACGCTGTTTTTGCTCCTCCAGCCATTTGGGGAAATCCCTGAAACTGGCGGTATTCGGATGAATTGCCCCGCTAAAACTTCCTATCGCCACCTCATAGTCATTGCGCGTATCGACGACAATCGTATCTGGATCAGTGATCAGATCATTCCAGTCCTTTGCATCAACATAAGTGCCTGCGTGTTGTGAGGGATTAAGGTCTTCCACCCCCATAGTGACAATTTCAGGCTTGACCTTTACCTTAAGCCGCCGAAACGGCATTTCCGCGGCGGCGGAGTATTTTATCTCCATCTTTGTGTCAGAAATTATCTGATAAAGCGCATCTGAAAGTACCGAAATCGCCTTAGCTGTACCAGCAACCGTGCCATTAATGCCTTCATGCGCTAACAGAAAAGTACCGCGAATACCCTGTTGTCGGCAGAGCGCTTCAATCGCGTGAGCAAGGGTTTGTGGGTCATCAATAGCAACAAAATGATATAACGCCATCACCCGAATAGGCAGATGATCAAGATGAGTTTTGTGATTATGGTCTGACATTTTGGTATCTTTAGACGAGTCTGTTTTTATCGGCAAGCCCCATCAGCCAGATCAAGCGCCCATTCCACCGCCGCGCCAGCGTGAAGCCTTGTCGTATCATAAAGGGGAATAGAGGTGTGATGCGGTTTGACCAGCATTTCAATTTCTGTACAGCCAAGGATAATAGCCTCCGCCCCTTGTGAGGAAAGACGATCCATGACCGTAAGCATATTCTGACGAGAGGCGTCAGATACCACGCCAAGACAGAGTTCATCAAAAATGATGCGATTGATCTCCGCCATCTCTGCCGCATCAGGAAGAAGGGTTTCAATACCATAGGATTGCGACAGTTCCGCAGCAAAAAATGGCTGTTCCATGGTGAAACGTGTTCCTAGTAATCCGACCGTCTTATGGTTATCTCTCGCTAGGGCCTTACCAGTGATCGCGGCGATATGAAAACATGGGATCGTCAGCTTTCCTGCCACTTCTGGATAAACACGGTGCATGGTATTACTGCCAATCAGCAAGGCTTCTGCCCCTGCTTTGTGCGCTTGCTCACCGGCTTGGGTTAGGATAGCCGCAATGCTGGCCCAATCCCCTGCCCGTAAGCGCGGCTCAAGATCATGGAAATCTAGGCTAATCATCACCAACCGTGCAGAATGCAAGCCGCCTAAATGTTCCCTTACCATTTCATTAATGATGGCATAATACGTTTTGCTAGACTCCCAGCTCATCCCGCCAATCAGACCAATAGTTTTCATGATGTTATTCCTGTCATGATGGGCTTATTCCTCTTGGTCAGAAATCAGTCGTTTACCCATTGAGATCGCAGGGTCTTGTGTATAGCCTAACGCCTCATAAAACTTGGCGATATTTGTGTTTTCTGATCGGATTTGTAGATTGATTTTTGGGCAACCTAAAGCCAGCAACGCCGACTCACCATATGCCATCATTTGCTTGCCAAAGCCCTGACGCTGATAAGAAGGGGCGATAGCTAGATAATTCACCCAACCGCGATGCCCTTCATAACCAAACATGGCGCTTGCGATGATGTGATTTTCATGACAGCCAACAAAAAACAATTCCCCCTGACACGAGGTTTTTCGAGCAATATCAAAAACAGGATTATTCCATGATCGGGTTAAACCACAGTCCTGCCAAAGCGATATGACCGCATCACTATCAGCGGCGGCAAAAGGGCGAATGGTCATTATAGGCTTAGATTTCATTTCCCCATTATAGGAAAGGAAAGAGAAAACACAACGCGAGTAATCCCATCAAGGGCATTACTTATTTTGATATCATAAGATGGCAAAAAGCGCCTCTGCGCTGATGACGGCGGCGAACTCATCCTTCAGACTGGCAAGCGCGGAATGATGGATCAGATCAGAATGATAAACCTCACCATTAATTCCAACCTTATCAAAGGTCGCAGTGGCATCTGAAATCAGATAAGTGTTGTAACCATAATTGCCAGCCATGCGCGCGGTGGTGGACACACAATGATCTGTTGTCAGACCAATGATGACGAGCGTATCACAGCCCATGTCATCCAATATTTTCTTAAGACCTATTCCGATAAAACAACTGTTAACCGATTTGCTGAGAACCATCTCACCTGCGATAGGGGCGCATAGCGGATGAAAGAGATGACCGTCCAAGCTCTCATGCAGATTAGAATTGGGATCAGAGGAAGAATGGTAGAAATGAATAATGCTCTCACCAATATCACGCCACTTAGTTATGATCTGGGCGCAAATGGCCTCTGCATTTTATTGTTTCTGTTTCCGCCCCAGCGCTCTTCTTCTAAAAATCCGCGCTGAATATCAACACAAATGAGGACGGGTTTATTTCCCCGTAATTTCATTTTGATGTCTTCTTTCCTGATGGATGATGGCATATCTCGTCGCTTATTTTGCCATGATCATCGCTAATGGCAACCGCTTAGTTTAGGGCTTTCTTAAAATAAACCCGTTCGTAGCCATCAACGATTTGCCGTTTGACTTCCTGAAATCCTATGCGCTGATACCAGTTTATGTTATCGGTCATTTTTACATTGGTATAAAGCTGATAGTCTGATGCCCGTGTTGCGATATAGCCTTCAACAAAAGCAATAAGCTGTGAGCCAATCCCGCGCCCTGATGCCGGGGGGTCAACCGCGATGGTTTCTAACCAATAATGACCGTCTTTAATGGTAATGATAGCATATCCCACCACGCTTTGCGGCCCTATGTCTTCAGCTACAAAAACCATATCATCGGTCAGAT
>CBFHXL010000004.1:0-103667 GCA_965659785.1 Puniceispirillales bacterium (SeqCode)
ATGGATTGCAGGGGGCAGTCTATCATTTTCAAGTACTCGTGATGGCAAATCCGTGGAACGCGCAAAGATAGGGATGGATTTAGCCTCTGGTGAAGTGCCGCAAATCGTGGTTAAGGCAGGGGATTGGCAGACCGCTACTGCTAAAACCGATTTTGTCCTTGTGACTTGTGTAACCGCGCCCGGCTTTATTTTTGACAGTTTTGAATTGGCACCGCAAAGCTTTCAGCCGGGGTTTATGTTCTAGGCGAGCGATCTATTCCGGCCACCACATCACGAGATAAAGGCGAATATGAGCAGGTCATTAGCTAGAATTACTTTTTGCTTGCTATATGCTATTGCTAATGATAATCATTCTCATTATCAACTAAGGTGATTGGTAAAGCAAAAAAGTCTTGTGGTTTATCGAAATAGTAATGTTTTTTTACCATTCGATTAGGTATTCAGAGAATAGCTAAAGGGGAAATGTCATGATATTTCGTATCGCGAAAACACATTTTTGCAAAGCAAGAGCAAATGGCGTGATCTTGCTGACGGCGTGGCTTGGTCTTATCGGGTCTTACGGGACAGCAAGCGCAACAGAGATCAATATTTACTCATCGCGCTCGCCTGAATTGGTGCAACCTGTGCTAGATGCCTACACCAAAGAAACAGGGGTTACCTTTAATATCCTTTATCTGGCTAAGGGTATGGCGCAAAGATTAGAGGCAGAGGGCGATGCCTCACCTGCGGATGTGATCTTGACGGTTGATATCGCCAGATTGTCAGAACTTGATAAATTGCATATTTTTGCGGCGGTAGATTCGCCTGTTTTGCGGACTAACATTCCGGCAAAATGGCGTGATGAAGATCACCATTGGTTTGGTCTAACGACTAGGGCACGCGTCGCGGTGGTTTCTGTTGACCGTGTGAAAGCAGAAGAATTAACACGATTAGAAGACTTAGCTGACCCGAAATGGCAGGGACGGATTTGCACGCGCGCAGGAAGCCATCCTTATAACCGCGCCTTGCTGGCCTCATTAGTTGCCCATCTTGGCGAGGACGTCGCTACAGAATGGGCAAAGGGGTTGGTTGCCAATCTGGCCCGCAAACCGCAAGGAAATGATCGCGCTCAGGCCAGTGCTATTTTTGCTGGCCGCTGTGATGTGGCACTGATGAACACCTATTACTATGGGTTGATGAAACACAATCTTGAGAAAACAGAACAACAGGACTGGGCTAAAGCTGTGCGTATTGTTTTCCTTAATCAAGGTGAGGGGGATCGTGGTCAGCACGTCAATATCACAGGCGCAGGTATTCTTGATTCTAGCGAGAAATATGATGAATCAGTGGCGTTTCTGGAATGGCTTAGTGGCCCACAGGGGCAAAGCATCTATTCTCGGATCAACTATGAATATCCTGTCAATCCGCAGATCACCCCAGATGCAGAGATTACCTCATGGGGCCGTTTTAGGGCAGATGATCTGCCGATCACAGAAATTGCTGATCACGCAGAGACGGCACAGAGGATCATTAATAAGACAGGGTGGTAAATCATCAGCTCTTTCAGGCAAGTTTTGTTTCACAAGACTTGAAAAGACCATATTAATCCTGTCATGATGATAACCATATCAGCTGATTATGACAGGATTTAACGCTATGACGCATCGCCCTATTCCTACTCCTAGCGCTCGGCTACGCCGGTGCTTGCTGTCTATCCCGGCATCATCTGCAAAAATGATGGCAAAAGGGGTGACAACCGCCGCAGATGCGGTGTTTTTTGATCTTGAGGATTCGGTTGCCCCAAACGCCAAGGCAGAGGCGAGAACCCTTGCCGTGGAAGCCTTAAAAGCTCATGACTGGAAAGGGGCGGGTAAATCTGTGTCTATTCGGGTCAATGCGCTAGATACGGTGTGGACATATCAGGATATCATCGCTGTTATTGAAGGCGCGGGGGAGCATATTGATACGATTATCCTGCCCAAGGTGGGACGCCGCGAGGATATTTACGCGGTGGACGCGCTTATCACTCAACTATGCCGCGCCAGAGGCCAGAAAAATCTGATCACCATCGAAGGCTTGATTGAAAGTGCCTCAGGTGTGGTCAATCTTGCTGATATCACAGGATATAATCAATTCATTGGCAGCTTAAGACTTGAGGCGCTTCATTTTGGTGCCGGGGACTATGCCGCAAGTGTCAGGTCACCAACAACATCCATTGGTGGGGCGGTTCCTGATTATCCGGGGGATATCTGGCATTATCCCTTAGCTGCTATGGTTGCCACTTGTCATGCGCATGGCGTTGTTCCCATGGATAGCGCCTTTGGTGATTTTAATGACCCTGATGGTTATCTTGTTGTTGCCAAACGGGCGCGAGCCCTTGGTATGGCAGGGAAATGGGCTATTCACCCGTCACAGATTGCCCTTGCTAATGATGTCTTTACCCCTAGCAATGATGTGATCACACGTGCAGAAGATATGATTAAGGCGCTTGAAGAATCTGAAGCGTCAGGCGCTGGTGCGGCTTTGTATCAGGGGCAAATGATTGATGCCGCCTCAACCCGCATGGCACGCAATATTGTGGATATGGCAAAAACATTAGGTATGCGGCCGTCCTAACCGTGGCATGGGCTGACCGCAACACATGGCGTAAAGCCGCTGAAGCGGCTTATGCCGCGGTTGTAACCGCAGGTCAGCCTAAAAATGCCATGGCCTCTGCCTTAACTGAAATGGATATGGCGGATGTAACCGCTGTTCTTGCTGTGGGCAAGGCGGCACATGGCATGGCAACCACGGCATTAGAAGCAGGGCTAAGCCCATCAGCGAGGCAACATGGACTGATCATTGCCCCTCATGCGTCTCAAACCGCGATTTGGCCTGTGGTGGTGGCAGGGCATCCTTTGCCAGATCAGGGCAGTTATGATGGCGGCATAGCGGCGGCAGAGCTGGCATCCGCCCTTGGCGCAGATGATCATTTGCTATTTCTGTTAAGCGGCGGGGCATCGGCATTGATGGTGTTGCCCCACCCCCCATTGACCCTAAAACAAAAGATGATCTTAAACCAAAGGCTTCTTGCCAGTGGTGCGGATATTCACGAAATCAATGCTATCCGCCGATTGGTGTCAGGGGTAAAAGGCGGCAGATTGGCGGCTATGGTGGCGCCTGCGCGGATCACACAATTGGTTATCTCAGATGTTGAAGATGACCATATATCAGCAATAGGAAGCGGCCCGGCGGCGGCAGACCCGGTGCCGCTCCATCAGGTCATTGACAGTATCCACCGTCTTGGGTTGACAGACTTGCCATGGATGCAGGCTTATCTTGATGATCTGGATAACGGGCAGGTCATGCCGCCGGTTCGGCAAGGGGCAGCTTGTCTGGATAACGTCCGCACACAGATTGTCGCTAGCAACAGGCAAATGGTTCACGATGGTCTTTTGCCCGTGATGGCAAAGGCTGGCGGCTTTGGTCGTTATGCGCCCATCCCTTTGCCGCGCCTATCAGGTGAGGCGGCGAAAATGGGACGGCGGCTTGCTGAGATTATCTTGACAAAAGATCATCATAGCGGCGTAGCGCTTGGTGTCAGTGGTGGTGAAACCACTGTTACGTTAGGTGCAGATTATGGAAAAGGGGGACGTTCCCAAGAACTGGCCGTCAGTTTTGCCCTTCAGATGGCGGATGCTGATTTTCCTTGGCTGATCCTTGCCGCTGGAACAGATGGCAGGGATGGCCCGACTAATGCCGCCGGGGCGATACTAGACAGCACTATGCCGCTTAATCCCGTTGCTATGGCTGATGCCGTAGGCCAGCATGATTGTTGGACTTATCTTAATCAGATTGGCGGATTGTTTATGCCGGGGGCGACTGGAACAAACTTGGCGGATATGGTCATTATCATCGCAAGCCCCTCTCAACGGCGCTGAACATTATTGTTGGCGTGATCATTTGACGCATAGCCGCGCAACAGTTTGTGGATAAGAATAAAATAGATACTTAAGGGGGGGAATATGAGAAATATCATGTTCAGATCGGTGTTCCTTTTGGCGATAACGATTTTTGGGGGGGCTTTTATTGGCTCATCATTAAAGCCGGTGCTCGCGGACCAGATACGCCTTGGCGATTTAACGATAATAGACCCATGGCTAAAGGCAACCCAACCCGGCAAGCCGGTGACAGGCGGTTATCTGGTTATTCGTAACGATGGTCTGAAAGATGACTATCTTATGGGGGCATCAGCGGAATTTGCTGGCAAAACAGAAATTCACGAAATGAAAATCACCAATGATATTATGCAAATGCGCCCCTTATCCGAAGGCTTGCTGATCCCGGCAGGGGAAATGGTTATGCTCAAGCCCGGTGGATATCATGTCATGTTTATGGGGTTAAAACACCCACTTGCTGATGACGATGATGTTGAGGTTATGCTTCATTTTAAGCACGCTGGGTCTATCCGTATTAAGTTTGAAGCTAAAGATCAACATAGCCACGCCCATTGATTGCCATATTTGAACATAAATATTAAAATGGCTTAATGACAAAAGGAGAGGTGTTTTGCGTCCATTTGCTTTATTAATTACGGGAATTCTTGTGGGTTCTGCTCTTACCTACACGGTCATGGGCAATATCCTGAGTGATGGTGATGGTCATGATCACGACCATGATAGCTATCAGGTGGAGGCGGAGTATCACGATCATTCCACACATGATCACGCGGAAGGCATTGAAACCAGCCAATGGGATCACATCCCAAGCGTGACGGCAGAGCTTACCCCTGATGCGGTATCAGGATATAATTTGCATATCAAAACGGCTCATTTTGAGCTTGTTCCCCCAGCTACAGAAAACACAGATGCTAGGGGCGAGGGGCATGCGCATCTCTATGTAAATGGTGAAAAAATTGCCCGTGTTTATGGGCATTGGTTTCATATTTCCAGCCTGCCAGAGGGTAAAAACACCATTACGGTGAGTCTAAACGGTCATGGTCATGAAGAATTATTGAATAATGGGGTTCCGATTGTGGCGACAATGACGCAGGAAGGGAATTAACCCCCCCCATTTGTTATCTTTTTATCTTGATTTGTGTTGTTGCGCTGGCCTCACATAAAGATATGATCGCAGGAATTGTTTTGATGAAGGCGCCGTGCTATGCCATCTCGGCAAGTTTTGCTAGCGACATATCAACTGATAAGGAACGCACATTATGGAAAACCTGACCCATTTAGGCAAACCCACAGCCTTACCATCCTCGCCTGAAGAGGCGGTGCTGGATAGGGTGCCAAACCCCCATCCTGATACCCCATTCGTGGCGCGTTTTACCCAGCCGGAGTTCACCTCACTTTGTCCAGTGACGGCACAGCCTGATTTTGCCCATCTAGTGATTGATTACATTCCCCAAGAATGGATGGTGGAATCCAAGTCACTGAAGGTCTATCTGAACAGCTTTCGCAATCATCAGGCGTTTCATGAAGCCTGCACAGTCGATATTGGTAAGCGGCTCGCTGATCTGCTTCACCCACATTGGCTCAGAATTGGGGGCTATTGGTATCCGCGTGGCGGTATGCCAATAGATGTATTTTGGCAATATGGGCAAAGCCCTGAAGGGGTTTGGATACCTGATCAGGGGGTAGCGGGCTATCGAGGGCGCGGCTAATTAATCCGCAGGAAGCATATCCAAAGCCTGTCTGAAAACCGCAGGATCGACATTCCCACCTGAGGCAATAACGATGGTGGTTTTGCCTTTGCCATCACATTTTCTTGTTAAAACAGAGGTCAGCGCCACGGCACCCCCCGGTTCAATGACTATCTTAAGATATTGCCATGCTAACGCCATGGCGCGGCGCACCTCATCATCTGTAACGGTTATCCCTTTGGCAACATGATCACGGTTGATGGCAAAGGTCATCTCACCCGGGGTAGGGGTGATAATCGCATCACAGATAGACCTAGCAGAAGGGTTATTGCTTTGCCGTTCGCCAGTCTCAAGTGAACGCCGAAAATCGTCAAACCCTTCAGGTTCTGCCGCCATTAACGGAAGCCCTGGAAAATGCTCATGCATGGCAAGGGCAACCCCGGCAAGCAAACCGCCGCCGCCAGTACAGCAAACCAATTGATCAGGGCTGATGCCATTAGCCTTGAGGTCGTCGGCAATTTCCACGCCCATGGTACCTTGCCCTGCAATGACTGGCACATATTCATAAGGCGGAATTAACGCAGCGCCATAATCTTGGGCTATTTTTTGACCTATTGCCTCACGGCTTTCCCCATAGCGGTCATAAAGAACAATATCCGCACCAAAAGCCTTGGTGTTCTTGATCTTCATTTCAGGGGCATCTTTGGGCATGATGATGGTAGCTTTTATTCCTTTCAGGCTTGCCGCCGCCGCCACCGCCGCGGCGTGATTACCTGAAGAATAAGCCACAACATGATCAACCTTATCTGACAGAGCCATGACAGCGTTTGTGGCGCCGCGAAATTTGAATGATCCTGTTTTTTGCAGGGGTTCTGCTTTGATCAGCACCCGGCCGCCTACACGCTGGTTCAAAAGAGGGGATTCCAACAAAGGGGTTTTGACGATAAATCCTGATGTTCGTTTAACCGCCGCGACGATATCCGCATAATTTGGTAAGGTCATGTTGTTTTGTTCCTATTTTGCTCTTTTCTTTAGGGTATTATAGGTTTTGTTATGGGGATTTGCTAGCAATAGCTGACAGGGGAAAACGAAACCTTGAAGTCTCACGCGGTTAGCCCTATTCTCCGGCACATATGGCCGTGTTGAAAACTAGCACGGTTGCAAAACATGACTTTATATATTGAGGTAAAACCAAGATGTCTGGACAGCCGCTTTTCCAAGGTTCCTATGTTGCCCTGATGACACCATTCCAAGATGGTGCGCTGGATGAGGCTGCTTTCCGAAAATTGGTCTCATGGCAAATTGCCGAAGGCACGAATGGCTTGATCCCTGTCGGAACGACAGGCGAATCCCCGACCCTTAGCCATGATGAGCATAAACAGGTTGTCGAATGGTGTGTTGATGAGGCGGCAGGCCGGGTTCCGATTATCGCTGGCGCAGGTTCTAATTCTACCGATGAAGCGGTTGATTTTGTCCGTCATGCTAGCAAGGCTGGGGCTGACGCGGTGTTGGTGGTGACGCCTTATTATAATAAGCCAACTCAGGCAGGCTTGATGCGGCATTACGAAACTGTTGCTGATGCCTCGGATGTTCCGGTGATCATTTATGATATTCCGGGGCGGTCTGTGGTCAGCATGGCGGTGGATACCATGGTCACATTGGCACAGCACCCTAATATTGCTGGCGTTAAAGACAGCTCGCAAGATTTGTCCAGACCAACGGAGCTAGGTAATCGCATTGGCGAGGGCTTTAGTATGCTATCAGGCGAGGATGGCACAGCGTTGCCGTTCCGCGCCGCTGGTGGGCATGGCTGTATCTCTGTGACCGCTAATATTGCACCGCGACCATTATCGGAAATGCACGCTGCGTGGCAGGCGGGTGATATTGCGACCGCCATGGCGATTAACGCAAGGTTGATGCCGCTTCATGCCGCCATGTTCTGCGAATCCAGTCCCGGCCCGGTCAAATATGCCGCTAGCCTGATGGGGCTATGTGGTGAAGAGATGCGTCTGCCTATGACAGAGATTGATGCCAATTCGAAAACAACAGTCAAACAGGCTCTGCGTGACGCTGGTCTGATCAACGCATAATTGCTTGCGTGAGGAGGGGCCATGGCCTCAACCATTTCTGTGGGCCGTGTTGCTGAAAATCGTAAAGCACGCCACGATTATGAAATTATTGAGACCGTTGAAGCTGGGCTTGTGTTGTTCGGCAGTGAGGTCAAGTCGCTCCGCCGGGGCAGGGCCAGTATCACAGAGGCCTATGCTGGTGAAGAACGGGGAAGACTTATCCTGATTAATGCCAATATTCCCGAATACGAAGGCGCCAGAGATAATCATGAACCTAAACGGCACCGACCCTTATTGCTCAAGAAAAAAGAACAAAACAAATTGCTAGGTCATATCAATCGTGATGGCATGACCATTGTGCCATTAAGCCTTTATTTTAATGATCGGGGTTTAGCAAAGGTCGCGCTTGGTCTGGCAAAAGGCCGCAAAAAGCACGATAAGCGCGAGGCGATCAAAAAACGGGACTGGGATCGCCAGAAAGCTCGTGTCCTTAAGGGCGATCAATAATCGCGTTAATTCGGCAAAAAACCTGATCAAACATATCTTCGGTTAAGCGTCCAGTTTGGGTGTTGTAACGCGAACAATGATAGGATGAGATTAATGTCTGGCCATGATCCAATTGCCATTCGCCGTGATGCCGAAACGGATACTGCGACCGTTTTAACCCCAACATATCTAGCAAGGTGTGATGGGCAATCTGCCCAAGCGTAAAATAAACCTTGATACCTGTCATGCGGTCAAGATCACGGGCAAGAAAAGGGCGGCAGGTTTTAATCTCATCAGGGTTGGGTTTGTTTTGTGGCGGCAGGCAACGCACCGCGTTGATAATCCGTGCCTTATCCAAAACAAGGCCATCATCCACCCTAGCTTGATATTCCCCCCTTGCCCAGCCATGCTTTAACATCATCTTAAACAGCAGATCACCAGCAAAATCACCTGTAAAAGGCCGTCCAGTGCGATTTGCCCCTTTTAACCCCGGGGCTAACCCGACGATTGCCACCGCCGCATCCAATGCCCCAAATCCATGAACAGGGGCATTGTACCAATCAGGGTATTTTTCTTGTTGTTGGCGCCGGAAATCTGCCAATCTTGGGCATAATTGGCAATCTTGGGGGGGATTTATAGGATCAGATGTCATGATATCCGCGACGGCTATTTGAGAATAACAGCTTCGCCGATATCATCATCGGCATAATCATGATGGCCTTGGATATTATCGCGTGCGATTAAATCGCGGATATCATCAACTTCGATAAAATCATCAGCCTGACGGCGCAGGGTATCCGCGATAAGGGAAGGCCGTGGTTTCATGGATGAGATTACCGTCACCCGCACGCCTTTATCCTGCACTTCTTGCAGAAGCCGACAAAAATCACCATCCCCTGAAAACAGCACCACATGATTAACATGATCAGCAAGCTTAATCATATCTAAGGCCAATTCCATGTCCATGTTGCCTTTGATCCGGCGGTGGCCGGTTTCCGCATTGGTGAAATCGCGCCAAGGCTTAGAGACAACGGTATAGCCGTTATAATCTAACCAATCGGCAATACGCTTAATGGGCGAATATTCATTATTATCAGGCAAGGCGGTGTAATAATAGGCGCGGATCAATTGCCCACAATCGCGCAATTCTTTGAGCAAGCGTTCAAAGTCGACATCAAAGTTTAGGGCCTTGGTCGTAGCGTGGAAGTTTGAACCGTCAATGAAGACGGCAAAGCGTTCATCAGGTTTAATGTTAAGCATTTTCTGTTCTTATCTATAAGTTTTATATTGTTGATATGGTCACGGTCATGTTTTGGGGTTTATGCAATGCTAAATAAATGTTGATGCAAGATATTGATCATCGCCGGATAATCTTTATACAAATGGCTATAATCGTTATCCTCTAGCCTTGCGGCTAGGTATCATCTTTAAGGTACACATCAATCTGGTAAAATAATAATGTCAAAACATCACGATATATTCTTAGGTATAGGGGCGAATTTGTCAATATCTGGCCATGACAATCCGAAATCAGGATGCTTGGCGGCGATTGATTATCTGACCTCTGATGGGGCAATCACCCTTGAAGCCATTTCCCCGTGGTATCGCACCGAACCTGTTCCTGTTTCAGATCAGCCGTGGTTTTATAACGCGGTGCTAAAGATAGCAACGCATCTTAGCCCCAGTGACCTTATTCATCGCATTCATCATGTTGAAACGGATATGGGGCGAGTGCGTCTCATCCGCAATGAGGCTAGAGTGATTGATATTGATATCATTGATTACGCGGGCCAGATCAGGGAAAGCGACCCTATCCTGCCGCATCCACGCATGGATCAGCGCGCCTTTGTGCTATATCCTCTGCGTGATCTGGCAAGCGATTGGGTGCATCCGCAATCTGGTCTAGGCATTGATGATCTGATTAGAGGGTTAGGGGATCAAAATATTCACCCTGAGTAATCCCCTACCTCAAGGCCCTTTATGTGCCGCCATGCTTTGACCGGGGGCTTTGATCGGGGGCTTTGACCGTGGGCTTTGAACTGGTGCCTTGATTGGCGCAAATGATCATCAAGTGTTGTCTTTTGCCAATAAATTCATTATAAGCAAACTATCCCTAGAAAATTGGAGACAATGTTATGGCTCGCGTCACCGTTGAAGATTGCATCGAAAAAATCAGCAACCGTTTTGAACTCGTTTTGACCGCCGCCCAAAGAGCGCGCGGCATTTCTTCTGGCGACCCGCTAACCGTTGATCGTGACAACGATAAAAACCCTGTTGTTGCTTTGCGTGAAATTGCCGGTGTTTCCATTTCAACTGAGGACATTCAGGAAGAATTGGTCAAGAGCCTGCAACAGATTAGCCGCCGCGAAGAAGAGCAAACCAGCAGTGACGAAGCCGCAAGCATCGCCCAAGATGATATGGCGGCGTTTTCCTCAGATGCGGATACCGATATGGATGACGCTATGGGTATGCAAATTGAGTCTAGCGACAGCGCTGACGCTGCCCCTGAAGCAGAAGCAGCTAGCCCTGATTTTTCAGATGAGGGCAGTTTTGCAGATGAAGGCGGATTTGGTGATAGCGACGAAACCGCTAGCAAAGACGACCTCTAAGTTTTCGTTTCTAACCATCTGATAAATTCTTCTTTGTTTAGCGATTTTTGCTTTGCAGAAGGCGTGAATTAGTGCGATTCTGATCGTATGTTGACCATCTTATCTGCTTCTGAACTTTCTGATCGGATCAAGCCTTTTTATCCTAGCCTTGATGTCGAGATGATTGATCGTGCGTATCAGTTTTGTCAGCAAGCCCATGAAGGCCAGAAAAG
Source organism: Puniceispirillales bacterium (SeqCode) (assembly GCA_965659785.1). Classification (GTDB taxonomy): domain Bacteria; phylum Pseudomonadota; class Alphaproteobacteria; order Puniceispirillales; family UBA1172; genus UBA12202. Next base: position 10,982 of record CBFHXL010000004.1, read on the forward strand.
ATCATCAGGTGATCCGTATTATACGCATCCCGTTGAGGTCGCTACCATTCTGGCCGATATGCATTTAGACCCCTCTACCATCATTACCGCGCTTTTGCATGACGTTGTTGAAGACACGGACATCACGCTAGAACAAATCAATAAGGGGTTTTCCCCGGAAATTGCGGAACTGGTTGATGGCGTGACCAAATTGACCAAAATGGAAATGCAAAGTGACAATAAGCAGGCTGAAAATGTCCGCAAACTTGTTATGGCGATGAGTAATGATATCCGCGTGCTGTTGGTTAAACTGGCAGATCGCACCCATAATATGCGGACGATTTTTGCTATTGAAAACGCAGAAAAGCGTGACCGCATTGCGAGCGAAACGCTGAATATTTTTGCCCCCTTGGCTGAACGTATTGGCCTGACCAGTCTTCAGCATGAACTTGAAGACAGAGCATTTGAAGTCCTGCATCCTCAACCGAGGGAATCCATTCAATCGCGGCTGGAATATCTGACGGAAAGCTCAAAGGATATCATTGAGAAAATTATTGGCGAATTGCGCGCGCATCTTAAGGCTTCAGGCATTTCTTGTCAGGTCACGGGCCGAACTAAGACGCTGTTTTCGATCTGGCGCAAAACCCAAAGCAAAAATGTCGATATGGAAGAGCTTTCTGATGTCATGGCGTTTCGGATTTTGGTTAAGGATATTCCCACCTGTTATCAGGCGTTGGGGTTTCTTCATGTTCATTATCCTACCGTCATGGGGCGTTTCAAAGATTACATTTCCACGCCAAAGCCGAATAAATACCAATCGCTTCACACCTCAATCATCGGGCCTTTCAAAAAGAAAATTGAGATTCAAATTCGCACCGAGGATATGCACCGTATCGCTGAAGATGGGGTTGCCGCGCATTGGCGTTATAAATCTAAGCAAGGCCATGTTGATCATCGTGAAATCAGGGGCTTTAACTGGCTGAATGATTTGCTGGATATTTCTAGCCGATCCGAAACCGCTGAGGAGTTTTTAGAAAACACACAGCTAGAAATGTATAGCGATCAGGTGTTTTGCTTTACCCCAAAGGGTAAGATTATTCCTTTGCCAAGACAGGCCACAGCGATTGATTTTGCTTATGCGGTGCATTCGGATGTTGGCAACACCTGTGTTGGTGTTCGTATCAATGGTAAGCATCGCCAGTTGGCGACGACCCTTAGCAATGGCGATCAAGTGGAAATCATCACTAGCCCAAGTGCCATACCAAGTGCCGAGTGGGAAGACTTTATGGTCACTGGCCGGGCCAAATCAGCCTTACGGCGGTTTCTGCGCCTTAAGAAAGAGGCTGAGTTTTCACGCCTTGGCAGGGCGCTGTTTTCTAAAGCCAGCCGTCAACACGGGATTGAAATTGTTGATCACAGTCTAGAGCCATGTTTGCTTAGCTTTGGGGCTGAGAGTATTCAGCATCTCTATGCTTTGATCGGTGAGGGCGGGGTAAAGCCTATTGATGTGTTGGCAAAACTCTATCCAGAATTGCGCCCGGTATCGAAATCTGCCACGCGTCCCAAAAAGAAAGCTGACCCAGCCATTGATATCAAAGGGCTTGTGCCGGGTATGGCGGTGCATCATGGCAATTGTTGCTATCCGTTGCCGGGGGAACGCATTGTCGGCATCATTACCACGGGCAAGGGCATTACGGTGCATCGGGTTGATTGCTCGGTGCTAGAAAAGTTCAATACCATGCCGGAATTGTGGCTTGATATTGAATGGAATAAGGAAGGCCCGGCAAGGGTAACGGGACGTTTGATTGTTGTTCTCTTAAATGAACCTGGCAGCCTTGCCTCAATTACTATGCTGATTAGCCAGTATGATGGCAATATCAGCAATATTCATCTGTTGGAACGTTCAAGCGATTTCTTTCGCTTTCAGCTTGATGTTGAGGTGACGCATATTCGGCATCTTAACGCGGTATTAGCTGCTATGCGATCCAGCAAATTTGTTGAGAGTGTCGAACGGGAAAAAATATAATTATGGCTCAATCTTCTCATGACTCTAACCGGTTGCGGTTAGGGGTTAATATTGATCATGTCGCAACAATTCGCAATGCCCGTGGCGGACTACATCCTGATCCGGTTAACGCGGCTAAGGTTGCTGAACAGGCAGGGGCAGACGGGATTACCGCCCATCTGCGTGAAGATCGGCGTCACATTCGCGAGCCGGATTTGGCGGCGATCAAAGAAAAGATTACCCTGCCGTTAAACCTTGAGATGGCGGCGACTGAGGCGATGCGCGATATAGCCCTTGTCACGCAACCTAATGCCGCGTGCATTGTGCCGGAAAACCGCATGGAAGTGACCACCGAAGGGGGGCTTGATGTGGTGGGACAACGCCGCCGTCTGGCGCCAATTATGACAACACTAAAAGATCAGGGCATCCGGCTTTCGCTTTTTGTTGAGGCTGATCATGATCAGCTTAATGCCGCCGCTGATCTTGGGGCGGATATTGTTGAACTTCATACTGGCCGTTATTGTGATTTGCCTGCAGGGGATGATCATGACGCGGAATTAAGGCGCATCATTGCCGCCGCCGAAATAACAGAAACCTTAGGGCTGGAATGTCATGCAGGTCATGGCTTGCGGTTTGATAATGTTGGGCCTATTGCCGCTATCCCGCAAGTGGTAGAGTTGAATATCGGGCATTTCCTGATTGGTGAAGCCATCATGTCAGGGCTAGGTAACGCCATTGTCACGATGCGGCGACTAATGGATGAGGCACGGTCATCATGATCCTTGGTGTTGGCACTGATATCGTCAGCATTGACCGCATCAAGCAAAGCGTTGAACGCCATGGTGATAAGTTTATAAAACGCATTTATAGCGATGGCGAATGCCAGCAAGCCAAGCAACGCAACCTTGGAGAAACCCGTTTTCTTGCCACCCGTTTTGCTGCGAAAGAGGCCATATGGAAAGCGTTAAACCGTGACCGCAGAGAAGATATCGCCTTATCGGAAATTGAAGTTTTAGCTGATAACAAAGGGGCGCCAGTGGTGCATTTGCATGGCAATGCCCTTGCACTTGCCCATCAAAAGGCAGGAAAAACATGGAAAATGGATATATCTTTATCTGATGATGCCGGGTTGGCGCTTGCATTTGTGGTGTTTTCTGGGCAATAACCCCAATAGAGATAAGACCACAACATGAAAGTGGTGAAGACATTCGGCGTAGCCTGAGTTGAGAGAGGCAAAAGATGGAAAAAAAATCATCATCATGGCTAGAGTTTGCCAAAACAATATTTTGGGCGGTCGTCATTGCCGTTGTCTTTCGTTCCTTTTTGTTTGAGCCGTTTAGCATCCCTTCAGGTTCAATGATCCCAACCCTTAGGGTTGGGGATTATCTGTTTGTGTCCAAATATTCTTATGGCTATTCGCGGTATTCTTTTCCTTTTGCGATAGTCCCATTTGACGGACGCATCTGGCGCGGAGAACCTGAATATGGTGATGTGGTGGTGTTTCGCCGCCCCGGAAACGAAAGCGTTGATTTTATCAAACGCTTAGTTGGCAAGCCGGGTGACCGGATTGAGGTGGTGGATAGTGTGCTGTTCATTAACGGGGTTGAAGTTCAGCGTCAGCCAGCATCTCTTGATCCTGATGACCCAGCAGGACAAGACCCAAGGGTGATGCCGTTCACAGAAACCATGCCAAACGGCGCGGAATATCTCGTCCTAGAGCGCAGTTTGGATATCCCCAATAGCCGTGCAGATAATATGCCCGAACAGCTCGTGCCAATGGGGCATTATTTCTTTATGGGCGATAATCGTGACCGTTCCAACGATAGCCGCATAGATGTTGGGCCTGTGCCAGAGCGCAATCTAATCGGCCGGGCGGAGTTTTTGTTCTTTTCGCATAATGGCACCGCCAGATTTTGGCAGGTATGGAAATGGCCATTTGCCATTCGCTTTGGCCGAATTGGGATGGGCATAGACTAGCATGGGTAAATCTGATCTCGCATTACCAGATCACCTTGTGTCAGCGCGCCAACAGCTTCAGGTTAAAATTGGCTATCGGTTTAAGGATATCGCGTGGCTTAACGAAGCCATGACGCACCCTAGCATCATCACTAACCGTGCTAATAATCAGCGGCTAGAGTTTTTAGGTGACCGTGTCATTAACCTGATTATTGCTGATGCTATCTTTGAACAAGTGACCAAAGCTCGTGAGGGTATGATGACAAGGCTATATGCGGATTGTGTGGATAATTCCACCATGGCGGCATTGGCCAAGGCGATTGGCCTAGAAGACGCAATAGAGGCCCAAGACACCGCGCTAACAGCATCGCACAAAGGTCTTGCTGATGCGCTTGAAGCCTTGATTGGTGCGATCTGGCGTGATGGCGGGTTTGAGGCGGCAAAGCAAGTCACCCACGGTATTTGGGGAGATAGGCTGATTAGCTTTGCTGTCGCAGAAAAAGACGCAAAAACGCGCCTGCAAGAATATGCGCTAGCCCATCATGGGGTGTTGCCTGAATATGCTATGATCGGGCGCGAAGGCCCTGACCATGCCCCTGAGCTGACCGTGGAAGTGTCGTTAGCAGGGCAGGTTGTTAATGCGCGAGGCGGATCACGGCGTCAGGCAGAACAACTAGCGGCACAAAATATGCTCAATATGATGCAGGAGGCATCACACCCTAGCCCAAGTGCTGAGGCTGGTGGTGAACATCAACTTTCTAAAAATAGGGGTAAATCCTGATGACCAGAGCCGGATTCGTATCCCTAATCGGTGCGCCAAACGCGGGCAAATCCACCTTAATGAACACCTTTGTTGGACATAAGGTCAGCATTGTGACGCCAAAGGTACAAACCACCCGAAGCTGTATTCGCGGCATTGCTATGCATGATGACAGTCAGGTGATTTTTGTTGATACCCCCGGCATTTTTCAACCGAAACGGCGGCTTGATCGCGCCATGGTTAGCGCCGCGTGGCAGGGCGCAGGGGATAGTGATGTTATCATGTTGGTTCATGATTGCGCCCGAAGCCAGATTGACGATGATACCAACCGCATTATCGCCAGCATCAAGGAAAAACAGATCAAAGCAGTGTTGGTGCTGAATAAAATTGACCTCACCTCACCGGAACAAGTGATCACGCGGACAAAGGCGTTGTCAGAGCAATACCCCTTTGAAAAGGTCTTCATGGTATCAGCGGAAAAGGCCAGAGGCACTGATGATATTTTGACTTGGCTAGCAAAACAAATGCCCGAAGGGCCGTATCTTTATGATCCAGATGATTTATCGGATTTGCCGCAACGCTTATTAGCGGCAGAAATCCTACGCGAAAAACTGTTTCTTAATCTTCATGAAGAATTGCCCTATCAATTAACCGTGGAAACCGAAAGCTGGCAAGAACGTGATGATGACAGCGCTGAGGTGCGTTGTTCTATTTATGTGGCAAGAGAAGGGCATCGCGGCATTATCCTTGGGCAAGGCGGCAAGACCATTGGGCGAATTGGCAAGGCTGCACGTCTTGAACTAGAGGCGATGTTAGGTCGGCGTGTGCATCTCTTTACCCATGTAAAGTTTCGCCGCAACTGGATAGATGATCCTGCCCGTTATCGGGACTGGGATTTGGATTTTAACGCCTGATCATGCCTGAGTGGACGGATAACGCCATCATCATTTCCAGTCGCCCTTTTGGTGAGGACGCCGCCGTGGTGCAAGTCTTAACCGCGCATCATGGCCGTCATGCCGGACTAGTGCGTGGAGGACAATCCCGCGCTAATCGCCCGATCTTGCAACCGGGAAATGAGGTCAGCATCTCGTGGCGTGCCAGACTGGATGAACATTTGGGAAGCATGGCGGTTGAATTGCTCACGGCAAACGCCGCCCGTATCATGGATGACCGCCTGCGGCTTACGGCGTTATCGTCCTTATGTGCGCTGATCCAAGGGGCGCTGGCGGAACGCGAACCTGCAGACACGGTTTATGATGCTAGTCTTGCCATGATCCAACTGCTGGCCTCGGATACGGAGGCGGCGTTATGGCTTGCCGCCTATATCCGGTGGGAAATCGGGTTGTTGTCGGTGGCTGGTTTTGGGCTGAAGTTAGATCACTGTGTTGTCAGTGGTGTTGACCAAGACCTAGCCTATGTCAGCCCACGCAGTGGCGGTGCTGTGACCGCGACAGCGGCAGGGGATCATGCGCCGCGGCTTTTGGTCTTGCCGGGTTTTCTGGGGGGGGCAAGAAAATCACTTGAAGAAGATGTCATCAATGGTATTCGTATGACCGGGCATTTTATTGGTCGCCAGATTTTTGGCATTCATCATTTGCCTATGGCAGAGGCACGACAGCGACTAGAAGATTTGGTAATGACAGAGTTTGATTTACAACATATTCGTCAAGATGATGCGCAAAGCCTAGAGAAACAGACCACTGTGAAACAGACCACGGGGCATCTGGCTGAGGATAAAGACAATGGCTGATAATGAATTGATCAAAACCGATTTTTCATCCGAATTAAGTCAGCGTTATCTGGCTTATGCGCTATCAACCATTACGTCACGGTCACTGCCTGATGTGCGTGATGGCCTGAAACCTGTTCATCGCCGCCTCTTGTTTGCCATGCGTCAGCTTAAACTTGACCCCGGCTTGGCTTTTAAGAAATCCGCGCGGGTGGTTGGTGATGTCATGGGTAAGTTTCACCCTCATGGTGATGCTGCGATTTATGATGCCATGGTGCGGTTAGCACAAGAGTTTGCCATGCGCTATCGCTTGGTTGATGGGCAAGGCAATTTTGGCAATATTGATGGCGATAATGCCGCCGCCATGCGTTACACCGAGGCGCGATTAACCCTCGTCGCTCAGCTTTTGCTTGATGGCATTGATGAGGACGCGGTTGATTTCCGCCAGACCTATGATGGTGAGGGGGAAGAACCCGTCATCCTGCCTGCCGCCTTTCCCAATTTGCTAGCTAATGGCGCCCAAGGCATTGCTGTCGGCATGGCGACATCTATTCCGCCACATAATGTGCTTGAGCTTATTGATGCCTCTTTGCATTTGATCAAATACCCTAATGCCACTCACGCCAAGATGCTTGATTTTATCAAAGGTCCTGATTTCCCCACTGGCGGTGTGTTGATAGATGCCCCGGATCAACTGGCAGAGGCTTATGCCACTGGACGCGGATCATTTCGTCTGCGAGCGGCGTGGGAAGTGGAAACAGAGCGTGGCGGCGGATGGAAAATTATCATTACAGCCATTCCATACCAAGTGCAAAAGGCGCGGCTAATTGAAAAAATGGCTGAATTGATGCAGGTGAAAAAACTGCCTTTTATCGCTGATATTCAAGATGAATCCGCTGAAGATATTAGGCTGGTCATTGAACCAAAATCACGCCGCATTGACCCCGGCTTGGTCATGGAAAACCTGTTCCGTATGACGGATTTGGAATATCGTGTGTCATTAAATCTCAATGTGTTGGATGCCACTGGTACCCCGGGGGTATTGTCCATTCGTGATGCTTTGCTAGCTTGGATTGATCATCAGTTGGTGGTTTTACGCCGCCGCACCAATTTTAGACTGGGAAAGATTGCCACTCGGCTTGAGGTGCTAGGCGGTTATTTGATTGTCGTTCTTAATCTGGATGAGGTGATTGCCATTATCCGCGAAGAAGATCACCCTAAAGAAAAGCTGATGGAACGCTTCGCGCTAACAGAAAATCAGGCTAATGCCATTCTTGATATGCGTCTGCGGTCGTTGCGCAAACTTGAAGAAATGGAATTGCGGCGCGAGCAAGAAAGCCTCAGCGAAGAACAGGCTCACCTGACAGCCATGATGGATAGCGAAGACCAACAGCGCGCTAAGATTACCAGCAACATCAAAGCCATGAAAGCAGAGTTCACCAAAACAGAACACCGCTTAACCAGCATTGAACCTTTGCCAGAATTAGATAGTGACCCTGCGGAAATGTTGGTTGAAAAAGAGCCGATTACCGTGGTTTGTTCACAGAATGGCTGGATCAGGAGCATGAAAGGGCGGTTGGATGAAACCGCTGATATTCGTTTCAAAGAGGGGGATGGCCCCAAATTCAGACTTCATGCCGACAGCACAGACCGACTGATCATCGGGCTTGAAAATGGCCGTTTCTTTACCTTGGCGGCAGATCGCCTGCCGGGTGGGCGCGGTTTTGGTGAACCCTTGGCGCTGATGCTGGATATGCCAGCGGATCAGCCTATTGTTGCTATGATGGTGGCAAAATCTGGCCCAATATTGCTGGCGTCTTCTTCTGGTCATGGCTTTGTTACAGATATGATGCAACTTGTTGCCCAGACCAAAACGGGTCGGCAAGTCATGAGCATTATGGATAAAGCGCGAATGATCGCCGCTACGCCGCTTAATGGGGATATGGTGGCCTTGGTGGGAAGCAACCGCAAGATGCTGATCATTCGCGGTGATGATATTCCTGTGATGGCTAAGGGCCGTGGGGTGATCTTACAGCGTCATAAAGAGGCGTGGCTAGCTGATGCCACAAGTTTTGTGAGCGAAGACGGATTGAGCTGGACACAATCAGGCGGCCGCACACGCACAGAAAAAGATATCATGCCATGGATGGGCAAACGTGGCGGGGCGGGCAAGATGGTGCCTGTGGGCTTTCCAAAACCGCCGCGATTTACCTGATCTTTTATGTGGTGGAAGTATCTGTCTTGGATAAAGTCTGCCAACTGCCATCAATAAATACCTCAGCCCCGTTGAATTGGGCTTTATAGTTCATTTTGTTGCAGTCGCGGATATAATAGCCCAGATAAACATGAGGCAGGCCTAATTGATAAGCGATAGCGGCGCAATCAAGGATCATAAAGCGTCCGGGAGATACTGTCGATTTTTCCGGATCAAAAAAGCTATAAACCAGTGACACGCCATCTTTTTGCAAATCGACCAAAATCACCCCGAACAGATCATCACCATCACGATATTCCACCAAAACTGTGTCAATCGGGCTTGTTTCCACCATTGTGGTGTAACTGTTCAAATCCATATCCGCCATCTGCCCATCGCCATGACGGCTGGTCAGATATTTCTGAAACAGGGCGTAATGCTCATTGGTGGTCTGATTGGGCAGAATTTCTCTTGTGATATGGGCATTTTTCTTAAGGATACGCTTATCGCTTTTGCGCATGACCAGATTGCCAGCATTGGCGTTTCCTGACGGGATGCGAAGAGCCTGACAGGCCTGACAATGCGAACAAATAGGCCGATACACCCAGTTCTCGACACGCCGGAACCCTGCGCTAGCCAAATCATCATGACATTCAGGCCGTGAGGAGATATCAGAAGCTAGCCGCTGTTCCACCATGCCGCGGATATAAGAGCAAGGGGCAGGGCGAGTAACCCGCATCAAAAGCGGATTGCTGAACGCGATATTATTTCGGTTATCCAAACCCTTTGCCCCTTATGTGTTAAACGCTAAACTACTTTGACATTTCCGACAATACGGTTACGGAAAACCCTTTGGCTCTAATCGCGTTGATAATCTCTTCGAGATGATCCCCACCACGGGTTTCAATAACGGCATCAATTTTCGCCAATTTTGGCGGCACATCTTGGAACATGCGCTGGTGGAAAATCTCAATGATATTGGCTTTGCAACTGCTGATAGCTTCGGATATTCCGGCCAACATTCCCGGCTCATCCGTGATATCAATTCGCAATCTGGCAATGCGGCCGTCTCTTGCCATGTTGCGGGTTAGCACCGCCGATAACAGACGGGGATCAATATTGCCGCCACAAATCACCACGCCGCATTTCTGGCCCTTAAAGATCTCTGGATATTGCATTAAGGCGGCAACACCTGCGGCGCCGGCGCCTTCGGATACCAGACGCTGCTGTTCAACAAGAACCCCAACAGCCTGTTCAATCATCACTTCGCTGACCAAAAGAATCTCATCAACCAAGTCGCGCACCACAGGCATCGTCAAATCGCCGGGTTTTTTGACTGCAATCCCTTCCGCTAGCGTTTCTCCGCCGCCGCGAATATCTGCACCAGCCACCATATCAGTCATGGTCGGCCAGAGCTCGGCTTCAACGCCAACGATGCGGATATTGGGATTAATGGATTTGGCAATAATGGCAATACCAGATATCAACCCGCCTCCACCGATAGGAACCACCAAGGTGTCAAGATCAGGCGTGTCTTCCAGCATTTCAATGCCGACAGACCCCTGACCTGTCATCACCAATTCATCATTATAGGGATGGATTAGCGTCATGCCGCGTTCGGCAATCACGGATTGCACCACGCCTTCGCATTCGTTGAGGTTGCGGCCCTCAAGGATGACTTCGGCCCCCCATGCCCGGGTTCGGCTGATTTTGGCAAAAGGGGTTTGGGATGGCATCACGATGACGGCTGGAATTCCGGCGCGATTGGCGTGGTAAGCCACCGCTTGGGCATGGTTTCCGGCGGACATGGTAATCACGCCGCGTTTGGCCTCATCAGGGGTGAGCGCGCTGATCCTAGTGAAAGCCCCGCGTGGCTTAAAGGATGAAGTGATCTGCTGATTTTCCAGTTTTAGCCAAGTGTCGGCCCCTGTCAGACTAGAAATAGCAGGGGAATAGACGCTAGGGGTTCGGATCACGGCTTGCGCCATATCCTGATGAGCTTTGCGGATTAGTTCAGGTGTAACCGTCATTGCATTCGTCTTCTTTTTTGAGTGTTAATAAGATAACTTACGATCTGTTAAGCCATTCGGCAACATCACGGGCAAAATACGTCAAAATGCCAGTGCATCCGGCGCGCTTAAAGGCTAATAGCATTTCTATGATTAATGCCTTTTGTTTGGCTTCAGGCAAAGTTTTCATCAGGCCGTGGATCATCTGATACTCACCGCTAACCTGATAGGCAAAGACCGGAACATTAAACGCATCACTGGTGCGGCGAATGATATCCAGATAAGGCATCCCCGGTTTAATCATGATAAAGTCAGCCCCTTCGCGCACATCAAGGGCAATCTCGCGCATCGCCTCGTCGCTATTAGCAGGGTTCATCTGATAGCTGGATTTGTCATCAAGTTCAGATAGGGCATTTGCGCTAACCGCTTGACGGAAAGGGGCGTAAAGGGTGGAGGCATATTTAGCGGCATAGGACATGATCATGACATCCTGATAACCTTTTGCGTCTAATGCGCCGCGTACAGCACCGACGCGGCCATCCATCATATCTGATGGGGCAACGATATCCGCGCCTGCGGCGGCATAATTAAGGGCCTGTGCTGTTAGCACCTCAAGCGTGGCATCATTATCCACTTCGCCTGCACGGATCAGCCCGTCATGACCATGGGTGGTAAAGGGATCAAGAGCGATATCCACCACAACCCCCATCTCAGGGGCGGCAGATTTGATCGCCGCAATAGCACGGCAAACCAGATTATCGCCAGCAAGGGCATTGGTGCCGTCTTCATCTTTGAGGGCGGCCTCAATCCGGGGAAAAATAGCCATGGCTGGAATGCCCAAAGCCAAAGCCTCTTTTGCCTGATCTGCCAGTTGGTCAAGGCTATAACGTTTCACCCCATCCAGACCTTCGATAGCTTCGGCCAGATTGTCACCTTCGGTAACAAAAACAGGCCAAATGAAATCCGCGGCTGTCAGATGATGTTCTTGTGTCATGGCACGGCTAAAGGTCTTCATCCGCGTGCGGCGCAGACGTGCGATGGGAAAGCTAGGCATAAGATCATGTTTTCTGGTCATAGCCTATATAACCACACCCCCGTCTTGGTGCAAATTGTAATCACTTTTCCGGTGGTTCAGATTGCCGCATCAAGAGAATGATTTTAGAATGATTTTTAGAGGGGAGAGTCTTCTCAATCCCCAGCATATCGCGTATAGATCAGACATGAGCATAAATGCTGAAAACTTGCGGATAGAGGTTGAAAACCGCGTTGCCTCAATCACCCTTGATCGCCCTAAGGCTTTGCACGCTTTGACGACAGCCATGTGTCATAGCATCAGTGCATCGCTTGAACAATGGTGGCATGATGCGAATATTGCTCATGTTATGCTGACGGCAACACCGGGGCGTGCCTTTTGCGCTGGCGGTGATATTCGTGAGGCGCTGATGATGATGCAGGCGCAAAAGGCCGGTGATACCTCCCAGCCTGATTATTTCGCTGGCGAATACCAAATGGATATGCTGATTGCCTCATATCCTAAGCCAATTATCACGATTGCTGATGGACTTACCATGGGCGGCGGGGCTGGGCTTTTGTTTAATGCCTCACACGCTCTGATTACTGAAAACATAGATTTTACGATGCCTGAAACCGGGATTGGGCTGTTTCCTGATGTGGCGGCGTCACTATTTTTACGGCGAGCGACAGGGCGGGTCGGCCTTTATATCGGGTTAACAGGAACGCGAATCGGTTATGCGGATATGCTAGCTTCTGGTCTGATGCCGGGGTTTATCGCTAGTGCAGATTTACCTGAACTCAGCGCGGCCTTAACACGGGCGGCGGCGGATGGCGGCGATATTCATCAGATCATAACCCCTTATCTTTGCCATGACGCTGATGGGGCGAAATTGATGCCGCATCTGAACTGGATCAACGATATGCTTGCGCATGAACGGCTTGAGGATATCAGGGACGCGGCGGCGGTATCAGATCATCCCCTTGCCGCCAACCTTTATCAGGCTTTGACTACGCGTTGTCCGTTGTCGCTTAAGCTTACGCAAAGGTTGCTCACAGGGGCGCCACCAGATAGCTATATTTCTGCCTTATTGCTGGATTATGCCTTAGCGATGCGTATGATGGCATATCCTGATTTTGGTGAGGGTGTTCGGGCGGCGGTTATTGATAAGGATCAAAACCCAAAATGGTCACATCAGCGGCTTGAAGAGGTAGACGAAACGATGCTTGATGATCTATTTTCCCTTAAGCACAGACCTGTGTTTCCTGTGCCGCCTTTGATCCTCTCATCCATGCAACACGCGCCTAGCTGATAAAGGAACTTGATCATGCGCTTAAGCCAATATTTTTTACCGACCCTGCGTGAGACCCCGAAAGAGGCTCAAATTGTGTCGCATCGTCTGATGCTTCGGGCAGGGATGATTCAGCAATCCAGCGCAGGGATTTATAGCTGGTTGCCTCTTGGGCTTAAAGTCATGCGCAAGATTGAACAAATCGTCAGAGAGGAACAAAACCGCGCTGGCGCGGTGGAGTTGCTGATGCCGACCATACAACCGGCGGAGCTTTGGCAAGAATCTGGGCGTTATGATGATTATGGGCTGGAAATGCTGCGCATTAAAGATCGCCATGACCGCGATATGCTGTTTGGCCCGACCAACGAAGAACAGATCACGGATATTTTTCGCACTCATGTCAAAAGCTACCGTGCCTTGCCGCTGAACCTCTATCATATTCAGTGGAAGTTCCGGGATGAGGTGCGTCCTCGCTTTGGTATCATGCGTGGGCGAGAGTTTTTGATGAAAGATGCCTATTCTTTTGCCCTTAACGCTGAGGCGGCACGCACAGAATATAACAAAATGTTTGTGTCTTATTTGCTGACCTTTAAGCGCCTTGGGCTAACCGCTATCCCTATGGAGGCCGATACCGGGCCGATTGGCGGTGATATGAGCCATGAGTTCGTCATTCTGGCTGAGACTGGCGAAAGTGAGGTGTTCTGTCATAAAGACTGGCTGGATTACAGTCTTGATGCTGGTGAAGTGAACTATCAGGCAGACTTGCAACCGATTGTTGACCGTTTCACCTCACTCTATGCGGTGACTGATGAAAAGCATGATGCTAAAGCGTGCCCGGTTAAGGCTGATGATTTGGTCACCACCCGCGGCATTGAAGTCGGGCATATCTTTTATTTTGGGGATAAATATTCTGCGCCATTGGGGGCTATGGTTGCTGATGATACTGGCAAGCCAACGGCGGTTCATATGGGGTCTTATGGGATTGGGGTGTCGCGTCTCGTTGGCGGTATTATTGAGGCCAGCCACGATGATAAGGGCATTATCTGGCCAGAGTCCGTCGCCCCGTTTGATGTCGCGGTGGTTAACCTTAAGCCCGGTAATGGTGAATGTGATGCCGCCGTCGAAGATTTATACCAACGCCTTCAAGACGCAGGAATTGATGTTTTGATGGATGATAGTTCCGATAGCGCAGGCGCAAAGCTTAACACCATGGATTTGATCGGTATTCCCCGCCAGATTATCATCGGCCCTAGAGGCATGGCGAATGGCGAGGTCGAGTTCAAGACCCGGAAAACAGGGGTAAGCCAAACCCTATCCCCTGATGCCGCCTTTAACGCTGTCATGGAAACCCGTTAAATGGGCGGCGTGTTTAGCCATTTTGAACGTATGCTGGCGTTGCGGTATATCCGTTCGCGCCGATCCGAAGGCTTTATTTCGGTGATTGCATGGTTTTCGCTCTTGGGGATAAGCCTTGGGGTGGCAACACTGATTATCGTCATGTCTGTGATGAACGGGTTTCGTGATGAACTGGTGGGGCGTATTCTTGGCTTGAATGGGCATCTTGTGATTTACAGTGATAGCCAGCAAGGCATTGAACAATACGATACCCTCACTGGGCGTATTGCTGGCATTCCCGGAATTATGGCGGTGACCCCACAAATTGAGGGGCAGGTCATGGCGACGGCAAATAGCTATGCTTCGGGGGCGGTTGTGCGCGGTGTGCGCTGGGAAGATTTGGCGGCGCGGCAACCCTTATGGGATGCGCTGGATGACGCAAGCATCGAAGGCATCAAAAAAGGTCAGGCGGTTTTGATCGGTCATGAATTGGCACGGACACTGGCGGTGAAGTCAGGGGATAGCTTATCGCTGTTATCACCGCGCGGAAAAACAACTCCGTTTGGTACGATTCCGGAACGCCGATCTTTTCAAATTGCTGGCGTCTTTGATGTCGGCATGCACGAATATGATAAGGCCTTTATCTTTATGCCACTTGATGATGCGCAATCCTTTTTTGCCATGGATAATCGGGTTACGGCGCTGGAAATCTATGCTCGTGATGTCAATAACACCGATATCATTCGCCAGAATATCGACCAAACCACAGGCCAAGGTTTGAGCGTCTTTGACTGGCGGCAACGCAATAAGGGTTTCCTTAATGCGCTCAATGTGGAACGCAATGTCATGTTCATCATCTTGTCGCTGATTATCCTGGTTGCGGCCTTTAACATTATTTCTTCAATGATAATGCTAGTGCGGTCTAAAAATAATGATATCGCGGTTCTGCGCGCCATGGGCGCAACCAAAGGGTCAATTATGCGCGTCTTTATGATGACAGGGTCAAGCATTGGTCTTATAGGAACAGTTGTGGGAACGCTATTAGGGCTGACCTTTTGCTGGAATATCGACACTATTAAAAACGCGTTGGAAAGCCTGACAGGAACAGAATTATTTGCCGCTGAAATCTATTTTTTATCGACCTTACCAGCAAAAGTTGACCCTAATGAAGTGATCAATGTGATTATTATGGCGATTGTGTTGTCCTTCTTATCGTCGGTTTATCCGGCTTGGCGGGCGTCGCGCATTGCCCCGGCGGAGGCATTGCGTTATGGCTGATCTCACGGCATCATCAGGCGAGGCTGACGCTCAGCTTATCCTTAATGGTATTTCAAAGTCCTTCCTTCAGGGTGACCGCAGGGTAAATGTGCTTAACGATGTCTCGCTATCGCTTCAAAAGGGGGAGCTGGTGGCGTTGGTTGGGCCTAGCGGGTCTGGAAAATCAACTTTGTTGAATATTGCGGGATTACTAGAACGGCCAGACACTGGTCAGGTGACCATTAATGGCAAAGCCACGCATCGGTTGAATGATCGTGAGGTGTCTGCCTTGCGTCGCAAGTCGCTTGGGTTTGTGTTTCAGTTTCATCGTCTGTTGCCAGAGTTTTCAGCAGCAGAGAATATTGTTATCCCCCAAATTATGAACAGGTTGTCTCGTGTTACCGCTGAGGATCGAGCGGATCAATTGCTAGAAATGATTGGCCTTTCTGATAGGCGTGGGCATCGCCCCGGACAGCTTTCAGGTGGTGAACAGCAACGCGTTGCCATCGCCAGAGCCGTGGCGAATATCCCATCAGTGTTACTAGCGGATGAACCAACAGGAAATCTTGACCCTGAAACCGCCGCTGATGTGTTTCAGCATCTTGTTGCTGTGTTGCGTTCGACAGAGACCGCGGCGTTGATTGTCACCCATAACCTAGAGTTGGCAAAATCCATGGATCGGGTGTTAACGATTCGCAACGGCGAGTTGGTGGAATAAACCAAAACCCCAACCCGGATGCTGGCGGTTTTCAACAGGATAGTTTGATGACGCTTGTCAGGATTGTCACCCATGGGCGATAGTGTTGCCATGCTCTCGTCATTTCCTTTTGTTCATCTGCGCGCGCATTCATCCTATTCTCTGGCAGAGGGGATGTTGCCAGTCAAAGCCTTGGTCGCGCAAGCGGCGGCAATGGATCAACCTGCGCTAGCCTTAACCGATAGTTTCAACAGTTATGGCGCGCTGGAGTTTTCCCACGAAGCTATCAGTAAGGGGATGCAGCCGATTATCGGTGCCCAAGTCATGTTGCGTGACCAGACAAGCGACAACCCTATTGGTGAGATTGTGTTGCTGGTTCAAAATGAAGAAGGTTGGATGAACCTGTCTTTGCTGATGTCAAAGGCGTTATTAGCCGGGGATCATGAACCTGCGATTGCTTTATCAGAATTGCAAAACCATAACGCAGGGCTGATTGCCTTGTCTGGGGGGGCAAATAAAGGATTTGTGGCAGCGCCCTTGGCAGAAAATCAGACAGCTTTGGCCCAGCGCCGTCTAGCGGAATTAGCCGCCATCTTCCCAAACCGTTTATATGTTGAACTTCAGCGCCATGGCACCGAACGTGAGGCGATGATTGAACCGCGTCTGCTCGAATTGGCTTATGCTCAGAACCTGCCACTTGTTGCCACCAATGACTGTTATTTTGGCAAACGATCTGATGCCGCCGCGCATAATGTGTTGCTGTGCATATCCGAAGGCAAAACCCTTTATCATGATGACCGCCGCCAAGAAACCGAGGAACATTATCTGAAATCAGGGTCAGAAATGATGGCCTTATTTGCGGATGTGCCGGAAGCCTGTGAAAATACGGCGATTATTGCCCGGCGTTGTGCCTTTGCGGTGAGAAAACGCAAACCCTTATTGCCGCCCTTTGCCACAGCTGACGGTAGTGACGAAAAAACATGGTTAAAGAGACTGGCGCAACAAGGGCTTGAGGATCGTCTCAAGGCATTAGCAAACGCTAAGGGTTATGAAAACCAAAACCCAGATGATATGCGCGAGGCTTATCAACAGCGGCTTGATCTTGAACTAGGCATCATTACCGAGATGGGATTTGCTGGTTATTTTCTCATTGTGGCGGATTTCATCAATTGGGCAAAACAGCAAGGTATCCCCGTTGGTCCCGGACGGGGGTCAGGCGCAGGTTCACTTGCTGGTTATGCTCTTGGTATTACTGATCTTGATCCGATCCGATGGGGGCTTTTGTTTGAACGGTTTTTGAACCCTGAACGCATATCTATGCCTGATTTTGATATTGATTTCTGCCAAGACCGCCGCGAAGAGGTCATTGCCTATGTGCAACAGAAATATGGTGCGGACCGGGTGGCGCAGATTATCACCTTTGGAAGCCTGCAGGCGCGTGCCGCGTTGCGTGATGCTGGTCGGGTCATGGGTCTGCCTTATAGTCAGGTGGATCGGATTGCCAAATTGGTTCCCAGCAATCCAGCAAAACCTGTCAAATTAACCGAGGCCCTCAAAAGTGAAAAAGACCTCAAAGAGGCTGTTGATGCTGATGAGCAGATCACGGATTTGATGAGTGTCTCTATCCAAATTGAGGGCTTGCTCAGGCATTCCTCAACTCATGCGGCAGGATTGGTAATTGGGGATCGCCCTCTTGCCGAGCTTGTCCCGTTAACCCAAGACCCACGCTCAGAATTGCCCGTCACTCAATTTAATATGAAATCAGTGGAAGACGCGGGCTTAGTCAAGTTTGACTTTTTAGGATTGAAAACCCTAACGGTGTTGCAGGTTGCCCTTGATTTGATTAAGCGCAAAGGCATTTCGCTTGATCTGGTCGATATTCCGCTTGAGGATGAGCCAACATTTGCCATGTTAGGTGAGGGTGATACCGTTGGGCTGTTTCAGCTGGAATCCAGTGGAATGCGTGAGGTGTTGAAAGGCCTGAAGCCAGACCGATTTGAAGACATTATCGCTGTTGTTGCGCTTTACCGCCCCGGGCCTATGGAAAACATTCCGAAATATATCGCTCGTAAGCATGGCCGCGAAGAGGTCAGTTATATGCACCCGTTGCTTGAACCGGTGCTGGACGAAACTTACGGCATCATGATCTATCAGGAACAAGTTCAGAGGGCGGCGCAGGTTTTATCAGGATATAGCCTAGGAAAGGCAGATATCTTGCGCCGAGCCATGGGAAAGAAAATTGAATCGGAAATGGCGGCACAGCGTGATGAGTTTGTGGCTGGTGCAGGTGCCAATAACATTGATCAGAAACTGGCAGGGCGGATTTTTGATCAGATTAGTGCCTTTGCTGGTTATGGCTTTAATAAATCCCATGCTGCCGCCTATGCCTTAATTGCATGGCAGACGGCTTGGCTGAAACGGCATCACACCGCTGAGTTTCTTGCCGCTTTGATGACGCTGGATATGGGCAATACTGATAAGCTGGCGATTTTCCGTCAGGATTGTCTGCATTATGACATTTCGATGTTGCCGCCTTCGGTTAATCATTCGGAGGCGAATTTTACGGTTGAGCAAACTGATCAAGGCGAAGCCCTGCGATATGGGTTAGGGGCTATTCGCAATGTGGGCTATGAAGTGATGAAAGCAATTGTCATAGAACGCGAGCGTGGCGGGGCTTTTGCCTCTCTCGAAGATTTTGCCAGCCGTGCCGGTGCTAATTTGAACCGCCGTATGCTGGAAAACCTAATCAAAGCAGGTGCATTAGATGATTTTGGGCATCCTCGTGCCACCCTGTTTGAGGCGGTTGAGCGTATCCTTTCCCATGCCCAGATCGCGAAAAGAGAGGCAGAAACCTCACAAGACAATCTCTTTAATGCGGTGGAAGGGGTTAATCTGGATATCCCATTAAAACCCCATCAGGAATGGGATTCCAAAAATAAGCTTTATTTTGAGATGGAGGCGCTAGGGCTTTATCTCAGCGCGCATCCCTTAGATGATTACAAAGACCAATTAGCCCCTCTCAATATCACCCTTGCTAGTCAGATCAGTGAAAAACTGCCGTCGGGGAATGAAGCGGTAACGCTACATTTTGCCGGTATGGTTTCATCGCGCCAGATCAGAACCTCACAAAGCAATAACCGCTATGCCTTTGTTCAGGTGACCGACCCGACGGGTATGATTGAGTTCACGCTGTTTAGTGATGTTTTATCTGCGTCCGAAGCCCATTTGATCGAAAACACCCCGATTTATATTAAGGCCGATGCGCGCCGCGAAGATGACCGCATCAAGGTATTAGCAAAAGAAGTTCTGCCCCTGGAAACCGCCATAGATAGTAAGACACTAGCGATGGTAGTTCATGTCATGGAACCTTCAGCCCTTGAAGGGATTGCCAGTGGGGTTATGCGTGATGGCGAGGGACGGCAAAAACTGTTGCTGAAAATGCACGTCCAAACTCATGAAGTTGTGATAAAACTGCCCGGCAATTACAAATTAAGCCAAGGTTGCCGCCAGCATATCAAATCGCTGGATGGGGTTGGGTCTATCACAAGTGTGTTCTTGTAAAGCCAAAGACAGCTTAGGGCGAGAGATCATACAAAAATGCTTGCAAAACGCTCTCTGCTGGTCTAGATAATTGCCACCGGCGCTGTGCCGGAATTCACACATGAAGTCGGTGATATTTGGCGAGAAAGCGAATATGACCATCTGGTGGGGTTTTTCCCTTTCACTTCATGGAGGCTAACCGGAGAAGGAGCATCCTATGTCTATGCCTAGTTTTACTATGCGCCAATTGCTTGAAGCTGGCGTTCATTTCGGTCACCATACCCGTCGCTGGAACCCTAAGATGAAGCCATTCATCTTTGGTGATCGTAACAACATTCATATTCTTAACCTGCAACAGACCGTGCCAATGCTTTATCAAGCGCTTGAGGCGGTTAGTCAGGTTGCCGCTAATGGTGGCCGTATTCTTTTTGTTGGCACCAAGCCATCAGCCGCTGAAGTCGTGGCAGAAGCCGCGCGTTCCTGCGGTCAGTATTTTGTTAACCACCGTTGGCTTGGCGGAATGTTGACCAACTGGTCAACCGTGTCACAGTCCATTCGCCGCTTGCGTGAAATGGAAGATCGCCTCGATAGCGAAGAGGCCAATTCCTTAACCAAGAAAGAAAAGCTTCAGCTCACCCGTGAGCGTGATAAGCTTGAAAAAACCCTTGGTGGAATTAAGGAAATGGGCGGCCTGCCTGATCTGATTTTTGTCATTGATACCAATAAAGAAGATATTGCGGTGAAAGAGGCAAATGTTCTTAACATTCCTGTCGTTGCCGTGGTTGATAGTAACGCAAACCCTGATGGCGTTGATTATGTCATCCCGGGCAATGATGATGCGTTGCGTGCCATTAGCCTTTATTGTGATCTGGTGGCTGGTTCTGTGATTGAAGGGCTGAAAAAGGAAATCATTCGGGATGGCGGCGATATGGGCGAAGATATTGCCCCTGTTGAGGCTGTGATTGCCGCTGATGCTCCTGCTGAAGCTGCCCCTGCGGGTGAGGCCCCAGTAGAAACTCCAGTAGAAACTCCGGCAGAGACCCCGGCAGAGGCAACAACAGACACGCCTGCCACACCAGAACCAGAGGCACCAGCCGACGAAGCTAAAGCCTAATTAGGGCGGTTGCTGGCGTTATTATTTGAGATATCCGTGTCACAGGGCTGGCACGGATAGTCTCTTGAAAAAAACCCAAGATCAAATCAACACGATGTTAAGGACAGAGAGAGAATCATGGCAATTACTTCAGAAATGGTCAAAGAGCTTCGCGCCTCAACTGGCGCAGGGATGATGGACTGCAAAAAGGCGCTTGATGAAACCAGCGGTGATATTGATGCAGCTATTGATTGGCTGCGCAAGAAAGGCCTTGCCGCCGCCGCTAAGAAATCCAGCCGTGTCGCTAGCGAAGGTCTGGTAGCGGTAAAAACCGATGGCTCCGTTGGTGCGGTGGTTGAGGTGAACTCCGAAACAGATTTCGTGTCACGCAATGATGAGTTTCAGGATTTTGCTAGAACATTGGCTAATCTTGGCACTAGTGCCGGTGATGTTGATGCGCTGATGGCGGCATCTTATCCCGGGACTGATCATAGCGTTGCCGATGAGCTGACAGCAAAAATTGCCCGTATTGGCGAAAATATGTCTGTTCGCCGTGTCGCAAAACTTGAAGTCGATCAAGGGACGGTCGTTTCCTATGTTCATAACGCGGTTGCCGATGGCATGGGCAAAATTGGTGTTTTGGTGGCCTTGTCGTCTTCTGCAGGTGATGATGTTCTGCAAGGGCTAGGCAAGCAAATTGCCATGCATATCGCTGCTACAGCCCCTGCTAGCCTAAGCGAAGCTGATCTTGATCCCGAATATGTGGCGCGTGAGCGTCAGGTCTTGGTTGATCAAGCTGTTCAATCTGGTAAGACACCGGAAATTGCTGAAAAAATGGTTGAGGGCCGCATGAAGAAATTCATGAAAGAGGTCGTTTTGCTTGAACAAGTTTTTGTTATGGATGGGGAAACCATTGTCAGCCAAGTCATTGAAAACGCGGCTAAAGAGGCTGGTTCACCTATTACTTTAACGGCTTTTGTTCGGTTCAAACTGGGTGATGGCATTGAAAAGGAAGAAAAGGACTTCGCCGCTGAGGTCGCTGAACAGCTTGGGCGTTGATTTCTTCCTAGCCATCACAGGGTGAAATGCGTTAATCTTTGGCATCAGCGTGATAAAGTTGCGCTGGTGCTTTTTTTTAAGGTGCGACGATGTTTTGTGCCTGACTAATAGCCTGACTAATATAAGGGGAATATAATGACTGGAAATCTTGACGCTCATAATTACAAGCGTGTTTTGCTAAAGATTTCTGGAGAATCCCTGATGGGCGAACGCAGTTACGGCATTGATCCCAACATGGTTGCCCGTACCGCTGAAGAAATTAAAACCGTCAGGGATCAAGGCATTGAGATTTGCCTTGTTATTGGTGGCGGCAATATTTTTCGCGGCATTTCTGGGGCGGCATCAGGGATGGAACGCGCCACAGGTGATTATATGGGAATGCTGGCCACGGTTATGAATGCCCTTGCCATGCAAAATGCGCTTGAAGATATCGGCATTAATACCCGGGTGCTTTCTGCGCTTCCTATCAGCGCGGTTTGTGAACCTTATATCCGCCGCCGTGCGAAACGCCATATCGAAAAAGGCCGGGTTGTTATTTTTGCCGCCGGAACAGGAAATCCGTTCTTTACCACCGATACCGCCGCCGCGTTACGCGCCACGGAAATGAATTGTGACTTAATCCTTAAGGGCACGCGTGTTGATGGTGTTTATTCGGCTGATCCAGAAAAAGACCCAAATGCCATACATCACCCACAATTAACCTATATGGATGTGTTGTCGCGTGATCTGGGGGTGATGGATGCCTCAGCCATTTCGCTAGCGCGGGAAAATGAAATTCCGATGATCGTCTTTTCGATCGAAAAACAAGGCAGTTTTGAGCGCGTGTTGCGGCATGAAGATAAATATACGCTGATTACAGATTAATAAGGAGACTAAGATATGAGCTTAAATCTGGATGACACCCAAAGGCGTATGCAAGGCGCCATTGCGGCACTAGAAACCGAGTTTCAAGGCCTGAGAACAGGGCGCGCCTCTGCTGGAATGCTTGAACCCATCACGGTTGATGCCTATGGCGCAAAAATGCCGATCAATCAGGTTGGTAATATTTCCGTGCCTGAATCCCGGATGCTAACCGTTCAAGTTTGGGATCAATCCATGACTGCCGCTGTTGAAAAAGCCATCAGGGAATCGGATTTGGGGCTTAATCCCCAAGCCGAGGGCAGCTTGATTCGCATTCCTGTGCCAGATTTATCATCTGAACGGCGCGAGGAATTAGCCAAAGTAGCAGGGAAATATGCCGAAGCGGCAAGAGTATCTATTCGTAATGTGCGCCGTGATGCTATTGAACAGGTGCGCAAAGGCGAAAAAGATGGTGATTATGGTGAAGACGAACGCCATGGCCTCGAAGCCAAAATACAAAAACTTACTGATGAGAATGTCAGCAAAGTGGATGAATTGTTGGCAAGCAAAGAAAAAGATATCAAAACCGTTTAGTTGAGATGGTAATGAAAAACACTGTTCCGCATCATTTGGCCATCATCATGGATGGTAACAGGCGCTGGGCTAGTCATCGCGGCTTGCCTGCAAAGGCTGGCCATATGCAGGGCGCATCAGTGGTGGAAACGATCACGGAACACGCCCATCATTGCGGGATTTCGTGGCTCACTCTATTTGCCTTTTCAACAGAAAATTGGAAGCGCCCAGAAGAAGAAGTGACAGATATTTTTAGTGTCTTTCGTTATTTTTTAGATCGCAAAGGGCAGAAACTAATTGATAAAAATATGCGTCTTCAAGTGATTGGTGATATTTCACGTTTTCCCACGCGCATCCAACGCTCTGTTAATGATTTGGTTTATCGGTCACAAGAAAATACGGGCATTAATCTCACCGTGGCGCTGAATTATGGCGGCAAGTCTGATATCGTCAATGCCGCACGCCAGATCAGCGCACAAGTCAAGGCAGGTAGCCTAAGTGATGCTGATATTACCGAAGATGTAATGAAAGCCCATCTGGAAACGGCTCATCTTCCGCCTGTTGATCTTTTGGTTAGAACCAGCAATGAAAAGCGGATTTCTAACTTTATGATTTGGGAATTGGCCTATGCTGAGATGAGTTTTGTGGCGCCGCTTTGGCCTGATTTTACCCCTGCTGAATTGGATAAGGTGCTGTTGGATTACAGCGACAGGGAAAGACGCTTTGGCGGTGATACGATCATGGTAGATCCCAAGATTGGGTCAGCAGGATAACTTAGGATGACAGCAGAGTGTTTTAGCTAATGGCAAAGATGGCAATGTATCAGAAGGAAACTGTTAGCCGCCTGATCACCGCTATTATTCTGCTTCCCCTGTTGTTGGTGCTGATGATGGGCGGCGTTCCGGCCATGATCTTGGCCTTAGGGTTTGTTCTCTTTATGTCAGGGGAGTTGTTGATTTCGGTCAGGAGTGACCGCTTAGATGGGCTTTCCCTGTTTGCATTGATGGTTATTGGACTTCCGGCTCTGCTGGCCTTTCTTGGGATTGAGCTGGGCTGGCAAGTCTCTGCCCTTGCAATGATGCAAACCCTTGCATGGTCTGCGCTTGTGGGGGTTGGGATATTTATTTTTGGTCATATTTCAGGCCTTATCATGATGCTAGGCCTGTCTCTTTTAGGCTGGTCACTAGTGTATATATTGGCGTTAGAGGGTGGCGGTGTATGGCTGGCGCTTTGTCTGTTGACAGTGGCGATGGTGGATACCATGGGCTATCTGGCTGGACGCCAATTTGGAGGGCCAAAATTATGCCCTGCGATCAGTCCTGCTAAAACTTGGAGTGGGGCGATAGCAGGGATAATCTTTAGTCCTCTGCCGTTTGCGATTTATAGCCTCTGGTTTGATAAGCCCCTGTGGCCAGTGCTGTTTGCGCTGGTAATTGGGGTTTTGTCTATTCTTGGGGATTTGATGGAATCGTGGTTTAAGCGCCGTCACCAGATCAAAGATATGGGACGGATTTTGCCGGGGCATGGCGGTCTTCTGGATCGTTTTGATGGCTCGGTTCTAGCGGTGCCATTGCTTTACGCTCTGCTGGCATCAGGGTGGCTGGGATGACAGATGGGGCTAAGACATCACTAGCGGTATTGGGGGCAACGGGGTCTATTGGGCGTTCGGTGCTGGATATTGTCGGACGCTACCCTGAGCGTTTTGATATTGCGGTTCTGGCCGCCCATCATAACGCTGAGGCCCTAGCGGAATTAGCCTTACGCCATCACCCCCGTCATGTTGTGTTAACCCAGCCAGAGGCGTTTCCCATTTTGCAGTCACGCCTATCCGGAACGCCTATCCACTTGCATCAGGGGGATGCGGCTTTGCTGGCTTGTCTTGATGATGATATTGATCTGACGGTCAATGGAATTAGTGGTATCGCCGGCCTTTTGCCTAGCTTACGGGTTTTGGAAAATGGCGGCAGGCTTGCCATTGCTAATAAGGAATCCTTGGTGGCGGCAGGGGCGCTTCTCAAAGAGACGAGCCGAAGCCATGGCGGCATTATCTTGCCGACAGACTCGGAACATAACGCGATTTTTCAAGTCTGGTGCGATCGTCATGTTAAGGCCATTAAGACGATCGTCCTTACCGCATCAGGTGGGCCGTTTCTTGATACCCCTATAGCAGATTTTCCGCACCTTACGCCTGAACAAGCCTTGCGTCATCCCCGATGGGCGATGGGCCCAAAGATCAGTATTGATTCGGCAACCATGATGAATAAGGGGCTTGAGATCATTGAGGCCTGTGTGCTTTTTGATATGCCCGAAGATCAGGTTGAGGTCAGGGTTCATCCGCAATCGGTTATCCACGGCATGATTACTTATGCGGATGGAAGCACCGTGGCTCAACTTGGGCCAGCTGATATGCGGGTGCCATTATCTTATGTTCTGGCTTGGCCTGATCGCCTGACATGGCTATCAGATCAGGCAGACAGCCCTGATCAACCAGCTCTGGATTTCTCGCAACTGGATTTCCTACCGCTTGATCCCATGCGCTTTCCTGCAGTGGAGTTAGCAAGACAAGCATGGCGGCAAGGCGGGTTGGCCCCTTGCATTATGAACGCTGCCAATGAGGCAGCGGTTAACGCTTTTCTTCAACATCAGATTGGATTTACCGATATCATGGCTAGCGTTGAGCATACGCTTTCTGTTATGTCAGTGAGCGATGACGTGAGTTTAGAGGCGGTGTTAGACACCAATGATAAAGCCATGGCAATCACCCGATCATGGATAGCCCAAAAGGAAAAATAAATGCTGGATGTTGTGATCTATATCACTGGATTTTTGTTTGTCTTGACGCTGATTGTGTTTATTCACGAATGGGGGCATTTCTGGGCAGCAAGACGGTCAGGCGTCTATGTTGAGGTGTTTTCAGTTGGCTTTGGTAAAGAATTATTTGGTTGGTATGATCGTCACGGCACGCGCTGGCGGTTTTCGGCTATTCCCCTTGGGGGCTATGTTCGGATGCGTGGGGATAAAGACCCAACAGGCATCCCTGACCCTGACCAAAGCCACGAAAAAGGCAGTTTTATGGGGGCGTCGTTAGGCCAACGTGCGTTTATTGTTGCCATGGGGCCGGTTGCGAATTTTATTCTTGGCATTGCCATTTTTGCCATTATTTTCATGACGATAGGTAAGCCTATTGCGCCACCTGTTGTTGATGATTTGGTTAAGGATGGCGCTGCTGAACAGGCAGGATTAATGCCCGGTGACCGTATTGTCAGCATTAAGGGTTATGAGATTTCCGATTTCAATGACTTGCGTATGCTGGTGGCGGAAAATCCGGGGCGTGAATTGCCTGTGGTGATCCGCCGTGATGGCAGAGAAATGGATATTTTCATCACGCCGCGTGTGATCACTGATGAGTGCAGTGGCGCCCAGTATGGCCAATTAGGTGTGATCAATACCAGTGGTGAGATACAGACATTAGGCTTTGGGCAATCGGTCGTGGCGGCAGGCAAAGAAAGCTATCTTTTATCCATGGCTATGTTACGCGGGCTTGGCCGTCTGGTAACGGGGCAGGCTAATAAAGGGGAAATGGGCGGCCCTGTTAAAATTGCTGAAATTACTGGCGCGGCGGCAAAACAAGCTGTTGAAGAACGTGGCTTTGTTCGGTTCTTTTTGTTGATTGCCGCCCTTTCTATTAATCTTGGGTTTATCAATCTGTTACCTGTGCCAGCGCTAGATGGGGGGCATCTGACCTTTTTTGGGCTAGAGGCTATTATGCGGCGACCGTTGACCCCTGCCTTGCAGGAATGGATTATGCGGATTGGTATTGCCTTTCTTTTGAGCCTAATTTTGTTGGTGACGGTTTTTGATGTCTTTAGTTGGGTGACCTCACCCTGCTAGCATAAGGTCTGGGCTAGCATAAGGTCTGGTTTTTGAAAGGCACGATAAGGCGTAAGTTCTTTGACTGGAAAGCCAGTTGGCTTATACTGCAAGCGAAACATTATTGAGGTTTAAGATGTCCACCCTGATCCGGTTTGTTGCTGTTGTATTTCTGGCCCAGTTATTAATGGTGACAGCCGTTCGTGCGCAGGACGACCCGATTACAATATCTGCCATTACTATTGAAGGCGCCAAACGCGTAAGTCCGGCGACGATCCGTTCTTATATGCCGGTTAGTGTCGGTGATCAGATTTCACAAGATCAGCTTAATGATATTATCCGCAACCTTTTTGCCACCGATCTTTTCCATGATGTGTCGTTGCGTCTGGATGGCGATAATCTGGTGGTGGTAGTTGATGAAAATCCTATCATTAACCGTGTAAATATTGAGGGCAATGATGTAATTTCCGATGAACGCCTGCTTGAAATTTTGAATATTCGGCCAAGGCGAGTATTTACGCGTAAAATTGCCCTTGATGGTAAAGCCGTGCTGATGGAAGTCTATCGTCAAAACGGGCGCTACGCGGCCATAATTGAACCTAAGATTATTGAATTGCCTGAAAAGCGTGTTGATCTGGTGTTTGAGGTTGATGAAGGCCCATTGATTAAAATTAGCAAAATTAAGTTCATCGGTAATCAGCAATTTAGTGATCGCGCCTTACGCAATGTCATCGCGTCCAGAGAAAAGAAATGGTACGTCTTTTTATCAAGTAATGACAAATATGATGCGGCTAGGCTTGCGCTTGATGAACAAGAACTGCGTGAGTTTTATCTCCAAAACGGATTTGCCGATTTCAGTGTTCTGCGGTCATCAGGGGAATTGCTGCCAGATCGTAGCGGCTTTATTCTGACTTTCCACCTTAATGAAGGTGAGCAATATACCGTTTCCGATGTCGTGATTAATTCTGATATTGAAAATGTTGACACGGATACCCTGCTTCAGGAAAGCACCGTTTCCATTGGTGATGTTTATGATGTTCGCTATCTTGATGAAACCTTATCCAAGATCACAGATAAGTTAGGGGAATTCGGGTATGCGTTTATCAATGTCGAACCTGATTTTGTGCTTGATCAAGACAATAACTCGCTTCAGGTGATTATTAATATTGGCAGGGCTCAGCGTAATTTTGTTGAAGAAATTCGCATTAATGGCAATGACCGGACGCTTGACCGGGTCATCCGCCGCCGATTTGAGATTGTTGAGGGTGATAGTTTCAATCAGTTGCGGCTAAGCAATTCTGTCCGCAATATTCGCAATCTGGGATATTTCTCAAATGTGCAAAGCAAAGTCTTACCGGGGTCGCAATCGGATCAGTCTGTCATAGATGTCACTGTTGAAGAACAGTCAACAGGGACATTTTCCCTTGGGTTTGGGTATTCGTCTTTGGATGAAGGTTCCGTTCAGATCGGGATTGAAGAAAGCAACTTCCTTGGCACAGGGCGCGGTATCCGTGCCAATGCCGCGGTGTCATCTAATAAATCTAATTTCCGTCTTGGTATTACCGAACCCTATCTCTGGGATCGGGAATTGCTGGGCAGTGTGGATATTTTCCGGGATGAGGATAAATATTCTTCTGTCACAATCGAAAGAACAGGACTTGATACCGCTGTTGGTTTTTGGGCGCGAGACAATCACTATCACCGGATCAGCTATCTTCTAGCTGAGACGGAAACCACAAGCAGTTCAACAACCGCCAAATCCACGAGTGGTGATGAAGGCGGCAAAATCATATCTGAGGTGGGTTACACTCTGTCGCAAGATATGCGCGATAGCCGATTTGATCCAAGGGAAGGGTATTATTGGAGGGTCGCAAACAGTTTCTCTGGTCTTGGCGGTGATGTGCAGTACATAAAAACAACCTTAAGAGGGCAATATTTCTTCCCCTTCGCCTTCAAACGCGCGGTCTTAGGTTTTGATGGTAATATCGGTATTGTTGACGGGCTTGGTGAAAATGTCTCACGGTCAAACCGATTTGTTATTGGTGGGCGCGATATTCGCGGTTTTGAAAGTGACGGTATTGGCCCTCGTGATACTGGTGACGATTCTGCTGTTGGCGGAAATCAATATTATGCTGGCAGTATAAACCTTGTCTCTGATCTTGGCCTTGATCCTGATTTATCTGTGCGATGGACGGTATTTTATGATTTTGGGTCCCTTTGGGGTGTTGATAATACCTCTGGGGTAACAGGGGCAGATGATAGCAGTATGCGATCAACCTTTGGTTATGGTGTTTTCTGGGATACGGCTATCGGACCATTGACCTTTTCTTGGACTGTGCCAATAGCTGAGGAAAGCTATGATGAAACCCAAAGCTTCCAGTTTAGTTTAGGGGGCCGTTTCTAATGTTAGGCCAGAGCGTGATGCCATTTTCCCCTTTTCCATGCCGCAGGTGCAATGATATGGCGAAACCGGTTAGCCGCCGTTTGTTTTTATTCGTGGTATCTGTCATGACAATAGCCATGCTGATGACGACACATCATGCTGCCTTTGCCCAAGATGAAACACCCGCCTTGCCGATGAAAATTGGTGTCGTGGATATCAATGGTGTGATGGGTCAGTCTGCTGCAATGATCAAAATCAGGGCAGTGATTGATGAGGAAAATCAAAAGTATCAGCAAACGATTGAAGCGGAACAAAATGAATTGCGATCAGCCGAAGAAGACCTTAATGCTCAGCGTTTAATCCTTGATGAAGCGGAGTTTAGCCGCCGGGTAGAGGCGTTTCAAAACCGGGTCATCGTGCTTCAGCAAAAGGTGCAGAGGCAAAGGCAAAGTTTTGATCTTGCCTTAAAAGAAGCTAATGATCAGGTGCGCCAATTGCTGTTAAAGGTGATTTCAGAAATTGCCACAGAAGAGGGTTTTGCCTTAGTGATGCAGAAACAAAATGTTGTGCTTTTTGAAACTGATATTGATATTTCTGCTGAGGCCTTACGCCGCTTAAATGAGCGCACCAAAGATATGAAAATTACCTTTACGAATAAGGACAATTAATGCCTGCTGCGCAGACGAAAACAAAAACGGCGACCATATCCTTGTCGGTGGCAGATGCGATCCAATGCGTTTCTGGTCAGATGCTTGATGGCGCAACCCTTTCGGACTATCAAAACCTTCAGATCACGAGGGCGTCCTCACTCCGCCATGCTGAGACAGGCAGTGTGTGCTTTGCTAATAAAGCCAAGGCCTTAAGCCAGCTACCTAAGGTTTCTGGTGTTGTCTGCCTCATCAGTGCGGATGTGGCAAATGATGCGCCTGCCGGGCCTATCTATATTATCGTTGATCATCCTAAAAACCGTTTTGCTGATCTGCTGGCGGTGATGTATCCCCCTGTGGTGTCTACAGGGCAAATTCATTC
This sequence comes from Puniceispirillales bacterium (SeqCode), assembly GCA_965659785.1. Taxonomy (GTDB): domain Bacteria; phylum Pseudomonadota; class Alphaproteobacteria; order Puniceispirillales; family UBA1172; genus UBA12202. The sequence continues at coordinate 41,593 of CBFHXL010000004.1, forward strand.
CATGGTGGATATCAGCCCTGAGGCATCAATAGGCAAAAATGTTCAGATTGACAGTTTTGTTCATATTGGGCGCGGCGTTGTTATTGGTGATAATTGCATTATCAATGCTGGGGTTGTGATCACGGATGATGTTGTCATTGGTCATGATACGGTAGTCATGGCAAATACCACGATTATGAACGCTTCACTTGGTGATCATGTTGTGGTCGCGGCAGGGGTGGTTATTGGCGCGTCTGGATTTGGGCTAACTGATGACGGCAGAAACCATCTTGTGACCCATATTGGCAGGGTAAGCATTGGCGATTATTGTTATATTGGCCCTAAGTCGTCAATAGATCGCGGGATGCTAGATGATACGGTTGTTGGCGCGCATGTAATGATGGATAGCCATTGCAATCTTGCTCATAATGTTAAGGTGGGTGATGGTTCAATTATTTGCTCACGGACGGGGCTTGCTGGATCAGTTGAAATCGGTTGCCGCAACATTCTTGGGCCTGCGGTTAGGGTGGCTGATCATGTCACTATTGGTGATGACAATGTATTTGTTAGCCTTACCGGGGTGACAAAACAGGTTGGCAATAATCAGGTCATGGGCGGATTTCCAGCGGTGCCTGTGTCTGATTTTCGATATCAAGTTGCGGCGTTGCGCCGTCTTGTTCGTGACATAAAACAAAAGGCGAAAGAGAGATCATAATGGACCAGCAAGAGTTGATTTTAAGTCATAGCGATATTTTAGAACTGATACCGCATCGTTATCCGTTTTTGCTTGTCGATAAGGTTAAGAATATCGTGCCGTGGGAAGAGGCGGTAGGGATCAAAGCCATCACCAGCACTGAGCCCTATTTAGACGGGCATTTTCCGGGGTTTCCCATTATGCCCGGGGTATTGATTATTGAGGCGATGGCCCAAACCGCGGCTGTCTTGATATCCCATAGCGCTGGGGATGAACTGAAAGGGATGTTGGTATATTTCACAACCATTGAAAACGCCCGTTTCCGCGCCCCTTCGCATCCGGGGGATATGCTAGAAATGCACGTTAAGCGCACAGGCGGAAAATCAACGCTGCATAAGTTTGAAGGCACAACAATGAATAATGGGGTAAAGGTCGCTTCGGCGTCATTTTCCGCTATGATTGTGCCACCTAACAAATAGAGATCTCATGGCAACTTATATCCATCCCACCGCTACTGTTGATGATAAGGCTGATCTTGGTGAGAATGTCAGCATTGGCGCATATTGTTTTATTGGCCCTGATGTCAGGATAGGGGATGGAACAACTATCCATCAGAATGTCATTGTCGAAGGCCATACCCAGTTAGGGATTAACAATGAGGTTTTTCCTTTTGCTGTTCTTGGCACCGCCCCTCAGCATATGAAGTATGAGGGCGAAGCCTCAACCCTTGAAATTGGTGATCACAACCATATCCGTGAGCAAGTGACCATGCATCGCGGTACTGCAGATGGGGGGATGCGCACCATTATTGGGTCGCATGGGATGTTTATGGTCGGGTCACATATTGCCCATGACTGTCATGTGGGGGATCATGTGATCTTGGTCAATCATGTGATGGTAGGCGGTCATGTGATGATAGATGATTATACTTATCTAGGCGGCATGGCAGGGGTTCAACCCTTTGTTCGCATTGGCCGAAATGTTGTTATTGGCGGTATGTCAAAGGTTGATAATGATGTTATCCCTTTTGCCAAGGCCATGGGAAACCGCTGTTATTTAGATGGTATCAATCTCATTGGGCTTGAGCGCAACGGATTTACAAAACCCCAAATCAACACTATTCGTTCAGTTTATAAAGGCATCTTCCGAAATAACGAAGGGACATTTCGGGAACGCATTGCACAGGTCAAAGAGACGTATGGGCAAGATGAAAACGCCAAGATGATTTTAGCCTTTATTGAATCTGATCATAACCGCCCGATTATGCAAGCGAACGGAAATGGCAACGCATCCTAACAGGAAAATTGGTCTTATCGCCGCCGCTGGTCATCTGCCTGTGATGGTAACCGAACAATTGCTAAAACTGCAATATGATCCTGTTATTGTTGCGCTTGATGGCATTGCCGATGCGGATTTCCCCATTGCGGTTGAGCGTATTCGCGTCGGGGCGTTAGGCAAAATTATTAATTGTTTTAAGGCAAACCACTGTCATGAGATTTTAATGATAGGGCGATTTGTCCGTCCATCCCTTGCCGCCATTCGGCCTGATTTAACCGCCGCTAGCTTGGCTATCAAGGCATTATTAGCTAGTGATGATAATGCTTTGCGGTTAATCAAGGATACCTTTGCCCAATATGAGCTTAGCATTGTTGATATGATCGATGTGTTGGGTGATCTTTATGTGCAAGTGGGGAAATTGACTGGACGAAAACCAACCTCGCATGAACAAAAGGCGATAACTAAAGGCCTAGCGGTGCTGCGATTAACGGGGCATTCTGATATTGGACAGGCGGTTGTTGTTCAAGGCACGCGTGTCCTAGCGATTGAGGCGGCAGAAGGAACAGACGCTATGATGAGCCGCGCCGGGGCATTAGCTGATCCTTCCTTATCCCCTTCTGTTTTGGTGAAAGCTGCAAAACTAGGGCAAGATCGTGCGCTTGATCCCCCTGTGATCGGTGTTGATACCGTTGTCAATGCGGCAAAGGCTAATATCGCGGTGATGGCGCTTGGGGCAGGTGAGGTGCTAATCGCGGATCGTGAAAACACACTGGCGGCGGCTAAGGCCCATAAAATCACCATCTTAGGGGTTGAGGGGTGAGCCGCCAGTCGCCATGCGTATTTGTCATAGCGGGTGAGCCATCTGCTGATGTGTTGGGCGGCGCGATTATGCGTGAGTTTGGGCCATCTCTCTGTTGTTTTGGCATTGGCGGTAAGGATATGCAGGCCGCAGGCCTTGATCTTATCGCCGAACAAGACGCCTTAACGGTAATTGGCTTTGGGGCGGCGATTAAGGCATGGCCGCGCTTAACCCGTTTGGCTGATGACTTGATTGCTGAGATTATGGTGCGGCGCCCTGATGCTATCCTTACCATCGACAGTAAGGGGTTTTCCTTGCGCTTTGCTCGGCGCCTAAAAAAGGCGATGGCAAAGGCAGATTGGCACGCCCCGATTATTCACCTGGTTGCCCCGACGGTTTGGGCGTGGGGGCGTGGCAGAGCTAAGAGTTTTGCCGCGGTAATGGATCGGCTTTTATGTTTATTTCCGTTTGAGCCGCCTTATTTTACCCCTCATGGGCTTCAGACAGATTATGTCGGTCATCCTCTTTTTGATCGCAACATTCCCACCAAGGCTAAGGCGAGAAAAGCCCTAGGCCTAGATAGCAAAGCGCCAATTCTAGTGCTTGCCCCCGGGAGCAGAAAAGGTGAGGTTAAACGGTTATTGCCGCGCATGATCGCCGCTTATGATGATCTGCGGGGCGAACACCCAAACTTGCAAGCAATTTTGCCTGCGTCGTCTTATGTTGAACCGCTCATCAAGGATATTTTGGCAGGCCATGATGGCGTTCACTTGGTATCAGGTGATGGCGATATGATAACTGCATTAGCCGCTGGCGATGCCGGGATCATTTGTTCAGGGACAGCTACCCTTGAAGCCGGCCTAGCAGGATTGCCCGGTGTGATCATTTATGATGCGGATTGGTTTTCCCTGACATTAGGGCGGATGGTCATGGATATGAGCAAGGTGGTCTTGGCTAATGTTCTGGCGGATCAGCCACTCTATCCTTTTTTGCTCGCCAAAGAGGTGACATCTCAAGCCATGTGTCACCATGTATTGGCGGCGTTATCTGATCCGCAAAAGGGGGCAAATATCGCCGCTATCATCAATGCCTCTGCCAGACCAAAACAGCATAGCAATTTTGCCGCCGCATCGGTGGCAGCGATTAAAGACACCCTTAACTTAGGCTAAACTTTAGCGTCTTTGATCAATGGGAACGTAGGTTTTTGGGGCGGCACCTGTATAGAGCTGACGTGGGCGACCAATGCGTTGCATGGGGTCTTCAATCATCTCTTTCCATTGGGAAACCCAGCCTACGGTTCTGGCCACCGCAAACAGCACGGTGAACATTGACGTCGGGAAGCCCATCGCCTTTAGGATAATCCCAGAATAGAAATCCACATTGGGGTAGAGTTTTTTCTCAATAAAGTAATCGTCTTTCAGGGCGATTTCTTCGAGTTCAAGGGCAATTTCAAGCAAAGGATCGTTATTAACCCCAAGCTGTTTTAACACCTTATGGCATTCTTCGCGCATGACTTTAGCGCGAGGATCAAAATTCTTATAAACCCGATGACCAAATCCAAATAAACGGAACGGATCGTTTTTATCGCGTGCGCGTTCAATATATTTTGGAATTTGTGATGTGCTACCAATTTCACCCAGCATATCCAACACAGCTTCATTCGCACCGCCATGCGCAGGCCCCCATAGTGCCGCAATACCGGCAGCGATACAGGCAAACGGATTAGCCCCAGAAGACCCTGCCAGTCTAACGGTTGAGGTAGATGCATTTTGTTCATGATCTGCGTGCAGAATAAGGATTTTATCCATTGCCGACGCTAACACAGGATTAATTTGATAATCTTCGGTCGGGACTGCGAAACACATATGCAGGAAGTTTTCAGCATAGGTTAGGCTATTGCGTGGATAATTAAACGGCTGACCTGACGAATACTTAAAGGCCATAGCGGCAAGAGTTGGCATTTTCGCAATCAGGCGACGTGACGCCACCATGCGCTGTATCGGGTCACTAATATCCGTGGAGTCATGATAAAACGCGGAAAGCGCCCCGGTAACCCCACAGAGAATTGCCATCGGGTGAGCGTCACGGCGAAATCCACGGAAGAAAGAATTGATCTGTTCATGCACCATGGTGTGATGCGTAATGGCGTAATCAAACTCACTTTTTTCATCAGCGTTAGGCAATTCCCCATTAAGCAGCAAATAGCACACTTCGAGAAAATCACTTTTTTCAGCCAATTCATCAATGCTGTACCCGCCATGCATCAATTGGCCTTTTTCGCCGTCAATAAAGGTTAGCCGTGATTTACAAGACGCCGTCGCCATAAAGCCAGGGTCAAAGGTGAACATATCCAGATCAGAATGAATGCTGCGGATATCAATAACAGGTTGACCAAGAGTGCCTTCAAGGACGGGAAGCTCAATAGATTTGCCTGTGCTATTATCAGTAACAGTAACTGTTTTCTTGGTCATGATATGATTGCGTCCTATATATTAAAGTCTTATTATAACCGCAGGCCTTATTTATTGCAAACAGTCTCAATGCGATTGGCTACCTCTTGAGGGCCTAAAACTGCAAGAATCAGGACAATGTCAGGGGCTTGCTTCTTGCCTGTCAACGCCACACGGAGACCAGGGCCAAGGTCGCGCATTTTCATGCCTTGGTCTTCTAACCATCCATTTAGCCAGGCCTTAATGGCATCTTGGTCTCTTTGTTGGGCGTTATCCTGTTGTTCGGTATAGGCCTTGGCGAATGCTGATAGCCGCCCTAGCATATCATCATCAAGAATTGGCTTGGCATCGTCGGTGATGTCCGGGGCGGCGGGGCTGAGGGCAAACGCCGCCATTTCCGGCAGATCAGTTACTTTCTGCGCTCTTTCTTTGATTGCCGGGGCGAGCAGGCGCAGGCGCATTTCCATCTCTGGGGTTAGTGGCGCATCAGTGATGAGATTAATAATCGTATCATCAGACGCCGCCGCGATATAATGGCTATTGATTGCAGTCAATTTATCCATATCAAATCGGGCTGGCGATTTTCCGATGGCGCCAAGATCAAACCATGAGATCGCATCGGTGCGGCTGATGACTTCATCGTCCCCATGGCTCCAGCCTAAGCGCAAGAGATAATTATTCAGCGCCTCTGGCAAGAAACCCATGCTTTGATATTCCATTACCGATAAAGCACCATGACGTTTAGACAGTTTTGCCCCGTCTGAGCCATGGATCAGGGGAATATGGGCGTAAATAGGCTGAGGCCAGTCCATAGCGGCAATGATTTGTTGTTGCCGAAAGGCGTTGTTTAGATGGTCATCACCGCGAATAATATGGCTGACGCCCATGTCATGATCATCAACAACAACCGCCAGCATATAGGTTGGCGTGCCGTCACTGCGCAACATGATCAGGTCATCTAATTGTTGATGCTGAACGGTAACATTGCCCTGAGTTGCATCTGCGATGGTGGTTGCACCGGTTTCTGGCATACGGAGACGAACAACAAAAGGGGCGTCCGGGGCGGCAGAGGCAGGTTTATCACGCCATGGTGAGCGAATAGGATGACCAACTTTTCGCGCCTCTTCGCGCATTTGGGCTAATTCTTCTGCTGTTAGATAACAGCGATAGGCAAGGCCTTTATCTAGCAATGCATGGGCAATCTGGGCATGGCGTTCCATCCGGCTGAACTGATAAATAGGCGCATCATCCCCTGCCAGATCAAGCCAGTTCAAGCCGTCATGAATAGCGGCAATAGCCGCATCGGTGGAACGTTCCCTGTCTGTGTCTTCAATGCGCAAAAGGTATTTACCGCCATGGTGACGGGCAAACAAATAATTGAATAAAGCGGTGCGGGCACCGCCAATATGAAGGAAGCCAGTAGGGGATGGGGCAAATCTCGTGACGACGCTCATAAATTATTAACCTTTAGCGAGTATGATGAATTGATATTGAGGGATAGCACGATGACAGATAAATCGCTAGCACCAGAAAAGAATGATCAGCAAACCGCGTCTTGGCATAACGATGCCTTGCCGGCGGCGGCCTATCCTCGCGGCGGATGGTCACTTACGGTCATGCTGTGCTTAATGGCTGGGGTCATATCAGGTCATGCCATTTATCATAATGGTCATCTTGCAGGTGTCATGGCGACAGCGTCCTTATGGCCTCTCTCATGGCTGATGCTTTGGCTAGCTCTTATTGTTTTGACGCTATTGGTGATGGTCTTTGCCTTGCATGGGTATTCGCGTTTGGCGTGGTTGATCGGGGCTGTGGCGGTAACACTCACAGGGCAAGGGCTAATCATCCATGATCTGCGTTCTCTGCCAGCGCCAATCACCGTACCAACAGAGGATGTCATGGTGACGGCACGGGTTGAGCAAAGTCAGCGATACCGCAGAAATCGTCAACAAATCATCATTCATCTAGAGGGCCAAGGGCCGCTAGCTCAACATTTCGCCGAAGGGTCAGCTAGACTCATTGTGCCGTCAGGTGAACCGCCTCTTTTGCCGGGTGATATTGTGGTGATGGAGGTTAATTTTCAACCCCTTTTGCGGCAATTATTGCCCGGTGGCTATGATTTTGAACGCCACGCCCTTAAGCGCGGCATATTGGCAGGGGGCTTTGTGCGTGAGATTATCAGCGTGACACCCTCTCAACGCTGGTCACTTGCAAAAGCCCGGCGCAGTTTTCAAGACAAGTTGTTTCTGCATATGGATAACGCTTGGGGTGCCCCTGTGGCGTCAGCCTTGCTTATTGGCTATCGCGCGGCAATCCCCCATGACTTGCGCGAGGCATGGCGCGGGGCAGGTCTTGCCCATTTCTTAGCTATTTCCGGTCTTCACATGATGCTGATCTGCGGCGTGATTATGATGCTGGTGCGGTCATCTTTGGCGCTTTTTCCTGTGTTTTCTAGTCGCTTTAATCCCCTAAAACTGTCTGCACTATTAGCGTTGCCCTTATGTTTGTTTTATCTGTTCTTTGCTGGCGTTCCTGTGAGTGCTTTGAGGGCATTTCTGATGCTGGGCTTATCGCTCGTTGCGGTTCTGGTATCACGGCGCGGAATTACGCTTCACCATGTTCAGCTTGCGGCGATTTTGATTTTGTTAAGTGATCCGTCCAGTCTCTTTGGGCCTGCGTTTCAAATGTCATTTTCGGCCGTGGTTGGATTGGTCGTGGCGTGGACCTACTGGCAGAAATACCGGCCATTTCGTCCGCTTTCATGGCCGTTAAGATTGGTGCGATATGTGGTGGCTATTGCCCTATCCTCCATCATCGCGACCTTGTCATCACTACCGTTTGCTCTGCATCATTTCGGCGTTACGACAACATGGTCAATTCTGGCAAATCTTCTGGGTATGCCCTTAATGGGATTTATCATTATGCCAATGGGCGGGGCGGCGGTGGCGCTAGCCCCGTTAGGGTTAGAAGCTGTGCCGCTTACCATCATGAATGCTGCAATATTGGTGTTGTCTCATTTTGCTAGCGTGGTGTCTGGATGGCAAGGGGCAAGATTGGCGTTTATCCCGCCTTCGGCCTTGGTCACATTAGGGTTAGCGTCAGCTTTTCTTCTTGTTGCCGTGATGCAAGGCAGGCGGCGGTGGCTTGGGGTGCCATTGGCTGGCCTTGCGTTGGTATTATGGGCGTTACAACCGCGGCCTCTCGCCGGGGTGATACTTGATTATGGAAAACCCGTGCTTGCCGCTACCTCACAAGATGGCAGGCTCGTCATCAGCAGTAAGCGGGATGAAGGGTTTGCCGCAAGGATTTTAGCCACTTCTTTTGGCTTTCCAGACGCTATTTATATTCGGGATCATAAGGATAGCCAGTGCGGTGATGGGTATTGCACCATTGTATCGGCGGATAACCGCGTGATTGCTATGGTATGGCAACGGCGCGGCTTGACTAATGCCTGCCGGAAGGCGGATGTGGTGCTTTCACTGGCAGAGGCCAGTTACCCATGTTCAACAGGGGCAAAGCTGATTGATAGGCCTCTTATTTTGGACAGTGGCGGTATGTTGATTTATGGCACGCCAGAGATAAATACCTACCGTATCCAGAGCGTTAATATTGCCGAATGAGACCTTTGAGCTTACCTTGTATCTTAACCTGATCAGGGCCAAAAATTCGGGTTTCATAACGGGCATTTGCCGGTTCAAGCGCGATGCTATGGGTTTTGCGGCGAAGCCGTTTCAAGGTGGCTTCTTCATGGTCGATTAAGGCCACCACGATATCACCAGTTTGGGCTGTATCTGATCGTTCAATCAGAACGGTATCACCATCAAGGATACCAGCATCAATCATGGAATCCCCTTCGATGGTTAGGGCAAAATATTCCCCCTTGCCGATCATATGCTGTGGCACAGGCATAAGATTGGAATGATCAGATAGTGCCGTGATCGGTGAACCTGCGGCGATTTTTCCAAGCAAAGGAACCTCCACCACATCATCATGCGTTGCCGGATGCGTTATTGAGGTTGCAGAGGCAGAAGGCTGCGGATTTCCTGTATAAGGTGATCCATCAGCGTGACGAAGAATAGATACCGCCCTTGCCCGATTATGGAGACGGGCGATATAGCCCCGTTCCTCAAGCCCTGACATCAAGCGATGAATGCCAGATTTAGATTTTAACCCGGCGGCATCACATAATTCATCAAAACTAGGGGCGACCCCGTGCTGTTCCATATGCTTAATCAATAGGGTGAGAATATCGCGTTGTTTCCGGGTCAGCATATTCTGCTCCTTTGGTATGGGCGTGCTATGGGCGTGTTATGATGCCGTTATGATCACTATTTGTTCATGATTTGATCTAATTCAATAGCGATTGTCAAGGATAATGTGTTAATCCGCAGGATTGAGACAGATAATATCAACCCTATCCCCTGCAAAAACGGGATCAGCATGAGCAGGGCGGATCATCAATGCCTCAGCAAGGGCAAAGTCTTTCATTCTGCCGCTATCTTGGGATAAGAGAGGGGTGAAGTGATCAAGACCAGAGGCAGCATCATAACGGATCAAGCCGCGCATATATTCTTCGCGCTGATCATTGGCAGGTAGGTCAGTGGTGACAATGGCCTTACGGGTCACAGGTTCAGGTGATAGCCCAAGCATAGCCCGAATAGCCGCCCTTACAAAAATGAGCGTGCAAACCCCGGAGGATACAGGATTGCCAGGAAGACCTAGCATAGGTGTCGTCGCGGCCTCTAACGGTTCAGTGCCGATAGCGATATGCCCGAAAATCATCGGCTTCCCCGGACGCATGGCAATCCGCCAAAAATCAAGGCCGTCATGATCTTTCATCATGCCAGCCACCAGATCATGCTTGCCCACAGATGCCCCGCCAGTAAAGACCAGCAGGTCAGCATTGGTGATGTCAGCCATCGCGGCTAATAGCGCGTCATCGTCATCAGGGATCGGCGGCAGAGGCATAGCCGTTGCCCCCATTGCCGTCACCATATCTGCAATCATGATGCTGTTGCTAGAAATGATTTGCGCCGCGCTAGGGGTTGTGCCGGGTTCAACCAACTCACTGCCTGTTGATAAAATAGCCACCACAGGTTTACGCCGAGCGATAACGCGGTGATGTCCGGCGGCGGCAAGCAAACCGATCTGTCTTGGGTTCAGCCGCGTGCCTGTTTGGATCAGAATATCACCGGCGTGAAAATCCTGTCCCTTGCGGCGGATGAATTGATCAGGGCGAGGGGCTTCGCGAATCTCGATCAGGTCACTGCTGTGATCAGAATGGGTGTTTTCAAGTATCACGATGCGGTCAGCCCCTTCAGGAATATTGGCGCCAGTAGAAATGCGCACGCAAGTTCCGGGGGCAAGGGGGTCTGGCCAAGGATACCCTGCCGCGCTTTCCCCTGCTAGGCGCAGAACACATGGCACGGTTTTGATATCATCACCGCGCGCGGCATAACCATCCATGGCCGATTGATCCGCAGGTGGGTTTGTTAAGGCGGCGATGGCGTCATGGGCTAATATCCGGCCTGATGCTTCTGAAAGGGCAATATCTTCGTTTGGCATCAATCGCATCGCCGCGGCAATACGGGTAATGGCGTCTTTGACAGGGATAAGAGGCTTACGCATCAGCCTTGAAGAGGCCAGATTTACCCCCGCTTTTCTCAATCAGCCTAACGCCGCCAATCACCATGGATTTATCAACCGCTTTGACCATATCATATACCGTAAGCGCGGCGACGGATACGGCGGTTAAGGCCTCCATCTCAACGCCAGTCTGACCAGTAAGGCGACATTCAGCAGAAATATGCACGCGGTCATCACCACAAGTCAGACGCACCGACACATGGCTTAGGCTAAGGGGATGACAAAGGGGGATCAGATGTGCGGTTTGCTTTGCCGCCATAATACCAGCTAATTCCGCAATGCTTAGCACATCGCCTTTTTTGTGACCCTTGTCACGGATGAGCGCAAGCGTATGATCCGCCATCGTGATATAGCCTTCGGCAATGGCAACACGCTGGGTTTCTGATTTGCCCGAAATATCGACCATATGGGGTTTGCCCTTATCGTCGAAATGGGTCAGCTTGCTCATCCCATATCCTTCCAGTTTGCAGGCAGAGGGTTTGATAGCAATGTGCTGGTCGCCATGGCAATATCATCTTGTTCCATCAGAAACTCGCCAATTAAAAAGCATCTTGCCCCGGCGCGTGCCATCCGCGCCAGATCATCGCTGGAACGAAGCCCACTTTCAGCAATAGCAATCCGATCAGAGGGGATGCCCTGCATCAGCGTTTCGCCTGTTGCCAAATCCGTGGTCATGGTGCGCAGATTGCGGTTATTGATCCCGATCATAGGGGAACGCAGGGTAAGCGCGCGGTCAATTTCTTCTGCATCATGGGTTTCGATCAACACATCTAAACCGCAAGATAACGCCGCGTCTTCAAGTTCAAAGGCTTGGCTATCATCCAGCGCTGACATAATCAACAGAATGGCATCAGCGCCATTGGCCCTTGCTTCAAAAATCTGGATAGGATCAACCATAAAATCTTTACGCAAAACCGGTAGCATGGTCGCGGCTCTTGCGGTGATCATATCCTGCAAATGGCCATGAAAATAGGCCTCATCGGTGAGAACCGAAAGACAGGTAGCGCCTCCGGCTTCATAGGATGGGGCAATGGTTTCTGGTTTGGCGTTGGCATTAATGACGCCGCGTGAAGGAGAGGCACGCTTAAACTCTGCGATTAGCCCATAGCCTTGGGCAGAGGCTTTTTGCAAGGCTGCGGCAAAGCCGCGAGCTGGCGGCAAATCCGCAATAATGGCAGAAAAGTTACGGCTTTCTGGTGTGGCTTTTAGGGCTTTAACGGCATCAATCTTATCACGGATGATGGTTTTTAAGACATCTGTCATGTTATGCGCCCCGATTGGTAATATCGACCAGTTGGTTAAGTTTAGCTAAGGCCAGCCCCTGATCAAGTGCTGATGCCGCCATTGTCGCCGCAGACATCAGGTCTTTGGCATGGCCTGCCCCAAACAATGCCACCGCAGCATTGAAAATGACAATATCCCGATAGGCATTTTCGGCACCGTTGAGAATAGCGCGCATAGCGGCGGCGTTTTCTTGCGGGGTGCCACCTATCAAGTCTTGGGTTTTGGCAGTCTTCAGCCCGATATCTGAAGGGTGAAGGGTCATCTTTTCTAGACGCCCATCATAAAGCCGCAGGGCAGTTGTAGGGCCAGTTGTCGTGACTTCATCAAGGCCATCATTGCCATGCACTACCATGGCATGCGTCGCGCCTAGCCCTTGCAGCATCTCACCATAAGGGGTAACCAGATCAGGTGAAAAGACCCCGATCATGTAGCGTTTGACCAAGGCCGGATTGGATAGTGGTCCCATCATGTTAAAGATAGAACGAAAGCCAAGGGCGGCGCGAACGGGGCCAACATGGCGCATCACCTGATGGTGGCGCGGTGCCATCAAAAAACATATCCCAGCCTCATCAAGGGCGGCCTGAACATAGATCAAATCCGTGTTGAGATTGACCCCTAGTTGGGACAATACCTCTGCCGCGCCGCTTTTTGACGATACCGCCACATTGCCATGCTTAGCCACTGGAAAACCGGCGCCAGCAACGGTAAGCGCGGCGGCGGTGGAAATATTCCAAGTGCCGATCCCGTCCCCGCCTGTGCCGACAATATCCATGGCATTATGAGGGGCGGAAATGGTGTTGGCATGACGCAGCAGGACATTGACGCCAGCAATAACATCATCAACGCCTTCTCCTCTGGCGGCGAGGGCGCAGATAAATCCAGATATCTGTTCGGGGCTAGCCTCACCCCCAAGAAGGACAGCGAAAGCAGTTTCCATTTCTTCACGGGAAAGTTTCTGGCGAACCAGCTTTGCCAACAGGGTTTTCAAATCAGGGGTCGATGTGTCTGGATCAGTCATGGATATGTTCAGGATGGGTTTTGGACAGGTTGAGCAACTGGCTTTCCAATTGCGTGATATGATCATTGCTTACTGGATGGGGTAAGCCCGTCACACTAAGGAAATTGGCAAGAATGCGATATCCATTTTCTGAGGCAATCGATTCCGGATGAAACTGCACCCCAAAAATCGGATAGGTTTTATGCTGAACCCCCATGATCACCCCATTTGCGGTACTTGCGGTGATATGCAGGTCATTAGGCATGCGTTCAGGGTTAATCACCAAAGAATGATAGCGAGAAACCGCAAATTGCCCGTCACAGCCTGAAAAGACACCGTTGCCGTCATGCTGAACAAAGGACAGCTTGCCATGGACAGGGGGATCAATGCGGTCAATGCTAGCCCCAAAGGCCGCGCCGATAGCCTGATGCCCAAGACAGACCCCAAGAATGGGAATAACGCCTGCGGCTTCTCTGATGAGGGGGATGCAAATGCCGGCCTTATCCGGGGTGGCTGGCCCCGGTGAAATGACAATACCATCAGGAGCCATGCTCATAATCTCAGCAACGCTAAGCTCATCATTGCGAATGGTTTTCACTTCCGCCCCTAAATCAGAAAGGAAATGCCAAAGATTCCAAGTAAAGCTGTCGTAATTGTCGATCAGAAGGATCATGACTTAGGCCCCGTGGATAAAAGCGTCCCTATGTTTTAGCGCAGTTTCGCTGATAAGGGCAATGCCCGTTTTTAATCCCTGTTTTAATGGCAGTGTTTAGGGCAATTTTGCCTGAACAAGAGGTGTTTTTAATGTGGTAAAATATAACCGTAAAAATAACTTGTTGATATATAACAATTATTTCTGATTTCATCAGAATTTAGGCGTTGACGATAGGGTGTGGTGTGTCTATAACACGCCCAGAGTTCAACATAATTCATTGGAATATACCTATGTCTCAATTCAAAACATATACGGCAACCCCTGCCGATATCAAGAAAGACTGGTGTGTTGTTGATGCCGAAGGTTTGGTTCTTGGGCGGCTAGCGTCGCTTATTGCAAACCGTCTGCGCGGCAAACACAAGCCCAGCTATACGCCGCATATGGATTGCGGTGACAATGTTATTGTTGTTAATGCAGAAAAGGTTCTGCTGAAAGGCAACAAGCGCAGTCAAAAAACCTATTACTGGCACACAGGCTATCCGGGGGGGATCAAATCCCGTACGGCTGAAAAACTGCTTGATGGCCGTTTTCCAGAGCGCGTCTTGATCAAAGCGGTTGAACGCATGATCCCACGCGGTCCGCTTGGTCGCCGTTGCATGAAACATTTGCATGTCTATGCTGGTGATCAGCATCCCCATGACGCACAACAGCCGCAAAAGCTGGATGTTGCTGCGATGAACCCCAAGAACACAGCGAGATAAACCATGGCTGATGAAAACCAGATTGAAAACGCTACTGCAACTGCGGATCAGCCCGAAGGTATGGCCGCTCTTGAGGCTTTGAAAACCGATGGCAACATCCCTGCCGCGGCAGAAACCGCCAATGTAGAACCCCAGATTGATGCTTTAGGCCGCTCTTATGCCACAGGTCGCCGTAAAGATGCGTCAGCGCGGGTATGGCTCAAGCGTGGCTCAGGCCGTGTTCATGTCAATGGCAAGGATATTGGCGAATATTTTGCTCGCCCTGTGCTTCAGATGCTTTTGGCACAACCTTTTGAGGTGGCCGCCAGAACAGGTGAGTTTGATGTCATCGCTACGGTGAAGGGTGGTGGACTTTCCGGTCAGGCTGGCGCGGTTCGCCACGGCATTAGCCATGCCTTGATCCGCTTTGAACCGGGCTTGCGTCCTGTGCTTAAGGCTGGCGGCTTCCTGACACGGGATAGCCGGACGGTGGAACGTAAGAAATACGGCCGGGCCAAGGCGCGTAATAGATTCCATTTAACAAAGCGTTAAGAGCTTCAAAAGACTTCAAAAAAAAGGCTTGCAAGAGATTGCAGGCCTTTTTCTTTGCCGAAATCTGCGGGTTAACTCTGATAGAGAACACCTCGATATTTGGACACCATGGCGGTTAAAAAAACACCTGATGCATGACGCGTCCGGGTAACAACGTAAAGGCCCCGGTAAGGATAAGGGCGAGAAAGTACATAAGCCCCATCATGTAGCGATGCCTTTTGATATTGCCACGCCTTACGGCAGATATCGACGAGTACAAAGACCAGAGCGTAAATAAAGACAGCAAATGGATCAGGCTAAAGTCACCAAATTGCTTAATGGTACTAATCCAAAAACTGCTGATGCTAACAATCAACATTAAACTGACCCACGCATAGCCGATGGTTTTATGCTGCCTTGTCCCTTTGGTGGCGACCAGTTGCCAACCTCCAACCCCTATCGCAAGAAGGGCGGTGATGGCATGAAGGGGAATGGGGGAAGGTTGTTGAAGTAAGTAATCTAGGTTCATTTTTTGATCTTTATGGTCAGGTTTTGATGCATTTTTGTAATATATTACATTTTAATAATATAATGCTTTGACTTGAAATACACGATAAAAAGGCTCTCAACTGTCGTCAGGGGCTATGGTGATGTTTCACTGGTTGGTTTGATGGTCTTGAAATATCAGATCAGCAATTTTTCCCCTTAGAAATCCATCATTGGAGCAATAGCCTTATTGCCATGCTGAGGTGAAAAAGGCATGATAGGCGCCATGGAAACGGATAAACGCATGATCGGAAGATGTCATTGTGGGGCGGTGGAAATCGCTATCCCTGCGGATACGGATTTTTCTGCGGCTAGGCGTTGTGACTGTTCGTTTTGCCGTCGACGCTGGGCCCCAACCGCAGGCGTAGATGCCGATAAAATTGAGGTGATCAAGGGCGCAGAAATGCTCACACGCTATCAATTTAACACCAAGGTGGCAGAGCATTTTTTCTGCCAGAAATGCGGAATTTACACCCATCACAGACGCCGCAGTAATGCCTCAGAGTTTGGCGTGAACATCACCTGTTTTGATCACATCAATATGCAGGACTATAACAACGTTGCCATCCTTGATGGCGTCAATCATCCGAAAGATCGGAAGTAGGAAACATGAGCAAAAGTTTGAATATCGCGATCGCTGGTCTTGGCACAGTTGGGGCAGAAGTCGCTCGTCACCTGACCCTTAACCGAGAACACTTCACACACAAAGCCGGGCGACCAGTAAATCTGGTGGCGGTATCTGCGCGTGATGCTGGTAAGGATCGCGGCTTTGTGATGGATGGCATTGATTTTTATCAAAACCCCCTTGATCTGGCGGCAAGACAAGATGTTGATATGGTCATTGAGCTGATTGGCGGATCAGAAGGGGTGGCGCATGATTTGGTGGCGGCGGCACTTAACCAAGGCCGCCATGTGGTGACAGCGAATAAGGCGTTATTAGCGCATCATGGGCTAGCCTTAGCGACAATGGCAGAAACCTCTGGCCTTGCGCTTGCTGGTGAGGCCTCTGTCGCTGGTGGAATACCTGTAATTAAAATGCTGAAAGAAAGTCTAGCAGGCAATCAAATCACGCGCATCACGGGAATTCTGAACGGCACTTGCAATTATATTCTCTCGGTGATGCAACATGAAAGCCGAGAGTTTGACGATGTTCTGGCAGAGGCGCAGGCCCTCGGCTATGCTGAGGCAGACCCCAGTTTTGATATTGATGGTGTTGATGCCGCTCATAAGCTGGCTATTCTGGCGTCAATCGGTTTTGGCCATGCCCCGGCGATTGATGAGGTCAGCATTTCAGGCATTCGCCAGATTACCCTAACCGATATGCAAAACGCACTTCATTTGGGCTGTACCATCCGCCTTTTGGGTGAGGCTGAACGCAATAGCGATGGGCAGGTAGCGGCTATGGTGCGTCCGGTGATGTTGCCACTTGATAATGGTCTTGCCAAGATTGATGGGCCTCTTAATGCGGTGGCCTTTACGGGTGAACCAATTGGTGCGGTGACGGCGATTGGCCCCGGCGCAGGGGCAGGGGCAACGGCCTCAGCGGTATTGGCGGATGTGATTGATATTGCGCAAGGCCGCATCTCACCCTTTTTTGGTCAACCAGCAACAGATTTGCGGCCGTCACAAGGTCTGGCTCAAAATCATCGGGCAGAGCGGCATTTTATCCGCCTTCAGGTTTATGATCGTCCGGGTGTTCTTGCTGATGTGACAGCGATTTTGCGCCAGCATGATATCTCAGTTGAGAGCATCAATCAGCCTTCACGATCCGAAGATGGGGTGAATGGAAATGTGCCTGTTATCATGACGACTCATGAAACCACGCCATCAGAATTATCCGCCGCCATGACAGAGATAGCCAATTTATCAACGGTATTGGCGGAACCCGTGGTCCTAAGCATTGGGCATGATTAAGCCATGAGTGATCAAGAAGACCCGCACCTTTCATCTACTGGTGCGATCTGGTCGGTGTCTCAACCGCCATCTTATGTTGTTGAGGGGCTGATGGAGGCAACGTCAATGCCTCGTCCTCTGGCGGCGATGTTGGCATCACGCGACATTTCCAGAGACATGATTGAACATTGGCTGGAGCCGAAAATGCGTGATCTCATGCCTGATCCCTCTTGCCTTGCGGATATGGATGTGGCGGCAGGGCGGCTTGCGGATGCGGTGATTGCAGGCGAAAAGATCGGTATTTTTGGTGATTATGATGTTGATGGGGCATCTGCCGCGAGTGTGCTTCATGATGTTCTGACGGATTTAGGGCTTGAAGTGTCTATCCATATTCCGCATCGGTTTCATGAAGGCTATGGGCCAAATCTGCCTGCCTTGTTGGGGCTGAAAGAGGCGGGTTGCCATCTGATTTTAACGGTTGATTGCGGTATTACTGCCAATGCCCCTATCGCCGCTACGGTTGAGGCGGGGGTTGAGGTAATTATTGTGGATCATCATCTGCCGGGGCCTGATCTGCCGCCGGCGGTGGCTGTCGTTAACCCGAACCGCTTGGATGATGACAGTGGGCTTGGCTATATGGCTGCCGCTGGGGTTGTTTTCATGTTAACCGTGGCACTGGTCAGGGTGCTGCGTGAACGGGGCTGGTTTGCAGAACATAATCGCAACGAACCTGATTTGATGCGTGGACTGGATTGTGTTGCCCTTGCCACAGTCGCGGATGTTGTGCCTTTGCATGGTCTTAACCGTGCCTTTGTCCGTTCAGGGTTAAAGGTTATGGCGCGGCGGCAACGCCCCGGTCTAAAGATGCTTGCGGATATCGCCAGATTGAATGCCGCGCCAGATAGCGGCGCGCTTGGTTATCTCTTAGGGCCTAGAATTAATGCCGGAGGACGGTTTGGGGAATCTGATCTGGGGGTTGGGCTCTTAACCACGCGTGATCCTCAGAAAGCCCTTGAATACGCTACCTCACTTGATCAATTAAACACGCGCCGCCAACAGGTTGAACGCGATACCACTGAGGCGGCGATGCGCCAAGCCGAGGATAAACATGATCTGGTGCTGTGCCTTGCTGGTGAAGACTGGCATGAAGGGGTCATAGGCATTTCCGCAGGGCGTATCAAAGAGAGTTTTGACCGACCAGCTTGCGTTGTCAGCGTCTCAACACAGCCTGATGGTCGCCGCATTGGAAAGGGGTCAGGACGATCGGTGGCAGGGTTTAGGCTAGGGTCTGCCATTATTGCCGCCAAACAAAAGGGCCTATTGCTGGCGGGTGGTGGCCATGATATGGCGGCCGGGTTTAGCCTTGATATGGAAAACTTTGATGCCTTTGCCGCTTTTCTGAACCACCGCGCAGAAACCGAATTGACCTCAGCAGATTTGATAAAAGAATGGCGGATTGATGCTGAAATACCATTGACCCAGATGAATGTTTCCACCTTGGACTGGCTGGATCAGGCAGGGCCGTTCGGCTCTGGCTTTCCTGAACCGATATTTATGATCACGGCGGTGAAGGCAACATCGGTACGGGTGATGGGGAAATCCGAAGAACATATGGCCTTGCGGTTGGATGATGGGCTTGGTCAAGTGGACGCGGTCGCGTTCCGTGTTGCGGGAACATCACTTGGGCAAGCGTTGATGCAGATGAAGGACGGGCGCAGGGCAGATATCATCGGCCGGATAAGCCGCAATCGGTTCCGCGGCGAGGATAAAGCCCAGCTGATGATCAGTGATATCCGATTTGTCACAGGAATGTGAATTAATTCACTTGATTTGCTAATCGCTTTTGGGTAGTGATTACCTTGCCTTTATGACCCGTTCGTCTAGAGGCCTAGGACATCGGCCTTTCACGCCGACAACACGGGTTCGAATCCCGTACGGGTCGCCACTTTATTTTTTCATTATATATACAGGTTTTTATTTACCCTCATCAATCGCATCTAGCCATGATGCGGACTCAAGGCGAATCTGGTCTTTGCGTGCTGTATCCATCCGTGCCAGATTGCGGTAAGGCATCCCCATGCGCGGATTGCCGGAAAGCTGATCGGTATTCCGCATCAGGAAATCCCAATATAGCAAATTAAATGGACAGGCACCTTCGCCAATCTTGCTGTTCACAGAATAATGGCACCCTTTGCAGTAATTTGACATCCGGTTGATATAGGCACCGCTAGCGGCATAGGGCTTGCTGGCTAAATCACCGCCATCAGCATAAAGCGTCATGCCGTGAACATTAGGCATTTCCACCCATTCATAAGCATCAGCATAAACCGCTAAATACCACGCATTAACCGCTGCTGGATCAAGCCCAGCCAAAAGTGAGAAATTACCAATGATCATAAGCCGCTGAATATGATGAGCATAAGCATGATCAATGGTGTTTTGAATAGAAATGCGAAGGCAACGCATCTTGGTGTCAGCGGTCCAAAAGAAATCTGGCAGAGGCCGCTTTGCCGCCAACGCATTACTTTCGGCGTATGCAGGCATCCGGTACCAATAAATGCCGCGGACATATTCCCGCCACCCTAGGATTTGCCGGATAAACCCCTCAACCGCGTTAAGTGGGGCGTCCCCGTTCTGCCATTGGGCTTGGGCTTTGCTAATGACTTCACGCGGCGATAACAGACCAATATTTAGATAAAGTCCGATATGGGCATGATACATCCATGGCTCATCATCAATCATGGCATCTTGATAAGTGCCGAAGAGAGGCAAGCGTTCTTTGAGGAATTGCTCAAACGCGGCTAGGGCATCAGCTCGGGTTACGGCATAGGAAAATCCCTCTGCTGCGCCCATGTTATCGGCAAAACGCTCTGTGACCATGGTCATGACATCTGCCGTGATGGCATCCGGGGATACCGCAAAAGGTTTTGGCGGTGTCAGTCCTTGCTTTGGTGGGGCGCGGTTTTCGCTATCATAATTCCATTCGCCGCCAACAGGTTTATCCTTATCCATTAACACATCATAGCGTCGGCGCATATCTCGATAGAAATATTCCATGCGCAGGCTTTTGCGGCCCTCTGCCCAATGCTGAAAATCATCGTGGGTGGCAAGAAAGCGGTCATCGTCACGGCATTCTACAGGCATGCGCAAATGATCCGCCCAGGTTTTCATCTCCTCGGTCAGTCGATATTCTCCGGCCTTGGTGACAATCACATGATTAGCTTTGGTTTGATCCAAATGGCGCGTGATCTCCCCCAAAAGAGAATGGCTGTTTTCAGGATCATCAAGCCGCGTATAAAGCACCTCAATACCACGCTGGCGCAAGGTTTCAGCAAAGTGCCGCATGGCTGAAAAAATAAAGATCAATTTCTTTTTGTGATGCGGAACATAACTGGCTTCAACCATGACCTCTGCCATCAGAACACAGTCGCCGGGGGCAATATCACGAAGGGATGAAATATCCTCGCTAAGCTGGTCACCTAAAATTACACGCAAACTGGTCATGGGTATTGCCCTTTCTCTTAGTCATCTATCTATAGGGCAGGGCGGTAATGGCAAGGGTAGGGCAAACAACATATCAGCATAACACTGATGAAAGTTTGCTCAGAATAGGTAATTTTGCTATCTTTGCCCAATATCTGGCAAGTCATCAGGACTTGGCATTTTTCATAACGATAACGCAATCATAACCCATGATTAGGTGGCAAATCATATGACAAAAACAGCCTTTCTCTTTCCGGGTCAAGGATCACAAAGCGTTGGCATGGGGGGGTCTATTATGGCCGCTAGCCCGGTGGCAAAATCCATCATGACACAAGTTGATGACGCCCTTGACGGGGAATTGTTGCCCATTATGCGTGACGGCCCTGATGAGGCCCTGAAATTGACCCGTAACGCCCAACCAGCGTTGATGGCAACGGCGCTGGCAACAATCAGGGCGTTAGAAGATATGACAGGCAAAGCCATATCTGATATGGCGGATTATGTGGCTGGGCATTCGCTGGGGGAATACGCGGCAATGGCGGCGGTTCATGTTTTTGATACCGATGTGACGGCGCGACTATTGCGCCACCGCGGTGATGCGATGCAAAACGCGGTTCCTGTGGGTGAGGGCGCGATGGCGGCTTTACTTGGGGTTGAGATTGCCGAGGTAGAGGCGATGCTGAAACATATTGACGGGGATGTTGAAGTCGCGAACGATAACAGTTCAGGTCAGGTCGTGATCAGCGGTTCTGCCGCCGCCGTTGATGCGGCTATCACAGCCGCCAAAGACGCAGGCGTTCGCCGAGCCATGCTATTACCTGTCAGTGCCCCTTTTCATTGCCGGCTGATGGCGCCAGCCGCTGATGCTATGGCAAATATCTTGGCAGAAACAACCTTGCATCAGCCTAGCCTTCCTGTTTTCACCAATGTTACCGCCATGCCAGAAAGTGATCCGGCGCGATTGCGTGATCTGTTGGTGCGTCAGGTGACCAGTCGGGTGCGTTGGCGTGAAACCTTACTTAATATGGCTGAACAGGGGGTTAGCCGTTTTGTTGAGGTGGGAACAGGCAAGGTGCTAACAGGCTTGGTCAAGCGCACGCTTTCTGATGTTGAAGCGTTTCATATTGAAACCGCCGAAGACCTTGAAGCGGCGGCAAACCAGTTTTGACATGAACTGGTCAAAGGCCCATAACAAGACCATGATACCCAAAATCATAAACAAAAGGAGTCTTAGAGATGTTTGATCTTACTGGCAAAACCGCGCTTGTCACTGGGGCAAGTGGCGGCATTGGATCAGCGATTGCTTCCGCCTTGGCGGCACGCGGCGCGAATTTAGTGCTGACAGGAACGCGTGAAAATGTTCTCCATGATGTTGCTGCTTCCCTTGATCTGAACTCAGATCAAAAGGCCGAGGTCATTACTGCTAATCTGTCTGAGGATGATGCCGCAACACAGCTTATTGCCAATGCTGAGGCAGCGGTCGGGCTGGTTGATATTCTTGTTAATAATGCAGGGTTGACCCGTGATGGGCTATTGATGCGGATGAAAGATGATGATTGGCAGACGGTCTTGGATGTGAATCTAACCGCCGTGATGCGCTTAAGCCGTGCCGTGTTGCGCGGAATGATGAAATCACGCTGGGGGCGGATCATTCAGATTTCCTCAGTTGTGGGTTATACGGGCAACCCCGGCCAGACAAATTATGCGGCCTCAAAGGCAGGGATGACAGGATTCACCAAATCCTTAGCGGCTGAGGTGGCTTCTCGCGGGGTGACGGCAAATGTTATCGCTCCGGGGTTTATTCAAACTGCTATGACCGATGTTCTGACGGATGAGGTCAAGGCCGAATTGTTGAAAAGAGTACCAATAGGGAGCATGGGCACCCCCGAAGATATCGCGGCGGCTGTTGTCTATCTCGCCAGCCCAGAGGCAGGCTATTTGACCGGGGCAACGCTTCATATCAATGGCGGGATGGCCATGCTGTAAATCACCGCCGTAAATCGCCATAGAAAAAGATTGCACGGATGGCTATAAATTAGGCTAGTATAATTGCAATCATGCCATTATAGTGATTGCACTATTAGGCTGGTTTTCAGCAATTTTATATGGTAACAACCGACCACTTTCAGGCCTTTCATGGGCTAAATTAAATATTGGGAGACATCCATGAGCGATACTTTTGACCGTATTAAATCCATCGTTGTTGATCATCTTGGGGTTGATGATGATAAGGTAACGGAAACCGCAAATTTTGTTGAAGATCTTGGTGCTGACAGCCTTGATACTGTTGAACTTGTTCTTGCTTTTGAAGAAGAGTTTGGTATCGAAATTCCAGATACCGCCGCTGAAAAAATTCAAACCATTAAGGATGCTGTTGATTTCGTTAGCAGTGCTTCCTAGCTTCGATACGTTAAAGTGACCATCTGATGAGACGTGTAGTTGTCACAGGTATGGGTATTATTAATCCCCTAGGTTTGGGGGTTGATAGCACTTGGGATTCTCTGACATCGGGTAAGAGTGGGCTAACGGAAATCAAAGAGTTTGATGTCTCTGACCTGCCTTGTAAAGTGGCAGGTCGGGTGCCGCTTGACGACACTCGTGATAACCCCATTAACCTTGATGATCTGCTTGATGCCAAAGATCAGCGGAAACTTGACCGCTTTATTATCTATGGGATCATTGCCGCGGATCAGGCTATCCGTGATTCCGGCTATGTGGCTGATAATGAGGAAAAGGCGCATCGTGCCGGGGTGCTGATCGGGTCAGGGATTGGTGGTCTGGAAACAATCTATCAGGCGAGTCTTTTGCTTGAAGAGCGCGGCCCTAGGCGGCTAAGCCCATTTTTTATTCCCTCCGCCCTGATTAATTTGATTTCTGGTCAGGTTTCTATTCGTCATGGTCTCAAAGGGCCTAATCATTCGGTGGTAACGGCGTGCTCAACTGGCGCACATGCGATTGGTGATGCTAGCCGATTGATCAAATATGGCGACGCGGATGTGATGATCGCTGGCGGTGCTGAGGCGGCGGTTTGCCGTTTAGGGATTGCCGGGTTCTGTGCCCTTAAGGCGTTATCGTCCGGCTTTAATGATACCCCTGAAAAGGCCTCACGCCCATGGGATAAGGGGCGAGATGGTTTTGTTATGGGCGAAGGCGCAGGGGTTTTGGTGTTGGAAGAATATGAACACGCCAAGGCGCGTGGGGCAAAAATCTATGCTGAAATCAAAGGCTATGGGCTTTCGGGTGATGCGTATCATATCACGGCCCCGGCTGAAGATGGTGATGGCGGGTTTCGTTCCATGGCGGCGGCGTTAAAAAATTCTGGCCTTAACATTTATGATATTGACTATATCAATGCTCATGGGACATCGACGCCGTTGGGTGATATGATTGAACTTAACGCTGTGTCCAAACTTTATCATGGTGACAAAAGCGCTATTAATATGTCTTCAACTAAAAGTGCAACAGGGCATTTATTAGGTGCGGCTGGCGCGATTGAAGCGATTTTTTCTATTATGGCGGTTCATCAAGATACCTTGCCGCCGACCCTTAACTTGGATGACCCTTCTGATGATGTTGGGCCCATTAATCTGGTCCCGCATGAGGCCCAGCAGAAAACGGTTCGCAACGCGCTTTCTAACTCTTTTGGCTTTGGCGGAACAAATGCCTCGCTGATTGTTGGCAAGTTGGATTAACCCTAAGGTGTCTGAACGCGGCACGGATAAGACGCCATCCCCTCAGACACCTTCGCGGTCTTCCTCATTCTATCGTCGACTGATTAAGCTGTCGCTTGCTGTCTCAGTAGTGGCGCTTTTTGTTCTGGTCATGGGATTTATCTGGGTAAGTGCAGTTCTTGAACGCCCATCCTTGGCGACCCAAGATATCGTTCTGGAAATTAAACCTGGTGATGGCCGTGTGGTCATTAGCAAGCGATTAAATCAAATCGGTTTGTCGCATCACCCTTTGATTTACCGCATTGAGGAATGGCGCCGCGGTAAGGGGTATTTGCCAAAGGCAGGCGAATATCGCTTTATGGCAGATGGCTCACTGGCTGAGGCCATGGATACCATCCATAAAGGTGTTCCCATTCAGCATGATCTGACCATATCCGAAGGGCTAAGCGCATTTCAGATTGTTGAATTGCTGAGGAATGATGACCGGCTTTCGGGTGAGATCACCGCAATACCGGAAGAAGGCAGTTTATTACCGGAAACCTATTCCTTTTCGCGTCATACTGACCGCAACGCTTTGATCCGCCGGATGCAGCAATCGCGTGAGATTAAGTTTGCGGAGATTTGGGCAAACCGTGATCCTGATCATGTCTTAAAAACCATGGAAGACGCTGTCATTTTGGCATCTATTGTTGAAAAGGAAACGGGCATTGCCGATGAACGCGGTTTGGTGGCATCGGTGTTTCTTAATCGCATTAAGGCAAAGATGAAATTGCAATCTGACCCTACGGTTCTCTACGGTCTTGAGCAAGATGGAATACAAGTTGATAAGCTTCTGCGTTCACATCTTAAGCATGACTCACCATGGAATACTTATCGCATTAAGGCCTTGCCGCCTAGCCCAATTAGCAACCCGGGGATTGCCAGTTTTCTAGCTGTCATAAAACCCATACCATCTGATTATTTTTATTTTGTCGCGGATGGTAAGGGGGGGCACCGTTTTGCCAAAACTTACGATGAGCATAAGGCTAATATTAAGCGCTGGAAAGATGCGCTTAATCAGAATTAAGGCAATGATGAATAGGTCATTGTTTCCCCCTGCTTGCCTGTTGTAGAGTAGGGGAGTTTAGAACAGAAAGACGTTTTGAGTGATGACCCAACCTGCTTCAACCATGCCATCTTCCGTCTCACGCCGTGGCCTTATGCTGGTGCTATCGTCGCCATCAGGGGCGGGGAAATCATCAATTTCCCGAAAATTGTTGGAACAAGATGACAATATCAGCCTTTCAATTTCAGCAACGAGTCGCAAGCGCCGTCCGGGTGAGGTTGAGGGCAAGGACTATCATTTTGTTGAACCTCAAGAGTTTCAGATGATGATCAATGAGAACAGGTTTCTAGAACACGCTAAGGTGTTTGATCATTATTATGGCACGCCTTCTGATCAGGTCATGGAGAAAATTGAGTCTGGCAGTGATGTGCTGTTTGATATCGACTGGCAAGGCACCCAGCAATTAAAAGCCAAAGCGCGTGATGATCTGATTTCTGTGTTTATTTTGCCGCCGTCTTATCGGGAATTGGAAACCCGTCTGAAAAAACGCAACCAAGACACTGATATGGAAGTTGCGAAAAGAATGTCAAAAGCGGCAGATGAGCTTAGCCATTATGCCGAATATGACTACATTATTATCAATCATGATTTAGCAGAATCGGTGCGCCATGTTCACGCTATCCTAGCGGCGGAACGGCAACGGCGGTTTCGGATGAATGGATTGACGGAGTTTGTTCGTCAGCTTCAGGCAGGATATTAACCGCGCTGGTGTTTAAGGGCGCGGGCAAGAACACAGAACTCATCTAAGCTTAGGGATTCAGGGCGTCTTTGCCCATCAATGCCAGCTTCATACAGCAGCGCTGTGCCGCCTAAAGATCGTAAAGATGCGCGCAACATTTTCCGCCTCTGATTAAAGGCGGTTTTCGTCACTTCTTGCAAGATGCTTCTTTCCGCAGGGAAAGCCGGGGTTGGGCGCGGTACTACCCTGATCACGCTTGAGGTGACTTTAGGTGGCGGCACAAAGGCGGCAGGGGGGATATCAAAGCAAGGCTTGGTTTCGGCTAGCCACTGGCACATAATGCTTAGGCGGCCATAATTTCCGCCCCCGGGCTGAGCGGTGATGCGTTCTGCCACCTCACGTTGAAACATTAAGGTCATGGATTGAAACGCGGTAGCGTGATCTAGCCAGCCAAACAATAACGGCGTAGCAATGTTATAAGGCAGATTTGCGATGATCTGGCGCGGGGCATCCGCAGGCCCTAATTCATGCACAGGTACGGTCAGCGCATCCCCCTCAACAATGCTAAGCCGTCCGTTACTAGCCTCAACCAAGGGCTGAAGCGCATCTATGGCGCGGCTATCTTTTTCAATGGCGATAACACGCTCCGCCCCTGCCATTAGGATAGCACGGGTTAACCCACCGGGGCCGGGGCCAATTTCAATAACGGTATTTTGCGGCTGAATATTTGCTTCACGAGCGATGCGGCTGGTCAGATTAAGATCAAGCAGAAAGTTTTGACCAAGCTTGCGTCTGGCATCAAGGCGGTATTCCTTAATGATCTCTTTGAGCGGCGGCAAAGCCGCAATAGGATCACTAAGAGCCATGGGATAAACCCTTATGCTTAGCCCGATGTTGTACCATTTGCCGTGCCATGGCAATGGCGGCGATCAGACTATCTGGTCGGGCGGTGAACTGACCAGCTTGGTCTAGCGCGGTTCCGTGATCAGGTGAGGTGCGGATAAAACTTAAGCCCAGCGTAACATTAACGCCATGATGAAAATCAAGCGTCTTAACAGGGATCA
This sequence comes from Puniceispirillales bacterium (SeqCode), assembly GCA_965659785.1. Lineage (GTDB taxonomy): Bacteria > Pseudomonadota > Alphaproteobacteria > Puniceispirillales > UBA1172 > UBA12202. The sequence goes on from CBFHXL010000004.1 coordinate 69,087, forward strand.
GGGCTTGATCATGATACATGGCCAAAACCGCATCATAATTCTGACGGCGATCTTCAAAAAACAGCGTATCCGCCGAATATGGCCCTGTGATGTTTAGCCCTTCATCTTTAAGGCGCTGAATGGCAGGGGCAATCAATTCGTTTTCCTCATGGCCAAGGGTGCCAGATTCGCCAGCATGGGGATTAAGCCCAGTCACAGCAATGCGCGGAGTTTCGATGCCAAAATCCATCTGCAAGCCTTTGACCATAAGCCGCAACGTCTTTGTGATGCGTTCAGGTGTGATAAGGGCAAAAACCTCGCGCAATGGAACATGAATAGTTAAAGGGGTTACGCGCAACGCGGCATTTGCCAGCATCATCACAGGATATTTGTCTTCACCATCTCTCTCGCGGTCCAGTTCAGCCAGATATTCAGTATGACCGGGATGAGCAAAGCCAGCCGCCGTTAAGGTGGCTTTTTGGATAGGGTTGGTGATAAGCGCATCAGCATGACCTTGCTTGATCATGTGAACCGCATCTGTAATGGCGCTGATGACTTTAGGGGCGTTTTCAGACGATGGCGCCCCAGCGCTTATGTCTTTTGGCCAGATCATGGGAATTACCCCAAGATGTCCGGGGGGCAGTGTGTCGGTTTGGGCTGGACTAATCGTGGTGATGACCGTGTTGATATTGCCGCGCCTCGCTAAGGCCTCTAGTCGGTCAGGGTCATCAATCGTCCACAGATTAGCTTCACCTGATGCCGCCGCCAAAAGCAACAATTCACCACCAATTCCCGCAGGTTCCCCCGGCGTAACCAGAAGCCGTGGGGGTCTAGGTGGTATCGCCGCAGACATTAGAAGCTTTTCCGAATATCAACCACTGCCTCACGCCGCAATTGATTGAGATAACGCTGAGATAGGATGGAAAAATAACGGTTTTGGATCGTTTGCGTTAAAGCCTCAAGGCTTGGCAGGTCTGTTTGCGGAACGGATTTGTCACACACCATAAAAACAGCCATACCTTCATTAAATGACACAGGCTTGGTTTTCATTCCGGCATCAAGCGGAGCAATCAAATCACGCAGATTAGGGGCTAGGCTATAAAGAGGCATTTTGCCCAAAAGAAAGGGCAATTCCGACCCATAGCTGTTGTTCAAATTATCTAATTCTTGGCAGCTTGAAATAGGTTGGGTGTCACGGGTTAGTTTTGCCGCTGCTTCAAGGCGACTGGCCTCATCATCGGTGGTCATGGGATAAAACAGGCGCGTCAGGATAATTTCAGCTTCAAGTGGGCTGGCTTTACCACTGTCGCGGCGGCCTTTGATGCGATAAATCACAATTGCCCCATCACGATCAATAGGGTCTGTGATATCACCGGGCTTGAGTGGGGCGAGAATGGAATTGATATCTGGTTCAATCCGGTTTTCTAACACCCAGCCGATATTGCCGCCATTGCTGGCACTTCCTGCCGCCGAATATTGTTGCGCGATACGCCCAAAATCAGCCCCTTTGCGGATCGCATTAACCATCTGGTTAGCCAAATTGATTGTGGCGGCATAATTCCGGCTTGGTTCTGGCAATAGTACAATTTCATCTAGATTAATATGAGGTTCTTCTAGGTTCTTTTTGAGACGTTCTAACTCAATTTCGGCTTCTGTTTTGGCATTTGCAAACTGACCTTGGAACCGATTTTGGATGATGCTAGCCCAGACAATATCAGCTTTAAATTTTTTATGCATGACATCGCGTGGAATACCAAGTGAGGCCAACACCGCATCAGGGTTCTCATTATTTTGCGAAAAGGTCTCGTTAATCAGCCGGTCTGCCCCTTGATCAAGCACATCAAGATTATTTCTAAGCACAGCGGTGCCTTCGCTAATCTTAATCGTGTCATCAATCAGCATCTGCAGCACATCACGATTGATCTGATCTTCGTTTTCCGCGGTTAAGATAAGACCAGTGGTCTTTATCAACATATTGCGCCGTTCTTGCAGATCATGATTAGTGATAGGAATGCCATCTACCGTGGCGATAATTTCAATATTTGCGGCGCGTGCGGTTGCTGATAATGCCATCACAGTGAAAATAATGGCCGTCATCCGTATCATAAAGTGAAAAAATCGCATGATTTGTCCTGTTCAAGCCGTCTGATCTGATCGCAGTAATGTAGCAAACCCAATCATTGTGACAATAAATCCCGGGGCAATGCCAGCAATGAATGGCGGCAAGCGCCCTGATGAGCCTAATACATACATGATATCTTTGAAAAAATAAAAACCAAGTGCAGAAAAAATCGCAAATGCCACTAATCTGATGCGTTTTCTTCTGCCGCGATATACCAAGCCGAAATACCCAGCGATTAGCGTCATGCCGATTAAGACTAACGGCATAGACGCCTGATAATAGAGATAAGACCGATGCCCAAGACTGCTTAGGCCAGCCTGATCCAATACCGTGATATAATTCCACAGCCGATAAATCGGGATAGTTTCCGGTTTTTTATTAGAACTGGTTAAATCTGTGCGCGTCAACACCGAGGGAAGGGTCAGAACACCAAGGCTGGTGATAGTTCCATCTTGGCGCATAACACGCCCCCCTTCTAAATGCCAATTGCCATCAATAAAGGCCAAGGTTTCTGGCAGATAGTGTGACGTCCAAGTGTTGTCTTTATCAAAGGTATAAAGCTCACCTTTCTCAATGCTTAGGTCAGATTGATCTAGCCGTGAGCCACTGATGATGAGGTTTTGATATGTGCTGCGATCTTTAAGCCATATGCCTTCAGTTGATACCGTCAAATTGCGGCCTGTTGAACCAAATTTCTGTTCTTCCAAAGTCATGAAGCGGCTATTCGTGGCAGAAGAAATAGGATCAATCACCACCAGCATAATCAGGCTTAACAGAATACCGGAAAACATAGGCCCGGTGATGATTTGTAACATCGAAAGCCCACTGGACCTGGCGACGATAATCTCATTCTGCTGGCTAAGTTTATAAAAACTGATCAATGCGCCGAACATCACAGCGAAAGGCAAAATAAAGGGCACGCTAGAGGGAATACGCAGTAACCCCATCATTAACGCGGTCAAAGACGAAATGCTTTCTTTGTTTGCGCTGCGGCGTAGCAATTCTGCCATATCAATCAGATTGACAATAAAGATCAATACCAGCCCAGCCAACAGAATATGCATAAGCGCGTGGCGAAACAGATAAAGCGTTAAGATACGATTCCAGCCAAATCGATTCATGCTGGCACCGCTTCTTTCCGCCAGGGTTGCCACAGGGTGAAAAACCCGATCACTAAGGGCAGAAAGACAACCACATACATCATTGGGAACAGCCCCGGAAAATTGACGGTCATGCTTCGTGCGGTTAAATGTGCCAATTCAATCAACACGGTCAGGCCAGTCACGATGCTTATCTGATACCAATAATGCCCACGTTGAAACCGACTGCGCAGAAAAACCGAAACAACCATGACGACTAGGGATAAGGCAAGAAAAGGCGCGGTTAGCCGAAAATGACCTTCTGCCCGCATCTCATCTTGAAATTGGCTATTCGATATGGTTTTCGTCAGCAATTCGCCGATGCCCATTTCATTATAGTCCTTTGGCCGGTCGCTATTAATGACTGATTTTTGTGTCATATTCAGCTCATAGCTCTCAAACTCAAGGATTTGGGCTTTGGTTGAGGTATCTGAAAATTGGGTTCGGATACCATTAAAAAGAATAAGCGAGGGGTTTTCGTTATCGATGGAAACCGTGGCTTTTTCAGAATGAATTTCAACCACCACATCGGCGTTGCGGCTATCCCTAATAAACACATCCTTAAACACATTATCGCTTTGCTTGTTGTGGATATAGATGGTCAGGCCTTTGGTAATGTCGATAAACACCCCTTCTTGTAAAATGATGATAGGGGCGGATGCGCGCAGATTAAGCATAAATGTTTTGTATTGGGAATAAGTGGCTGGCATCAGATAGGCCGAGTTCACCATCAGAAACACCGTGATCATCCCCCCCATGATCATGGGGCCAAGGCCGATACGAAAAGGCGATATGCCGGCCGCGCTCATGGCCAGAATCTCTTTGTCTTGTTGCATTTTTGACAACACGCTCGTCGCGGCGATGGTGGAACTAATCGGCAGAATGATCAACAGCCAAAATGGGACACCAAGAAGCGTGACATAAAGAAAATCAATAAATAGCGCGCCTTTATTCACTAACAGCTCAACCAGACGCAACGTCTGGCCTAGCCATACCAAGCCAATGATGGAAAGACTGGCCAGCACAAGCGATGACAAACACTGTCTTAGGATATACCACGTTAAAACCATGTGTCGTATGCGCTCCGATTACCCCAATGATTATCATAAGGGGCGGTTTCTTTGACAAAGGGCGATCTTGCCGTTGCTTTTTTTATTCTCATCTTCAATATAGGTGTGTGCAACTTATCAAAAAACCAACAGAAACAGTAAGGATTTTTTTATGACATCTCGGCTGACTCTCCAATTTGTCTCTCAGGATAATGCCTCATCCTATCCGGTTATGGTGCTTGTCTCACAAAAGGACGGCAACCCAGAACTGGACCCTGCAGGAAAGGCACTGGATCAAACCTTTAACGGCGCGTTGTCACGGGCCATGGCAGAAGCTGCATTTAAGGCGGAGGCCGGCGAGGATATTGTTGTTCGCGGCGCCGAAGGGTCTGTCCTGTTGCTTGGGGCAGGCACCAGTGATGCTGTTGGTGTTGCGAGTGAAAATCTTGGTGGTCATGTCATGGCGGCTATGGCGAAATCTAAACTCAAAGATATCACCTTGTTGGCAACTGGCCGTTCAACCGATTGGGTGGCAAGCCTTGCCTATGGGGCTTATCTGGCTGGCTATCATTTTTCGCGTTATTTCACCAAGGGCAAAAATGCTAATCCCACCCAAGCCAGCATGGCCATTGTTGCTGATGACCCAAAGGCAGCATCATCAGCCTATCAGCGCCTAGAAGGGATTGCCACAGGCGTATTTATGGCGCGCGATCTGGTCAGTGAGCCATCTAACATTCTTTATCCGGCGGAATATGCCAAGCGGTGTCTTGAGCTATCCAAGCTGGGTGTTGATGTTCAGGTGCTGAATGATGATGATATGACCAAAGAAGGCATGAATCTCTTGCTTGCGGTAGGGCAGGGCAGCGAACGCGAATCCCGTATGGTGGTGATGCGCTGGAATGGTGGCGGTGATGAAGACCCGATGGTGTTGATTGGCAAAGGGGTATGCTTTGACACTGGCGGGATTTCGATCAAACCTGCTGGCGGTATGGAAGATATGAAATGGGATATGGGCGGTTCTGCCGCGGTTGTTGGTGCGATGAAGGCGATTGCCGCCGCTGGCATTAAGCGCAATGTGATTGGTTTAGTCGGACTGGTTGAAAATATGCCTGATGGCAAGGCGATTAAACCGGGTGATGTCGTGACTTCAATGTCTGGGCAAACGGTTGAGATCATCAATACTGATGCCGAAGGCCGATTGGTTCTGGCGGATGTGATGACCTATGCGCAACGCCATTTTAAGCCAGCAATCATGATTGATTTGGCTACCTTAACCGGGGCAATTCTGGTGTCCCTTGGCATGGTGCAATCAGGTCTTTTTGCCAATGATGATCATCTTGCCCATGCCATTTCTGATGCCGCTGACAAAACCGGCGAGGGCACATGGCGGATGCCATTAGGCAAAGATTATGACAAATTGATTAACTCTAAGATTGCCGATATGAAAAATATTGGTGGACGTTATGGTGGTTCTGTTACCGCCGCCTGTTTTCTTCAGCGATTTGTTGAAAATGATACGCCTTGGGCACATCTTGATATTGCCGGAATGGCATGGTCAGATAAAGCCAAGCCAACGGTTCCTGCAGGGGGAACAGGATATGGCGTCCGGCTATTGACGCATTTTGTTGAACATTTCAAACCCGCATCATCATAAGGGGCATGATGTGGCAGAAATCGCCTTTTATCAGTTGCAGTCACGGTCAGCACAAGAGGTGTTGCCGCGGCTGTTGCAGAAAACACGCGCGGCTGAAAAAACCGCAAGGGTGATTGCGCCAGATCATTTAGCCTCTGATATTAGCTCGGCGATTTGGTCGGATCAGCCGGATAGCTGGCTACCCCACGGGATCGCTGGGCGTGATGATGAGGATCAAGCATTATGCCCGATCTGGATTGCTGATCATGATGCCCCTGATAGCCCTGATGCGGCGGATACGGATAAGGCATCTGATTTTTATTTCTATCTGGCAGGCCGTATGCCATCGGATGATGTTGTGACAGGGGCAAACGCCCCGGCGCCACGGATTTTTATTCTCTTTGATGGCAAAGACGATGCGTTGCTAAACAGTGCCCGTGATGCGTGGAAAGAGTGGAAGAAGCAAGGCCATGCCCTTAGCTATTATCAACATGATAGCACCCAAGGATGGGTGAAAAAGGCATAAAACCCTTGCTTGTGGTTGCTAAACATCTTGCCTTTATTTCTGGCCTTTCCTATAAGGCATCAGGACGTCCCCAACTGGTTTTTATTTGAAAGGATTAACCATGGCTCTTGAACGCACCTTTTCTATCATCAAACCTGATGCAACGCGTCGTAACCTGACTGGCGCAGTGACAGCACGGCTGGAAGAAGGCGGTCTTCGGATTGTCGCATCAAAGCGTATTCACATGACCCGCGAACAGGCGGAAGGGTTTTATGCGGTTCACAAAGAACGCCCCTTTTTCAATGATCTGGTCGCTTTCATGATTTCAGGGCCAGTGGTTGTTCAAGTCCTTGAAGGCGAAAATGCGGTTGCCCGCAATCGTGAGATTATGGGCGCAACAAACCCTGCGGATGCCGCTGAGGGCACTATCCGTAAAGATTTTGCGGAAAGCATTGAGGCCAATTCAGTTCATGGCTCAGACAGCCAGGAAAATGCCGCCATTGAAATCGCTTATTTCTTTAATGCTGATGAGATTGTTGGCTAACCAGAATAACAAACAGATATCAAAGAAGGGGGCTAATTGCCCCCTTTTTTAACGCCTTATTTAGGTCATACGCGCGGCAAAACCTAGAGCAAGAAATAAGCCATCACAAGCAAAGTGACGGCAATCAAAATCGCAAAGTTGCGCATGAAACCCATAAAGCCTTTATAAAACTCAAAGCTTTGCCGTTCCTGCGAATCTAAATGTGATTGATCCATTGCTCATGCCCCCTTATGTTAAATTTCGATTATTTTAACTGACCAAAACGGTTTTTGCATCAAGAAATCATCTCATTTTGGCTTTATTTTATGTCTGGCTCGCTCATTGCTGGTTGTAAAGGCCATTGCATCTGATCTTCCATGCCGGGAATATGCCCGGGAATAGGGCCTGATCTGTGATCTAAATGCAATTGGCCGTGATCATCACGGATGGTGATTAGCCGTGATGCCAACGCCCCTATGACGGCGGGGTAAATCTTATGTTCCTCGGCTAGCACCCTTGCCGCTAAATGGTCGGCGGTATCAGTGACTTGCACCACAACAGAGTGTTGGGCGATAATGGGGCCGTCATCTAACTCAGCCGTGACGAGATGAACACTGCACCCATGGCGTCTTTCCCCATCATCAAGGGCGCGCTGATGGGTATTAAGCCCTTTATAATTAGGCAAAAGCGAAGGGTGGATATTGATGATTTTTCCAAAATAACGCTGGCAAAATTGAGGCGACAGCACCCGCATAAAACCAGCAAGGCAAATCATATCCACGTTTGCGTCGTCAATGGCAGACATCAAGTGGTCTTCAAACGCTTGCCGGTCAGGATATAGGCTTCGGTCTATGGTCGCGGTTTTGATCCCTGCCGCTTTGGCTAGGTCTAATCCAGCGGCAGGCTTATCGGCAAAAACCTTAACGATTGTGGCAGGAACCGTGTCTTGAGCAGTATAGGCGATTAGCGATTGCAAATTGCTTCCTCTGCCAGAAATCAAAACGGCTAGCCGAAGCATTAATCCGCCACCTTCCATTGATCAAGATGATCAAAACGCACTGCAGGCCCGTTATCGCGCTGAATGAGTGTGCCAGCCTGCCAAGCGTTATAACCAGCATCAGTGATAGTCGTCACGGCGGTTTCGGCATCTGCCGCTTCAACCGTGATCAGCATACCAATGCCGCAATTAAAGGTGCGTAGCATCTCCATCGGGGCAATAGTTCCGATCTGTTGAAGCCAAGCAAAAAGCGGTGGTAAGGACCAACTTGTCATATCCAATGCCAAGGCAAGGTCTTTGGCAAACACGCGCGGCGGATTATCAACCAGACCGCCGCCAGTGATATGGGCAATTGAAGATACCTTGCCTTGAGCAATTAATGGCATCACCGCCTTAGCGTAAAGCGCTGTTGGGGCTAGTAAGGCTTCACCAAGGGTGCGTTGAGGTTGAAATGGCGCAGGATCAGCAGGCGTAAAGCCGCCATGCTCTAGCACCCGGCGCACCAAGGAATAGCCATTGGAATGGACACCGGTTGAGGCGATGGCAATAGCCACTTGACCTGCGGCAGTCATATTTCTGTCAAGCAAGCGGCCTCTTTCCGCCGCGCCAACACAGAACCCGGCCAGATCAAAGCCGCCACGAGGATAAACCCCCGGCATTTCAGCGGTTTCACCACCGATTAGGGCCGCCCCTGTTTCAAGACACCCATCCGCGATGCCAGCGATGATATCAGCGGCAATATCGCTATCAAGGGTGCTGGTGGCGTAGTAATCCAGAAAGAATAACGGCGCCGCCCCTTGTGCCAGAATATCATTGGCACACATAGCGACCAGATCAATACCTAGGCCACGATATAGGCCGGCTTGCCTTGCCAATTCCAGCTTTGTTCCCACGCCATCAGTGGCGGCAACCAGTATTGGGTCGGAAAAGCCAGCCGCCTTAAGATCAAATAACGCCCCAAAGCCGCCAAGCGAGCTATCCGCCCCTGCGCGGCGCGTGCGTGCCGCGTCTTTGGCAATGCGGCCGACCAACGCATCACCGGCGTCGATATCGACCCCTGCGTCCCGATAGGTCATGCCTTCTGTTTTCTGAGGATCAGATATGGTAGCCTCCCGCTTAGAAACAGGTTAAAGTCTAGTCATAGAGGGTATCCAAATGACGGTCAAAGGGAAATCACCACGTTTGCTTGCTGTTTTGGCAATGCTTTGGGTAATGGCAAGTGTTTGGCCTGCGGCGGCGGATCAAGCCTGCGTGTCTGATGCCTTTTTGATTTCTGGACTTGATGTTGAGGCAGAGGCCAGCACAGGCAATCTGGCACGGCAAATCGCCACCGATAGCGCATTGAAAACAGCATGGCAAACCCTGCTTAACCGCTTGGTGATTGATGGTCAGGATAGTGCCGCGCTGCAAACGGTTGACCCTTCGTCTATGCTGTTATTCACAAGGGTGGATAGCGAAACCGTTTTAACAAGCCGCTATATCGCAACACTGGATTACTGTTTTGATCGCCTGATGGTGCGTGAGCTGTTTCGTGAAAATAATATCGCTTTTGCCGAATTGCTTTCTGATCGGATTATGGTTTTGCCTGTATTTGTTTCTGGTGGGCGCGCCACCCTGTGGCAGCAACCTAATCCGTGGAAACGGGCAGTCGAGCAGATTTTGCCAGATCATAATGGTTTAGTGCAATTAGCCATCCCATCCGGGTTTGCCATTGAACGCTCTATCACCGGGCAGGGCATTATGGATCAACGCCCCGCCAGTTTGAAAAAAGCCGTTGAACTTGATCCGGCGGCAATGATGTTGGTTAGCACCGCACGGGTGACGCTAGCTGATAATGGTATTGCGCTTGTCGTGACAGGTGAGCTTTATAACCGCAATGGGGAAAAACTGGCAGATATGGAAGATTCCTATCTGCCCATGGAATCCGCAGAAGAATTGCCCAAACAATTAAATATCATGGCAAATGATATGGTGATGAAAATTGAACAGGTCTGGCGGCAAGCCAACCTGGTGGATTTGAATGCCCAGAATGTCATTCGCATTTCAGTCGGTGTGATATCGTTAGATCAATGGTTTTCCCTTTTGGCTAAACTTGAGGGGCTGTCGCCGATTGAACAGATTGACCTGCGCCAGTTATCAGCGGATGCGGCGGTCTTGGATATGACCTTAAACGGATCGCGTGAAGCGTTGGATTACGCGCTTGAACAAGCTGGATATCGGCTAGATGCTAATCCTGATGCGGCGGTAGGCGGGTATCTGTTAATGGCGGATAATTAGCCTGATTTTCATGCTGAAAACTTATTAGAAATCACATATAACATTTCCGATCATGACCATCCGCCAAACCACATTGGATTTTCCCACCCCTGACAATTACGCCCGAAGCCGATTTGTTATCGGGGCGTGTAATGCCATGGCGGCAGACTGGATTGATCGTTGGCCAGATTGGCCGGGGATGATTCGCGCCTTGATTATTCACGGGGCCAGATATTCGGGAAAAACCCATCTGGCTAGCATTTGGGCCGAAACCTCTGAAGCAACAACCCTTACCCATCTTAAAGACGGGATAGATCATCTTGATCCGGCTAAACATTATGTTCTTGATGGCATCGCCCCGACCTCTGACTGGCCAGATGAAATGCTGTTTCTGGCGCTAACCCGTTTCACAGGCGCGGATGGCTCGTTATTAATTCTCGCTGATGCGGCGCCGGCATCAATGCCTTGGGCATTGGCGGATGTGACCTCTCGGCTAGCGGTGATCAACACGGCACAACTGACAACACCTGATGATGCCATGCTGCATGATCTGTTGCAGAAATTAGCAGATGATAAAGGGTTGGCTCTTGATGAGGATATCATTGCTTATATGGTTAAGCGCATGGAACGCGGCTATGAAAGCGCTGTTCATACCATTCAAGCTCTTGATGAGATGAGCATCACAGAAAAAAAGAAAGTCAATTTGGGCATGGCACGAAAAATACTTAATCACGGTCAAGCCACCTTATTTTAAGGAAAAGTTTTTAGAACATTTTGTTAACCAAGAAGGGAAGAAAAACATGGATTTAGGAATTAAAGGTAAGCTCGCCATTGTCTGCGCATCTAGCCGTGGCTTGGGATTAGGCTGTGCGAATGAATTAGCCGCTAATGGTGTGGATGTGATCATGAATGGCATTAATGCGGATCGGCTTAATGAGACAGCTGACCGTATTCGGTCGGAACATGGGGTTAATGTGGTAGCGGTGGCCGCAGATATTACCACCGAACAGGGCCGCGCTGATGTGCTTGGCGCGGCGGATCGGGTGGTTGATATTTTGGTCAATAACGCTGGCGGCCCGCCCCCTGGTGATTTTAGGGATTGGGAACGTGATGACTGGATCAGCGCCGTCAATGCCAATATGCTAACACCGATTGAAATGATTAAGGCGGTAATTGACCCGATGATCAATCAACGCTTTGGCCGGATTGTTAACATTACCTCAGGGTCTGTTAAAAACCCTATTCCGCATCTTGGGCTTTCAAATGGGGCGCGTGCCGGATTAACAGGATTTGTCGCGGGTCTGGCGCGGCAGGTGGCCCAGCATAATGTTACGATCAACGGGCTTTTACCGGGGCAATTTAACACTGACCGCATCACTAGCCTGTTTGAAGCCAAAGCGAAGAAAGACAATATGCCAGCGGCGGATGTCCGTGCCGAAGCGGAGGCTGCCAACCCTTGCCGCAGGCTTGGGGAAACCAATGAGTTCGGTCAGGCTTGCGCGTTTTTATGTGGGGCGCATTCTGGATATCTGGTAGGCCAGAATCTGTTGGTTGATGGCGGGGCTTTTAACGCTAATCCCTGATTATTTTAGCTTTTTTCCAGCATCTTTTAGAATCTCACGGGCGGCGTTATGCCCCGGAATACCAGAGACGCCGCCACCGGGATGCATAGACGACCCACAGATATAAAGCCCTTTTAGGGGGGTGCGGTAATCAGCAAATCCAGAAACAGGCCGCTGAAAGAACAATTGATCAGGGCTAAGCTCGCCATGGAAAATATGCCCCATGGGTAAGCCGACATTTTGTTCAATATCAGGGGCAACTAGCAACTGTGCCTCAACCACATCATTGGAAAACCCGGGGGCATAAGCCTCAATCTGTTTGAAAACGTTGCGCTTAAAATTATCCTTTTCCTTCGCCCAATCGCCATCCTTCAGGGTGTAAGGGGCATGACCACCAAAAAAGTTAACAACATGTTTTCCGGGTGGGGCAAGGGTATCGTCAACAATGGTCGGGCAAACCGGGGTCATAAAGGGTTCGTTTGAATACCACCCATATTTGGCATCATCATAGGCGCGTTCCAGATAATCAATATCAGGGGCAATATGCATATAGGTAGGGTAGTCAAAATTGCCTAATGCGCCATCAGCCCTTAATTTTGGCAACATACGGTATTGTGGTGGCCGTTCACAGGCGACATTCATCTTAAACGCGGTGGACATGGTGCGATAGCCGCGGATTTCCCTTAACACGTCATCCGGCAGATGTTGATGATCAATCAGATTGAGATAAAGGGCCTTAGCCGATAGGTTTGAGGCAATGATTGGCGCATGGTAATCACGCCCGTCAGTGGTGATGACTGATGTTGCACGATTTCCATTGACCTTAATCTCAGCAATTTCAGCATTGGTAATAATATCTACGCCTTTGGTTTTGCCATAGCTTGCCAAGGCCTCGGTAATTTTTCCCATGCCGCCTTTGATGAAACCCCAACCGCCGGCGCCTTCATGCTCACCCATGATGTGATGCATGATAACATAGGCAGACCCCGGTGATTTTGGCCCGGCAAAAGTGCCAATAGACGCATAATAGGCAATAACAGCCATGACGCGTTCATCTTCAAACCACTCGCGCAGAAAATCATAGGCACTCATCGTCATCATATCGACAATACGGTACATTTTGCGGCCAATTTTGCGATGGCGCCATAACAACGATGCCCCGTTGCGAAAGTTTTTCCAACTGCGTTCAGATGGGTCTATCGGGGTTTCCCATAACAATTTGCGAACAATATTCGCCGCCTCGTTAAGATAGGCATCAAAGGCGGGATAAATATCAGCGTCATGTTTGGAAAAGCGTGAAAAGGAAGCCTGTGTCTTGGCGATATTATCCGAAAAGAGAATATAATCCTCACCATCAAGGGGGGATACCATATCCGAGCATGGCAAAACCTCAAGCCCGTGTTGGCGCAACTCAAAATCATTAATGATGCGCGGATGCAATAGACTCATCAAATAAGAATAGATAGAGGCGCGATACCCATGGGCTATTTCTTCGGTGACTGCCGCGCCGCCGACAATATCACGGCGTTCCAGCACAGCGACTTTCTTTCCAGCTCTAGCCAGATAATTCGCGCACACAAGACCATTATGTCCAGCCCCAATAATAATGGCATCATATTGTGACGATGGGGTGATGCTCTCAGCCATGGTTTTCCTCATGATGGGTTTGCTGGGTAAAAAATGATGCGCCTTTGGGCAATTCAGGCCGTTCAATATCAAAATGGATTGACCGAACACGCCCATCATCATGACCCCTAACGACCATGCCCTGATGTTTTGACGGCACAGGTGATGGCGTCAGCGCCATCGCATCGGCAGCACTAAAGACCATGATATAAAGCGTTCTTGGATGGTCTGAGGTATTCATAGACGACCCGTGCAAAAGCCGGGTATGCATCAAACAGACACTTCCGGCCTTACCTGTGCAATAGGAACGGTTTTTAAGCGCGGTATCCGTCACCGTATCATCTACGGCGCCTGTAAAAACCCCGTCATGCCATAGGCTATGGATATCCCCTTTATGGGTGCCTGACCAAACCTCAAGCGGTCCATTTTCCATTGTTACCTCATCCACCATCAACAGGGCGGTGATCAGGTCATCATTGCTATGTGGGGTGAAGGGGAAATCCTGATGCCATTTCACCACTGTGGCGGAATGCGGCAATTTGGAATTAATCTTGGTATGGTGGAGTTTAATATTCGGGCCGATCAGTTCGGCAACAGCGTCAGTAACGCCGCTATTTGCCATGGCCTCAAAATAGCTTTCTGAGATTTCGTCAGGTGAGCTAACACGCCGCAAGGCAGGTTTATCCTTATGATGCCCGGCTTCCATATCAAATCTTGGCCTGCCATCTAGCATCGTGCCAAAAGGGGCGTCATACTGGCGGCTGTCTTCAACCCAGCCCGAAAACTCATCTTGAAGGCGATGAAGCAATTCCGCACTCACGGCATTTTCAACAACCAGATAGCCATTTTCATGGAAAAAGGATTTTTGATCTTCGCTAAGCATGGCCCCCCCATATGCGCATCTAGTGATTAACAAAGCGTCATATTAATATGACGGATGAAAAACGCATTTGGCAAGGCAGGAATTGAGAAAATGCGATTAGCCGCGAAGGGCGCGGATATGACCAGCCCACTCAGAAGGGGCACCTTTGAAGACAGATGAGCCAGCAACCAGAGTATCCGCCCCAGCAGAAATGGCAAGGGGCGCGGTTTCCGCCGTGATACCGCCATCAACCTCAATCCGGATGGGGCGATCCCCGATAAATGCCCGCATAGCGGTAATTTTTGGCAGAACTGAGGTGATAAAAGACTGTCCCCCAAATCCGGGGTTAACCGTCATCAGCAAAACCAGATCAACACGATCAAGAACATGGTGGATAGCCTCAATCGGGGTGGCAGGATTAATGGCAACGCCAGCCTTACACCCCACATCGGCAATCATCTGCAGGCAACGGTCAAGGTGATGGGTGGCTTCGGCATGAACAATAATACGATCAGCCCCTGCATCAGCAAAATCCCTGAGATATGGTTCAACCGGGCTTATCATCAGGTGGCAATCAAAAGGCATCTTGGTAACAGATCGCAACGCCTTAATCACAGGCGCACCAAAAGAAATGTTTGGAACAAAATGCCCGTCCATGACATCAAGATGTAACCAGTCGGCGCCTGCCGCCTCAACCTGACGGATATTTTCCGCTAGATTGGCAAAATCCGCCGCCAAGAGAGAAGGCGCAATGATCAGATGGTTAGCGTCATGGGATCGTGCTTTTGTCATAAAATTGTTATATCATGAGCTTATCGTCAACGCTATGATCAATCTTGGCCTGAAGATGAGGTGGGTTATTGAGTTGGGGTGAAAAGCGCAACATGAATACCTATGAGTAATATGGACGCCAAAGATAGACATTCGGTCGCTAGTATAAGGTCAGGTGAGGGGGGATCACCCTTTCTGGCAGAGACCTTTGCTATTCCGCCTATGGAAATAGAAGAAGACTATCACCTGATTAATCGTGAGTTGTCTTGGCTTGCCTTTAACGAACGCGTGATGGCAGAGGCCGCTAACCCGCATCACCCTTTGCTGGAACGGCTTCGTTTCATTGCTATTTCTGCTAGCAATCTGGATGAGTTTTTAACCGTGCGCGTGGCAGGGCTTAAGCATCTGGTCAAGAATGGCAATAAACTGGATTATTATAACAGTTTTGTAACCCCACAACGCCAATTAGCAGCGATTGATGATCGGGTTCGGCATTTGCTTGAACATCAGCAAACAATCCTGCCTAGGTTGCTCAAAGAATTAGCGGAAAATGAAATCGCACTTATCAAAGCGGATGAGGTGACGGCAGAGGATAAAGACCATATCAAACGCCATATCCTCGAAGATATCATTCAGATCATCACGCCTCAGACTTTAGACCCGGCGCATCCGTTTCCGTTCATTGCCAATAATGGGTTTGGAATGTTTTTGTCCCTTGAAGACGACAAAAAGAAAAATAAAACAGCCTTGATCCTGTTATCGCCAGTTCTTAATCGGTTTTTTGCACTTCCGGGCAAGGGGGCGCGCTTCATTACCCTTGAGGATACCATTTTACTGAATCTGGATGAAATATTTCCTGATCATAAATTGGTCAATCATGTGCTGTTTAGGGTCATTAGAGACTCGGAAATTGAGTTTGACGAAGAAGCTGAAGATTTGGTTGCCAGTTTTGAAAATGCGGTAAGGGCGCGGCGCAGGGGAAATGTAATCGCCTTGCAGTTATCTTCCAAAGGCGCTGATGAAATGACGCAAGTGTTGGCAAATAAACTTAAAGTGTCTGATCGTGATATTGATTATGTTGGCGGCATGATTGGCCTGTCTGATCTAAGCCAGATTTGCAACGCTGGAAGCGATAATCTGCGCTTTCCCCCATATTCGGCGCGGTTTCCTGAACGGATCAGGGATTTTGGCGGTGATTGTTTCGCGGCCATCCGATCTAAAGATATTCTGGTTCACCACCCTTATGAGAGTTTTGACGTGGTTCTTCAGTTTTTGCGCCAAGCCGCAGAAGACCCCAAGGTGATATCTATTCGCCAGACGCTTTATCGTACCCTGCCAGATTCGCCGATTGTACGGGCCTTAGTTGCGGCGGCAGAAGCGGGAAAATCCGTGACAGCAATGGTGGAAATTAAGGCGCGGTTTGATGAAGAGGTCAATATTCGTCTGGCGCGCTTACTAGAGCGAGCAGGGGTTCAAGTGGTGTTTGGATTTGTTGATCTTAAGACCCACGCAAAATTGTCATTGGTGGTACGGCAAGAAGACAATGGCTTGCGCAGTTATGCTCATTGCGGAACGGGAAATTATCATCCCATGACAGCAAAGGTTTATACCGACCTTTCTTATTTTACCTGTGACCCTAGTATGTGTTCTGATATTGTTCGCATCTTCAATTACATGACGTCCTATGTGACACCAGCAAAACTGAATAAGATCAAGTTTGCGCCAGTATCAGCGCGCGACATGTTCACTGAGGCGGTACAATCCGAAATCGCCGCCGCCAAAAGAGGGGAACCATCAGGCATATGGCTTAAGCTGAATGCCCTTGTTGATAAGGCCTCTATTGATCTTCTTTATGAAGCCTCGCAAGCAGGTGTGCCAATAGAATTGGTAATTAGAGGGATTTGCTGCCTTAGGCCGGGGGTTAAGGGGTTATCAGAAAACATTAGGGTCAGATCATTGATCGGGCGGTTTTTGGAACATTCCCGCATCTATGCCTTTGCCAATGGTCAGCCTCTGCCGTCATCTCAGGCTAGGGTATATATCGCCTCAGCAGATTTGATGCCGCGCAATCTTGATCGCCGCGTTGAAGTGTTTATGCCTATTGAAAATCCAACCGTGCATCGGCAAATCCTAGACCAGATCATGATGACTAATATCAAAGATACGAGCAACACATGGTTGTTGCAGTCTGACGGCCGCTATATCCGGCATCCTGATGCTGAAACCAAGCCCTTTTCCGCGCATCACTTTTTTATGACGAATCCTAGCCTTTCTGGACGAGGATCAGCCCTTGATGAGCCAAAACCCCATGATCAGGAAAACCACTAGCATGGCGGATATAGCAGATGCGGCAATCCCTATCCCGTCGTTATCCCCGGCGAGCCGTGAGCGCTTAAACCGTGCCTCTTCGACGATTGGGCTGATTGATATCGGGTCCAATTCCATCCGACTGGTGATTTATCGGTCAGGAGGAAAGCTAACCCATCCCCAATTTAACGAACGCGAAGTGTGTCGCCTTGGCATGGATGTGAACACCACAGGGGAATTAGGCGAAAAACAGATGACACTTGCGCTGGAAACATTGAGGCGTTTTGCCATGTTAGCGCGTCTTAGTAAGGTCGATGTGCTTGAAGCCTTTGCCACAGAAGCCGTCCGCCGAGCCAATAATAGCGCAGATTTTCTGGCTAGAGCTGAGACTATCCTTGGCATAACGGTTATGGTGATTTCTGGCCAGCAAGAGGCATTTTTATCGGCCTCAGGGGTTTGTGCCGGGTTCAGAGACCCTTGTGGTGTCGTCGCAGACCTTGGCGGCGGCAGTTTAGAATTGGTCAGCATTTCTGAAGGTAAAGAGATTGACCGTGATCAGGCGATGAGCCTGCCTTGCGGCTATCTGATTGCTTACGATAAGGCGGCGATTGATGATTTTCTGGATCAAGTGAAATGGCTGTCTTTATCAAAAGGCCAGCGGCTTTATGCGGTTGGCGGCGTCTGGCGTGCGATGGCAACGGCTTATAGTTTCATGCTTAAACCGCGTCTGGATATTGTCCATGGCCTTTCTATGATGCCCAATCAACTTGAAGATATGATGGTGTCTATTGAAGAAAAGCAAGGGCAAATGGACGGTATTCCTCCGGCGCGGCGCCCAAATATGGCACAGGCTATTCGTCTAACCCGTGCTTTGATCAGCCATCTTGAGCCGTCTGAGATTATCTTTTCCGCCTTTGGTGTGCGTGAGGGGATGCTCTATGATTGTCTGGATTTGGATAGCCGGGGGACTGACCCATTAATGGATGGGGTGAAGGAATATGCAGGTATGACCTCACGCTTCCCCAAGCAAGGGGAGTGTCTGGAAAAATTGATGCTTCCGTGTCTTGATCATTGTGATGCTGATACAAGGCGTCTGGCAGCCGCCTGTTGTTATCTTTGTGATCTAGCATGGATTGAACACCCTGATCACCGTGCCAAATTAGCAGTGGAAAAAATGCTAGGCCTTTCTGTTAATGGCCTTACACATGGGGAGCGCGTCTGGATGGCGGGTGTTCTCTATGCGCGATATGAAGGGGTCTTGCCGTTAAACAAAAATGTCATGTCCATTCTGTCTGGTTCTGCCAGAAAAACAGCAAAAACCGTAGGGTTGTTGTTGCGGATGCTGATGACTTTTAGTGGCGGCATTACGCCTGTGTTGGATCAGATTACCATCACAAAAACAGATCAGGGATTTACCCTTTCTGCTGATCCGGCGTTGTTAGGAAGCGGTGATTTGCTTAAGCGCCGTATGGCAAGTGTGAACCGAACGTTACCTCAAAAAATTACATTGGCACAATAATGGTCTTGTTGCCTTTAGCAGTAATGGCAATATCACCATTCATCAGCTTTTCTGCCCATTGTCCGAACACTTCATGGCGCCAACCTGATAGCGCCATTAGCCCCTCTGCCTGCCCTTTGGCAAGGCTTTCGATATCTTGACTGCTGGCAATCAATCGGCTGGCAACCTCAGCGTTTTCCGCGCAATGCTTGAGCAAAACCTTCAGCAAATCGGCAGTGGCTTGCGGGGCTGGTTTTTCTGGTCGAGAGGGCGGGGCAGGCCATAACGCCCGATCCTCATGATCCGCCTTTGTGATCAGGGCAATTAACGCATCACCATAAGGTTTCGTGACATTCGGGTTCACCCCCCGAACATCATTTAATTCGGCTAGGTTGGTTGGGCCTTGCATGGCTATGCTGACCAAGGTGTCATCTTTGGCGATACGCTGTCTGGGCTTATCCCTTTTTTGGGCCTCTTGTTCTCGCCAACGGCCCAAATGCTTAAGGCGGTTTAGCGCCTGTGGTTTATGGATGCGGTGTTTGATGCGTGTCCAGATCGTGTCGACATCCACCTCATATTGTTTGGCTTGGCAAAGCGCGGTCATTTCCTCGCTAAGCCAATGCTGGCGTCCGGCGCTATTGATGCGGTCTTTGAGGATATGATAGGCGCGTTCCAGATGGATAACATCATCAAGGGCATAGCGATATTGGCGCGGTGATAAGGGGCGGCGGCTCCAATCGGTGAATTGAGAGGATTTGTCAATCTTGATCCCTAGGATATGATTGATCAGCTTATCATAGCCCACTTGATCCCCTAGGCCGCAGACCATAGCTGCGATTTGGGTATCATAGATGGATTGTGGCAATTCCCCCATCATGCGATAGAAAATTTCAAGGTCTTGCTTGCCGGCATGAAATACCTTGGTTGTGTTCGTGTCACGCAAAAGCCTGATCAGGGGTGCGAGATCAATGCCTTCCGCCAAGGGGTCAATCGCCGCTGCTTCGTCGGATGACGCGATTTGGACAAGACAGAGTTTAGGGTAATAAGTTGTCTCACGCAGAAACTCGGTATCAATGGCGATATCGCTATGGCTAGCCATGCGGACACAGATATCGGCAAGCTGATCAGTCGTCGTGATGAGGGGAGGCTGGCTGTTCATTTGATACTTTATAAATCAGCTTTCAAATTAATGATAGTCAGATGATAATTTTGCATTAGTTTAGATAAGTGAACATAGGGCTTAGTCAGAAAAAGGGCAAATTAATGCGTGTTTTAGCTTACGGGATGGTTGTTCTGACCTTTGCGATATCGCCTGTTATGGCGGCGACAGCTTCTGGTTTTGTTTCACATAAAGCGGTCTATCAGATTGATTTGTGGAAAAACACGTCCAATTCATCAGTGGAAAGCGTCAATGGCAAGACCTTCTATTCCATCAACAAAGGCTGTGATGGATGGTATTCTACCGAAAAATACGCCATCAATTTTATTTTCAGCGAAGGCCAAAGCTCAGAGTTTATCTCTCACTACGAAACATGGGAATCGCACAAAGGTGACAGCTTCTCTTTTTCCATCACTGAGGATTCAAGCTATGATGGCAGGAAAACCCATGAAGGGTTTGCCAATTTATTCACAGGATATGGTGAGGCAAGTTTTCTGGGCAACGAGAACAGCACCGTGGAATTACCATCTGATACGGTGTTTCCGGTTCAGCATTTATCCGCTTTGATAAAGCAAGCCAGTACAGGTGGCCGCGTCTATCAAACCCATCTGTTTATAGGCGGTGAGGTATCCGATTCACAATATTTTGTCAGCTCGCTGATCGGTAAGGCAAAATATGTGCCTCCTCGTATTGATCTGGGGTCAATGGCGGATGATAAATATTGGCCGTTACGGGTGGCTTATTTTGATCCCACCGCTAGCGATGCTGAACCTGAATATGAAATTGAGTTCATGGTTCAGGAAAATGGCGTCATCCGATCCTATATTGTGGATTACGGCGATTTTAGTATGCGCGCCATCATGGAAAGTTTTGATCCTCTTACGGATGATGCGTGCTAGGTTCCTGAACAGATTATGGGAAAAGCTCCTTGGGATAAGCCTTGAAGTAGGCGTGGGAGTAGGCCGTAAGGTCAGCTTTCGTTATTGGTTTCAGGGGGATCATCATCATTGTCTTGGCGGGAATGGCGGGAAAACTGCCGCCCTGAAATAATCGCCGTTTGCCCATGGCGTTGCCGCAACCGATCAACGGTATCTTCAAGGGCAATCATACGGGCAAGATCAGGTTCAGCCAGATTTTCCGGATCAGCCTGATCTGATGCGGTTAATTGTTCAACCCCGATGCCTATTAATCGCCAAAACCGATGCGGGGCGGCCTCATCTTTTAGCATCTTTAGGCCCGTTTCAAAAATCTTACGCGCTAGCCGTGTTGGGTCAGGCAGGGTATGGCTTCGGGTCAAGAGCTTATGCTGATGGGATTTGAGCTTAAGCACCACTCGGCGC
Source organism: Puniceispirillales bacterium (SeqCode) (assembly GCA_965659785.1). Lineage (GTDB taxonomy): Bacteria > Pseudomonadota > Alphaproteobacteria > Puniceispirillales > UBA1172 > UBA12202. The sequence continues at coordinate 90,415 of CBFHXL010000004.1, forward strand.
CCAGCGAGATGATTGGATTTAAGCCGATTTGCCACCTTGTCGCTAAGGCTTTCTAGGATGGCGGTTAAGGCATCAAGATCAGCAAGATCAGAGGCAAAAGTTGTTTCTGATGAAATTGACTTAGCCGGACGATCAGGAACGACAGGGCGGTTATCTATGCCTGCTGCTAATTGTTTAATCCGCACAGCGTTACTACCAGCAATGGTCATGACAAGCTCAAGGGGCGCTTTTACCAGATCACCGCAGGTTGTGATGCCAGCATGATTGAATTTCTGGCTCATCGCTTTTCCAGTGCCATAAATCACATTGACCGGAAGCGGCGCCAAAAGGCTAGCCGCCTCAGCCATGCCAATAATATGAAAACCCTTTGGCTTATCCATATCAGAGGCCATTTTTGCCAGTGACTTATTGCCTGAAAGACCAATGGAAACGGTGATGCCAAGCTCTGTTCTGATGATATTAGCAAGATGGGCCATGCTGGCGGCAGGGAAACGCTGATGCAAGGCTTCGGTTCCACTCAAATCAAGAAAGGCCTCATCAATAGAAAGAGGTTCAACCTGTGGGGTAAGGGATAGCATCAACGCCCTGATATCCCGTCCAACGGCTTGATACACCTCCATCCTTGGCTTAACAACCACAGCATCAGGGCAGAGTTTAAGCGCTTGATACATGGGCATGGCTGACCGAACCCCATGGATACGGGCAACATAACAGGCGGTTGCAACAACGCCGCGCCTGCCGCCTCCTACAATCACAGGTTTATGGTTTAGCTCAGGGTTGTCGCGTTTCTCAATGGCGGCATAAAAGGCATCACAATCCACATGGGCAAGTGCCAGTTGGCGAAGTTCAGCATGGCGGATGAGTTTCCATGATCCACAGGAGGGGCATTGGGGTTGGCTAATGCTATCGCCGTCATCCAAACAATCGCGGCACAGCCACGGCAAGACAGCATGGTCGTTATGATCACGCATCAGGCCAGAGCCAAGCAGCACCGCGCACGCCGCTGGAATCCCCATGATGGGGGGCTAGCAATTTGGTGTCTATGTCTCTGCTAAACACCAATTGCGACCATTTCGGAGGAACATTTTGATATAGCCTCTCCAGATTAGAAAGGCCGCCACCTAAGACAATAACATCCGGGTCAAGTGTGTTGATCACCATCGCAAGGGTTCGGGCCAGACGATCCTCTAGCACCTGAAACACGCTTTGCGCGACCAGATCAGTATTGATACGCGCGGCAATTTCTTCCACGGGAATATGTACACCAGTGCGATCATAGTAATCTTTGCTAACCGCGGTGCCGGAAATGAAAGTTTCGATACATCCGCTATTACCGCACCAACAATCATGATTAAGGTATTCATCCGTAATCGGCCAAGGCAAGGGGTTATGCCCCACTTCACCAGCAATGCCATTAATACCATCTAGGGGCCTGCCATTGATGACTACGCCGCTGCCGCATCCTGTGCCAAGGATAAGCCCAAAGACGACCTCACAGCCTTTTCCAGCCCCGTCCGTGGCCTCAGAAAGGGCAAAGCAATTGGCATCATTAGCCATTCTGACATCGGTGTTCAAGGCTGACTTCAAATCTGATTGCAGATCACGGTTGTTAAGATAAGTAAGGCTGGCCCCTTGCATCTTTTGGGTGGAACGGCGAATGCTCCCCGGCACGCCAATGCCGATGGGACCAGCAAAACCAGTGCTTTGCCGTGCTTCTTCCACCAACCCAGTGATCCGGGCGATGGTGTCATCATAACTTGATTTGCTGGTTTTCTGGCGTTTTTGCCAGATCATTTCACCGCTATTATTCAGGATAGCGGCTTCGATCTTGGTACCACCTAGGTCAATGCCAAGGCGCATGGACTCTCCTTTGTCACGCGAATGATAAAGAGAGATTACTTGATTTTAGCTTCGCGGAAAAGGACGTGCTTTCTCAGCTTCGGGTCATACTTCATCAACTCAAGCTTTTCTGGCTTGGTGCGAGGATTTTTCTTGGTGACATAGTAATAACCGGTGTCACCAGTGCTGACGAGCTTAATTTGTAATGTTGCTGGTTTGGCCATAACCTTCTCCTATCCAGAAGCGGCATTTATACTGTTTTGGGGCTTTGTGTCAAGGCTTCTGTCTCGGTTTCTTCTGCTTTTTATGCCGCTTTTTGCCGTGACGAGGCGGCGTGGCCGCGTGGCGCCGTGACCGATGCCCCTTTGCGGCGTTATCCGCCCGCATCAAACCAGCATCAGCCCAGCTTAATAAGACAGACCCTTTGACGGGAATAACTGACAGGATCATAACATCAATCTGATCGCCAGTGCGCAATGTGATGCCATTTCGATCGCCTTTGATCTCACCTCTGGTGGTGTCAACATGATAATAATCTGGCGGCATTTGACCAAGGGGCAATAATCCTTCGGCGTGATAATCCATGATATCGATAAAGGCGCCGAACCCTGCGATACTGGTAACCCTTCCTGTTAGGATATTGCCGCTTTGGTCCGTCATGATGGCAGCGGAAAACCTATCGACACTGCGTCTTTCCGCACGGGCGGCGCGGCGTTCCGTGTCTGAAATCTGCTGGCAAATCTCATCTGCTTCCTCTGGCGGCATCTGACTTTCCCCTAACAAACTGCGATGCACCATCAGATCAGAATACCGCCGGATGGGTGAGGTGAAATGCGCATATCGCATTAACCCTAGGCCGTAATGGCCGGGGTTTGTGATCCGGTAATCTGCCTGTGACTGACAACGCAAAACCGTTTCATTAAGCATCTGGTTATCGCCTTCACCTAACTGGGTGCGGGCGCGGTCAAGCAGATGGTTGAAATCTTTGGGTCTTATGACCTGGCCTTTGGCAAACGACATTCCCATGGCGCGGCACAAATCATGTAGCCCGTCAATGCGAGATGGCTCAGGGGCCTCATGCGCACGATAGACACATAAACGGCCTTTTTCCTCAAGGGTTTCTGCCGCGGCAACATTGGCTAGGATCATCATTTCTTCAATGATTTTCTGGCTTGTATTTTGAAATCTTTTGCTAATCGCTATGGGTTTGCCGTGATCATCAAATTGGATTTTCTTTTCAGCAAGATGCAATTCCAATGCGCCGCGATTGCGCCGAGCCTGATCAAGGCATTTCCATGCTGATAATAGATTTTGGATCAGTTCAGGTGCTAATCCGCTGGGCGGCGCGGCATCAGGTGTGGTGATAAGATGTTCGACCTGATCATATGTTAATCGCGCCTTTGATCGCATCAGCCCACGATAAATGCGATGGCTGGTTTTCTGACCATCAGCGTCAATCGTCATATCAGCCACCAGACATCCCCTGATTTCATCTGGTTTTAATGAACATAAGCCGTTTGAAAGCGCCTCAGGCAACATTGGGATCACCATATCAGGCAAATAGACGGAGTTGCCTCTTAGCCTAGCTTCACGATCAAGCGCAGAGCCCTCTGGCACATAATAGGATACATCCGCAATCGCCACTAATATCCGCCACCCTTCGCCATGAGGTTCGGCATAAACGGCATCATCAAAATCCTTGGCATCTGCCCCATCAATAGTGACAAGGGCAATGTTGGTTAAATCCTCACGCCCATCGCTTGTCGGCAGGTCTGCTTTTTCCGCCTCAGCCAGAACATCATCATCAAAATGATGAGGTAGCCCGAACTCAGCGATGGCCAGAGGAGAGAAACTGGCATATCCGCCGCTTTTTCCTAATTTACGAATGACTTTTGCCGTTCGCTTCAGATAGCCACGGCCTTGGTGAATCTCGACCTCAACCAGATCACCAGCCTCAACCTCAAGCCCGGCATCAATGTTTAATTCCATGGGCTGTCTGGCGTTACGGTCAGCGTTTTCAAGAATAAATCCGCGTTCAGTTTTAACCACTTCGCCGAATGCACTAGCCTTGGCAGTCGTCAAAGCGCGGATCACTTTAGCGATATATCGGCCTCGGCCTTTTGGGGAAATCCTTGCCAAAACCTCATCTCCGGGAGCATAGGCACGGCCTTTCCGGCGATCAAGGGGAATGATAATGCTTTGCCCATCTTGGTTCAGATTGTCGGCCACAGGCTTAGCGATATAGTCGCCATTGCTGGTCACAGAGATGACTTTAATCGGCAAGACTGACGGCAAAGCTTCGGCATCCGTATCATGCCCTGATGCCTCAGAGACAGTCATGAGATGGTTAAGTTTGCCTTGATTTGCTAATGCTTTGAGGCGTTTTCGCAAAGGCGCACGCTGATGCGCTACCAGACCAAAGGCACGAGCGATCTCTTTAACAGATGGCAAGTCATCCATACCATCAAGATAGGCCATGATCTGATCATCATCGGGCAGAGGGCGCGGCGCGTTATCAGGATCATTCATCGCTTATGACTGCTTGGTTTTTTTTGCTGATTTTGTCGGTTTAGCAGATTTTCCAGATTTTGCCGCTTTGCCGCGAGGGGCTTTTTGTGGGCCTTTGGCCTTTTTCTTAGCGATCAATTCAATCGCTTCATCAAGGGTAAGGGTGTCAGGATCAAGGGATTTCGGGATAGTGGCGCGAATCTTATCATGCTCAACATAAGGCCCGAAACGCCCTGATTTCAACATGATAGCGCCGCCATCGGGATGATCGCCCATGCTCCGTCCAGCCTTTTGACCTGATTTAGCAATAGCATCAATGGCAAAGTTTAACCCAATGGTTAAAACGCTGTCGTCATCAGGAATGCTCACATACGCATCACCAAATTTAATGAACGGGCCATAGCGTCCGATGCCTGCGCTGATCATAGCGTTACTTTCAGGGTGAATCCCGATCTCACGCGGGAGATGAAGCAGGCCAAGCCCTTGATCAAGCGTTAAGTTGGTGACATCCATCTTTTTAGGAATAGCGCCGCGTTTGGGTTTCTTTGTGTCGGCGTCACCAAGCTGAATATAGGCGCCATATGGCCCTTTTCGCACCAACACAGGCAGGCCAGTTTCCGGGTCTTGACCAAGAAGCTTATCACCATCGGCAAGAGCCTCTTGCTGTTCATCACCTTCTTGACCTATTGGTCTGGTATAGCGGCAATCCGGATAATTAGAGCATCCGATAAACGCACCAAACCGTCCCACTTTCAACCCTAGCCGCCCATTGTCACAATTGCTGCACACGCGAATAGGTTTGCCGCCATCATCTTTGGGAAAGAAATGAGCTTCCAGTAAAGGGTCTATGGTTTCAAGAATATTCTGCCGGGTGAGGTCTTGGGTGCTATCCACCGTGGTCTTAAAGTCATCCCAAAATTGTCTAAGCAGGCTTTTCCAGTCTAGCTTGCCATCTGAAATGCGATCCAGATCATCCTCAAGCCGTGCGGTAAATCCATATTCAACATAACGGGCAAAAAAGCTCTCAAGAAAGGCGGAAACAATGCGTCCGCGTTCTTCAGGGATAAAGCGCCGCTGATCTTTGAGGATATAACTGCGTTCTTGGAGTTTCTGAAGAATGCTGGCGTAAGTAGAAGGTCGGCCAATGCCTAATTCTTCCATCCGTTTGATCAGACTGGCATCAGTATAGCGTGGGGGCGGCTGGGTAAAATGCTGATCAGGGGTAACAGTCTTGACCGCCACTGCATCACCACCAGCCAAAGGCGGCAGTATAGTATTCGCATCATCATCGCCGCCGCCACCAGACGTGGAGCCGCCATCCTGATCATCACGGTCTTCGCGATAAAGGGATAAAAAGCCATCAAAAACAATGATAGAGCCGTTGGCACGCAAAGTGGCTTTGCCGTTTTGATCAGCGATATCAACCACGGTTTTATCTAATTCCGCAGAGGCCATTTGGCTAGCTAGTGTTCTTTTCCAGATCAGCTCATAGAGCTTAAATTGCTCATCATCCAGCCATTGCCGCATCGCTGATGGATGGCGGTTGATCGCTGTTGGGCGGATGGCTTCATGGGCTTCTTGGGCATTGGCGGCTTTGGATTTATAGGCACGGGGGCTGGTTGGCACATAACGCGTGCCTTTGAGATCAAGGATTTCTGAACGAATGGCCTGAACCGCATCATTTGAAAGCTGAACCCCATCAGTTCGCATATAGGTGATCAGGCCAGTGGTCTCACTTCCGATATTGACGCCCTCATAAAGGCGCTGGGCAATACGCATGGTGCGGCTGGCGGAAAAGCCAAATTTTCGGCTGGCTTCCTGTTGCAGGGTTGAGGTGGTGAATGGCGGGCTAGGATTGCGCTGAGTGCGCTTCATATCCACATTAAGGACCGTAAAGTCAGAGGCGGAAATCTTTGCTACGGCCTCATCCGCCATGGCTTGATTTTGCAAGTCCATTTTGCCGAGTTTTTTACCATCCAGATGAGTCAATCTGGCAGTAAAGGCCTCACCGCTATCCTTGTTCATGACAGCTTCAACGGACCAATATTCTTCGGAAATGAAAAGCTCAATCTCAGCTTCGCGCTCACAAATCAATTTAAGCGCCACCGATTGCACCCGGCCAGCAGATTTAGCCCCGGGCAATTTTTGCCACAACACAGGCGATAGGGTGAACCCAACCAGATAGTCCAATGCCCGTCTTGCCATATAGGCATCAACCAATTCAGCATTGATTTCACGGGGGTTTGCCATGGCATCAAGCACGGCTGATTTGGTGATCTCGTTAAACACCACCCGTTCAACAGGCTTCCCGTTTAGTGCCTTATTTTCATTCATGACATGATAGATATGCCAACTGATCGCTTCGCCCTCACGGTCGGGGTCAGTGGCAAGGATCAGTTTATCTGCCTTTTTTAATTCTGATGTAATGGTGTTGATCGGGTCTTTGCTTCGCACCGGAATATTCCAGTGCATGGCAAAATCCTCTTCGGGGATAACAGCGCCTTGTTTGTTGGGAAGGTCACGAATATGCCCCACAGAGGCAACAACGTGATAATCACTGCCAAGATATTTATTAATCGTTTTGGCTTTGGCGGGGGATTCAACAACAACAAGTTTCATAGCGTAATACTGACCTTTTTTGAGCCGACATTTTTGCCAAGCCCTATTTATCAGGTGTCAGGCGTGTCCGGCATCCATAGCAAAGAAACCCTGTTGCCATAGTGCCTGATAATAACGCCTGCCAACTCCATTTCAAACAGCGCCATGCTGATGACAGGTATTGAGAAATGACACTGCTTGATCAATTCGTCAACTGAAGATGCATCAAAACTTAATAAGTTCATCAATTCCTGCTTAGCCTTTTCCACCTCATCTTGGTTTGGATCAGGGTGATCATCAGCATCAAAAAGCGGCAGTGGCGGTAGGGTGGTGTTCCATTCTTTGCCGTCAATATGTTCCAAAATATCCTGACTATCCTGAACGAGCATAGCCCCGTCACGAAGCAGGTTATTACATCCTTTTGACCTAGGGTCTAAGGGTGATCCGGGAATAGCCATGACATCACGGCCACGGTCAGCGGCCTCTCTTGCGGTGATCAGTGAGCCAGATTTCAACCCTGCCTCAACCACCAAAAGCCCTAATCCCAATGAGGCAATGATGCGGTTGCGAATAGGAAAATGCTTGGCGAAAGGCTGCATTCCTGTGGGCATTTCCGAAATCAAGACGCCTTGATCTCTAAGGCTTTCATAAATACGGGCGTTTTCACGCGGATAAACTTGGTCAACGCCGCCAGCTAATACAGCGACAGAACCACTGGCTAATGAGCCTTCATGAGCTGCCGCGTCAATGCCGCGTGCCATGCCAGAGACAATGGCATAACCGGCTTGCCCCACCTCACCAAACAGCAATTTGGTGAGATTAAGCGCGTTAAGCGATGCGTTTCTTGATCCCACCACCGACAGCGCAGGCGTATGCAAAAGATGATGATGACCCAGACAAGTCAAGCATCCCGGCGCATCATCAAACATCGCCAGACTTTTAGGGTAAGTGTCCTCACCCCGTACAATGATTTGTGCGCCAATGTTTTCGGCGGCCGCCATCTCATCCTCTGCTTCGCTCTGGGTTGTGATATTTAGGGAAACGCGAGAACGCTTGCTGATTTCCGGCAAATGATCAAGCACCGCTAATCCCGTTTTGTATCGGCGTAGCAACATGGTCAGGGTGACAGGGCCGATATTCTGCGTCCGGATCAGTCTGATAATGGCAAGTTTTTCTGTGATTTTCAAAATATCGCACCTTTGGCAAGAGGCTTAGATTGCGGCACAGGATATGGCAACGCATCCCAAACCATCCAAACCATAACGCATAAGGATTAATATTTCGTTAAGAGACCAAGATTAATTATGATGAGTAATCATATAGTGACATCAAGGGCATAACCTGATCATCACGACTGGCCAATGCGTGGCTCAGTTCCAGATAAAAGCCGTTTGATGTTGCTGCGATGCCGCCACACCGCCAATATTGCTATCAGTCCTGATATGGCGACGGTCAAAACAGGCAAAGGGGGCGGAGAGATAACCGCAAATAAAAGGGGGGCGGATAAATAGCTGATCATTGCCGCCAGAGATGAGAAGCGAAACCCCAACGCGGTTGCTAGCCAGACCAAGCAAACGATGATCCCGATAAAGGGATTAAACCCTAGAAACACGCCTAATCCAGTGGCTACCCCTTTGCCGCCGCGAAAACCTAACCAGACAGGATAGCAATGCCCGATAATGCTACACAGGCCAGCGACAGCAATGACATTGTCTTCACCGTTAAGGGTTCGGGCGATGATGACCACAACTAGACCCTTTCCGCTATCCAGAAGCAGCGTTAGGGCGGCGGCAATTTTGTTCCCTGTTCTCAGGACATTGGTTGCCCCAATGTTGCCACTGCCAATGGTTCTGATATCACCAAGCCGAAACAATCGTGCCATCACCAAACCAAAGGGAATAGCGCCGATGAGATAGGCGGCAAGGCCATAAAGCATCAATGCAGTGATATGTTCAGGCATTAACGGCTACCATTAGCGTTAGATGGCAATTTATGGTCATAAACCCGTTTGCCGCCAATCCAGGTGCCGATGACAACGCCTTGCGTGGGGGCGCCTTCAAAAGGGGTGCTGACGGATAATGAGGCGAAATCCGCCCCGCGCACCTGCCAGCCGCGCTCAAGATCAATGAGGGTCAGGTCTGCAGTTGCTCCAACGGTCATCTGACCTGCATCTAGTTTCAGAATTTGCGCAGGATGATGGCTCAGCAATGAAAACACGCGCATCAGCGGAAGATATCCGCCATGCCAAAGCGATAGCGTCATCGCGAGCAGGGTTTCTATCCCAGAATATCCTGTTTCCGCCAACCCAAACGGAAGCGATTTCACATCTCTGTCTTGCGGTGAATGATCGCTTGCCATGGCATCAATTGTGCCATCTGCCAGCCCATCTAAGACAGCTTGCCTGTCGGCTTCACTACGCAAAGGCGGCGATAGCCTGAACCTTGTGTCATAATCTCTGACCGCGATATCATTAAGGAGGGCATAGGGCGGGGCGGTATCACAGGTGACGTTAAGCCCGTCGGCCTTTGCCGACCGGATTAGCGCAATGCCCTTGGCGGTCGCGATATGGGCAACATGATAATGCCCACCAGTTAGCCGCAGAATGGCTAAATCACGACTAATCATCACCTCTTCGGCAGCATCAGGGATGCCCTTCAAGCCGAGACGGGTGGAATGTTCGCCTTCGTGCATTTCCCCGTTTTCTGCCAGCATAGGGTCTTCGGCGTGCTGAATAACAGGACAATCAAGCATAGATGCATAACTCAACACGCGCCGCATGGTCAGGCTATTAGCGATTGGTTTGTTGGCATCGGTGAAACCGACTGCCCCTGCCTCAGCCAAAAGTCCTAATTCAGCCATCGCATCACCATTTAGTCCAACGGTGGCGGCGCCATAAGAATATACCCTTAAATCTTGGCCGGGGGTGGATAATCCACTCATCATACGGCATTGGGAAATCAGCATTTCAGGATCATCAAGCACAGGATAAGTGTTGGGCAGACAGACAATGCTGGTAATACCGCTCTTAATCGCGGCGGCGGCTAGGCTTTGCGGCGTTTCACGATGCGCTGCCCCCGGATGACAGGATTGCACCCGCATATCAATAATGCCTGGCGTCAGCGCATGACCATTGGCGTTGATAACCTCAGCATTTTTAGGGGCTTTGATGGTATCAGGCTGATCAGATAGCTCAGCAATACGCCCATCACGGATCAGGCAATCCCCAAGGCTATCTCTCTGGCTAGCGGGGTCAATCAGGCGCGCGTGACGGATCAACACATCAGTCATGGTTTTGTCCTCCCCAGAACGCCAGCGGCAAGGGATTCCAGACACGCCATACGAACGGCAACACCAATTTCAACTTGGGTGGTGATGAGACTGCGTTCCACATCATCCGCCAGTTCTGATGAAATCTCAACGCCGCGATTCATAGGGCCGGGATGCATGATTAAAGCTTCAGGCTTAGCTAGTGCCAATTTCTCACGTGTGAGGCCATAGCGATGGAAATATTCGCGTTGAGATGGGGTTTCCGCCCCTTGCATCCGTTCCTGTTGAAGGCGAAGAAGCATCACAATATCAGTGCCTTTCAACCCCTCAGCCATATCATGATAAACGGTCACGCCCATTTCCGTGATATCTTGCGGCAACAATGTTGTCGGTGAAATGAGCCGGATATTCGCGCCAAGAATGGACAACAGATGGATGTTTGACCGCGCCACGCGGCTATTGGCAATGTCGCCACAAATGGCAATGTTCAAGCCTTCAATATGACCGAGACGGCGGCGGATTGTCAGGGCGTCTAGCAAAGCCTGTGTAGGGTGTTCATGTCGTCCGTCACCAGCGTTAATCACTGCCGCATCCACATAATTTGACAGCAACAATGAGGCCCCAGAGTTTTGGTGCCGCATGACCAGAATATCAGGATGCATGGCATTAAGCGTGACCGCAGTATCAATTAGGCTTTCGCCTTTTTTGATGGATGAGGTGGCAACCGGAACATTAACCACAGAAGCGCCCATTTTCCGGGCCGCCAGATCAAACGAAACCTTTGTCCGTGTCGAGTTTTCAAAGAAAATCGTGAATACCGTCACGCCTTTGAGATGGTTTAAGCTTTCACGCGGGGGCAGATCAGCAAAACTGTTAGCACGATCAAGGATAGCCTCAACCACAGGGCGTTGCAGCCCCTCAATGCCCAGCAAGTGCTTATCAGGTAAAGGGGCAAAACCAAGCAGATCATCTGCCTGTGCTGATCCGGTATCTGGCCTGTTCTGATTACCCATGACCATCCTTATAATCCTGACCTGCCATGACGTCCAGTGCTGATTGCAGTATCCAAGTGGCGGCAAGCGCATCACGGCGTTCCAACCGCTTTTGCCGGGTCATATCAGCGTCAATCATTGCGCGTTCGACAGAAACCGTGGAAAGCCGTTCATCCTGCCACATTACAGGCCAATCTTTGAGGCGAAGCAAGGCATGGGTGAAATCCCGAACAGAATCGCATCTTGGCCCCATACTGCCATCCATATTCAATGGCCAGCCAATGACCAATCCCCCCACCTCATGCGCAAGGGTGAGTTCATGCAGTTTTTCCATATCAGGGGTAAATTTCTGGCGCCGCAGAATAGTAACAGGTGATGCCACTTTCCAGTCCGGATCAGATACCGCGATGCCAATGGTTTTTCGCCCCACATCAAGCGCAAATAATTTGCCGATGGATTTGCGTTGATTAATGAAATCGTCAATCTTGCATATAGCCATAGCCAATGCTATTACCCCTTCAGCAACTTTTTGTCACCAGACTTGTGATCAGGCTCATGACCATTGATAAAGACACCATTCCCCGTATCGCCCGACTAGCACGGCTTGAGATTGCGCCGGAACGGCAATCTGCCTTAAGTGATGAGCTGGCCTCCATCTTGTCATGGGTGGAACAGTTAAACGCGCTTGATACCTCTGCGGTTGAACCTCTGGCTAGTGTTACCGGCCATGATTTGCCGCTTAGGGATGATAAGGTCACGGCAGGTAATGATCCTGATGCGGTGTTATCAAATGCACCTGAAAAAACCTCTAATTTCTTTGTTGTCCCAAAGGTGGTCGAATGAGTGATCTGCTTTCCTTAACGGCGGTCGCCGCGCGTTCAGCCCTTGACAAAAAAGAGTGTTCTGCGAGTGAACTGACCGCGGCTTATCTCAAGGCTATTGAGGATACTGCTGATAATAACGCCTATGTGGCTGTCACCGCAGACAAAGCAACAGATATGGCTAAGGCTAGTGATGCCAGGCTTGCCAAAGGCGAAGGCGGCCCACTTGAAGGCATACCTGTTGGCGTCAAAGATATGTTCTGTACAGATGGGGTGGAAACCACCGCCTCGTCACACATCCTCAAAGGCTTTATCCCAACGTACGAATCCACCGTGACATCCCATTTATGGTCAGATGGCGCGGTGATGCTTGGTAAGCTGAATTGTGATGAGTTTGCCATGGGTTCTGCCAATGAAACCAGCGCGTTTGGCCCGGTAACAAACCCTTGGATGGCGGCAAATGGTAATCTTAAGGGCAAGGCTCTGACCCCCGGAGGATCATCAGGCGGTTCAGCGGCGGCGATGGCGGCGCGGTCATGTTTGCTTGCCCCGGGGACAGATACCGGCGGCTCTATTCGTCAACCTGCCGCGTTTTGCGGCATGGTTGGGTTGAAGCCGACTTATGGGCGGTGTTCACGCCGTGGGATTGTGGCCTTTGCCTCATCACTTGATCAGGCTGGCCCAATTACTCGTGATGTTGCCGATTGTGCGCTGATGATGACTAGCATGGCAGGGCATGATGCGGGGGATTCCACCTCAATTGACGCCCCTATGCCTGACCTGATGGCGGCGTTATCCACTGGCGTAAAAGGGATGCGAATTGGGATACCTGATGAATATACCCTTGAGGGCATGAACCCTGAGATTGTTGCCTTATGGGAAAAGGGACGAGCATGGCTTGAGGATGCAGGGGCTAGCTGTGTGCCTGTTCGCTTGCCGCATACGCAATATGCCTTGCCTGCTTATTATATTATTGCTCCGGCTGAGGCCTCATCAAATCTGGCTCGTTATGATGGCGTGCGTTATGGCCTGCGTGTTGATGGTGAGACCCTAGATGATATGTATGCCAAAACCCGTGGGGCAGGTTTCGGGGATGAGGTAAAGCGCCGTATCCTGATCGGGACATATGTGTTGTCAGCCGGATATTACGATGCTTACTACATTAAGGCGCAACAAGTGCGCCGCTTAATTCAGCAGGATTTTCTGACTGTCTTTGAGCAGGTGGATG
>CBFHXL010000005.1:0-83390 GCA_965659785.1 Puniceispirillales bacterium (SeqCode)
AAGGCCGGTTTCGGATATTCCCCCGGTTCAACATCCAGATAATTGCGCAGATGCGTATCTGGCCAGCCTTGATCCGTAATATCAATACCAATGGTGCGAAACCCAGCCACCGCAAACCGCGCCATGAGCGAGCCGCCCCTACACAAGGATCAAACACCAGCCCGGTTGGTTCAATCATACCCTGAACCATATCAAAGAGAAATTGGCTTAGCCCCGGCGGCGTATAGATGGTGGAACATTTTTGATTGTCGTAAAAATTATTGCACTGACGTTATACAAATCCTGATCCCTTTTCGGTGATGATGCCAAAAGGTATCAGGCAAAAGTTAACAGACCGTTAACAGGGCGCATTATTTTATCAGATTTCAGCCTTCAAACGGATCATGCACCAAAATGGTATCGTTTCGCTCAGGGCTAGTGGAAACGCTAGCAACGGGAATCCCTGTCAATTCTTCAAGCCGTTTAATATATTTGATCGCTTGTGGCGGCAAATCTGCCCATGACCGCGCCCCACAGGTTGTTCCTTCCCACCCCGGCATGACCTCATAAATTGGCTCAAGCCGTTCTTGGTCAATGGTTGCCACAGGAAACCGATCAAGGGTCTTGCCATCCAGCCGATAGCCTGTGCAAATCTTGATCTCATCCATGCCATCAAGCACATCCAGCTTGGTCAGCGCCATGCCGGTAATGCCAGCGATTTTGCCTGCTTGCCGCACCATGACCGTATCAAACCACCCACAGCGCCGCTTACGGCCTGTGACGGTGCCGAACTCATGCCCTCGTTCGCCAAGGGTTTGACCGGCCTCGCCCTCATCCTCCGTGGGAAACGGGCCAGAGCCAACACGCGTGGTATAGGCCTTGGTGATGCCCAGAACATAGCCAATGGTGGTCATGCCAACCCCTGCCCCGGTGGAGGCCTGACCAGCGACCGTGTTGGACGAGGTCACATAAGGATAAGTGCCATGATCAATATCCAGCATGACGCCTTGCGCGCCTTCATAGAGTATCCGCTGACCTTGGCGGCGGGCATCATCCAAAATGGCCCATGCCTCACCCAGATAAGGGATGATCCGGTCACGAAGCGCCATGACGCCAGCGATCATGTCCTCAGCATCCATGGGCGGCTCCCCTGCCCCTTTCAGGAAAATATTGTGATGCGCCACCAATAGACGGATTTTTTCTGCCATCGCATCAGCGTCAATAATATCAGCCATGCGCAGAGCGCGGCGAGCCACCTTATCTTCATAAGCCGGGCCAATGCCGCGACCAGTGGTGCCAATCTTACCCTTGGCGGCAATAGCCTCACGCACCTGATCAACACGCTGATGAACAGGCAGGATCATCACCGCAGACAAGGAAATCATCAGGTTCTTTGGTGATATCTCCACCCCCTGACTGGTGATTTGGTCAATCTCGCGGATGAGGGCAGTGGGATCAATCACCACGCCATTGCCGATGACCGACATTTTGCCAGACCGAACAATGCCAGATGGCAACAGGCTAAGCTTAAACTCAACCCCATCAATGACCAGAGTATGTCCAGCGTTATGACCGCCTTGAAAACGAACAATCACATCTGCCCGTTCTGATAGCCAGTCCACAATTTTACCTTTTCCTTCGTCCCCCCATTGGGAGCCGATGACGACAACATTAGTCATGTATCACCTGTTCAATGTCCAGAATGCCTTGTGATGTGTAAAAATGGGTTGCCCCTGCGGCCTTGGCCTCGCGCTGGCAGGCTTCGATATCATCAGATGATGCCGCCCCCATGACCGCGTGATGCCCTGCCCGGGTTAATTCCACCAAAATGGTCAGCCCGTAATCTGCCGCCAGATAGATTTTTTCCACTTTCGCCAGATGAGGTGTCGCCTGAAGCACACGTTCCAGATAAAGCGTGACGCCTGTGGAAAGGTCCGAACTTCCAGAACTCCCAGAACTTCCAGACCCGGCAAGCGTGCGATAACGCCCCCCTCGGCCTAATTCCCCCCGAACCCCCGGGGTGAAAATCGAAAAGCCAATGCCCTGATGATAATCAAACCCGCGCCGTTCCAAGGGATCAATAGTCAAGGCCACCTGCGGCATCGCCGCGGCAATCACCGCCGCAAGTTCAGCTAACTCCCCTAGCATCGCTTTTGCCATCACGGGAATATCCGATGGCAAACTCGCCAGCCTCTTGGTTGCGTCTGCCATGGTGTTAAGCGGCAATTCCAACAGCAGTTTAATAAACTCTGCCTGAGGATGCGGCAATCTTGCCGCCGCCGCGCTATCTTTACGGGAAACCGCTTCACGCAGGGCATGAAGCGTAGCGTCATCATCATCGGTTGCCGCGTCCTCTAGCAACACATCCAAAAGCCGCGGTACATTCAAATCCATAGACAGTTGCGAAATGCCAGCGCGAGATAGACTCTCAAGCGCGATGGTCGCCACTTCAGCGTCGTGATGAATGGTGGAGGCACCAATCAGCTCTGCCCCGATCTGAACCAGTTGGCGTTCTGGGTTAACCGGATCAGGATTAATCCGCATAACATGACCATAATAAGACAAGCGCAAAGGCCGCGGCAGATGCCCCATGCGGCTAGTGGCAATGCGAGCGATCTGAGCTGTCATATCCGACCGCAAGGCCAGCATACGGCGTGTGACCGGGTCCATGAGCCGAAAGGTGTTATCCGCCAGCGCCGCCCCCGGCCCATCAGCCAGTAAGGTGTCTTCATATTCCACCAACGGGGGGCTGACATCCGCATAACCAAAGCGGCTGAAACTATCCATAATCGTGTTGATAATATGCCGCCGCCTTATGGTCTCATCTGGCAGAACATCACCTAACCCATTGGGGAGTAGCGTTGTGTGTTTAGGTGTTTTGCTGACCATTATCCTGCCTGAAGGAACGTTATCATGACTACCAACATGGACTACCTTACCTCAAGCGGAACTGCAACGGTTTTCCGGCCGCCGCATATGATTACCCGCCATGATCTTTATGCGGCAAGGGCCTTTTCCAACACCTCTTTTAGGGTGTCTGCCCATTTCTGCATCGTCTGTGCCTGCGTTGCCTCAACCATGATCCGCAACAGCGGTTCTGTGCCAGATGGACGAATAACCACACGCCCATTTTCACCAAGCTCGGCTTCAGCCTCAGCCATGGCAGAGATGACAGATTGATCCGCCATGGCACGGGTCATCTGATCATGATCTTGGGCTTTGATATTCACCAACACCTGCGGGGTATCGGTAAAGCGTTGCAACACCGCGCTAGCCGGCCTTTCGGCTTCAACTAATGCCGATAACATAACCAACCCTGTCATCAAACCATCACCTGAGGTAGCAACATCTGTCATCAGAATATGGCCTGATGGCTCACCCCCTAGATTCAATTTTTGCTGGCGTAGCGCATCAAGAATATAGCGATCACCCACTTGCGTGCGCATCAGGGAAATCTTGCGCTCAGCCAGATAAAGCCCTAACCCGTGATTAGTCATTAACGTACCAACCACCTGATGACCTTTAAGCTGGCCGCGCTTCATCATCAGATCAGCAATCACCGCAAGGAACTGATCCCCGTTAATTAACTGGCCTTTTTCATCTGCCATAATCAAGCGGTCGGCATCACCATCTAGCGAAAGCCCGACATCAGCCTGATGGGCAACAACGGCCTCTGCCATGGTCATAGGGTGCACTGCCCCACAATTCTGATTAATGTTAAACCCGTCTGGTTCCACCGCCATGGGGATGACCTCAGCCCCTAATTCAAACAACACATCTGGGGCGGCGCGATAAGCCGCGCCATTGGCACAATCAACAACCACCTTAAGCCCGCCAAGCCGTAATTGCCGGGGAATAGCCGTTTTGACCTGTTCCACATAACGCCCTAGGCCATCAAGCATTCGGCGTGCGCGACCTAAATCCTGCGGTGCCGCCAAAGGGATATGCTCGCCCATCACTGCCGCAATGGCATCCTCAACATGATCAGGCAATTTATACCCATCAGGGCCAAACAGCTTAATCCCATTATCATGATGGGGATTATGGCTAGCGGATATCATGACCCCTAAATCAGCGCGAAGCGTTCGGGTTAAATGCGCCACCGCTGGTGTTGGTAATGGCCCCAACAAGCGGGTATCCATGCCAATAGAGGCAAAGCCCGCCTGTAATGCCGCCTCAACCATATAGCCTGATAGGCGCGTGTCTTTACCGATAACAACCAAAGGGCGCTGACGGGCGGAACCTTGTTGCTGAGACATAAAATATCGTCCTGCGGCAAGCGCCAACCGAACAATATTTTCTGCTGTCATCGGGCCAGTGTTAATCGTTGCCCTCACCCCATCGGTGCCAAAATAACGCGCCACGGTGACTCCTTTATATGATGCGGCTTAATTGTTCAGCATCCTATCATGCTGATGCGTTTTTGCCCATATCCTGTTCATTTTGATCGGTGCGCCGCATCGCCGCCGCTAATGCTAAAGCCTGTGCCGTTTCCGCAACATCATGAACCCGAAACAGTTGCACCCCTTGGGCATAGCCAAGCGTGGCTAAGGCCAATGATCCGGGCAAACGGTCTTTGGCGTTTTCTGCTTTTGAAAAATAGGAAATGCTAGATTTGCGGCTGACCCCTAACATGAGAGGAACACCAAGACCATGAAAAAGCGATAACCACGCCATTAGCGTCATGTTGTGTTGAGGGGTTTTGCCAAAACCAAACCCAATATCAACAGCAATATGTGATCGCGGCACCCCGGCGGCGGTGGTCACGGCAATGCGCTGTTCTAGCCAATCATAGACATCTGCCGCCACAAAATCATAACGTGGGTTTTTCTGCATTGACCCTGGCTCACCTTGCATATGCATGATGACCACCGGGCAAGACCGCCGCGCCACTAACGCATCCGCGCCATCGTCACGCAACCCCCCTACATCATTGATGATCATCGCCCCGGCATCTAGGGCTTTATCCATCACTTGGGTATGTCTGGTATCCGCAGAAACGGTATGACCTGCTGCGCTAAGATGGGCAATCACGGGCAAAATACGCGCGGTTTCTTCGGCATGACCCACTTGTTTTGCCCCAGGGCGAGTGGATTCGCCGCCAATATCAAGAATATCCGCCCCAGCATCCGCCATAGCCATTCCGCCAGCGATAGCGGTATTAGCGTCAAAATGATCGCCGCCATCTGAAAAGCTATCAGGGGTGGTGTTGATGATCCCCATAATGCGGTGCTGATCCATGGATAAGCCTGCAAAATCTGAACGCGGCGCAGTCAGATGATGCCATTGCTGTTCAGCAAGATGAGCAGCGTCTGACCCGGCATCCCGGGCTGAACGCATCACTTGATCAGGGGCCATGCGTGTAATGGTGTAATCATGACCGCGGCCATTGCCCTCATCGCGGCGTTCCAGAATATCTAGCGCGGCAAAGCCAAGGCCAGTATTTGACAACGGGATCAAATGATCACATCCGCTTACCATTGGCGCTAACGCCACTGGTCGCCACCAAGACCTTGTCTTACCTCCAAGACGCTGATCATCCGCAAACAGAGGTCTCGTCAGATCAGTTTGGCGTCTCAGCGTTCCCTTTTGAGGGTGATCAGACGGCTTCGTCACCGGATGGTTCCGCTTTCGGGGTAGGGCTTGATTTACGCCGACCACCGGGAATGCCAGTTCGGGATTTCGCACGCGGCGTTTCTGGCATATCCTCAGCATCGTCATTTCTGGCGATAGACCCCCCTTCGGCAATGATTTTAATCTCATCACCTGAAAGGGTTTCATATTCCAGTAAGGCCTGAGCCACGCGCTCTAATTCATTTTCATGCTTCTTCAGCAGTTTTGCTGCTTCCGAATAGGCATTATCAGAAATGGTCCGGATTTCTTTATCCATCGTGGCGGCGGTATCGTCAGAGATATTTTTTTGCTGAGATACCGAACGCCCTAGAAATACCTCTTGTTCATCAGCAGAATAGGCAAGGAAGCCTAATTTTTCTGATAATCCCCATTCGGTTACCATCCGCCGTGCCATATCAGAGACCATGCGAATATCGCTTGATGCGCCTGTAGTGACTTTATCCGCCCCAAAGATCATTTCTTCGGCAATACGGCCGCCGCATGCTACCCGAAGATCAGCAAACAGCCGATCACGCGCCATAGATACCCTATCGCCTTCTGGTAGACGCATCACCATCCCTAATGCCCGACCACGAGGGATAATAGTAGCTTTATGTATGGGATCAGATGCTGGTTGATGCAATGCGACCACAGCGTGTCCAGCCTCATGATAAGCGGTCAGTTTCTTTTCCTCATCTGTCATGACCATGGAACGGCGTTCCGCCCCCATCATGACTTTATCCTTTGCCTCTTCAAACTCCGCCATGGAGACAGTACGGCGGTTTTTACGAGCCGCCTGAAGCGCGGCTTCATTAACAAGATTGGCAAGGTCGGCACCAGAAAACCCGGGTGTCCCACGAGCGATAATGCGCGGCTCAACATCATTAGCCAGTGGCACTTTACGCATATGCACTTTGAGGATTTTCTCACGCCCCAAAACATCAGGATTTGGCACAACCACCTGACGGTCAAACCGCCCCGGACGCAGAAGCGCCGGATCAAGCACATCAGGACGGTTCGTGGCGGCAATCAGAATGACGCCTTCGTTAGCCTCAAAGCCATCCATTTCCACTAGCATCTGGTTAAGGGTCTGCTCACGTTCATCATTACCGCCGCCAAGACCCGCACCACGATGACGGCCGACAGCATCAATCTCATCAATAAAGATAATGCACGGCGCGTTTTTCTTGCCCTGTTCAAACATATCGCGAACACGGCTAGCACCAACACCTACAAACATTTCCACAAAGTCTGAACCAGAAATGGTAAAGAAGGGGACATTGGCCTCACCTGCAATAGCACGCGCCAATAAGGTTTTTCCTGTACCGGGAGGGCCTACCAAAAGAACGCCTTTTGGGATTTTGCCGCCAAGCCGCTGAAACCGTGAGGGGTCACGAAGAAACTCCACCACTTCTTCAAGTTCGGTTTTCGCCTCATCAATTCCGGCAACATCATCAAAGGTCACGCGGCCATGATGCTCAGTCAGCAATTTGGCACGCGACTTGCCAAAACCCATGGCACCATTTCGCCCACCGCCCTGCATCTGGCGCATAAAGAAAATCCATACCCCAATAAACAGCAGCATGGGAAACCAGCTCAGCAACAGGGATAAGAAGCCCGGAGAATTGCTGGTATCAGGACGCGCCACGATGCGCACATTATTGTCGCGCAGAATTTCAACAATATCGCTACCCTCAGGCATATAACTTGAAATCGGGATATTGTTATTGGTAACGCCATAGAGGTTACTACCCTCAATCGTCACCTCACGCATATCACCGGATTCAACCTGAATAACAAAATCGGAAAACGGGATACTGGCAGATCGATTGCCGTTGCCCTGCTGAAACATATTAAACAACGCAAGCATGACCACGCCAATGATCAACCACAAAATAATATTCCGAGCCATATTGTTCACTTGGATAAGCCTTTCGTTCTTGCGTTCCGGGATCACAACACTATTATTGCTATCCGTTCCAACCCCCGATGAATGCCGCTAGCGGTTCATGCGAAGATATCTGATAAGCCGTGTCGGGAATGGCATCCTTACTGGCTTTATTGTTACCCTTTATTAGATGGGGGAAGAGAGCGCCATCGTCAAGTAGAAGACACCCATGATCTTGCAGATTCTTATTTTTATCCCCAATCAGCACAGGCATTGACCAAAATGCCCTTGGCATAGCCTGAAAAAGCCAATCTTGTTCAGGACATTGGCGTTTGAGAGCCGCAAAACGGCGATGCCCCAATGGTTCAACCCTCACCGGCGCCGGATAACGAATAAGCCAGCGCCCATCAAACACCCCTTTGCCATGTTCAAAATCAACCGCATCAGACATATCCCCGGTCTCGCGGCAAATGATAATCTCATCAGGCCAACGGTCATCACGCCGCCATTCACAGCCACCAAGCGTCGCGTCTTGACCTGAACGGAGCCGCGATGCCAGTTCAGAAATAGCCTCATCCGAGGGGGGATACGGTTTCGCCATCATATGCTGAAGAGTTTTGCGTACCATATATGCAAAACCCCGATGCGTGAGCGCTTGCCGCGGCATTTTTATAAATCCCTCTGGCAAGACCGTCATCCATGATGGTGACGCCGCCATCAGCAAGCCATCTAACCGTGAGATAAGCCGCGATGACAATTCAGACAGGCGCAATAACTGGTTATCGTCTATGCCTGCCGCGTTCCTTAATTGGCGGTTGCCCCTAATGCGTGGGCGTTCAAACCTCTCATCCAGATTGGTCGGGTCGTGAATGACCGGAAGCCCGGCTTGCCGTGCTATTTCTGCCAATTCCTTTTTCTGAAAACCGAGACAAGGACGAATTAATCGCACCCCAAGATGCCGGGTTTGCAGAGCCATTCCAGCCAATCCACGCAAACCCGAACCACGAGAGAGGCGCATTTCTATGGTTTCCAATTGGTCATCCTGATGATGCGCTGTCAGAAGCACCGCGTGGCGGCGCAAGGCTTCTTGTTGCAACAAAGCATATCGTTGCTGGCGCGCCCATTCCGCAAGGCCAGCCTTAGGTTTAGGAGAGGTGATTTTAATGATATCTGTTGGCAAGCCATATTGGTTTAGGGTTTCCGCCACTATATGCGCTTCGTCATCTGACCCTTGACGCAGGCCATGATCAACGACCATAGCAA
Organism: Puniceispirillales bacterium (SeqCode); assembly: GCA_965659785.1. GTDB lineage: Bacteria > Pseudomonadota > Alphaproteobacteria > Puniceispirillales > UBA1172 > UBA12202. The sequence continues at coordinate 8,744 of CBFHXL010000005.1, forward strand.
AAATATCCCCTCGCGGCGCGGTGCGTTGCGCTTGCCATGCCAAAAGCAATGCCGCTAAACCCATGCTGTCTGAGCCGCCTGAAACCGCTAGCAAAATAGCAGGCGGTTTGCCAGAAGCCCCCTCTTGAAAAGGTGAGGCAGACGAAAAGTGAGAAGGATCAGATGGTGAAAGGTGAGACGGAAATCCAGCCGCGGTCATCACTTGTGAAAATCGGTCTAACGTGTCCTGATCAGCTTTCACACTCAGTTTTCTCTCCAAGCCTAGCCAGACGATTTGTGAGTTTTTCCGGGGGGTCTTCAACCGTCAAAATCAGCTTATCAAAGAAATTACAGGCGTCTTCTTTGGGCCGAGTTTTAGAGACGGATTCCGCAATCCACATCAGCACTTCAATTTTCCGTGGGTCTTCTGGCCAAGTTTTCAAAAAGTCTGACATGGTTTGAAGCGATTTCTGATGTTCACCCTGAACAAACTGAACACGGCCAATCCAGAAAACGACATCTGCGCTAAAATCACTTTCCTCATGCAATTCGCTGAACTCAATCAAGGCTAGCTCAGCCTCTTTCAAGCGATTGTTGTGCAACAAATCCTTAGCAAAATTATATTGCTCTTCCTCTGTTCCAACAGGAAGGATAGCAGGCGCTCTTGGTTCAGGTTCTGTTACCGTCAAATTGGTTTGGGCTGGATTAGCAACCGCAGTTGTTCCTGCATCAAGATCAGATTTATTAATGACCCAGCCGGTGCTGTCGCCAGCATCAAGACTGCTTTCAGCGCTATTAAGTGCCGCATTATTTGCATCCAGACCTTCCCCGACAGCATTTCCGTTCGCGGTCGAAGTATCAGTTGGCAAGGTTGCCAGTTGTGTGTTAGCGGCACTGGTAGAGGTTGAGGCTGCTGTTTCTTGGTCTAGCTGTTCTGGTGTAATATTGGCGCCATTGGTTGAAAGCCGCATAAGGGTTTTCATCCGAGCCTCAAGCTGAAGGATACGAAACTCATTATCCGAGGCGATCTGAAGAATATTCTGGATTTTCAGATTAAGCGAGCTTATCTCATTTGAAATATTGCTAAGGTCGTTCAATTTCTGGTCAACGCGCTCTAACACGGCGTTAGTATTTCCACCAGATTCCCCAGATTCCATGGCTTGTTTTAACGCAAACAAATCATTTTCCACCCTTGCGTTTATATCGCGTAAGGTATTTTCAATGGCAACAATCCGTAATTGCAGGTCACCCAAAGTCGCCTGATCCACGGTCTGCGCTGACGCTGGCACAGTCAAAACCGGCATCATTAGCAAAGCCACAATTGGCATCACGGCTAGCACTCGCCTTACCCCTGCGCCTATGGGCTGAACCATTAGGGGAATAAAAATACGCTTCGATTTCTTCATCATCGTTGGATACATCTTTTTTTGTTCGCTCAGCAATAGATTGACCACATAAAAAACCTTCAGGGCCAAAGTTAAGTTACAAATCTTGTCCTATCCTCTTAATGGGACAAAATTAAGGCAATAAAAAACCCGATCCTAAGATCGGGTTTCCATAAAAATGATCTTGAATTAGTTAATAACGCTGACAGCGCGGCGGTTATAACGCCATGCGTCTTCGTTTGATCCGATAACAGCAGGACGTTCCTTGCCGTAGGAAATAATCTTGATCCGAGCAGGATTTACACCCTGTGCCACGAGATAATCACGCGTAGCAGAGGCGCGGCTTTCGCCAAGCGCAAGGTTATATTCGCGTGTTCCCCGTTCATCGCAGTGGCCCTCAATGGTGATGCGAACAGAGGGGTTAGCAGCAAGGAAGCTAGCCTGACTGTTAAGCGTGCTCTTGGCATCGCTGGTCAATTCATAGCTATCAAATCCAAACAACACCCTATCGCCAATCTCAATCAGCTCATCAGTGATGGTCATTTGTTCTGAGCCGCCGCTTCCACTGCCATCAGCAGAACTGCTGCTAGTGGAAGATGAAGCACCTGTACCAGCAGCATCGCCGGCCGTGTTTGGCGCAGTTTCGCAAGCCGCGAGCAGGCCTAATGCTGCAAACAAGGTAATGATACGAACGATCATAGGGATTACTCCTCAAAAATTCCGTTATTCGGTTTTAATTACAATCAGGCACACATACCTTAAAATTCAGAATAAAACAATATGTTATCCTGAATTATTCAAATAAATCGCCTATATTTTGCATGAATTTTCCCTTTAAGTATAGTCCTATTTATCTTTAAGGTAAAAATGGTGACCATGCAGGGTCAGAGGCGCCCTCTGGGGTAATAATACGTCTTTCATTAAATCCAGTAATATCAATGCGATAGAGATAGCTTTCACCACCACTGCCATCACTGTTGGTTGGGTTCTGCTTAAAATACATCAGAACACGCCCATTTGGCGCCCATGTTGGGCCTTCAACCAGAAAGCCTTTGGCTAATAACCGTTCACCAGTGCCATCACTATTCATCACACCGATATAAAATTGGCCTTTATACATTTTGGTAAAGGCAACAATATCCCCACGCGGCGACCACACAGGCGTCGCATAGCGCCCTTTGCCTCGGCTAATCCGGCGCACATTGCTGCCGTCACGGTTCATGACATAAAGCTGTTGGCTGCCGGAACGGTCAGAATTGAACACCACTTGCTGATCATCAGGAGAAAATGATGGCGAGGTATCAATAAAGGGGGTGTTGGTAAGCTGTTTGGTCTGGCGCGTTGACAGGTCCATGACATAAATATTCGTCACGCCACTACGCGCTAAACTCATGATCAGTGCCTTTCCATCATAGGAAAACCGAGGGGCAAAGCTCATCCCCGGAAATGATCCCAGAAGCTCTGATTTTGCTGACTGAATATCCAAGAGATAGACATTAGGGTTGTCGTTGAAATAATTCAGATAGGCAATTTCCTGCACCTCTTGCGAGAACCGCGGCGTTAGGACGAGCGAGCCGCCATCAGTTAGAAAAATATGGTTATGCCCATCTTGATCCATAATGGCGAGCCGTTTGATGCGTTTTTCAGGTGGGCCACTTTCAGCGACATAGACAATTCTGGTATCAAAATAGCCATCATCCCCTGTCCATTTTTTATAGACAACATCAGCAATTTGGTGAGAGATACGGCGCTTTCCAATTTCACTAACACTGCCAGAACCAGCGGCAATTAATTCACCGCGCAACACATCCCAGAGATAAAACTCAACTTCAATCATGTTGTCCGCGTTGTAATACGCACTGCCAATCAAGAGCGCATCAGCCCCAATAGGGCGCCAATCCGCAAAGTCAGGCGTCGCAGAAGCATCCTGCGGCGGATTAAAAAACGCCGCCTGTGAGAGAGGACGGAACAGCCCTGATCCCTCAAGATCATCAGATATGATGCCAGCGATCTCGCGGCCAATATCGGTTGGCAAACCATCAGGGCCAATGAAATCCGTGATAGCAATGGGGCTAGGTTCAACGTTGCCTTCCGTGATTGTAATCACATCATTGGATTGCGCCAGAGCCAGCGAAGCCCCCATCATCGTCAAGAGAAAGCACATAAAAGCGGTAAATACGCGAAGCTGTGCCAGAGCCAAAGTTCTTGTCATTCTTGTTCCACCCATAACTGAACTGCACATCATGTTAAAAATCCTCTTGGGTCAAAACGGAATTTCAGGGATTTCCATTTCTCATAATCTTCAGGCGATAAGGGCGGTATTAGAGGGCTGCATTGCTTAAACGCGCGCTCAGCGGCATTGGCAGCCAGTCGAAACGCCTCATCCGTGCTGTAACGCAACACATCCTCAATCCTTACCTTTATCACTTCACCGTCTTCATTTAACTCGACAATTATGTCAACAATAAGAGAGCTAGCACCTTCAATGGCTGATGGCGGATTCCAGCATGGCTGAATATGCGATTTAAGCCTTGTGATGGTGTCTGCCCCTAGCTTGCCATCATCTCTGTTCTGAGTATTGATCGCCTGCCCCGCGTTATCGCGCACCGTATCATCTAGCAAATCCGCCAGAACCTGTTGGTTTTTGCTGTCATCCGGATCGTCTTTCTTTTCCACCTTTTTTTCATCATCTTCAGGTTGCGTTGTTCGCTGAGCATCATCAAGCAGGTTCTGAAGCTGTATTCCAAGTTCAGCATCGGTTTTTGCCGTGTTCTGATCATTTTTCAGATAGCTAGCGGTTTCATCCTCTGGCTTTTTGGCAGGTGGCGGCGTTTCAGCCCGTTTGGTTTCTTTTGGCTTGGCTTTGGGCAGAGGCGCGGGCGCAGATTTAGGTGTTGCGTCTGCCTCATCTGCCTTTGCTTTTGGTGGGGGAGTATCCTGTTCCTTTTCTTCCAGATTTAAGGCAATCGCATCCGGGGCGTCATCCTTGGGCAAAGGAACATCAACAGGGTCTGGGGTCGCCTCAGCTGGTTTTTGAGGTGGAGATGGCGGAGGTGGTGGAGGCGGCGGAGTTGACGCAGAGGCCGCGGCAGGCGTGGCCTTGCTATCGTCCTGACTGACCTCATCATCTGCGCTGTTATCTTTGGTTTGCCCGGGCAACCCTTCGTCTAAATTCGTGATCGGAACATCATCAACAATCTCAGCGGTGAGCGTAGGAATAATATCATGCGGAGGTTTTGCAAACCATGGAAAGCCAACGACAAACATCACCGTCACCGTAAGGTGAAGCAAAGCAGAAAACCCAAGTGATGAGAGAAACCTCGGCGTCCTTAGCATTATGGTTATTCATCCGCCAATTTAGTGACCAGTTTAACGCGTGACATCCCCGCAGATTTGATCATATCCATGACCCCGATGACCGTGCCATAAGGCACACGCCTATCCCCGCGCACATAGAGTTCGACTGAGGGATTTTCGGCAACAATGGCTTGCAGTCGGGCAATGAGCGTATCAGCATCCATTATATTTTTTTGCAAACTGACCGCGCCGTCTTCTTGAACAGTGACCACTAGTGGCGCCTGATCATCACTCAAGGCATCGCTGGCCTTAGTTTCTGGCAATTCCACAGGTATGCCAATCGTCAACAAAGGCGCCGTCACCATGAAAACAATCAGCAAAACCAACATCACATCGACAAACGGCGTGACGTTGATTTCGCTCATAGGGCGTCTTCTCTTACCGCGGCCTTGGGCAGATGACCGGCTGTTTATCTGCATTCCCATTGTGGATTATCCTTCATCCAACTGGCGGCTTAGCATGGTTGAAAACTCACTTGAAAAGCTCTCAACCCGAGATGCTAAACTATCCATCTGTGAGGAAAAACGGTTATAAGCAACCACCGCAGGGATCGCCGCAACAAGCCCTAGTGCCGTGGCAAAGAGAGCCTCAGCAATGCCGGGGGCAACCACCGCAAGACTGGTATTCTTGGATTGGGCAATAGACTGAAACGAGTTCATAATCCCCCATACCGTCCCAAACAACCCGACAAAAGGCGCAACCGAGCCGACAGAGGCAAGAAACGTCATGCCCTTTTCTAGCAGTGTCATTTCCCGCGACATGGCAACCCCCATGCTGCGTTCAATGCGTTGCCCGATAGATTGGATTTGCCCAGACATCCGTCCTAGTTTTGTGCCGCCACGACGCCATTCGCGCATCGCCGCCACAAATACCCGTGACATGACCCCTTCGGGTTCAGCGCCCAGACGGTCATAAATACGGTCAATATGCTCACCTGACCAGAACATATCTTCAAACTCATCCGCCAACATATTCTGGTGGCGCAAGGTTCTGATTTTTTCGATGATGATTGACCAGCTCCAGATGGAGGCCACAACCAACATAAGAATGACCAGTTTAACAACAATATCAGCCTGTAAAAACAGACCCCATACGGATAATTCCTGATCCGACAGGACAAGATTGCTTGCTTCGGTAGACATTATGTTCCTCTCTTAATGCCCTTTCTTATGGGAAAGAGCTGGTTTGACGGATGATGGTATTACATGATTTTGTGGCGGCATGGTGGCAAGAATTTTTGTTTTTACATCAGGATCAAAGCGACACGCGCGCCCCTCTAAACTTGCCTGAACAAATTGCACTTGAATACTGGTCAGCAGGCGATCTTGGGTATCAGTGATGTTTTGATCCATGATGGCCCTAACGCCGGTCATATTGGTAAGCCGCGAGACCACGCGCAATTCTTGACCTAAACGTGCCGGACGGTGATAACGAATATCCAATGCCACAACAACAAACGCCATGCCATCCTGCAAAAACTGATTTTGATCAATACCCATTAACGAAAACCAAGCGCTTCGCGCCCTTTCGGCAAAGGCCAGATAATTGGCATGATAAACAACGCCGCCAGCGTCGGTATCCTCATAATGCACCTTAAGAGGGTAGATATGCCCCTGATCCCCATACCAGCCATCAAGACCAGAGACAGATTTCATGGCGCCAGCATCAGTCATGGTCAGGCCCCTCTGTGACGCGGTCGATCAAGTCTAATTGCGCCCCTGATGGCGGCGTTAGACCAATATAGCCCCAGCCAGCCTGTGACAAACACCGCCCTCTAGGGGTTCGCATGATTAACCCGGTTTGCATCAAATAGGGTTCAATGACCTCTTCTAACACATCACGCTGTTCTGCTAAAACCGCGGCTAAGGTTTCCACACCTACTGGCCCGCCGCCATAATGTTCTGCCATGCCGCGCAAATACCGCCGATCCATCGCATCCAGACCAGAGGCGTCAACATCCAATGATATCAGCGCCTTATCTGCCGCTTCTCGCCCCACTTCGCCCACGCCATCAATCATGGCAATGTCACGCACCCGGCGTAACAACCGCCCTGCCACCCTTGGCGTTCCGCGCGAACGGCGGGCAATTTCATGCGCCCCTTCAATAGTCAGCGGCATATTCAATTTTCCAGCCAGACGCATCAAAATGGTTTCAAGTTCGGCATGGGTATAAAACTCCATCCGCATCTGAATCCCGAAACGGTCGCGCAGAGGCGTTGTCAAAAGCCCTGATCGGGTAGTTGCCCCAACAAGCGTAAATGGCGGCAAATCAATTCTAATAGAACGCGCCGAAGGCCCCTCGCCAATAATCAGATCAAGCTGAAAATCTTCCATTGCTGGATAAAGCACCTCTTCAACCGCCGGATTAAGACGATGAATCTCATCAATAAACAGAACATCCCTTGGTTGAAGATTGGTCAAAAGCGCCGCCAGATCACCCGCGCGTGAGATCACTGGGCCAGAAGTCGCCCTAAAGCCAACCTTTAGTTCATGAGCGATAATTTGAGCCAAGGTGGTTTTCCCTAACCCCGGTGGGCCATGCAACAGCGCATGATCCATTGCCTCACCGCGCATTTCTGCCGCTTTAATAAAGGTGCTGAGATTACCTAGCCCCGAAGACTGGCCAATAAAGTCGCCTAGTGATGATGGGCGCAGACTGTCATCACCCTGTTGCTGAGTTTGACTAATCAGCCGATCGTCTGAGGCATCAGGTTGCTGGGTCAATGCCGCCCTCCTTCTGCCAAGCGTTTCAGGGCAAGCGGAAGAATATCCTCAATCCTAGGGGCGTCACTTTCTCTGATTAAAGTCGCTACCACTTGATGAGCTTCGGCACGGCCATAGCCTAAGTTCACAAGCGCAGACGTGGCATCAAGCAACACCGGATCACCTGTCCCCGTCGGGGTTTCACCGCCACCAGATGTCATCGTGGGTTGTTGCCCCCCAAGGGGAATATTCGCCACTTTTTCTGCCAGTTCATTAATGATGCGTTGCGCCAGTTTTGGCCCTACCCCATCAGCACGAGAAATCATGGCTTTATCTGACGCGGCAATCGCCAGCATCAGTTCATCCGGCGTGAGGGCGGAAAGAATGGATAAAGCGGCTTTGGTGCCAACCCCTTGAACAGTTTTGAGCAGGTTCCAAGCCGCCTTGATGTCAATATCTGAAAATCCGGTCAGAACGATGCTATCATCCCTGATCGCGGTATCCACATAGATCGTAACCTCTGCCCCAACTTGACCTAATGTCGCCAGACACCGCCGGGTCATCTGGCACTGATAACCGACGCCGCCCACATCAATTAAACAGTCGGTTTCACCAAGGTGAAGAATACGCCCACGCAACATGGCAATCATGACGACACCTTTTCTTTGTTCAAGGCCGTTGCAATTGCCGCCGAAAGCGCATCATTGCGCGGTTTGCCAGTGCTGGAAGCATTGAGGGTATTGGCATCATTGGTGGTCATGACCGCCACATCCAGATCATTCGTCAACACATCATCATGGCTTAATGAAATCGCCACCGCTAACGCATCAGCGGCATCAACACCTGATGGCGTGATATTCAAAAGCCGTGAGACCATGGCTGTAACCTGTTGTTTGTCGGCGCGGCCTGACCCTGTTACATTTTGCTTAATCCGGCGCGCCGATATTTCATGCACCGAAAGGCCAGCATCTGCCGCCGCCACCATTGCCGCCCCTCGCGCCATCCCCAATTTAATCGCTGATGATGCGTTACGTGACACAAAGATTTCTTCAATCGCAACCCGATCTGGTTGATATTGCGCTAATATGGTTTTTAAGTGGCTGTGAATATGGTTAAGGCGTACCGCCATCTCAGCGTTTGGATCAGGCTGAATCATGCCATCCGCGACCCAGAACATTCGGTTATTTTCAAAACGCACAACCCCCCATCCTGTTGAACGCAGTCCCGGATCAATTCCGCATATCTGCATGGGCCATGCCTTTCCAGATTAAGGGCTGAGGATGAAAAGGGAATATCCCATCACTAGTCATTCATTTTTGCCATAACGTCTTCGGGAATATCGACATTGGAAGACACGCTTTGCACATCATCCAGATCATCCAACGCATCCATCAGTTTCATAAAGGTTTGGGCCTGATCTTCGTTAATCGGGGTCGTGTTTTGCGGCTTCCACGTTAAGCCTGCCTCCTCAGGGGCGCCAAATTGGGTTTCCATGGCTTCGCGAACCGCGTTAAAATCTTCAATCGCGGTGGTGACCTCATGGCCGTTTTCATCACTTTCCACATTATCAGCGCCAGCCTCAAGCGCGCCTTCAAACATGGTTTCATCACCTGCCGCATCTGCCGGATAAATGATCTGACCAACCCGATCAAACATGAAATTCACACTTCCGGTTTCGCCTAGATTGCCGCCAAACTTACCAAAAGTGGCACGCACCTCTGACGCGGTGCGGTTGCGGTTATCGGTTAAAGCCTCAACAATGACGGCGACGCCGCCGGGGCCATAGCCTTCATAGCGGATTTCATCATATTGTTCGGAATCCCCGCCTTCAGCCTTTTTCAGCACCCTCTCGATATTATCTTTGGGCATATTTGCTGATCGGCACGCTAATAGGGCTGTTCTTAACCTTGGGTTAGCTTCGGGGTCTGTTCCATTTTTTGCGGCAACGACCAATTCCTTAATCAAACGCGTGAATTTTTTTGCCCGTTTGGCGTCCTGTGCGCCCTTTCGGTGCATGATATTTTTGAATTTGGAATGCCCTGCCATTGATCCGCTCGCTTTTCGTGAATATGGTGTTTAATGCTAACATCAACACTATATACGGTATGTTGTCATTTTGCCAGTATCTATGCCTGTTCTTTGCTTTGATATCAAGACCTAGGATGTTGGCGGTGGTGGATCAATAGGCGCAAGGGTTCCGCCACGGCGAAACGGGCTGATGCTTTGGGCAAGCCCTGTCTCGTCATCAGTGACAACAAAAACACCAGATAGGCTTGGCTCACCCATAGCTACGCCTAACCTGCCTTTATCCTCACCTGTAAATCGCCCGATGGCGGCATCTGGTGTCATGCCGATGACAGAGGTATAATCACCGCACATTCCGGCGTCAGTCATAAACGCTGTTCCGCCCGGCAAAATCCGGTGATCAGCGGTTGGGACATGGGTATGCGTCCCCACCACCAATGAGGCCATGCCATCAACAAAAAACCCTGTGGCGGTTTTCTCGCTTGTGGCCTCACCATGAACATCAATGATGATAGCGTCGGTATCGCGTTTTAATTTGGTCTTAGCAAGGCACGCCTTAATGGCAGGAAACATAGGTTCTGTTTCCGCCATGAATAAATTGGTCATGGCATTCATCACAGTCAAGGATTGGCCTTTGGTATTAGTGACGGTGGTAATGCCTAGCCCCGGCGTGCCTTCGGGCATATTAATCGGCCGGATTAGCCGAGGTTGGCGATCAATATAGGCGAAAATCTCACGCTTATCCCAGACATGGTTGCCTGTGGTCATCACATCCGCGCCAGCCGCCAAAAAGCCATCTGCAATATCCGGGGTAATGCCAAACCCGCCAGCCGCGTTTTCCACATTAACGACCATAAAATCAGCGGCGAGTTCGTGCCTTAATTCTGCGAGGCTATCCATCACCAACTGCCGCGCATGGCGGCCCACCACATCACCTAAAAACAACACCCGCACTAAACTTGCCTTTCTCTAAAGCCCGTTTCTGTCAGCACCCCATCAAGTGCCGCATCATGCGGCCCTGTTGGTACGGTGTCAATCTGCTGGCCTGCATATGCAAGCCCAACCGCAATCACCGATTTGCCCTTGATGGCACGTATTTCCGCAAGAGAGCGGTCATAAAACCCGCCTCCATAGCCTAGCCGATAGCACGCCTGATCAAATGCCAACAACGGCGCCAAGATCACATTTGGTATAACAATTGGTGCCGTGGCGGCAGGTTCTGAAGTGCCATAAAGACCATCAATCAAAGGATCACCAACCTGCCATTGGTGAAAGATCAGCGGCGTCCCCGGTTTAGGCGTTGCTGGCAAGCCAGTTGCGATGCCTTGATCAGCCAACATTCGCATAAGCGGCAAAGGGTCAATTTCTGACCGAATAGGCCAGTAGCCTGCCACCATTAGCGGCTCACCCCCTAACTGTGTCGCCGCTAACGCCAATAGCTTATCCCCATAAGCTATCAGCCCTTCAGAGGCATCGGGATGATCAGATTTCAACACGCCGCGCCTTGCAGCCTGTTGTTTTCGTAATTCTGCTTTTTTCTCATCAAGTGATAGCATAAGGGGGGTTCCATTTGACCGAGAAGAAAACGTGAGAGCAAGCAAAGCGAAGTGTAGCCAAAGTACCGTTGATTCTATTATCCTCTGTGACCTGCAAAGCAGGTGGGCGTCACAATAATCAGACCTCGGCCTGAACAGCGGCAACTCCCTAGAGTATTGGTATGGCCCCAGGGATCAATTGATCTGACGCATACCCCAGCTACGAGTTATGATTTAGTCTGCCTTGAGTTGAGATGCAAGATGTTCCATGCGTGTCGCTAATGCTTCAATGCTTGCAGCGAGTTTATCGCTTTCCTCATCAGAGAGACTATTTAAAGGTGCCTTGTGTTCTGGTGCCGGGGGTTCTGGCGTTGGTCCCTTTGCGTCTTGTTCAAGCTCATGCAAGCGGTCAGCCATAATCAGCCCCACCATTACCAACAAACGAGATTCATTAATAGACCCCCCTGCGGCGGCGATCTGCTTTGAGGTTTCATCAAGCCGTGCAGCCAAGGCGCGGATATGATCTTCTTCCCCCGGCTGACACGCCAGAGGATAATTCTGACCATTAATGGATACGGTTATTCTACCCTCAGCCATGGCTTACTCATCCCCCGAGGCGTGTTGTTCAAGAATGGCAATCGCCTCAACCATCATGGCTTCGATATCTTTAATTTCTTTTTTAAGCGAATCGCTATCAGGTGAGATAGCAGCGGCAGACGCCGTGGATGATGCCGAAGCCGCCGGCATATGTGCGAGATGATCTTCAACTGCGCCAATAGCTTGGCTAAGCCGTCCTATCGCTTGTTCAAGCCTGCTGGTCATCGCACTCATCGTCCTTACCTGATGGCAAATCATAAAACCAAAAATATGGTTAATCTACCGATATTTACTTGGCTTAATTATATTAAGATCAGAATAGAGAGTTTAGCAAGCCCCTCGTCAATACCCCATAGTTGCCTAGACACGGAAAAGACCGATATAAAGGCAAAAAAAGACCATATAAAGTCCTGTGCCGATTGACGCCAGTGTGTATTTTTGGTCTATGACAATGTGATCATGTTTATAGGAGGCATAGCGTCATGAAAATAACCAGAAACGTCCGCCGCATTCTGGATTTTTACGAATCTGACAGCCCCGGGGTCAAAGCCAATCTGGCTCGGATTCTGATGCAAGGCAAATTAGGGGGAACAGGAAAGCTAGTCATCTTGCCTGTTGATCAAGGGTTTGAGCATGGCCCCGCCCGCAGTTTTGCCCCTAACCCTGCCGCCTATGATCCCCATTATCATTATCAGCTTGCTATTGATGCTGGACTTTCTGCTTATGCTGCGCCTCTTGGGATGCTTGAAGCTGGGGCAGATACTTTTGCTGGCCAAATCCCGACTATTCTCAAGGTCAATTCTTCCAACTCCCTTGCCCAAGGGGGATCAGCCCCGACCCAAGCGATCACCGGGTCTGTTAGTGAAGCTCTGCGGTTAGGGTGTAGCGCCATTGGATATACTATCTATCCGGGGTCAGATGCTGCCTTTGACATGATGACAGAGTTCCAAGAAATGACCGCTGAGGCCAAAGCTCTCGGGCTGGCAGTGGTGCTATGGTCTTATCCTCGCGGCGGTGCGCTTAGCAAAGATGGGGAAACCGGATTTGATATCTGCGCCTACGCGGCACATATGGCGGCTCTGTTAGGAGCGCATATTATTAAGGTTAAGCCGCCAACCGCCTATCTTGAACAAGACGCCGCCAAGGCCGTTTATGAAAAGCAAAACGTGCCATCATCTGCCCTTGCCGAACGCATCCAACACATTGTGCAAAGCTGTTTTAACGGCCGCAGGATGGTTGTTTTTTCCGGCGGTGCCGCCAAGGATACGCAAGGTTTGCTTGACGAAATCAGGCAGTTAAGAGATGGTGGCGCCACAGGTTCTATCATTGGCAGAAACACATTTCAGCGTCCACGCGAGGAAGCCTTGCAACTGCTGAACAGTATTATTGATATTTATAAAGGTAAGGCATAGGGCAATATTATGAAATTAAACGGCAACGCCATTCGCCCCGGAAATGTTATTGAACATAACAAACGGCTCTGGGTCGCTGTAAAAATCTCTCATGTTAAACCCGGTAAGGGCGGCGCATTTGCACAGGTTGAACTGCGTGATATCCGTGATGGGACAAAATTAAATGAACGCTTTCGGTCTTCTGAGACCGTTGAGCGCGTGATCCTGTCAGAATCTGATGCCACCTTCCTTTATGAGCAAGACGACAAGCTGGTCTTTATGGATCAAACCAGCTTTGAGCAAGTCGAAGTGCCTGCTCAGATGGTTGGTGATCAGGCCATTTACCTGCAAGATGGCATGACGGTTACGATCAACAGCCATGAATCCGAGCCTATTTCCATTCAATTACCAGATACCGTTGTGGTTGAGGTGCTTGAGGCCGACGCTGTGGTAAAAGGGCAAACCGCATCATCTAGCTATAAGCCTGCTATGGTTGATGGCGGTATTAAAGTCATGGTGCCGCCGCATATTGAGGCAGGGACGCGCATCGTGATCAAGCCAGAAGACGGCAGTTATGTGGAACGGGCCAAAGACTAAATCCGTCTTTTCCGGCTGTGACCTCAGAATATCATGATTTGGGGTCAGTTGGTTAAGGAAATGACGTGATCTGTAAGCAAATAAAGAAAGGATAAGACCATGGCGCAATCCGCGCTTATTAATGTTATCTGGCGTGCCGCTGAACGTGCCGCACGCGGGCTTATCCGTGATTTCGGTGAGGTGGAAAACCTGCAAGTGTCACGCAAAGGCGTTGCTGATTTTGTTTCAAACGCCGATACCGACGCTGAAAAAATACTTGTTGGCGAATTATCCAAGGCTCGCCCCGGATGGGGTTTCATCATGGAAGAAGGCGGCGTCATTGCCCCAACTGAAAGTGATGGGCCATCATGGATTATTGATCCGCTAGACGGCACCACAAACTATCTGCATGGCATTCCCCAATTTGCCGTTTCCATCGGCGCTATTGATAAGCCGCTAAACCAAGGCGGCAAGGTGATCGCTGGCGGCATTCTAGACCCAATCCGAAATGAGTTTTTCTTTGCTGAGGCCGGAAAAGGCGCGTTTCTAAATGATCGCCGCATTCGCGTAGCTGGGCGCAAACAGATGGGTGATGCCCTGATCGCAACAGGCATCCCATTTATGGGACGCGGTGACCAGCAAGACCATGATAAATATCTAGGGGAATTGCGAGCCGTGATGGCGGCTTCATCTGGTGTTCGCCGACTTGGGTCAGCGGCGCTTGATCTGGCATGGTTGGCGGCAGGACGGTTTGACGGGTTCTGGGAACATGGCTTAGAAATCTGGGATATCGCCGCTGGGGTTCTGATTGTCCGCGAAGCTGGCGGCATGGTTTCTGATCATCAGGCACGCAGTAAGGTGCTAGAATCAGGCCATATCGTGGCAGGAAATAGCAGTATGCACTCTGGCCTGTTGAAATTGCTGAAGTCCAGCCGCGAAAAATAAAACCACAATCATCACATTATTGCCTAAAATGATCTGCTATAATGGCGCAGAGACCTAAAGCCATCCTATTCATGGGCTATCCTATTTAGGCCTATTTAGGTTAGCCTGCCGCAAGGTGCTAGGTTTCAGAGGAGGTGATGATGCGTTATCCAACCCGATATCTTATTCGCATGGGCGTTTTCCTAGCGATAATAGGAACCTTAGGGGGCTTGCTTTACGCCCCTCTCAAGTTTGCCTTTCTCGGCAACCCCGTCATCAATAGCATTATTCTGTTTTCGCTCATTGTCGGCATTGTTTTTGTGTTCCGCCAAACCGCTAGGCTTCTTCCAGAATATCGTTGGATGATTGGCATGCGTGCTGGGCTTAGTGGCAATGGGACAATGCACTCTAGCCGCACACAACGGCCAAGCTTGCTTGCCACCGTTGCTGTTGTCTTTTCTGATCCTGATCGGCTTAACAATCGGTTCTCAGCCCAAAGCTTGCGATCTGTCTTAGATGGGGTTGCCGTTCGGCTTGATGAAAGCCGTGAGATTTCACGTTATATGATCGGGCTCTTAGTTTTTCTTGGGCTGTTAGGGACATTCTGGGGGTTATTGGAAACAATCCAAGCCGTAGGCGCTGTGGTTGGCGGCATTGATACACAGACCCCTGATTTTGGCAAATTGATGCAAGAGTTTAAGACGGGTCTTGATGCGCCGCTTGATGGCATGGCGACGGCGTTTTCATCATCACTCTTTGGCCTCGCAGGGTCGCTGGTTTTAGGCTTTTTAGATTTGCAATTAGGGCAAGCGTCAAGTCGGTTCTATTCTGATCTTGAGGATTGGCTTTCCACCATGGCACGGTTCAGCGACAGTGGCGGGGATAGCCTTGATCCGGCAGTGTCGATGGGGCTTTCCGAAGAGGCCGCTGACCGAATGCTAGAATTAACCCGACATATCAGCAAATCAGACCAAGAGCGCAGTCAAACCCTTACCACGCTTCAAGAGCTTAATCGCACCCTTGCCAGTATGCGCCAGCAACAAGATCAATATCATATGGTCGCAGAGGGATTGGAAAACCTTCAGCAATCGCTCAACTTATTAGCCCAAAACATGACAAGCGACCGCAAGGATATGATTGATGCCATGACCACCGAATTGCGCGCCTTATCTCGCGCTATCGCGGCAATTTCGCGAAAGGCGAATTGATGGCTCTTGCTCGTCGCACCTCATCTATGCGTGACCAGAGTTTGATCTGGCCGGGGTTTGTTGACGGTCTAGCAACGTTGCTGATGGTCATCATCTTTGTTCTGATGGTGTTTTTCTTGGTTCAAATCAATCTGGCGCAACGGCTCTATGGGCAGGATGCGACCATGGCAGAACTGAGGGCAGAGATCAGTGAGCTATCAGGGTTACTAAACATGGAACGCCAAGAAGCCGATGCCTTAGCAGAGGAACGCCAGCAACTTTTGGCAGCGCTTGATGCGTCACGCCAAGAGGCCCTAACCCTTGAAGATCGGCTTGCCGCCATGGACCAAGCCTTAATGATCCTGAAGGACGAAAAACTAGCCGCACTAGCTGAACGTGATGCCCTTGCTTCAGATAAAGATACGCTAACCGTGGCACGAGATAGCCTTGAGGCGGAAAAGGCCACGCTGATTGCGGAGCGCGATCTCTTGCTTGAGCAAATCGCCGCGTTGCAGGCCAATCTGGCTGATATTACGGCCCGTGCCCAAACAGCAGAAACCGCTGAGGCCAAGGCTCAAGAAGATATCAACACGCTTGAAGACAGATTATCAGTTCTGGAGCAAAATATCACCGCGTTAATGGCGGAACGCGATGATACCAAGAAAGAGCTTTACGCCAGCCGCAGTGAAGTGTTGCAAATGACCACAGCGATGATCGCGTTGCGTGAAAGGCTGGAAAACTTGCAAGCCCTGTTGGATGAAAAAACCGAAGAGGCGCGGCAAGCCAAACAAGTTTCTGTTAATCTCACCCGTCAGTTGAATGAGGCCCTATCAAGCAAAGTCGCAGAGCTGAGCCGCTTTCGGTCTGAGTTTTTTGGACGCCTAAGAGATGTCCTGCAAAACCGAACAGATATAACTATTGTTGGTGACCGATTTGTGTTCCAGTCTGAAGTGCTGTTCACCTTGGGGTCTGCTGAAATTGGCACCGAAGGCCAAGCCCAACTTAATGATCTGGCCATGGCCCTAAAAGAATTAACGGAACAAATCCCCGATGATATTGAATGGATTCTCCAGATTGATGGTCACACCGATGATCTGCCAATTAAAACCAATATTTATCGCGATAACTGGGACCTTTCAACGGCACGCGCGCTTTCGGTTTTGCGCTATTTGGTAGAACAAGGCATTGACCCTAAACGGCTGGCGGCCACTGGTTATGGTGAGTTTCAGCCTATTGATCCAGGTCAAAATGATGTCGCAAGAGCGCGAAACCGGCGCATTGAATTCAAATTGACACGCCGCGTAACAAAGGGTCAAACTCCTTAGGGTAAGATATTATACCTAAGGATAGCAATGATAGTTCGTTGTGTCTGTCTAGGGTTACTGATCATAACCCTTTCCGGATGCAATAGGGCAATGGATAATGTTCGTGTCGATAATACCCCTAGTTCCGCATACCAAGATCAGCATATTTTGTTTCCCTTATTGCAGTTACAGTTAGATCAAGAAATCCGCGCTCGGCTTAATGCCCAGATAGCCCAGAATTTATCCAAAGGCACCGCTATCACTGTATCTGATTATCCGATTAATACGGCCCTAAAAGCTGATCAAAATTCTTTGAGAAGATTTGATCTAGCCGGTCAAATGCAGTTGCATTGTTCTGGTCTATGTGAAAATGCGCACTTAAAGGGATCCACAACCATTTCCCTTAATCTTGATAACCGTCACTTCACCTTAAACCACATTGCCCTTCGTGATGATGAATACGGGGTTACCTTAACGGGATCAATCAACCAGTATCTTTATGGTGCTGATCACGCCCTTGCCTTGGCTGATGCTAATGTCATACTAAGAACACCAAATGGGGATATTGAGATTGTCAATAAGGCGACCTTGCTTATGGTCGAAACCCCATATGTTTCTAGCGATTCTGCCAGTGGTCAGATAGAGATTTCGCACCATGATAGCAATACCCATCTTTGGGGCAACTATATCAGCGTCAGCCCCTAATCCGACCCTGTCATAAATTGAAGTGAGGCCAAGTGATGATAGAGTGGCGAGGTGGCAAGCAAGGTTTCATGATCCCCTGTTGCCGCGATCTTACCACTATCCATTACCAGTATCCGATCCGCACTGATAACCGTGGAAAGCCGATGCGCAATAGCAATCGTTGTTCGGTTTTCCATGAGTCTGGCTAGGGCGGCTTGCACCTTTTGTTCTGAGGCGGAATCCAATGATGACGTTGCCTCATCCAACAAAAGGATCGGCGCATCACGCAACAAAGCCCTCGCAATCGCAAGCCGTTGGCGTTGCCCTGCGGAAAGCTGTATGCCTTTTTCCCCAATCAAGGTTTCATAGCCGTGAGGCAAAGCGCGGATAAAATCATCAGCAAAAGCCTCACTAGCGGCTTGATACACAGCCTCACGCGGGGCATCCGGCAAGCCAAAGCTAATATTGTCATAAACAGAGGATGAAAACAGCGATGCCATCTGAGGCACAACAGCGATATGCCGCCTTAAATCAGCAACTTCCATATCCTTAAGATCAACACCGCCAATGGTAATCCGCCCCTCATCAGGGTCATAAAGCCGAAGCAGCATTTTCAGGATTGTGGTTTTTCCTGCCCCACTCTCACCAACAATCGCGACATTCTCACCTCGCCGGATAGACAGATCAATGCCATCTAATGAGCGCTGATTTTGGCGAGAGGGATAACTAAAACGCAGATGATCAAAGCAGATATATTCCGCGCTCTTACCCGAAGAGGATGCCTCGGAAGAAGATAAAGATAGCGTGGGGAAAGGAATTGGTGTTTGGGGTTCCTGAAGACGGTCGGTCTGAGTTAACAAATCCGCAATGCGCTCTGCCGCGCCGCCTAGCCTTTGCCATTCTCCCCCGATATCAGAAAGCGCACCGACCGAAGTCGCCACTAGCGCTGCATAAAACACAAAGGCAGATAGCTCCCCTGCGCTCATCTCACCTTTGAGAAGATCAAGCCCGCCAAGCCACAGAATAAACGTGATAGCCGCGAAAACGAGAAAAATCACCATTCCACTCATGATCCCACGCAACAATATCCGCCGCCGAGAGGCTGTAAAACTAGCCTCAGCCGCCGCATCAAAGCGTTTGATCATGGCCTCACCGCGGCTAAAGGCCAGAATATCATCAATGGCTGATAAGCTTTCTTCGACTTCAACCGATAAATCAGCGATACGATCCTGAGCAATGCGCGATTGCCGGCGAAGCATCCGCCCTACTACAACCAACGGAATCACCACCAAAGGCACAACACCAAGAATAACCAGCGTCAATTTAGGCGAGGTCAATATCACCATAATCAAGCCGCCAACCAACAGAATCATGTTACGCGCCGCCATCGACATACTTGATGCCAAAATTGATTGAATCATCGTTGTGTCAGTTGAAAAGGTTGAAATCAGATCGCCCGTCCGCTTTTCTTCAAACCATGCGGTTGATAAATGCATCATATGCCGATACATCGCCTTGCGAATGTCAGCGATAACCCGTTCTGCCACCCGATTGATTAGCACCGTGCGTAGATAACTGCCCAAGGCAAGAAAAAAAGTGATGCCGACACAGATGAGAACCGCCTGATTAAGATACCGATTCTCACCATTGCCAAAACCCGAATCCACCAGATGAGCAATGCCGCGGCCAAGCGATAGCAACGCCACCGCCACGAGCAAAATAGATAGCATCGCCAAAAGGATTTGCCTGCGGTGTGGTCTGATCCAGGGCCAGAAGATTCGCACCGAAGCCAAGACCCCTGTTTGCCCTGTTTTTGGGTTATGTTTTTTATCTTCAGACATAATCGCATATCTGAACTGTTTTCATGAAAAAGGCAAAAGATAATTGGTCGCAGGAGTATCTCAGATTTGACTTGCGCCTTAGCCCTGATTTGGCTATAAACCCCGTCTGATGAGGGTCTTATCGGGAAACCCCTGAATATAAGGCTCTTATATGCGGTGACTTAAAACGGTTACCTTCAAAACGGTTACAAGGATTGAGACGATGAAAAAGGATATCCACCCAGATTACCATATGATCAAGGTTGTCATGACCGATGGGACTGAATACGAAACCCGTTCGACTATGGGCAAAGAAGGTGATGTTCTGCGTCTAGATATTGATCCGAAATCACACCCAGCATGGACTGGCCAGCACCGTATCCTTGATGCAGGTGGTCAGGTGGCACGCTTTAACAAGCGTTTTGCAGGTCTGGGCAGCAAGTAACCAAACAACACCAATATGCAATAATCTCATTGTCAGAAAAATCTGTCCGAGGCGATTTGCGTCCTCTTGAAATCATTATTTCACTTATTACATAAGTTATGTTGGTAGCCATGATGGGACCAACGGCATCATCCGCGCTGATGGTCGCTTTATGACATCAGTGTTGAATGATCGCCTTATAACCACTTATTCTGCTCATGTTGTGTGCTTGGGCAGAGGCATTGCTTTAAGGAGGATGCATTATGAACGCACTTGATCTAACCCCTGTTTTTCGTTCCGCTATTGGCTTTGACCGTATGGCTAACCTTGTCGACTCACTCATGACAGGAAGCAATTTGGACAGCCAATCAAACTGGCCGCCCTACAATATTGAAAAGAGCGGTAACAACAATTACCGCATCACTATGGCGGTTGCTGGTTTTGGTGAAGAGGATATTGACGTCACTGTCCATGACCAAATTTTGATTGTTCGCGGCAAACAGGATGAACAGGCCGATAAGGCCAACACCTATCTTTATCGCGGCATCGCTGGCCGCAATTTTGAGCGCAGATTTCAGCTTGCGGATTTCATTGAAGTCGTTGGCGCAAGCATGAAAAACGGCCTGCTTCATGTTGATCTTCAACGCGAAGTCCCAGAGGCCATGAAGCCGCGCAAAATTGATATTGCCACTGTTGACAATGGCGCCAGCAGTAAGGCCAAGAAAGTCACTAAAGACTAATTTTCTAGCATCTCTGGCATAAACCGAAGCCTGTCATGATAGTCGTGACAGGCTTCTTTTCGGATCAGATAACACATTTTGTCAGCTTATGCTGGCATAGCGGCTTAACGACGGCGGATTGTTGCCTGTGCCGCTGAAAGCCTAGCCACTGGCACCCGATAAGGTGAGCAAGAGACATAATCCAAGCCACATTCCTCAAAGAAATCAACAGAATCAGGATCGCCGCCATGTTCACCGCACACCCCAAGCTTAATCCCGGGGCGTTGCTGGCGTCCCTTATCACAGCCCATCTGTACAAGCGCACCAACGCCTTCTATATCAATGGTGATAAAGGGATCGCGCGGATAAATCCCGGCATCAGCATATTCGCGCAAAAATTGACCAGCGTCATCGCGGCTAATGCCTAGGGCTGTTTGGGTGAGATCATTCGTTCCAAATGAGAAAAACTCAGCTTCAGCCGCCAAATCATCCGCAATCAAAGAAGAACGCGGCAATTCCACCATGGTTCCCACCATATAGGTCAGAGGCTGACCTGTTTCAGATGTCACGGTCTCTGCCATATCGTCAATGATCTTGCGGCAAATCTCAAGCTCGCGTCTTGTTGCGGCAAGTGGGATCATGACCTCAACATCAACGCTTTCACCTGTTTCTTTGGTGATATGGCTCGCCGCTTCAAAAATCGCTCTGGCTTGCATGGCACAAATCTCAGGATAAGTGATGGCAAGGCGGCATCCCCGATGCCCAAGCATAGGGTTGAGTTCACGCAGTTTTGCCGACCGGTCACGCACCTCTTCTAGCGTCACCCCTGCCTGTTTTGCCACTTCTGCCATATCATCTTGATGATGAGGTAAAAACTCATGCAACGGGGGGTCCAGCAACCGGATCGTTACAGGCAGGCCTTTCATGATCTCAAATAAGGCAATGAAATCTTGGCGCTGCATAGGCAAAAGTTTATCTAAAGCCTTTTGCCGCCCTTCGGTATCATGGGCGATAATCATCTCGCGCATAGCAACAATCCGATCAGAATCAAAAAACATATGTTCTGTCCGGCTTAAGCCTATGCCTTCCGCGCCAAAATCTAGCGCCATTTTGGCATCAAGTGGGGTTTCGGCATTGGCCCTGATCTTCATGCGCCGAGCGTCATCTGCCCATCCGATCAAAGTGCCGAACACACCGGAAAGTTGGGGCTGTATCGTTGCCACTTCGCCCAGATACACCTCACCAACACCGCCATCAAGGGTAATGATATCACCTTCTTTAATTTTATGAGGGCCGACTTTAATGACGCCTTCTTCGGCGTCCACAATCATCTCACCTGCCCCACAAACACAAGGACGCCCCATGCCGCGCGCCACCACCGCCGCGTGGCTGGTCATGCCGCCGCGTGCTGTAAGAATCCCAGTTGCCGCGTGCATCCCATGGATATCTTCAGGGCTGGTTTCAACACGAGCTAAGATCACATTGTGACCAGCTAGAGCCATTTCTTCAGCTTTGTCTGCGGTCAGAACCACTTTACCAGATGCCGCCCCCGGAGATGCCGGAAGGCCGCGCAAAAACAACACTTTATCTGCCTTGGGATCAAGAGTCGGGTGTAGCAATTGATCAAGCGATGATGCATCAACCCGCAAAATTGCCTCATCCCGGGTGATCAGCCCCTCTTCTGCCATTTCCACAGCCATTCGCAACGCGGCCTCAGCCGTGCGTTTGCCAGAACGGGTCTGAAGCATATAGAGTTTATCCTGTTGGATCGTGAACTCAATATCCTGCATATCGCGGTAATGGGTTTCTAATTTGTGCCGAACATCACAAAGCTGTTTGAACACCTCTGGCATGGCTTCTTCCATGGCCTGTTGGTCAGAACCGCTTTCTTTTCTTTCGCGCGTGGTAAGATTGCGCGGTGTCCGGATACCAGCTACCACATCTTCACCTTGGGCGTTAATCAGAAACTCGCCATAAAACACATTCTCACCCGTGGATGGATTGCGGGTAAAGGCAACGCCAGTGGCGCAATCATCACCCATATTTCCAAACACCATAGCCTGAATATTAACCGCCGTGCCCCATTCGGCAGGAATGTTGTTAAGCCGACGGTATGTCATGGCACGGGCATTCATCCAACTGCCAAAAACCGCCCCTACTGCCCCCCATAACTGTTCATGCGGGTCTTCGGGAAAGGCTTGGCCACTTTCTTCCTGAACTATAGCTAGATACTGTTCAACCAAAGTTTCAAAATCGTCACCGCTAAGGTCGGTATCTTCAACACAGCCCTGCGCCGCCTTCATATCTTCAAGCGCATCTTCAAACAGACCGTGATCAACATCCATCACCACATCGCTATACATTTGAATAAAACGGCGGAACGAATCCCATGCAAAGCGCTTTTCCCCAGACCGCTTAGCCAACCCTTCGGTGGTGGCGCGATTAAGCCCAAGGTTTAGCACCGTGTCCATCATCCCCGGCATGGAGGCACGAGCCCCTGAACGCACCGATAACAATAGCGGATTGTCTGGATTGGCAAAACCCATTCCGGTTTCTTGTTCTAGCCGTGATATCGCGGCATTAACCTGATCTTTGAGCTCGGTAGGATAACTGCGCCCGTTATCATAAAACCACGTACACACCTCCGTGGACAGGGTAAAGCCCGGCGGAACAGGCAGGCCTATGCTGCTCATCTCTGCGAGATTAGCCCCTTTGCCACCTAACAGATTGCGGTCACTGGCTGATCCTTCAGTCAAGCTTTGACCAAAACTATAAACCCATTTCGACATAGCCACCCCCATTACCTTGCTAAGCGCAAATCCCTTACCCTTCGATCACCCGAAAATCAGCAAAATCCAGCATCGCCTGATCAATTCCTGCCAGAAGGTTCAGGCGGTTTTGTCGGATCATCGGATCATCATCATTCACCTTCACCGCCTCAAAAAACGCATGGATGGGCGCCGCCATATTCGCCATGGCGGCAAGCCGCGTTTTATCATCAGCGTCTTTGGCGTCATCTAGAGCGTTGGCAGATAAAAGCAGTGCTGTTTCTGTTGGGTCTGCAAACTGTGACGGATTGACCGTATCATTTGCCAATGCGGTGGCTTTGCTTTTCTCGCTTTCAAGGATGCTATTCACGCGGCGCCACCCTGATATCAGGGCTTTGCCATCTTCACTATCAAGAAAGCGGTTTGTTTCTTCAAGCCGTCTGATTTGCGCTAGAATATCAAAACGCCCATGATCACTGGGATTGTCACCCTTTATCACAGCGCGAACAATATCATAGCGAATGCCTTTATCCCGGCAATAAACATGAAGGCGATCCACCAGAAAAGACATTAGCTCATCTTTGGCTTTGCCTAGAAGCGCTGCCAGATCAAGGGATAGTTCAGCCTCATCCAGAATGCGAATAACGCCTAACGCGGCACGCCGCAACCCGAACGGATCACCTGAGCCTGATGGCTTTTTGCCAATAGCAAAAAAACTGGTCAGCATATCAAGTTTATCAGCAAGGGCGAGGGCCTGACCTAATCGGCTGGACGGTATATGATCGCCTGACCCTACGGGTTTGTAATGTTCTGAAATGGCAGATGCTATGCCCTTACCTAACCCCTCCGCATGGGCCAAGTGGCCACCCATGATGCCCTGCAATTCTGGAAACTCGCCGACGGTACCTGTGACCAAATCAGCTTTGCATAAGCTAGCGGCGGCGCTGAAATCGTCTGACGGCACATCAGAAATTTGATCAGCCAGTTGTGCCGCCATGGCGGCAATTCGATCAACCCGATCACGAACTGTGCCTAGGCCATCAAAATAAGCCATGCCAGAGAGTTTATGTGAATGATCCGCAAGGCTAATGGCGCGGTCTTGATCCCAAAGGAATCTGGCGTCACTCAACCGCGCGCGCAAGACCCTTTCATTGCCAACGCGGATCATGTCATCACGCGCTGGATCCGCCGCCATATTGCTAATGGTAATAAAGGCAGGCGCTAATGCCCCTGAGGCATCGGTTAAAGCAAAATATTTCTGATGGCTACGCATCGTCAAAACCAGAATATCCCGCGGCAAGGACATAAAGTCGTCTTCGATTTGACCCATCACCGCGTGCGGCCATTCCACTAATCCTGTGACCTCATGAAGAAGCCCGTCATCCTCAACAATCTGGAAACCAGAGGTTTTGGCGAGGCTGTCAATTTGGCGCGTTATTTCCGCCTGCCGATCGCCGCGATGTGCCATGACAAAATGCTTTGCCATTGCTGCATCATAGGTTTCCGCAACCAAAGGGTTGGCACTAAGAGAGATATCTTGAGGGGCAAGGAAACGGTGCCCCTGACTAACGCCGCCATAAGTAATGCCTTCGCCGCCGCCAAGATCGCAATATCCTTTGACCGGCTCACCATCTAGCAACACATTGATGCGGTGCAAGGGACGCACCCAACTGGCCTGTGTCTTGGCCCAACGCTGGCTTTTTGCCCAAGGAAACTGGGCAATGATGGTGTTGATCATCTCTGGCAAAATATCCGCGGTCAATCGGCCGGGTTGATCGATCATGGCAAAATAGAACGCGCCTTTTGGCGTCTCGCGTGTTTCCAGTTGATCACGGGCAACCCCAGCCGAAGACAAAAATCCAGCCAAGGCTTGATCCGGGGCCCCAACCCTTGGGCCGCGCCTTTCGATTGTCTGGGCAGATTGTTCTGCCATAACATCACCAAAGGCCACCGCCAATCGGCGTGGACCTGACCAAGACCTGATCAAAACGCCGCCAAGCTGATGGTCTTGCAATGCTTTGGCTAGAGTATCCGCCAAATGCGATTCAGCCCGGCTTTGCATCCGCGCTGGGATTTCTTCACCAAAAAACTCAACAAACAGTTCAGCCATTGGCTTTGTCCTTTGCGCTAGCGACCCATGCCTCACAACAACCAACAGCAAGGCCGCGCACACGGCCGATAAAGCGTTGCCGTTCTGCCACCGAAATTACCCCACGCGCATCCAACAAATTAAACACATGGCTGGCTTTCATACACTGGTCATAGGCAGGTAAGGGTAACGCGGCATCACCAGAAAGCAGGGATTGGCATTCGGCTTCGGCTTCATCAAAATGTCGAAACAAGATATCAGTGTTAGCGCGTTCAAAATTGTAATGCGAAAACTCGCGTTCAGCCTGATGAAAAATATCACCATAAACCTTGCCGCCCTCATCCTTTGGCACACCATCCCAATCAAGATCATAGACATTATCCACACCTTGAATAAACATCGCCAGACGCTCAAGGCCATAAGTCAATTCCACGGGAACGGGTGAACACTCCATGCCGCCGACTTGCTGAAAATAGGTGAATTGTGTCACCTCCATGCCATCGCACCAGACCTCCCAGCCGAGGCCAGCCGCGCCAAGAGTTGGGGATTCCCAATCATCTTCAACAAAGCGGATATCATGCATCATCGGATCAAGACCAATAGCCTTAAGCGAATTGAGATATAGCTCTTGGCTGTTCTGAGGAGAGGGTTTTAGGATAACTTGAAACTGATAATAATGCTGAAGCCGGTTAGGGTTATCCCCATAACGGCCATCGGTCGGACGCCGCGAGGGTTGCACATAAGCCGCGCGCCACACCTCATCAGGGCCTAAGGCGCGAAGGGTTGTGGCAGGATGAAATGTTCCGGCACCAACCTCCATATCATAGGGCTGTAAAATGACGCATCCCTGGCTTGCCCAATATTGCTGTAATCCCAGAATGAGTTGTTGAAAACTTGGGGCTGAGCTAGGCATAGCAGGAGGTCCTCATATCGCTAGGCGCAACATAGTAGAAAGCGGCCTCAGGATCAATGCCAGAATCCGGCCTTTTATTGCCATTTCAGCAAAAGTCTGCGCTTATTCAATCGGACAGTCTGGACGCTCGCACGGCATGGAAACCCAAGCCCCACAAGACGAGCATGACACCATATCTAATGGCTTCGCCTGTTGTTTGCGTGATGCCTTAGGAGCAGAGCCATCATTTTGTGATTGCTTGCGGCGATCCAAGACCCGAAAAGCCATCCAAACCCCACCGATAATAACCGCTAAAAGGAGCAGTTTTTGAATACTGAGTAATCCCCACATCAGAGCCCGTATCGCATCCTTTCTAACCGTTCTTCTAGTTTCAGTAATGCCGTATCAACCATCTGATCAGACCGATCAATTCCCATTTGCCCTGATTTCAAGCCAAACAGCGATTTCTTAAAGGTCATCAAGCGAATATTCACCTTATCCCCAAATTGTTCTTGAAGCACCGGACGAATATCCCCTAAGCGATCCACCAAGCCTAATTCCAACGCCTTTTGCCCTGTCCAGAATGCGCCGGAAAACAATTCCTTCTCTTCCCCTGTCAGGCGTGTGCCCCGGCGCGCTTTGACCATGGCAATGAACTGATCATGAATATCTTTTTGGAGAGCCTTGAGATGCGAGATATCCTCAGCCTTTTCAGGAAGAAAAGGATCAAGCATACCTTTATTTTCGCCAGCCGTATAAACGCGCCGATCAATGCCTAGTTTTGCAATAGCCTGATCAAAACCAAACCCTGCTGACACGACACCGATTGAACCAATGATTGAGGCTGGATTAGCAATAATCTTATCCCCGGCACAGGCCAGCCAATAGCCGCCTGACGCCGCCACATCCTCAACAAAACTCAACACAGGAAGATCATTTTTACGCGCCAGCTCACGAATACGGCTAGCGATCATCGCTGATTGCACAGGCGAGCCGCCGGGGGAGTTAATCAGCAACGCAACCGCGCAGGCGCGTTTGGTCGTAAATGCCTGATCCAGCAAGCGCGAAAGCCCAAGCAAATTAAGACCACTGCGCCGAAACCCGCCAGAAGACGCCATGATCAAACCATTAAGAGGGATCACAGGAACCACAGGTCGTTTTGCGCCAAAAAGAGATGAGAGAATATTTGCCATAACCCCTTATGCATACCTTTTGTCTAAAGGCTTGGCAAGACATCTGGGTTAGGGTTTTGGCTTTTCAGGCGCGGCATATTTCCGCCCCGGTTGCGTTAAGGCAATCGTCCCCCCTTGGGCAAGCCTTTCATATTCCGGGCTATCCATGATCAGGGGCGGAAGCAAGGTTAGCGCCCCTGCCATGCCTTTTCTGGCCCGAATAAGCACCCGATGCGCCGGACGATCAGCCACTGAATGCACTGGCCTGACGACCGCCTCACCCATATTATGCGCTGATAAGGCCGCCAAAATCCGGTCAAGTTGATCTGCCCTGCCAATCATTGTCAGACCGCCGCGGCGGCTAAGCGCCTTTGCCGCACAGCCAATCCACGGCAAGGTATAATCAGATGCCATGGATTGCCGCCGCTGTTGCCCCGGCGACAGGCTGGAGGCAGGGTCGTTAAAAGGAGGATTCATGACAACATGATCCCATAATTCCCCCTTTTCTCTGATCATCATATCTGAGGCGCTGACATCAGCCTCTATCAAGGTTATCCGAGCCCCAAAGCCGTTTTCCTTTGCATTCAAACGCGCCAGATCAAGCATCGCCAGATCATGATCCACCCCTGTCAACCGCGCCCCCGTCAGACGCTGAGCCAAGATCATCATCACTGCCCCTGCCCCGACCCCAAGTTCAAGGATATCTGCGGCATCAGGAACAGAAGCCGCCAGCATCACGGCATCGCTAGTAGCGCGAAACCCAGTCGCAGGTTGCGTTAACCAAAGGGTCCCATCATACCAACGGTCACGGGTTAACGCCTCAATCGTCATAATATTGTCCAGCCTCAGTCAAGACCCGCTTAGCCTGATTGGCATCTTCCCCTGCTACCATGATGCGCATGGGGAACAGCGTATTTGAGCCTGCCATGAGATCCGAAATGTTCCTGTCATGAACAACATAAGGGATGCCTGCCCCTTTGAGAAGCGCCTCAAGATAGGTCATGCGCACAGGGTCCGTAATGGAAAGCAGTTGTTTCATCGTTTCACCCAGAAAATACCATTGCCCTGTCACCTTAGCAAAAATAAGCGCAACCCCCGAACAGAAAGTGTTGACTTCATGCCCTAAAAAAGCAAGTTTGACGATTATGACATCTGCCATAATCTCATCATCTGATCCTACCCTCCCCTTGCCTGAAATTCAGGCTGGGCTTGACCCCCTGATCGCCATTACCCAAGACGCCATGCAAGCCACCAATGCCATTATTGTGGCGCGTATGCAGAGCGAAATTGACCTCATTCCGACCCTAGCTGGCCATCTGATCGCCGCAGGGGGTAAGCGGATGCGCCCTATGCTGACCATTGCCGGGGCGGCATTAGCTGGCGCATCTCAAGATCAAATGGATGACGCCGCCAGGTTAGCGGCTTCGGTGGAGTTCATCCATACCGCCACATTGTTACATGATGATGTTATTGACGAATCTGATATGCGCCGTGGCAACAAAACCGCGAGTGCGATTTGGGGCAATGAAGCTAGCGTTTTGGTTGGGGATTTCCTGTTTGCCCGCGCCTTTGAATTAATGGTGGAAACAGGTGAGATCACGGTATTAGGGCGTCTAGCCGCCGCCGCCGCGCTGATTACCGAAGGCGAAATTGCACAAATGTTGTTGGCAGGAAACCCCGGCGCCGCTAGAGCTGATTATTTCCGTGTAATTGAAGCCAAGACCGCCGAATTATTTGCCGCCGCCGCCGAAACCGGGGCCATGATTGGTGGCGCGGATAAAGCGCTTTCGGATGCCATGCGGTCATATGGCATGGCCCTTGGCATTGCGTTTCAGATCACAGATGACGCGCTGGATTACGCCGCTAGCAGTGAAGATATAGGCAAAGCCGTCGGCGATGATTTCAAAGAAGGTAAGATCACCTTGCCTGTCATTCTGGCATGGGAAGACGGGGATGACGCTGAACGCGGCTTTTGGCAACGATGCCTGCAAGAGGGTGAGATTAGCGATAGTGACCTAGAAGACGCGCTAGCCATCCTTAACAAACACAGCGCTATCACCCGATCCCTAGCTGAGGCAAGGCAACACGCCGAGGCCGCCGCCGCATTAGCAGAAACCTGGTCGTTTTCGTCAAATGGCACCGCCGAGGCATTGGTCGCCGCCGCCCGTTTTGCCGCTGAACGCACCTTGTGATCAGCTAGGGTCTTAATGGGATTTCAAAATGAGGCGTGTCCTCAAACTGTGTCCACATTCCGCCCCATCTCAACGGAACATTGTGTTGCTGGCTGGCTTCATAAAACGCCGCCGCGACCTCAAGCGCAAGGGCACGGTGAAATCGCCCTTTTCCTGTGCTTGGGTCAATCGGAACAACATCTATTGCATGACCTGTTAAGTGTCGCGAATGCAGGGTCTGTGATGCGCCTGACCGCACCAGCCGCCGTTGTTCCGCCATATCCCGTTTGCCGCTGATGATGGCAAAGTCAATTCGGCTGATGGCGAGGGCATGGCGCGCCACCCGGCACAAATCAGGGTCAATATCCGTGAGGAAAGCCTCGCTTCGTGAGCTAAACGAAAAGCCCATGATTATTGCCCCATGCCAGATGTGATCACTAAACCAGCCATCAGCACCATAAAAATCAGCAAGGCACGAACCCCAAAGGTGATGAGACTGCGGCCAGCGTCACGCTGAATCCGCCGCCAGCTGGTCAACAAATCGCGCAAGTCCCGCAAATCCCGGTTAGCGCTAGCATCATCCAGCCCCATTTCGGCAAGAGCCTTTCTCGCACCCTTGGTTGATGCCTGTTCGATAAGTTGATCAAGGTTAATGTCTTTATGCCCAGTTTTCGTCACAGTCATGGGTTTTCCTTTCGTTATCATTGATGAGATCAAGGTGTTAGGAACGGGGTGAGGTCAGCGCCTTTTTGTCAATCGACCGCAACCCACTTAGCCCCAAAAGCGCAAACAGCAGAGTCCACAGATCATTGAAATCCGCACGCGGTAAATCCGGCATCGTGATCCCGACAATGGTCAGTAAAGTCGCTAATACGGGTTCAAACAGATAATGCCAACCAAGGGCAATGATACAAATCCAACCTGCCGCCGGACGCCAGCCTGATTTCCAGAGATGATCCGAAGCGGCCTCAACACGATTAATTGCTATCTGCCCTTCGTCAATCTGACGGATGGTCTGATCAAGGGCGCGTTGCAAATCCTTAACCTGAGTAGGATCAGCCAGCAGATCAGCAGCGATTTTCCCATGTTTGGCTGTAACGCCATTTTGCGATTTCATCACACCATGCTTTTTCATGTTCAGGGCCGCGCAACTGGCTAGGGTCTTCGGCACTGTAACATCTGGCACGAACACCATTAGGCCATACCAAAAGCCGTTTTGAAGGAAACCACACAGGTCTTTCTTCACGCGGCGAAATAGAAAGAATGCCAGATTGCCCCTCAACCATGACATGACGAACATCATCCATAGTATGACCGACCAAGGCGATTAATGCGGTTGATCCTGTCATAGCCACCGACCTGATCCACTCAGCGCCAGCTCGTGTTTTCCCAAACCCTCGGCCTGCCATGATCAACCAGATCACCCAATCCCCTTCTGGCGGCAACTGTTTGGCACGCGCCCAAATTTGCCAATCATAAATCAGATGCTGCAACTCCGCTGCTGTCAGACACGCCAAAAAGGCTTGCCTTTCATTCGGGTTTGTCGCCTGCAAGAAAGTGATCAATTTTTGCCTGAAGCTGGTCACGAATATCCTGTGTTGATTTTAACTGTTCATGATTCTGCCGCCGGATAGCAAGGAAAGTGTCAGGGTCATAGGCCCGCAAAAGAAACATCAACAACTGATCGGAATATTTCCGAATGCTACCTACGGGTTCACCTTGAAAGTACCGCACTTCCTCAATCCCATCTAAAGCCCGGCGTCTGGCTTCGAGGGCAAGCTTGTCCACGGCCACAATAAGAGCGTCTTCCCAGCGACGCGCAAACCCCTCATCCTGTCGCCGCCACTCATACACTTGATGACGCGGCAAACTGGCGGCTTCTGCTGATGCACTGACATTTCCTGTTTCTGCAAGATGGGTCAGAAAGAGAAGTTTTTTTGTTTCCATAAATTACCCATAAAAAAAGGCCCCACCAATGGGGACCTTAAAGATGTGATCAAAAGAGATGATCAGAGAGATAAAGCAGCAAAAGAAAGATACTTATCGAATGTTACAATAGGTTTTATCCTATTTTATAAAAATTGTCAAGAATTAATTTTCCTATTGTTCACTTTCACCTCATCTTCTCTTATCAAAGCAAGTAACGCTGAGGATTCGATCTTTCTCAGAGTCGTATTACATAAGCCCAACAATTACACAAGGCGCCCCCAAGGCACCCCCAATGCCCCCCCCAAGACAATGCGGCGAGGCTCTTCATCAAGCCTCATCACTTTCTGCAACAATTGATCAGCCTGAGAAATCTCACGCGGGGAGGGCTGAAACGTTGATTTATAGCGATATTTTGTTGAAAAACTATTCTTGTCTTGATGAAAGTCTGGCCATGATGCTCGCGCCTTTCCCGGTCGGTCCCGACCATTCATTGGCAATACCGCTAGAATCTTTCCCATCATTCGGATGTCTTGCCTTAAGCGGTCTATGCCGTACTCAGTTTTCCCTTTTTGGATAGGAGATAGTTCATTTTTCATGTAAGACTCCGAAAAAATAGTGTTGCGAATAGTTGCAAATATGTAATAGGATTAATCCAATTTCAATTTATACTAAAGGATAGGCGATGAGCAAAGAAAACAACATCTATGATCGCCCGCGTCAGGCTCTTGTTAAGGCTATTGCAAAATCACCACATCAGCTCACTCTCAAAGACCTGTCATTGGCACTTGGGCGAAACCATGCGTATCTTCAACAATATTTAGAACGGCGCTCACCTGTTAGACTGCCTGAAGATGTGCGCTATCAGTTGGCAAAGATGCTTGATATACCCCATCAATCTCTGATGCCTGCTAAGTTAAAAAAACATATTCCGCAAGTATCAGCACAGATAGACAGCCAAGGCGTCATTGATATTCCGGTTATTGATCATCCGGCTAATGCCCATGTCCCTCCCCAGAACTGGAGCATTACCTATGCTATCATTGCGAAAAACCTTCGCGGCAAACCTGATCATCTCGGTCTCGTTGTATCTGGTGATGATGGGTTGCGGCCTGTAATGGCATCACAAGATTATGTCATTATTGATACCGCTGACCTTACCCCCACTAAAGCAGGGATTTTTGCTATTGATATGGCGGATCACATTCGGTTTCGGTTTCTGGAACAGCCAGACGCTAATGAAGATGAGGTTTTCGTCCGATATTCGTCTTTGTCAGATGGAGGCTTTACTCAACCGGCCTCTTCGCTCAAGATTATGGGAAGGGCAATTTGGAAATTTTGCCTGATCTGATCACTGGAGCCAGGCCTGATGATAAAACGTTCTATGACGATTAATGGCCACCGCACGTCTATCTCACTGGAACAACCGTTCTGGCAAGAGCTTCAGCAGATTGCACAGTCGCGGCAAATGGCACTGGCGGCATTGGTCGCGGATATTGATCTGAGACGAAGCCAGCGCCTAGCGATGGGGGAGACAAGTGGTGGGCTTTCCAGTGAAATACGGCTTTATGTTCTTAATACCGCCCTTAACAAAACCCCAAATCACAACTGAAGCGCAAAAAGCAATCTTAATCCACGCAATTTTGGCAATTTGGGCAATTTAGGCTATTTGGGCTAAGATCATATTGCATTGCACCACATTTCAGTCTTATATATTTACCAACAGCCATTTTGCTGGTGTGTTTAGCTTAACGTGAGGGTTTATCATGACCAAAGCTGTTCGACTTGGCGTTTTGCTCGCTGGTGAAACTGGCATTGATATGTTGCCTCACAACCCGACTTATCAAGATATGTTCACTGCGTTTTTTGCGCCTTGCCGTGACCGGATTGAGATCTCTTTTATCCATACGCGCCATGGCGATTTTCCCAAACACATCACCGATTACGATGCCTACCTTGTTTCTGGCAGTCGGCACGGGGTGTATGACGATTTGCCATGGATGCCGCGTTTGTTGGATTTCATTCGTCTGATTTATGAAAACCATATCCCCTTAATTGGTATTTGTTTTGGGCATCAGGCGATTGCCCATGCTCTTGGTGGCGAGGCTGCCAAATCCGATAAAGGCTGGGGCACCGGAGTTAAGGAAATGGCTCAGCAAGTAGACCTTCCCGGCGCGCATAAAGCAAACCAGATGGTCAAAATGCTCTATATGCATCAAGATCAGGTTGTGCGCTTGCCGGATCAGGCAGAGCCCCTCTTAGGTGACGATTTTTGCCCGAACGCGGCATTTGTTATCCCCGGCCGCGTGCTGACCACCCAAGGTCACCCGGAGTTCACGCATAATTACCTCAACGCATTACTTGATCGGCGCAAAGAATCCATAGGACTTGCTCAAGCCGATCTGGCCAAGGAAAGTCTGACCGAAAAAACCGACAATGATCTGGTGCGGCAATGGATGTTGGACTTTCTTGATCATTCTCTTGCCACTCAATCTAGCGCAGCCTAAAGCAGGTCTATCCCATGGCATATATTCTCGGCCTTGATACTGGCGGCACTTTTACTGATGCCGCGCTCATTGAAACAGGATCAGGCGCATTGATCGCAAAGGCGAAAGCCCCCACGACACGCGCTGATCTTTCTATTGGTTTAGGCCAAGCGATCACCGCCGTGCTTGAGAAATTATCTGTGGATGAACGGCCTAAGCTCCGCCGCGTTTGTCTGTCCACCACCCTTGCCACTAATGCCGTTGTTGAAGGCATGGGTGGACGCATTGGTTTGGTAATGATCGGATTTTCCGAAACCAGCTTGAGCAAAAATAACCTTGGGCATTCGCTAGGCCATGATCCTGTGGCCTTTATTGATGGTGGCCATAAAACCGATGGTAAGCCGCAAGCGCAACTTGATCTAGCGGCGTTAGACGAGTTTGCGAAAGCGCATAAAAATGAAATTAGCGCCCTTGCCGTGGCAGGACATTTCGCTACCCGAAACCCTGAACATGAGATAATGGCACGCGATCACCTAAGGCAAATCACTGGTTGTCCTGTGACTTGTAGCCATGAATTATCATCTGAGCTTGGCGGCCCCAAAAGAGCCTTAACCGCCCTCTTGAACGCCCGGCTTATTGATCTGCTTGACCGTCAAATATCAGCAACAAAGGGGATACTGGAGGAGGCCGGTCTAGTCGTTGAACTGATGGTTGTGAAGGGCGATGGCTCCCTCATTAGTGAGGACGTGGCCTGTATCAGACCTGTGGAAACTATCCTTTCAGGCCCCGCTGCCAGCATTTCCGGTGCCGCCCATCTGGCCGCGGTTAAAGATGCGATCATCAGTGATATTGGCGGCACAACCACCGATATTACTATCATGACCAACGGCACGCCTCGGCTGTCTTCTAAGGGCGCAACAGTGGGCGGATGGTCGACTATGGTTGAGGCGGCGGATATCCGCACCAGTGGTCTTGGCGGCGATAGTGAGGTTCGTCTCAAGGATCGCGGGGTGCAAGGCGGGGTGACATTGGGGCCTAGACGCTCAGTGCCAATCTCTTCTCTTGCCATGACTTCGCCTGAGATTATCAAAACGCTGGATAAACAATTAGACAATCCTGTTGCAAGCGCCACCGATGCTCGTTTTGTTGTACCAGTATTTTCAGGTGATCCACCAGACTGGCTTACACGCTCGGAATATCGAATGGCGTTAACCTGCCGTGACCGCGGGGTGTCCCCAATATCAGAGCTAGCCGAAACCCGATTAGCTTTAGGGGCTATTGATCGTCTGGTTTCCCGCGGCTTGGTGCTGATTGCTTCCTTTACCCCTACTGATGCGGCACATATTCTTGATCATTTTCATGGCTTTGATAAAACAGCCGCGATGAAAGCAGGGCGATTAATGGCTCGCCAACGCACAGGTGCTGGCAAACCGCAAGCTGAAACAGCCGAACAATTTTCCGAAATGGTGCTGGAACAGCTGACCTTACAATCCAGTCTATCACTTGTTGACGCGGTTAATGCTCATGCCGGCAAGCCTGATGATATGTCTGCGCAGAACCCTGTTCTGAGCAGCATGATCCGAGCGGCTATCCAACAGAAAACTCACTCAACTCATGATGATTTTCTCTCTGCTCGCATAAAACTGCATAAGCCACTAGTTGCGCTAGGGGCATCAGCAGCCTGTTATTATCCAGCTATTGGCGCGGTTTTGGACGCTGAATTAATTGTCCCAACAGACGCTGATGTTGCCGGGGCCATTGGCGCCGCCGTCGGCAGTATCCGGCAAAGCACCCGTATCACTATCACTCAGCCTTCTGATGGTGTGTTTCGGGTTCACCTTATCAAAGGCCCCTCTGATTATGGTGATCTGGAAGCCGCGCTAGAACACGCGGAGCGTGCCGCCTGTGATGAGGCCGAACTCAAGGCGCAAGCCGCCGGAGGTTCGGATATCCATACGGAAACTTTCCGCAAAGTCGACAGCATTGATGTGGGTGGCGGCAAGATGCTCTTTATTGAAGCCGTGGTCAGTGCCACTGCCTCAGCCCATATGTTTTAGACCCTTTGCCGTAAAGCCAAAATAGGGTGATGATAACAGAGAGAGAGGGGGGAAGCTGGTGGGCCCGGAGGGACTCGAACCCCCAACAACACCGTTATGAGCGGTGCGTTCTAACCAGTTGAACTACAGGCCCAGCCAATTCCGAATAGCCGAAATCCCTCTAATTATCAAGGAAACTCCGCAGTTTCTTAGAACGCGAAGGATGTTTCAGCTTGCGTAATGCTTTAGCCTCAATCTGACGGATACGCTCACGGGTAACACTAAATTGCTGACCGACCTCTTCAAGGGTATGGTCAGAGTTCATACCAATGCCGAACCGCATGCGAAGCACCCGTTCTTCACGAGGGGTAAGTTCAGCCAAGACAAGTGTTGTTTTTGCTCTCAGGCTGACATAAATCGCTGAATCCAGTGGCTGAACAGCGTTTT
Source organism: Puniceispirillales bacterium (SeqCode) (assembly GCA_965659785.1). GTDB lineage: Bacteria > Pseudomonadota > Alphaproteobacteria > Puniceispirillales > UBA1172 > UBA12202. The sequence continues at coordinate 45,341 of CBFHXL010000005.1, forward strand.
TATCTTCAATGAAATCCCCAAGATGGCTATCTTCTTCGTCACCAACTGGTGTCTCAAGGCTAATCGGTTCTTTGGCAATTTTGAGAACATTGCGCACCTTATGGATTGGCATAGATAGCTTTTCTGCCAATTCTTCTGGGGTCGGTTCTCTGCCAATCTCATGCAACATTTGGCGTGATGTGCGAACCAATTTATTGATGGTTTCGATCATATGCACAGGGATACGAATGGTGCGAGCCTGATCCGCGATAGAACGCGTGATGGCCTGCCTGATCCACCATGTCGCATAAGTGGAAAACTTATACCCTCGGCGATATTCAAACTTATCCACCGCCTTCATCAGACCGATATTGCCCTCTTGGATTAAATCAAGGAATTGCAAACCGCGGTTAGTGTATTTTTTGGCGATAGAGATCACCAAGCGCAAATTAGCTTCTACCATTTCCTTTTTGGCTCTTGCTGCTTCACGTTCACCGCGCTGAATGACTTGGATCAGCTCTTTGAATTCTGACACAGGCATTCCGATTTCGGTCATCATCTGGACGATGGATTTCCGAATTTCTTCTATATCTTCACCATGCTTAGTCCGAAGTTTTGTCCAAGCGGCGCTATCCGCCTCTTCAGGTGGCCAGTCTTTATCCAACTCATGCCCACTCCAGAACCCTAAGAATTGCGGCCGCTTAATGCCGCATGATACCGCCTTAGACAGCATCTGACTTTCCAACTGGGTCAAATGCTTATTCAAACCATAAAGCTGTTCCATCAAGGCTTCGATGCGCCCTGTATTTAGCAGGATATGTTCCATCTGCTGAATTAATTGCAGACGCAATGTGATATAGCGCTCTTCGATTTTGGTGTTAACACTATTGCCTTTTTTGAACTGAGTGATGCGCTTGTCGCGGATTTGGCTTAATTCTTTGAAGGTCACAAAGACATCTTCCATCATATCCATGACATCTTGACGGATGGCGTCTTCCATGGCGGCAAGAGACATATTCAGATCATCAGCGTCACCATCATTATTGCTGTTTTCGCCGTCCTGCTCTTCGCCGTCCTGTTCTTCTTCCTCATCATCCTCATTATCATCTTCCTCACTATCAGAAGACTTTTCATCATCTTTTAGACCAATTTTAGGGCTTTTGAGAATGATACTGTCGTCATCTTCGCTTCCCTCAATGGGTATCGTGTCATTGCTATCCCCATTGATACGGGCATAGGTTGTTTCCAGATCAATGACATCACGCAACAACACCAGACCCTGATCAATCTCATCACGCCACTGCAACAAGGCGCGAACCGTAAGCGGCGATTCATATACCCCGCCGAGCATAAGTTCTCGCCCGGCTTCAATCCGCTTGGCAATCGCAATCTCACCCTCACGTGATAGCAATTCCACCGTTCCCATTTCGCGCAGATACATCCGCACCGGATCATCAGACCCACGGCTTTCATCACTGATATTTCCGGTGGCGCGCTCTGGAGATTCCTCATCTTCCTCAGCGGAATCATCCTGATCGGCGGCATCAACAACATTCACCCCCATGGAGTTAAGTTCCGCCATCACATCTTCGATCTGCTCAGAGGTTAGCTCCCCTTGCGGCAACGCTTTGTTCAACTCATCATGCGTGACAAATCCGCGTTCACGGCCTGTTTTCAAAAGCGCTTTGATCGATTCTTCGCTGATTCGCGGCGTCTCTGGCGAATCGTCATTTGCCGATGCTTCTACTAACTCCGCTTGATCTTTCGCTGAAGTGTTTTCTTGCTGCTTTTTCTTTTTGCTTTGCGCCATGGATTATCCCATCAACTGATGTCATTTAAGATCGAATTGAAGTAACGGCTCTGGACCTTAGGCCGCGAATTTCTAATGATATTAACTCTGTAAGCCTTGCTTTCGCGTCTTCCAAACTTAGCTGGCTAGGATCAAACCTAATACGGGTTTTGATGCTAGTCATTAAACTTGTCAGATCTTCTTCTTTTACCCCCGCCAGCATGAGATGATGCCGAAATGTCGATTCGTCAAGGTGTTGTGTCATTGTAACACTGTCAGAGATGATGTTTAGCATTTTTTTTGCCAGCCTGTCCTTAATATCTAATTTCACGAGGTCTTCATGCACATCATGGATCAATTCTGGCTGGTGTAAGAGGATGGCCATGATGATGCTAGGGCGCAGATTCTGGGTAGATTGGGCATGACGCTTTCCAATAATTTTCCCACTGCTGAGGTTAGGTTGAGATTGCCCACGCATGGCACTGATTCGCGCACGGATATCATCACCTAGCGAATCACGCATGGCGGGATTATTGATTTGCCGAATATGATCTCGCATGACCTGCCAGAATTTAGCTTTTTGTTCTGCTTTTGACAGGTCAAAGTCCATTGCAGTGGTATGCCATAGCGAATCAGCAAAACTCTCTGAAGCTTTCATAATTTGCCGCAACGCATCACCGCCACCGGCTTTCAGCAAATCATCAGGGTCTTGGCCAGTCGGAAGTCGCATGACCCGTACTGTTTTGCCCGGCTCCAATATCGGTAATAGCCGCAGCAATGTGCGTGCCGCCGCCCTTTGCCCTGCCGCATCACCATCAAAACAGAGATATGGCGCGTCAGTGCTTTTCCAGAGCAATAGCATCTGTTCCTCGGTTAGGGCCGTGCCAAGGGGCGCGACAGCACCAGCCACCTGATATTGATCAATGGCAATAGCATCCATATAGCCCTCAGATACGATAACAGGCAGACCTTCTTTGATGCGTTCACGCGCTTCTTTGAGGCCATATAGCACCAGTTTTTTATGAAACATCGGGCTATCAGCAGAATTAAGGTATTTTGGCTCTTGATCATCAGCAAGCGCCCTGCCGCCAAAGGCGATGACTTCACCGCGTGGATTCCTGATAGGAAACATCAGCCGGTTGCGAAAATTATCATAAAGCGATTGATCACGGGTGGAGCGCCGGGCTAAGCCAGCATTCACAATATCGTCAGGCCGAAAGCCTAGCGTTTGTAAATGCGATAACAAGCCATTTGCTGGGGCATAGCCAAGCCGATATCGGGCTTGACTGCTTTGGCTGACTTGGCGTTTTTCTAGATAGGTTTTGGCATGAGTAGCGTTATCCTTATGCAAGGCCTGCTCAAAGAAACGCGCCGCTTCTTCCAGCATATTTGCCATGCTGTTTCGTTGCTCGCGTTCTTCAGGGCTTAATTTCTGTTGCTCTGGCACAGTCATGCCTGCCAGCCCAGCAAGATGCTCAATGGCGTCCATAAACCCCATGCTTTCTTGTTCACGAAGAAAGGAAATCGCATCGCCGCTAACACCGCACCCAAAGCAATGATAATACCCATCATCGTCACGAACATGAAATGAGGGGGTTTTTTCCTGATGAAATGGGCATAAACCAACCATACGATTGCCGCGTGGAATCAATTTGACGCGCTTGCCAATCACAGATGATAGCGACACTCTGCGCCGAAGTTCATCCCTAAATTGCTGTGGCAATGCCATCGCCTTTACCTCTGCCTCTGAGATGTGCCAGATCGCTTGGGAATGACCATCTTGCTCTTATCATATGATGACAAGATCAGATTGACCAGTTTCCGCCTCATTGATTAAGGAGCGCATCCTTCACGGTCTTGCTAGCAACAGCAAAATCCATTTGGCCAGTGAAACGCTGTTTCAGCACACCCATGACTTTGCCCATATCCTTAACAGACGCGGCGCCAACTTCGGTAATGGTATCATTGATCGCCTTAATCACGGCGTCATGTTCCATTTGTTCAGGCAAGAATCCACGGATGATGGTAATTTCCTGTTCTTCTTCATCAGCAAGCTCATTTCGATCAGCGTCACGATAAAGCCGTGACGATTCTTGCCTTTGTTTAATCATGGTCTGCAACAATGCTAAAATCTCATCATCGCTAATAGCCTCACCACTGCCTTTTGTGCGCGCGGCGATATCTTTATCTTTGAGGGCGGCAGATATCAGCCTCAGTGTCCCAAGTTTCTTTGCTTCACCTGATTTCAACGCTGTTTTGAGCGCTGATTGTATGGTTTCGCGCAACATAGCTATCCTCGCTATTTACTTGTGAAATAAGGCTACTTTCTAGCCCATATTGCGCTCACGTATCAAGTGATCATTCAGTGTAATCATGGCAAACATCATATTCCCGCAATATTTTATCGCTAATGGGTTGACGGATGCCTTGCTTACCGATATGAAAACCATCCGAAGGGTCCCTGCTTATTGGGACTTGTGAGGCGAATGAAAACGAATTACTCGGACATATACCAGCCGTCATTCGAACACCCCACTGCATTATTGATTCTTGAAGATAATACCATCCTGAAAGGTCACGGGTTTGGTGCGGAAACAATCCGCGTGGGCGAAGTGTGTTTCAACACGTCAATGACGGGCTACCAAGAGATCATGACCGATCCGTCCTACGCAGGACAGATCATCACCTTTACCTTTCCGCATATCGGTAACACTGGCACTAATAGCATTGATATTGAGACCGTAACCCCAGCGGCGCTAGGGGCTATCGTCACGCATCTGCCGACACCGCCATCAAATTACCGATCAAAACAATCTCTTGATGATTGGCTTAAATCCATCGCCATGCCGGGCATCGCTGGCATTGATACACGCGCCCTGACCCAGCGGATACGCGATAAAGGCGCGCCCAAAGGCGTGCTTGCCGTCAATTATGATGGTGTCTTTGATATTCCCATGCTTCAGGCCATGCTAGCGGAGTGGCCTGGCCTTAAGGGAATGGAGCTTGCCTCTGGCGTCTCTTCTGACAGCACCCATGGCTGGACGGAAGGCGGCTGGGATATGGTCAACGATCATTACAAAACCACCTCAGACCAAGGCCAGCATATCGTATCCTTTGATTTTGGATGCAAGTTAAACATTCTGCGCTGTCTTGGTGATGCGGCCGGCAAAGTCACTGTTGTCCCTGCTGATACCAGCGCCGAAACCATTTTGGCCATGAAACCTGATGGCGTATTTTTATCAAACGGCCCCGGTGATCCGGCAGCAACCGCCGCATATGCCGCCCCGGTTATTCGGGATATTGCCGCATCAGGCGTTCCTATTTTCGGCATCTGTATTGGCCATCAGCTTATTGCTGAGGCGTTCGGGGCAAAAACCTATAAAATGGAACGCGGCCACCGCGGCGCCAACCACCCGGTAAAAGAATTAGCCACAGGCATGATTGAGATCACTAGCCAGAATCACGGATTTGCCGTTGATCCAGATAGTCTGCCTGAACATCTTGCCGTCACCCATGTTTCGCTTTTTGATGGCAGTGTTGAAGGGTTACGCCATACCGAATGGCCTGTCTTCTGTGTCCAATATCATCCAGAGGCCTCACCCGGCCCTCATGATGCGCATCATTTGTTCAAACGGTTTGCTGATCTCATCAGCAAGGCGAAATTAAGTAGGTCTGATCATGCCAAAGCGTAGCGATATCACATCCATTATGATCATTGGGGCTGGCCCTATTATTATTGGTCAGGCTTGTGAGTTTGATTATTCTGGGGCACAGGCTTGTAAGGCCCTGAAAGAAGAAGGCTATCGCGTCATCTTGGTCAATTCCAATCCTGCTACCATTATGACTGATCCGGATATGGCGGATGCTACCTATATTGAACCCATCACCCCTGAGATGGTGGGAAAAATTATTGCCCTTGAAAAACCTGATGCCATCTTGCCGACAATGGGGGGGCAGACAGCCCTTAACACGGCGCTTAATTTGGCGCATCAGGGGTTTCTTGAAAAGCATGGTGTTGAGCTGATCGGGGCTAGTATTGCCGCTATTGAAAAGGCCGAAGACCGTGAGCTTTTCCGCAAAGCGATGGATAAGATCGGCCTTGAAAGCCCGCGCTCGCATTTGGCAAAATCCCTTGATTCTGCGCTTGAGATGCTTGATCAAATCGGACTGCCAGCCATTATTCGCCCCTCTTTCACCCTTGGCGGTGAAGGTGGCGGCATTGCCTATAACCGCATTGAGTTTGAGGAGATCGTTAAGCGTGGTCTGTTCAAATCCCCTGTTGGTGAGGTGTTGATCGAAGAATCAGTCCTTGGCTGGAAAGAGTTTGAGATGGAGGTTGTCCGTGACAAGGCTGACAACGCCATCATCATTTGTTCAATTGAAAATATTGACCCGATGGGGGTGCATACCGGGGATAGCATGACGGTAGCCCCTGCCTTAACGCTGACAGATAAAGAATACCAAAAAATGCGCGATGCCTCACTGGCGGTTCTGCGTGAAATTGGTGTGGATACTGGCGGCTCAAATGTGCAGTTTGCCGTCTGCCCCAAAACTGGCCGGCAGTTGGTCATTGAAATGAACCCAAGGGTAAGCCGGTCTTCTGCTCTGGCCTCAAAAGCCACAGGATTCCCAATCGCTCGCATCGCTGCGAAACTGGCGGTGGGATATACCTTGGATGAGCTGGATAATGATATCACCGGCGTGACGCCAGCCAGTTTTGAGCCAACGATTGATTATATCGTGACCAAAATCCCGCGCTTTACCTTTGAGAAGTTTCCAGGCGCGGATAATCATCTCAGCACCTCTATGAAATCTGTTGGGGAAACCATGGCTATTGGCCGCAGTTTCCGCGAATCTTTCCAAAAAGCCCTGCGTTCCCTTGAAACAGGTCTAGACGGGCTTGGCTATGATAAGATGCCTTCGACTGAAAGCGGCAATCTTTCTGATGATGTGATTAAAGGCTGGCTTGGGGAACGCGTTCCTGAACGCTTAATTCGTATTGCCACGGCTTTCCGGCATGGCGTCAGCATTGCGACCATAGCTGAGGCAACGCATTGGGATATGTGGTTTCTGCGGGAAATCGAAGCCATCATTATGTGTGAGCAAGGCATCACCGAACACGGCCTACCTGATAATCCGCAAGCCATGCTAACAATCAAAGCCATGGGCTTTAGCGATAGCCGCTTGGCAAGCCTGACTAATAAAGATGAAGCCGATATCCGCAAAACCCGTGAGGCCATGGGGATACACCCTGTGTTTAAGCGGATTGATACTTGCGCGGCTGAGTTTGGATCAGATACCGCCTATCTCTACTCAACCTATGAGGCAACATCAGGTCGCCAATGTGAGGCAAGGCCATCTGACCGTGAAAAAGTAATCATTCTTGGTGGTGGGCCTAACCGAATTGGGCAGGGTATTGAGTTTGATTATTGCTGTGTTCACGCCGCTTATGCGTTGCGTGATCAGGGTTATGAAACCATCATGATCAATTGTAACCCGGAAACCGTATCCACGGATTATGATACCTCCGACAGGCTTTATTTTGAACCATTGACTGCCGAAGATGTGATTGCCATCATCCGCACCGAACAGCAATCGGGACAACTAAAGGGCGTAGTTGTTCAACTTGGTGGGCAAACACCGCTTAAAATTGCCGCCGCCTTAGCCGCTGAGGGTATTCCTATTCTTGGCACTAGCCCCGATGCCATTGATCTTGCCGAAGACAGAGAACGCTTTCAGCATCTCGTTGAAAAACTTGAGATGAAACAGCCTGCCAATGGGATTGCGACATCTATCGCCGATGCGCGTGAAGTGGTTGACCGCATTGGTTTTCCTGTTGTTATCCGCCCCTCATATGTTTTGGGCGGCCGTGCTATGGAAGTGGTACATTCTGTTGATCAACTGGAACATTACATGACTCGCGCGGTAGTGGTTTCTGGTAAGAATCCAGTGCTGATTGATGGCTTTCTTAATCAGGCCACGGAAATTGATGTCGATGCGTTATGCGATGGCAAAGATGTCTATATTGGCGGCATCATGGAACATATTGAGGAAGCGGGCATTCATTCTGGCGACAGCGCCTGTTCTCTGCCGCCCCAAACCCTTACCGCCCAGCAGATAGCCGAGATTGAACGCCAGACTATTGCCCTTGCCATGGCGCTTGGGGTGGTTGGGCTAATGAACGTGCAATTTGCGATCAAAGATGATCAGGTCTATCTGCTTGAGGTGAACCCAAGGGCAAGCCGAACCGTTCCTTTTGTTGCCAAGGCCACTGGCGTAGCGATGGCAAAATTGGCAGCGCGGATCATGGCTGGCGAAGCCTTGGCCTCATTGGGGTTAAAAAAGATCACGATGAAACATGTTGCTGTCAAAGAAGCGGTATTTCCTTTTGCGCGCTTCCCCGGCGTTGATGTCTTCCTTGGGCCAGAAATGAAATCGACAGGTGAGGTTATGGGCATTGGTCCAGATTTTGGTCATGCCTTTACCAAAAGTCAGCTAGGCGCCAGCGTCTTTCTTCCTGATAGTGGCACCGTCTTTATTTCGGTGAAAGACGAAGATAAGGCCTTATTGCTCTCCGCCTGCAAAGGTTTGCACGAATTAGGCTTTAAGATCGTTGCGACTTCGGGGACGGCCAAGGCCTTAACCGAGGCAGGCATTCCTGCTGAACCTGTTAATAAAGTCATGCAAGGCCGACCACACGCGGTGGATTATATGCTTGATGGAAAAATTGATTTGGTGATTAACACCGCCCATGGAGAAGCCGCCGTAAGAGACAGCTTTTCCCTGCGCCAAACAGCCTTAACCAACAGCATCCCTTATTATACAACGGTGCCAGAGGCCAACGCCGCCGTCACAGCAATCAAAACAATTCGTAAAGATACCCTTGCCGTTCGGTCTATTCAGTCCTATCTGAAGGCTTAACTGATTATCACAACTGATTTTTTGGTTATTCAATTTTTTCTCTAGCCTTTTTGCGCCAGCAAAGGCTAGGATAATAAAAAATATTAGGGCTTATCCATGGAAAAAATCCCATTTACCGCTCTTGGCCTTGAGACGATCAAGGCAGAGCTGATGAAGTTAAAAACCGAAGAGCGCCCCGCGGTAATCAAGGCCATTGCCGATGCCAGAGAACATGGCGATCTTTCCGAAAACGCGGAGTATCACGCCGCCAGAGAACGCCAATCCTTTATCGAAGGCCGCGTGGCAGAACTCGAAGATGTCGTTAGCCGGGGTGAAGTGATTAACGCTGCCCAGATTACAGGCGAAACGATCACCTTTGGCACCAGTGTTATGGTTGCTGATGAAGACACCGATGAAGAATCCGAATATGCCATTGTTGGCCCTTATGAGGCGGATTTATCCAAAGGGCTGATTTCCACATCCTCACCTATTGCCAAGGCCCTGATTGGCAAGCGTGTTGGCGATAGCGTGGAGGTAACAACACCGCGCGGCGTTAAGAGTTATGAAGTCCTAAGCATCAAGGCAATCGGTCTCTAAGCGTATATCACTAAACGTCTATTCAGTTAGATCAGCGATCAGTCGATGGGAACGCCGATACCCTGTTTTCCAGAACGAATAACAAGTGCCGTTTTGACATGGCTTACATTCGGCGCTGGCGTTAATTTTGATGTTAAAAATACCTGAAAAGCATCCCAATCATGTGCCATGATCTTCATCAGAAAATCCGTCTCACCAACCAGCATATGGCATTCACGAACCTCTGGCCATTGGCTTACCGTCTTTTCAAATTCTTTCAAATCATGTTCTGCCTGACTAGACAGCCCAACAAATGCAAACACCGTGACCGAATAGCCCAGCGCTTCGGGGTTGATATCGGCATGATATCCTCGGATCACATTATTTTCTTCCAATGCACGGACTCGGCGCAGGCATGGCGGAGCAGAAATCCCGATACGCTTAGCCAAATCAACATTGGTCATTCTTCCGTCTTCTTGCAAATCACGCAAAATGCGGCGATCAACATCATCAAGTTTTGCTTTATTGGCCATGGACATTTCCTATTGAGGCGATATTAGCCTTATGTGTTACAAACACTATTCTAATCTAGCAAAAAGAGCAATAATATTACCCTAATAACCCATCGTATTTCCATTAATGTTAATATTTTGAGGCTAAACCAAATGACGACAGACAAAACTTCCTTAAAAATCTGGGTAATTAGCGATGGCACCATGGGAATGGAAGTACAGTCACTTGGTCTGGCTGAGGCTTTGACCGACCATCCTGTTTTAATCCGCTTGGCCTTGCCCCGATTGGCCAGACGCTTTCCACGGCTTGCAAAGTCTGGCCTATTGCCCCTCCCTCGTGCTTTGCGGCAGGCTTTAGCAGAACATGAACAACCTGATCTGGTGATAACCACAGGAAGCCGCCATGCCGGATTGTCATTAATGATGCGCCGACTAGGGCGCGGTAAAATCAAAACTATCCATATCCAGAACCCGCGCTTACCTGCGACATGGTTTGATTGGTTGGTTGTGCCCTCGCATGACAAGATTCGCGGGGAAAATATTCTGGTGACGCTAGGATCGCTTAATCGTATGGCAACCTTGATGAGCCAGAAAGGCGAAATACCTGATGACGTTAAAGCCATTCAAGGCCGTAAAATTGTTGTTATGATTGGCGGCTCTAACATTCGCTATCAGGTGCATGAACAAGATTACTATCAGTTTGGCGTGTTGCTGGCAAATGTCGCGGCGATGACACAATCAGCTCTTATCCTTGTGCCGTCTCGCAGGGCATTAGCCAACGCCGCCGAGGTCATGAAAGGCCCATTGTCAGAGACACGCCATTGGTGGTGGGATGGCACTACCCCTAATCCCTATCCATGGATATTAAATGCTGGTGATGCCATTATTGTTACCGCAGATAGCGTCAACATGACCTCAGAGGCGGCGGCAATGGGAAAATCCGTCCATGTGGCGGAATGGCGCCCTGAATCTGGCCGGGTGGCACTTTTTCATAAAGTGATGGAGGAAGCTGGCTACACCAAACCCCTAAGCCGCATCTCTCTTTATCATTTCTTCGTCCATAACGAAAATCGTCTGGACGAAACCACGCGCATTGCAAATCTTCTCAAGCCTCAGATCATGGCATCACCAAGCGATACCGTTGAAAGAGAGCTAGAAAAATAAACTGCGATCTTGCGGCATATTGGCATAAAGCTCGGCCACTTGTTCGGCATATCCGTTATAGAGTTGGGTTGGCACACGCTCACCACTGCCTAACAGACGCTCTGTCTTTTGGCTCCACCTTGGGTGATCAAACTCCGGGTTAACATTGGCCCAAAACCCGTATTCCTTGGCCTGCAACTCTTCCCAAAAGCTCACTGGCTTTTCATCAGTAAAGGTAATGCGGCTGATGGATTTAATAGACTTGAACCCATATTTCCACGGCAAGATCAGGCGAATAGGCGCGCCATTTTGATTAGGCAAGGCCTTACCATAAATCCCAGTAACCAGCATCGGCATGACGTTGGTTGCCTCATCCATGGTGACGCCTTCTACATAAGGCCATGGATACCATTGCTGGCGCTGACCCGGGGCAATATCAGGATCATGAAATGTCTCAAAGCGAAGATATTTTGCTGATGCGTTAGGACGCGCAAAACGCACTAACTTTTCCAATGGTACTCCCGTCCATGGTACCGCCATTGCCCATGCCTCAACACAGCGGTGGCGGTATAAGCGTTCTTCCTGATCACCCAGTTTTTTAATCAGTTCATCAGCATCAATGGTAATCGTTTCCTCAACCATACCATCAATGGTGATTTTCCACGGGTCAGGCTTTAGCCGTCTGGCCTTTCGCCAGATATTCTTGGATGACCCGAACTCATAAAAATTGGTGTAGGTGGTGGCCTCATCCTCAGGGGTGAGATCACGATCTAAGGTAAAGGCTGGATTTCGCTTGGCTGGAAACCCCTCAATAGCCGCGGCGGCAAGCTTGGGCATAATTCCCATCCCTGCCGCTAGGCCAAAGCCCATGGCGGCTAGGATTTGCCGACGATTGATATAGACATCTTCTGGTGTTGCCAAATGTTCTGGCATTTCCCAGCTTGGTTTGTTTCTGATCATCATCGCTTCATGCTCCTTTGCCTATCATTCCTTAGTCTGTCATTCCTTAGTCTGTCATTCCCATTCCCTTTGCCCATGGCAAGTGGCCATAGGCGCTGAGAGACAAGCAAAGTATAGAGCAAATTGCGGCCAAGATAAGACCGCATGACCTTATCAGTGATCACATTATCGTGATCTTAGCTAAGTTTTTCGGTTGAAGCTTTAATCCGGTGGCACGCATCTTCAAGCGCCGCTGTTCCTGTGGCATAAGAAATCCGGAAATGCGGCTCAAGCCCAAAGGCTGCTCCTTGAACTGCCGCCACGCCGCCATCTTCTAATAGCCACGTGACATAATCGCTATCATTGGTGATGACTTGACCATCAGGGCGCTTGCGCCCAATGACCCCGGCAACCGAGGGATAAACATAAAAAGCCCCATCCGGATTAGGACAGCTAATGCCATCAACCGTATTCAGGCTATCAACCACAAGTTGGCGCCGTTGATCAAAGGCTTTGAGGTTACTTACCATAAAATCCAACGACCCGTTCAGAGCCGCCACCGCCGCGTGCTGGGCGATTGAGTTTGGGCTAGAAGTGGATTGGGACTGTATTGTTGCAATGGCTTTAATCAGTGGCACAGGACCCGTCGCATAACCGATACGCCATCCCGTCATGCAATACGCTTTGGATACCCCGTTCATGGTCAGGACTCTATCCTGAAGATCAGGGGCAACCTCAACTAATGTGGCAAAGGTAAAATCGCCATAGACCAAATGCTCATACATATCATCACAAAGCACATAAACATGAGGATGCTGGCGCAGCACCTCTGCTAATGCCAACAGATCACTTGCGGTATAACCTGCGCCTGTTGGGTTAGATGGGCTATTGAGGATAAGCCATTTGGTTTTTGGTGTGATCGCTTCTGACAGTTGTTCTGGCAATAACTTAAACCCGGCATTGGCAGGACAAGATACAAAAACAGGCTTCCCCCCTGCTAACATAACAATATCAGGATAAGACACCCAATAAGGCGCAGGGATAATGACTTCATCCCCATCCTCAACACTTGCCATAATCGCGTTATACAGCACTTGTTTGCCACCTGTCCCAACTGTGATGTTGGCTGTGGTGCTGGTGATATTGTTTTCGCGCTTGAACTTCTCAACAATCGCGGCCTTTAATTCAGGGATACCATCAACAGCGGTATATTTCGTCTTGCCATCCGCAATCGCCTGACGCGCTGCATCCTTAACATGTTCGGGGGTATCAAAATCAGGTTCACCTGCACCAAGCCCGATAATATCACGCCCTGCTGCCTTGAGTTCTGCCGCCTTGGTAGTAACAGCAATAGTTGGTGATGGTTTAATTGCGTTCATGCGGGATGCAAGAAGTCCCATAGCGGCCTCCGATATCATAGGGTTACGCTTATGTCGTAAAAGCCTGATGCATCTCTGGCAAGTAAAAACTTCATCCAGCTATTCACCATCGGGCATCAATGCACTATATTGCAAGCTATGGACGATAACAGCATCACATCAAGACAAGCTCAGCCGCTTTTCGCGGATGAACATGATCAGCATATTCCGCTGAGATTGGAAACTGATTATAAACCTGCAGGGGATCAACCTGCGGCTATTCGGGATTTGCTATCTGGCGTCAAAGGGGCAGAGCGTGATCAGGTGTTACTTGGGGTCACAGGGTCTGGGAAAACCTTTACCATGGCTCATGTCATTGCTGAGATGCAGCGCCCTTCGCTGATACTTGCCCCAAACAAAACCCTAGCGGCACAGCTTTATGGTGAGATGCGGTCTCTGTTCCCTGATAATGCGGTTGAATATTTCGTGTCTTATTACGACTACTACCAACCTGAGGCCTATGTCCCGCGATCAGACACCTATATCGAAAAAGAGGCTACTATCAACGAACAGATTGACCGCATGCGCCATAGCGCGACTCGCGCCCTGCTTGAGCGGCGGGATGTTGTGATTGTGGCATCGGTATCATGCATTTATGGCATTGGTTCCGTGGAAACATATTCCAGCATGGTTATTCGCCTGTTTAAGGGGCAACGCATTGAACGCCAACAACTTTTGCGACAACTAACCGAATTGCAATATTCTCGAAATGATGTGGCTTTTCAACGCGGCTGTTTTCGGGTTCGCGGCGATGTTGTAGAGATCTTTCCTGCCCACCTTGAGGTTAGCGCGTGGCGCGTATCCCTTTTCGGGGACGAGATTGAGGCCATCACCAGCTTTGACCCCCTGACCGGACAAAAAGATGATGATCTGGATCAAGTGAGGGTTTTTGCCAATTCGCATTATGTCACGCCTAAACCCACGCTTCAGCAAGCAACAAAGAGCATCCGCGTGGAATTAAAAAGCCGATTACATGAATTGGAACAAGCTGGACGCTTGCTTGAGGCCCAGCGGCTAGAACAACGCACCAATTTTGATCTTGAGATGATCGAAGCCACCGGGGTTTGCAACGGTATCGAAAACTATTCTCGCTATCTTTCAGGGCGCGGGCAAGGCGAACCGCCACCAACCCTGTTTGAATATTTGCCAGAGGATGCGTTATTATTCCTAGATGAAAGCCATGTTACCGTGCCGCAAATTGGGGCTATGTACAAAGGCGATAGAGCGCGAAAAACGACCTTATCCGAATATGGTTTTCGCCTGCCATCATGCCTTGATAACCGGCCATTAAAATTCGAAGAATGGGACGCCTTTCGCCCCCAAACGATCTATGTTTCCGCAACGCCGGGTACATGGGAGATGGAGCAAACCGGCGGCGTCTTTGTTGAACAGATTGTTCGCCCTACCGGGCTTGTTGACCCCCAATGTATTATCCGGCCAACCGAACATCAGGTGGATGATGTGATTGCAGAATGCCGCGAAGCCGCGTTGAAAAAACAGCGTGTCCTGATCACCACATTAACCAAAAAGATGGCCGAAGACCTGACCGAATATATGCACGAAGCTGGTATCAAAGTCCGCTATATGCATTCTGATGTTGAAACCCTTGAGCGTATTGAAATTATCCGTGATCTGCGGCTAGGCGTTTTTGATGTGCTGATCGGGATCAATCTGTTGCGTGAAGGCCTTGATATTCCCGAATGTGCGCTGGTTGCTATTCTTGATGCTGATAAAGAAGGTTATTTGCGTTCAAGAACCTCACTGGTTCAGACCATTGGGCGCGCTGCTAGAAATATTGATGGACGTGTTATTCTTTATGCTGACAGCATGACAGGGAGCATGGATTACGCGATTTCCGAAACCGAACGCCGCCGCAATAAGCAAATGGCCTATAACGCCGCCAACAACATTACCCCCGAAACCGTCAACTCACAGATTAAAGATATTCTTAATTCCGTGCATGAGCGCGCTGACCGTGTTGAGGTTGATACAGATACCGGGCCAAGGGTTGGCAAATCGTTGCGCGATACCATCGCTGAACTAGAACAAAACATGCAAAACGCGGCAGCGAATTTAGAATTTGAAAGCGCCGCGCGTATCCGCGATGAAATTCGCCGCCTTGAAGCGTCTGAGTTAGAAATTGGTAGTGGCCCAGCCCTTGCTTTCCGGCGACAGGAAAAACAGCGCCGAAAACGCTAAATAAATCGGAACTTTATCAGTGATTTGACGGTAAGAAACCTATTCAAAAGTCCTAATACACAAAAGGTTGTTAACAGCTTATTTTCGCAACCAGAACATTTTAGTAAAAAAAATATTTGACGAAGGTTTTGAGAAATTTTTTACAAAGCTATAAGTCTAACTAATTGTTTTTATTCGATTTACAATTATATGCCTAAATTATAGGCAAATCTATGATGTTGGCAGATTTTCCCGATTCCTGACTACCGAAACGAAACTTATACACAAAGTTATCCACAGAATCCGTGGATGAGATTTCTTTTCTCGATTCGGTAGTGATATGATGACAGGAACAATAGCCTTTTGGCCACAATGACACTAGATTAACAGCATGACAGACCAAGATTTAACCTCTGCCAAAGCCGCGCCCATGCCTTCGCCGCCGCCTGATCTCAACCGCGGGATCAAGGTGATCAGCGATATGGTAAAGCAACTTGATGCCAGCCCGGGTGTGTATCGGATGCTAGGTCATGATTCTCAAGTGCTTTATGTAGGTAAGGCCAAAGGGCTCAAGCATCGCGTCAGCAGTTACACAAGGGCGAATGCCCTTAGCCATCGCCTAACCCGAATGGTGGCTGAAACCCACAGCATGGAAATTATTACCACTCGCACTGAGGTAGAAGCATTGTTGCTGGAAAGCAACCTCATCAAAACCCTCAAGCCGCGTTATAATATTTTGCTTAGGGATGATAAAAGCTTTCCTTATATTATGCTCACCCGTGACCATGACTGGCCGCAACTAGCAAAGCATCGCGGCACCCGTAAGCGCAAGGCATGGTGGTTTGGCCCCTTTGCCTCTGCAAGCGCAGTCAATCGAACGGTGACAGAATTAACCCGGGCTTTTCTCTTAAGAAACTGTACCGACGCCATGTTCTCAACACGATCACGGCCATGTTTGCAATATCAGATTAAGCGTTGCACGGCGCCTTGCACGAATAAGGTTAGCCCTGAAGATTATCAAGCTCAGGTCAATCTAGCGTTGCGTTTTCTCAATGGCGAATCGCGCGCGGTTCAAGAGGAGTTTGCCACCTATATGCATGACGCCGCCGATAAGCTGGATTTTGAAACGGCGGCGTTATGGCGAAACCGGATTCGCGCTCTGACCCAGATACAGGCCCATCAAGATATTAACCTGCCCGGCGAATTAAACGCCGATATCATCGCGCTTCAGCAAAATGCTGGACGAAGCTGTGTTCAGGTATTTTTTATGCGCAATGGTTCTAATTATGGAAACCGCGCTTATTTTCCGCGCCATGATCAGGACGATACCGCATCAGATATTATGGCAGCATTTATAGGCCAGTTTTATGACGATAAACCGCCACCACCAGAATTGTTGGTTAATCAACACCTTGAAAATGCTGGCCTGCTGGCTGAGGCTCTTGGTAACAAAGCCGGGCGCAAAGTGCATATTTCTGTTCCTGCCCGTGGACAACGGCGCAAAATGATGGCTATGGCTGAACGCAACGCAAGTGAGGCGCTTGCTCGTGAACTGACCGCCAGCACTACCCAACGCAAAATGCTAGATGAGGTGCAAGAGCTGTTTGATCTGGACGACCGCCCCCAGCGCATCGAAGTCTATGACAACTCGCACATTCAAGGCAGTCATGCCGTAGGGGCAATGATTGTGGCAGGAGAAGAGGGTTTCTTAAAACCCCATTACCGCAAATTTAACATGGAATCCGCCAAAGGCGGGATTGGCGGTGATGACTTTGCCATGATGCGTGAGATGCTTAGCCGCCGATTTACCAGAGCCATGCGCGATGATCCAGAACGCCAGACAGGCCTGTGGCCTGATTTGGTTTTGCTAGATGGCGGTAAGGGGCAATTATCATCTGCGGTTGAGGTGCTGGAAACCCTTGGTATTGAAAATGTGCCTCTCGTTGCTATCTCAAAAGGGCCGAACCGAAACGCTGGCAGAGAAGAGTTCCACCAACCTGAAAAAGACAGTTTTCATTTGCCCGAAAACACACCCGTTTTGCATTTTCTGCAACGCCTTCGGGATGAAGCGCACCGTTTTGCCATTGGCGCGCACCGGACAAGACGCAAAGCCGCCCAAACCAGCAACCCTCTTGATCCTGTTCCTGGGATTGGCGCTAAGCGAAAAAAAGCCCTGCTGACGCATTTTGGGTCAGCTAAAGCGGTAGCGCGTGCAGATATTCCAGACCTGATGAAAGTTAATGGTATTTCAAGGCAAGTCGCCGATATCATTTATCATTGGTTTCATGATAAAACCTAGTCATGATAAGATGGCATGATAAGGCCGTAATCTTATTCTGGCCTATTCTGATTCTGGCCATAGGAAATACGGACAAAGATATGTTGGATTTTAAGATATGAAGCATCTCCCTAACATTATTACCATTCTGCGCATTGTAACCAGTATTGCCGTTCCCTTTATGATTATTGATGGTCGGCTTGGGGTAAGAGGAGTGGCTTTCTGGCTCTTTACCTTTGCCGCGGTCACAGACTGGCTAGATGGATATCTGGCGCGGCGCTGGAATGTGCTAAGCGGTCTTGGGCGAATGCTTGATCCGATTGCGGATAAATTGCTGATCACGGGATGTTTGCTTTCTTTGGTGGCACTTGACCACAATCATCTGCCTATTCTTTATCCCGCTCTTGCTATCCTGTTTCGTGAAATTTTTGTCGCGGGTCTGCGCGAATATCTTGGCATCATGGGCATTTCATTGCCTGTAACGGGAATTGCCAAGGTCAAAACCACCATACAGTTTATCGCCATCGGCATGGTTATGCTTTATCCCTTTTTTGAACATTGGGATTATGCCTTTATTGTCTGCATGGGGACGTTTTATTTTGCGGCGGTGCTGACGCTTTATTCCGGCATAGATTATTTTGTTAAGACCCTGCGCTATGTCTAATCAGGCTAGTCATTCTGATACCGCTATTCCAGCCTTGTCACGCCATGGCTTGGTCATTGGTCTTGCAGGTTTTTCAGGGTCAGGCAAAACTACACTAGCGGAAAAGCTGATAGCGCAACTGACCTCGCGCGGCATTAGACTAGCCACAATCAAACACGCTCATCATGATTTTGACCCGGACACACCGGGCAAGGATAGCTGGCGTCACCGTCAAGCCGGGGCGCGGCAGGTGCTGATTTCATCTCGCCGCAGACGTGTGCATTTTACGGAAACCCCCAACCCTGATGAAGACGAAGCCGATCTAAATACCCTTTTGGGTGAACTTGCCCCTGCTGATCTGGTGCTAGTCGAAGGGTTCAAAAACGACCCGATCCCTAAAATTGAAATTCGCCGTCAAGGCATGGAACACCCCCCCTTATATGAAACCCGGCCACATATTGTTGCCGTGGCAACAGATTTTCCTTTGGCTGATTGCCCCTTGCCGCAACTTGACCTTAATGATCCGGCGGCTATCACCGATTATCTGCTTGGGATGATGCCCTCATGACCAACCCTTCTGGCTTAACCCTGATGGAGGCAGAACAGCATCTCAATCAGATGATTACCCCATTAAAGGACACAGAAATCCGGTCTGTTGCCGCAGCAACAGGCGCAATATTAGGCCAGAATCTGATCTCACCAATTAATGTTCCGCCCTCAGATACCGCCGCCGTTGATGGATACGCCTTTCGTCATGATGCGATGCTAGCAAGCCCGGATCGTCGGCTTCGGGTTGAAGGGCAGGCTTATGCCGGGCATCCCCTAGCCCACGCCTTTATCCCCGGCACTGCGATTTACATCACCACTGGCACCCCGATGCCGCAAGCTGAGCAAGCAGACCATTCCCCTGATACCATTGCCATGCAAGAGCATTGCGAGGTCATAACCGATGCTGAAGGCAGTTGGGTTATCCTGCCTGAAACCCTAAGCAAAGGCAGCAATTATCGCCCTTGTGGGGAAAACATCAAACGCGATGATATTGCTTTGACAAAAGGTGTTAGACTTGGGGCGGCAGAAATCGGTTTGGCGGCAGCCATGGGCTTTAACCAGATTGAGGTGCAAAAACCCCTATCCGTGGGCTTGCTTTCGACAGGGGAGGAAATTCATGACATCTCTCTCACCCCTCAGAAAGAGACCGATAAGCCAGAGGCCGCTACTCTTAACGCCACTAATCTAGGGGCTGGCGGCATCTTTGATTCTAATCGCCCCATGCTATCAAGTTTGCTGAAAAGTGATTATCATCATGTGCATGATGGCGGCATCATTGGCGATAACCTCGAAGCCGTCACCCATGCCATCAGCACAATGACAGAACAGGCCGATGCCATCATCCTATCTGGCGGAAGTTCTGCCGGAAGTGAAGATTTTGCCAGACAAGCGGTCGAAGCCGCCGGCGGGAAAATGGCCTTTTCCGGCATTCATATTAAACCGGGACGCCCCTTTGCTGCCGGAACCCTGGCATCAAAACCTGTGTTTTGTATCCCCGGAAATCCTGTCGCTGTGTTTGTGACGTATCGGTTGCTAGTGGCGGATGCGTTGATGCGTTTGGCTGGCGGAACGCCGCGGCCACGCCTTCGCTTTCCCGTGATTTGTGGATTTTCTGCTAAACATAAACCGGGCCGAACAGATTTTGTTAGGGTGACCCTAAGCCATACCAAAGACGCCCTGCCCGTGGCAAAACCGCATGGCCGTTTTGGTGCAGGCGTACTGACCTCACTAACTGGCGCAGAGGGATTACTTGAAATCTCCGCTGATCATGGCCATGTCAAAGAAGGCGACCAATGCCATTTTATTCCGTTTAGAGAAGCGCTATGAACATTCGTTATTTCGCATGGCTAAGAGAGCATACCGGGGTTTCAAACGAAACCGTAGCATATGACCCGAAATGGATAACTGTTGCTGATCTGGTTGCGGATTTGAAAACCAAAAGTCATGGTCACGCAAAAGCATTGGCAGATATGACCCTCGTCAGGGTTGCTGTGAACTACGATTATGTTGACCTTGATCATAAGCTTTCAGATGGTGATGAAGTGGCCTTTTTCCCGCCTGTGACAGGGGGATAGACCATGACCGTTATCGTAACCGAAGATGATTTTGATGTCGCAGACCTCTATACCAAATTAAGAAAACCTGATGTGCCGCCCTCCCCCGGGGCAGTGACCGTCTTTGTTGGCTTGGTGCGCGAGATGAACAACGACCATGCCATTACCGCTATGACGTTGGAACATTATCCCGGCATGACGGAAAAACGGCTAGAATCGATTCGTGATCAAGCCATGCAACGCTGGCCTCTGACTGGGGCAATCATCATTCACCGTGTCGGTAAACTTACCCCTAATGATCAGATTGTGGCGGTTGGTACCGCATCAGCGCATCGCCAAGCGTCTTTTGATGCCGCGAACTTCATTATGGATTTTCTCAAGACCGAGGCGCCATTTTGGAAATCTGAAGACCGGAGTGATGGCGCAGAATGGGTCGCGGCCCGTGACAGTGATGATCAGGCTAAAACCCGCTGGTAGCAAACATAAACCAGCGGCTTTACCTTAATCCAAAGCGCATCCCTATCAACGTTGACCACGCACCATTTTGGAAAAGTTTTCAACAATATCACGGCAAGCCGAACCCGGGTTCATATGATAATCACCGATTTGCGACACTGGCGTAACCTCAGCCGCTGTCCCGGTCAGGAAACACTCCCTCACCTGTGATAATTCTTCAGGCTTGATGTGGCGCTCCACTACCTCATAGCCCATATCCCTGACCATGTTTATGACTGACTTGCGGGTGATCCCATTAAGAAAGCAATCCGCCGTAGGGGTATGGATTTTGCCATCATCCATGAGGAAAAAGATATTTGCCCCGGTGGCTTCAGCGATATAGCCTCGGTAATCCAGCATCAGCGCATCTTGATAGCCCTTGCGTTCCGCCTCATGCTTAGACAGCGTGCATATCATATAAAGCCCGGCGGCCTTAGAATGAACAGGCGCACTGTCAGGGCTGGGGCGCTGCCATTTCGATACATCAAGCGTGATGCCGCGCATTTTGGCATCCAGATCAAACATACTCGGCCATTCCCAACAGGCAATCGCCACATGTATAGTTGTGTTTTGCGCCGATACCGCCATCATTTCACTGCCGCGCCACGCAAAGGGGCGGATATAGGCATCTTGCAACCCTGCCAGTTTTAAGAGCTGTTCTTTAGCGGCGATAATCTCATCATCGCTGTAAGGCAGATCAAAATCCAAAAGCTGGGCAGATTTGCGTAAGCGTTCGGTATGCAGGCGGCTTTCATAAATCTCACCCCCATAGGCGCGCTCACCCTCAAAAACCAAGCTAGCGTAATGAAGGCCATGGGATAACACATGGGTTTTGGCGTCACGCCAATCAACGATGTCACCATTAAACCAGATATGACCATCACGGTCGTCAAAAGGGATTATTGTCATTTTGTTTCACTCTTTAAATGTGTTGGTGCTTGATCTTCATCAGGAATATCTTTAACCATGAGGTATAATATGGGTAACATTGAAATTATGTTAACATGGCTGACGTAAAAACTCCACATCGTCCTCTCTTCCTTCGTGAGGAAGAATTGCGCTATAGCATAGAGCTGATGTTCTTTGCCTATCGCGACTTCACGGGTGAGGCTGATGCGATGCTAGAGAGCTGTGATCTTGGCCGCGCTCATCACCGTGTGATTTATTTTGTTGGTCGTCATCCCGGCATCAATGTTAGCGAATTGTTAGCTATACTTAATATCACTAAACAATCGCTCTCGCGTGTGCTTTCAAAACTGATCGAAGATGGCTATGTCGAACAAGAACAAGGCACCACAGACAAACGCCAACGCTTGCTCTCACTCACACAAAAAGGGCGCAGTCTTGAACATGATGTCACTTTAATTCAGCGTCAGCGTTTTGCCCAAGCGTTCAAATCCGTTAGCGGCGAATCCGTCACTGGCTTTCTGGCAGTGATGGAGGCAATGCTTGACGAAAAGACCATCCCATTGCTTCGGCGACCACCAATGACTAGGATATAAGGGTTATTAGTGGTGATGAAGCCATTGTTGGGAAGCGATGAGTGACAAAACACATCATATTTTAGTGATTGAAGACGATGAACGCTTAATGGCGTTACTGGTGCGTTTTCTGGCTAGCAAGGATTACCGCGTGACAGGGGCAGGTTCCGCCGAGGAAGCAAGAGAACGCATTATCGGCACGCATTTTGATGCCTATGTTGTGGATATTATGTTGCCAATCGAAAGCGGGCTTGATTTTGTTCATGCTTTGAAAGCCGCGAATGACCCCACGCCATGCTTGATGCTGACCGCGATGGGGGAACCGGGGGAAAGGCTGATTGGTCTGGAAAAAGGGGCTGATGATTATATGACGAAGCCATTTGAGCCTGAAGAACTGGCTCTGCGCATTCGTAACCTGTTGCGGCGGTCAGAGATAAACACATCGCCCCAAACTGCGCTTGAGACGGATAATCTGGGCGCTAACCAAACCTATGTTGATCATGCGGTCATCCGCTTTGGGCCTCATGAATATGACCTTACCATTTCTCAGCTAAAGACAGGAAATCAACGCAATCCCCTTACCTCGGCTGAACGCGATCTGTTGTCATGTTTTGCCAGCCGCCCCAATATGATTCTGTCACGGCATGAATTGGCAGCCATGCTATCTAGCCAAATGGAAGGCCGAAGCCTTGATGTGGCTGTTGCGCGATTGCGGCGGAAAATTGAACCTAACCCCAGAAAACCTATCTATCTGTTGACGGCACGCGGTCAAGGGTGGATGCTTCAAACAGATCAGATGATGAAACAGGGTCAATAATCTTGGTATCTTTGAAACCAAAATCTTTATTCGGACGTATGCTGGCTATTATTTTGGTGCCGCTTATTCTGGTTCAAGTGATCACTGTTTTGGTGTTTTATGGGCGCCATTGGGATAACATCACGCGCTATATGGCAAGCAATCTTTCTGCGGATATTGCAACAGTGGTAGACCAGATTGATCTTGAGCGTAGCCCTGACAATCTGATGGCGGCAGGCCGTTTTGCCCAACATTACTTTTATTTTCAGACCGACTGGGTTGAGGATGGCATTGTTCCGCCAAATACACGCCAAGTTGAAGGCACATATACCGGACGCCAATTAAAAGAGAGCCTGAAGGCTACCATTGATAAACCTTTCCGCATGGATTTGGATAGCCACCCTGATCTTATTACCATATTTGTACAATATCCTGATGGGGTGTTCAGCGTCACCGCAGGCCGTAAGCGCGTCTTTAGCTCAACCTCATGGCTATTTATCCTCTGGACACTTAGCACGACGGTGGTTATGGCCTTAATCGCCATTCTGTTTCTGCGAGGGCAGATACGCCCTATTCGGCGTCTGACCAAAGCGGCGCGGCAAATTGGACTTGGCCGACCTGCGTTGAATTATCGGGCAGAAGGGGCGCGTGAAGTGCGCCAAGCTGGGCAAGCCTTTCAAGCCATGTATAACCGTATTCAACGCCAGATTTCAGAGCGAACCGAGATGTTAGCAGGGGTTTCCCATGATCTCCGCACGCCTCTGACGCGGATGAAACTGTCACTTGCCATGATTTCCGATGACGCGGCGCGGTCTGAACTTGAAAAAGATATTGCCGAAATGGAAGACATGATCACTGGCTATCTGAATTATGCTAGCGGCACAATTAGTGAAAATGTGGAAAATGCGAATGTGGTGGAATTAATTAAAACCACAATAAACCGTGACCTTGGCGACCACAATAATATTTACTTTATGGAACCGGATACCCGTCTTCCTGTCATTCCTTTACGGCATATGGCTTTTCGCCGCGCGATTAGCAATTTGATCAACAATGCCATCACCCATGCAGGCAACTGTTTTATCAGCGTTGAACATCAAGAAGGGTTAATCACGATCATCATTGACGATGATGGGCCCGGCATCCCCAAAGATATGCGCCGCGCCGCCGTCAAGCCCTTTAGCCGGAACCTTAATGGCAAAACCAGTATTGGGGCAGGGTTGGGGCTTTCTATTGCACAGGAAATTGCAACCAATCATGGTGGTGAGCTTTTGCTTGGCGACGCCCCTCAAGGCGGCTTACGCGTGCGCCTGCAACTGCCAACCTGATACCCCCATATTCTCTTAGCCTCTATGTGCTAATAACCCCATAAAGATCAGTGCATCCGGCCGCCATCCGGCACAGCGTGGTCT
This sequence comes from Puniceispirillales bacterium (SeqCode), assembly GCA_965659785.1. Taxonomy (GTDB): domain Bacteria; phylum Pseudomonadota; class Alphaproteobacteria; order Puniceispirillales; family UBA1172; genus UBA12202. Next base: position 69,982 of record CBFHXL010000005.1, read on the forward strand.
GGGGATAACAACACCACTTCACCATCAGCATCCGGTAAGCCAAGGGTCAGAACTTCTGACATAAATGGCCCGATCTGCCGAGGCGGAAAATTAACGACCGCCAAGACTTGTTTGCCGATCAAATCGTCTTTGCCGTAATGTGCGGTAATTTGCGCTGATGATTTTTTAACCCCGATCTCATCTCCAAAATCAATCGTCAGTTTCCAAGCGGCTTTGCGTGCTTCGGGAAAATCATCAACGGCCTGTATTGTCCCCACACGAATATCAAGTTTGAGGAAATCATCAAAACTGGCTGTCATGTTCTGCCTCTGGGTTATCCTGTTCTGGGTCATCTTGTTCAGGGTTTTGCGCAGGAATGATCCCAAAACTGGTTGCTAGACTTTCCGCTTGTTTGAGCCTTTGATCCAAAAGGCGCGTAGTTTCGGACATATCCGGCGTATCATCACGAAGCCAGTCTTTTAGCACAGCCAAACATACCCCGGTTAAGCCTTTGGCACGCATTTTCCCGATCAGACCAACGCCGCCGCCGCCGGTAACCTCTAGCAGTTGCGCCATCGCATGATTAAGGCGGTTGACCATAATCAGGGCAACTTTAGGGTTGCTAACCGATGCCGCGTTAAGCGCCCGAATAGCGGCTTTATGAGAACGATAGGCCTCAAAGCGCTGGATCAAGCCTTCAAATATTTTCTCACGCACGGTAGATATGTGATCTTCGGCAATATCCAAGGCTAGCGTTTCGGCGAGATCACTATCAAAATTGGCAAGCCCTGTTTCCACGACCTCAAGTTTATCTTGATAAAGCCTTTTGGCTAAATCGGCCTCAACCTCTGTGGCCGCGATTATCTGATCAAGGTCTAATTCCGCAAACGGCATTTCAGACAACAGATGAAGCGCCGCCTGACCAAGCGCACGTCTGGCTTGATCAACGGGATGCGATTGTTCAGATGCTGATGTGTTCATAGCAGTTACCAATCCTTTTTGATGGCCTTTTTGATGGCCTTTCCTGATGGGGCGCCACTCTGCCCTTATCCTTTACATAGGCTGAACTCCGTGACTTGCCAAGCGGTAGAGCCAGTTTATTGACCAAGCTCCTCTGATCGGTTGCGTGCCGCCAGCATGGCTTCTTCCATCATATCCGCCATGCGGTTATCCGTCATCATGACATCAAGGGCAGCTAATGTTGTGCCGCCGCGACTGCTAACATTCTGGCGCAATTGGGCTGGCATATCTTGGGATACACGCATCAATTCCCCTGCCCCGCGGATTGTGGATACAGACAGTTTGCGCGCCACATCTTGGGATAAGCCCATTTTTATCGCCGCCGCCTCCATTGCCTCTTGCATCAAAAAGATATAGGCAGGGCCACTTCCCGATACAGCAGTAACGGCATCCATCAAATGCTCCTCTACCTCCACCACATCCCCGACTGAGGCCATCAGGTTAAAGGCTAATGCGTTGTTTTGCGAGGTTAGCATAGCGTGATGGGCTATCGCCGTTACCCCCATGCCAAGCGCTGATGGTGTGTTAGGCATAGTGCGGATAACCTGTTGATGACCGTTGAGATGTTCGCTTAGCCAGTTTATAGAAATGCCGGCGGCAATAGAAAGCCACGCCGTTTGGGGGCCTGCCAAGGGTTTAACCCCTGCTATCGCCGCTGCCATATCTTGCGGCTTAGATGCCAGAACAATCATATCAGGGCATGATTGGGTATCGACTTTGCTTGCGTCATCGTAATAGGTAATCAAGGGATGATCAGGCAGGTCCACCATCTGCGCCATATTAGGCTCAATAATGGTAATCGCCGTGATGCCAATATCCGATAGGTGTTTAATCCAGCCGCGCAACAGGGCTTGCCCCATTTTACCGCAACCACAAAGCATAATATGTGTCATTGTTTTGAACCGTAGCTGTTTATCACCTTATATCAGGCGAAATCAGGCGTGGCCAACCGTTTCCATCAAAACGGTTTCGGTTGCACTAGAGGCAGAGGCACTGCCAATGGCAAGCTGAAACAAAGCAGGATAATATTTTTCACATTCAGCAACCGTGACCTCAATCAAGTCGATGACTTGCTCAAGGGTTGCCCCACCTGTCCCACGCAGGGGGGTAGTGTGCCGGAACATTAAACAGCCCTCATCCTGCGTCAGGTTGAAATGCCCCATCCAAACCCTTTCATTCAGACGGCAAATCAACTCCATCATCTCGGTGCGTTGCTGATCAATAACATAAATATCCAACAGTGCCGTAATATGGATGGCGGAATGCTCCTCCTGCCATTTGACGCTAATGTAATAGTCAGACCAATACCCCGAAATATCTACCGAAATTTCATCCAAAGAATGATGATGCGTTTGCCAATCATTAGCTTCAACCAGACTTTTCATGATCACAATAGGATGATCAAGAATAGGGGAGGATTTAGGGGTTCTGATCATCATTTTTGGGCTATGCCTTGTTCAGCGCTGTGATGTTCAGAGTATAGATTTGATTCTTATAAAAAACAAGATCTAGTATGAATAAAGATTTATACCACTGTTTATAGTGGTTTGGCAGGGCGTCTTCTCATGCTATACCGTTAGGCATGACGGACTTGACTAGCATCTCTTTTAACGTGCCTTCTCTTGCCGCCCAAGCGCCAGATGGGGTAAGCCTGTCGGCTTTTGCCTTTCCCTTTTCTGACGAAACCCTGTTTCAGATTGGGCCGATTGCGGTGCGTTGGTATGCGCTGGCTTATATCGTTGGGGTTCTGTTGGGATGGCTCTTGTTACGGCGTTTGACGCGCACCCAAAATGATCCCGTTGGTCATCCTCCCCTCGAACATTTGATCAATGCTGGCATTATTGGCATCATCCTTGGCGGTCGTCTTGCCTATGTGTTGTTTTATAACTTCGCCTATTATGCTAGCCACCCTATTGAGGCGCTTTATATCTGGCAGGGCGGCATGTCTTTTCATGGCGGTATGATAGGGATGATAGGGGCGATTTATGTTGTCAGTCGTCGTCATGGCACCGGCTTTTTCCAGCTCGCTGATCTGGTCGCGGTCGCTGCCCCTATTGGGCTTTGTCTTGGGCGAATGGCGAACTTCATTAATTGTGAGCTTTATGGACGCATCACCGATGTCCCTTGGGGGGTGATTTTTAATCAAGGCACTTGTCTTGCCGCTGATGGTGTTGCCCCGGCAGGGGATATGCCGCGCCACCCCAGCCAGATTTACGAAGCCCTACTGGAAGGGGTTGTGCTGTTTGTTGTTCTGATGTTGGTGTTGCGCTTAGGGGGACGATCGCGCCAAGGCTTATTATCAGGCTTGTTCCTCTCAGGATATGCCTTATCGCGCATCGTGATTGAGGTGTTTCGCGAACCAGACAGCCATATCGGCACCCTCACCATTGGTTTAACCATGGGGCAGTTGCTTAGCCTGCCAATGATCCTTTTGGGGTCGTATCTGATCTTTCGCTCTACCCGCTTCAGGGATCAGCTATGACCGCCTTGCGCCGCATCATTGACGCCCATCTCGCCGCTAATGGCCAGATGACATGGCATGATTATATGGCCTTGGTGCTCTCTCACCCTCAGCATGGCTACTATCATAAAGAACAGGTCATCGGCAAAGAGGGTGATTTTATTACTGCGCCTGAAATCTCTCAGATGTTTGGTGAGTTAACTGGCCTATGGCTAGCGCATCAATATCAGTCACAGCAACTAGACAACAACGCCATACTGGTTGAACTTGGCCCCGGACGCGGCACATTGATGGCTGATCTCATCCGCGCTTGGCGCCAAACGCCCTTGCCTCTGCCCTCTATTCACCTTGTAGAAACCAGTGCGTCTCTGCGTGCTATCCAACAAGAGCGGCTAGCCGATCTTGCCGAGGTGCATTGGCATGACGACGTTAACACCCTGCCTGATCAACCCTTGCTGATGATAGCGAATGAGTTTTTTGACGCTTTAGCGATCAGACAATATCGTCTCTATCAAAACCAATGGCAGGAACGCGGCATTCAGTGTGATAACAATGGCAACTGGATACTTGATTGGCTAGACTTGGCCTCATCTGATCCCGTCCCTGCTTTTCTTGTTGATCAGGCCGTTACCCTTAACACAGATAAAGATCATATTATGACCTATGCGCCAGCGCTTGCCTCTATTGCGGCAAGCATTTGTCAGCGTATCGCCGATCATGGCGGGGCTGGGTTGATCATTGATTATGGGAAATCTGATTGTTTCGGTGACAGCCTGCAAGCCGTGATGCAGCACAATCCAGTTGATCCTCTGACGAATCCGGGTGACGCCGATATCACGGCATGGGTTGATTTTTCCCATCTTTGCCAAATCGCGAAACAGCATCACTGCGCCGCCCTTGGCCCTGTCCCACAAGGCCAGTTTCTTAAATCTCTGGGGTTGCTGGAACGGGCCGAACAACTGGGCAAAGGCGCTGAACCTGACCTGCGCCGCCGTCTGGTTTCTGAGGTTGACCGCCTTGTTAATCCCGCGCAAATGGGTCAAGCTTTCAAAGTCATGGCTGTTCTGCCTGATGCCTTTGCCAAGACGCCGCAACCCGGATTAGAATAACGGCATGACTTCTACCTCACCTTTATATTTTACCCATGATGGTTTTCGACCAGTTGGAATTAGCTATGGGTTTTTTTCCCGGAAAGGTGGGGTTAGCACAGGCCTTTATGACAGTCTTAACGGTGGCTTTGGGTCAGAGGATGATCATGGTCTGGTACAACAGAATCGCAATCGGGCGGCGCAAAGCTTAGGCTTTAATAAGGAAAAGATATGTTCTCTTTATCAGGTGCATTCCGCTATCGCCATCACCGTTGATGCGCCACTTACCGCCCCGGTTGAGGCTGATGCCCTTGTCACCCAAACCCCCGGGTTAGGGCTAATGATTCTCACCGCGGATTGTGTTCCGGTCATTTTTGCCGACCCCAAAACCAAAACGGTGGCCGCCGCTCATGCTGGTTGGCGCGGCGCTGTTGGCGGGGTGATTGAGGCAACCCTCAACGCTATGCAGACAATAGGCGCTAACCCCGATCATATCACTGCTGTCATAGGGCCAGCCATTCAACAACCATCCTATCAAGTAGGTGAAGATGTGCGTGATGCCGCGCTAGCCTTTGATAAAGAGGCGGCAACGTGCTTTGCCCCAGACCCTCATCAACCCGGAAAGTTTCATTTCGACCTGACGGGATATGTGGCCTTGCGACTGGATCAAGCGCAGGTTAAGCATTTGACGCTAGCACGTGACACCTATGCCGAAGCTGAAAATTTTTTTAGCCACCGACGCCGAACCCATCAAGGGGAAACCGATACCGGGCGACTTATGACTATCATTGGTTTAGACGCTGACCCCACAGACTAATCACACCATTTATTGTTCAGAGACAAATCCCATGCCGCATCTTTTAATTTTTCTCATGCTTTGCTTTCTTGGTCTCATGGCCTCATGTGTTATTATGTGACGAGAAAACTGACTTTTTATGTGTTTTATGTTGCGGCAAAGACAAACACTTGGTATCAAAAGCACTCTCATATGGTGGTTTTAAGCAATGAAAATTCTGGCCTGTAATTCCAATCGTCCCCTTGCCGAAGCCATTGCCACCTATTTGAATCTCCCCCTTGTTAAAGCAGATGTTCGCCGCTTCGCTGATATGGAAGTGTTTGCTGAAATCCAAGAAAATGTCCGTGGGGAAGATGTCTTTGTGGTGCAGTCCACCTCATACCCTGCCAATGATAACCTGATGGAATTGCTGGTCACGCTTGATGCTTTGCGGCGTGGCTCTGCTCGCCGTATCACCGCTGTTGTTCCTTATTACGGCTACGCTAGACAAGATCGCAAATCTGGCCCAAGAACACCCATATCCGCTAAGCTTGTTGCCAATCTCATCACGTCTGCAGGGGCGGATCGGGTGCTGACCATTGATCTTCACGCTGATCAGATTCAGGGCTTTTTTGATATTCCTACGGATAATCTGTTTGCCGCCCCGGTCTTGCTAGACGATATCAGATCGCGTTACACCAACGGCAATCTCATGATTGTTTCCCCTGATGTTGGCGGCGTGGTTCGCGCCCGTGCGCTTGCACGCCGTCTTGATGCTGATCTAGCGATCATTGACAAACGCCGCGAAAAGGCTGGCGTGTCTGAGGTTATGAATATCATTGGTGATGTTAGCAACCGTCACTGCATAATGGTTGATGATATTGTGGATTCGGGTGGCACGCTTTGTAATGCTGCTGGCGCGTTGATGGAAAGTGGGGCCATATCTGTGGATGCCTATGTCACGCATGGGGTATTGTCTGGCGGGGCGGTATCTCGCATCGCTTCATCCCCTCTTAACGCGCTGGTCACTACCGATACTATTTTGGCGACAGAAGCAATGCGCGTGGCCCATAATGTGCGCCAGCTTTCGGTTGCGCCTCTGTTGGGTGAGGCGATACTCCGGATCAACGAAGAGCGTTCGGTATCCTCGCTCTTTAATTAAGCAGATATTCCGCTTGCTGATCATCACGATTCGGGCTAAGTATGCCCATCATGAAAGACCATGCACCCCTGGAGGCATGGCAAGTTTTGACAAATCGATGGAGAAATCACATGTCAGACACAATCAATATGAGCGCGACTAAGCGTGACCGGGCTGGTAAGGGGTCCGCCCGGGCGGCTCGTCGATCTGGTCTCATTCCTGCTGTCATTTATGGCGGCAAAGCAGCCCCTGAAACGATCAATATCAACGACAACAGCTTTCGCAAACTGATGAGCCAACCCGGCATCATGAGTCATGTGATCGCCCTTGAAGTTGAGGGTAAAACAACGAATGTTCTGGCAAGAGATATTCAGTTTCATCCTGTCACGGATTTTCCGCTTCATGTGGATTTTCTGCGGGTTACCGCCTCGTCCACAGTGACGGTGATGGTGCCTGTGGTCTTCACAAACGAAGACGCATCACCTGGCCTCAAAGGCGGCGGTGTGCTTAACGTAGTCCGCCATGAAATTGAAATGGCGTGTTCGGCGACTAGCATTCCAGAAAGCTTGACTGTTGATCTGACAGGAACCGAAATTGGTGATTCTGTTCATATTAGCGCGATTTCGTTGCCAGAAAACACTCAGCCAACCATTACCGATCGTGACTTCACTATCGCCACTATCGCTGCTCCAACTGTTGAAGTTGAAGTTGAGGACACAGGCGAAGACGAACAAGCGGGTGAAGGTGAAAGCGACGACCAAAAAGAAGAATAGGCTTGCTCTGCCACGACTGGCAGTAGGGGGATGTGATGCGTATCGTAGCTGGTTTAGGTAATCCCGGCGACCGTTATGCATCGCACCGCCATAATGTCGGTTTTATGTTGGTGGATCAGCTCGCCTCGGATTACGGGTTTTCGCCTTGGAAAGCAAAGCATGGTGGGTTGCTTGCCGAAGGCCGCATTGACACGGAAAAGGTGATCCTTTTCAAACCTCAATCCTATATGAATAAATCTGGCCTGCCTGTGGAAACCTTGCTTCACTTCTATCGCCTATCTGCTGATGATGTGATCGTCGTTCATGATGAGATTGACCTCGCCGCAGGTAAGATACGGGTGAAAATTGACGGCGGTCATGGCGGTCATAACGGCCTTCGTGATATTGATCGGCATATTGGCTCCACTTATTGGCGATTGCGGATTGGTGTTGGTCGATCAAGGTTCAAAGCTGATGTTCATCAACACGTCCTGTCTGATTTTGATAAAGAGGATCGCATCTGGCTTGACCCTTTGCTTAGCGCATTGTCTGATCTCTGGCCTTACTGGCAAAAAAAAGGGCATGAAGCGTTTATGACGGCGGTATCACAAAAGGCACCGCCACCTCAAACTAACAATAAAGACACTCTTGCTGACGCAAACGCTATCAGTAATTCGGGTAAGGAGAAAACCAATGGGCTTTAATTGTGGAATTGTGGGCTTACCTAATGTTGGTAAATCAACCCTCTTTAATGCCTTAACCGAAAGCGCGGTTGCCGATGCCGCGAATTATCCATTTTGCACCATAGAACCCAACACCGGGCGTGTTGCTGTTCCTGATGATCGTCTGGATAAATTGGCTGATATTGCCAAATCTGCTCAGGTTTTGCCAACCCAGTTGGAGTTTGTTGATATTGCCGGATTGGTTCGCGGCGCCAGTAAAGGTGAAGGCCTAGGAAATCAGTTTCTTGCCAATATTCGTGAGGTTGATGCCATTGCCCATGTCCTGCGTTGTTTTGAAGATGGCAACATTACCCATGTTGATGACAGTGTTGACCCCATTCGCGATGCTGAAACCGTAGAAACGGAATTGATGCTTTCTGATCTTGATTCGGTCGAACGCCGACTGGCAAATCTGGTCAAAAAGGCACGCGGGCAAGATAAAGACGCCATCGCCCAGATGGCAACGATGGAAAAAATCCGTGATGGTCTGGCTGAAGGATTGCCTGCCCGAAGCCTGACAACCCTCACTGAAGATGAGCGGCGGCAACTGCCATCACTGCAACTGCTAACAGGCAAGCCTGTGCTTTATGTTTGCAATGTGAACGAGGATGATGCGGCAAATGGAAATGCACTTACCGCCAAGGTAGCTGAAAAGGCCAAGGCCGAAGGCGCGGATATGGTTATTGTGTCCGCGGCGATTGAATCAGAAATCATTTCCTTAGATGATGATGAAAAGATGGAGTTTCTGGCTGACCTTAATCTAACCGAACCCGGGCTAGCACGCATGATCAAGACAGGCTATCGCCTGCTTAATTTGATCACCTTCTTTACCGTTGGCCCAAAAGAAGCCCGCGCATGGACAGTGTCCAGTGACGCCAAAGCGCCTGAAGCGGCAGGCGTGATCCATACTGATTTCCAACGCGGCTTTATTCGCGCAGAAACCATTGCCTATGATGATTATATTCAATGCCACGGCGAAAGCGGCGCGAAAGAGGCTGGCAAACTACGCATTGAAGGCGCAGATTATCAGGTCCGTGATGGCGATGTCTTCCATTTCCGCTTTAACGTTTAATAGCGTTATCGGATAGCGTTATTCTGCCTGACTTTCTGGCGTGATTTTCTTTGTTTTGTGATGGCCTTGGCTTGACCAAGGGTCAGACAATCAGGGCATAGACATGCCCCAGCTAAATCAAAATTAAGGCGCATATTCGGCAGATTCATACACCAACAGCTATGCGCCTTTGTTGATCCGCAATTAAAACTCGTCCCACATTCCTCACAGACAAGCTTTTTCACCTGATCGACTTCTGGCATGATGATGTCTCCTCAATATTGGAGGGCTTACCTTTCAAAGGGTGAACGCCGCGCCATAGTCTGTCAAGCTGAATTCCAATGTAAAAAAAATGGCCAGATCAACATATCGTGATCTGGCCAGATGATTATGTCATCACCCCAAGGGGAAATTGCTAAGGGCTTATGCCTTGGATTTCTTAACATCCGCCCAAATGTAGCGCATGGAGCCATAGGACACAAAGCACATCACAAACAAGAACAGCATCACCGCAATTCCTGTCCGCTTGCGTGTTTCCATTTCCGGCTCAGACGTCCACGCTAGGAACGCTACCAAATCCTCGGCCAGTGCCTCAGGTGAGGTATCGCCGCCATTTGCTAAGGTGATATCATCACCATAAAGCGGCTGTGGCATAGCAATCAGATTGCCGCTGTAAGCTGTGTTATAATACATTCCATCAGGAACCTTCATATCACTTGGCGCCTCAGCATAGCCTGTCAAAAGGCTGTATAGGTAATTGGCACCATCTGGACGCGCCTTAACGATTAAGGATAAATCCGGTGGATAAGCCCCGCCATTAGCCGCCCTCGCCGCATTTTCATTGGGAAATGGGCTAGGAACACGGTCAGCAGGAATAGCCGCACGCTGGAACATATCGCCTTCGTCGTTTGGTCCATCGGTCACTTCATATTCAGCGGCAATCGCCTTAATCTCTGCCTCGGAATAGCCGAGATCAGCAAAATTGCGGAATGAAATAAACTCAATGCCATGACAAGATGAGCAAACCTCACGATAGACTTGAAATCCGCGCTGTAACGACGCCTTATCAAAATGGCCAAACGGGCCATCAAAGGTCCATTCATGCTGTTTAATATCACCGCCGCCGCCTGCCGCCATGGCAGGGGCAGATATGGACATCACAGCCGCTGCCGCAATCCCAGTAGCAACACAAACAGCACGCATCAATTTATGCATCGGCTTTCCCCCTTTTCGCCGCCATCGCCGCGCCCATACCACCGCCAGATATTGGCATGGAAATAGATTGCGGCAGTGGTCTGGTTTTTTCCACCACCGAAAGAAGCGGTAGGATGACCAGAAAATGAATAAAGTAATAAGCCGTAGCCAAACGCGACAAGGTCACATAGATACCTTCAGCCGGCTTGCCCCCAAGATAGCCAAGCAGAACACAGTCCGCCAACAAGAGCCAAAAGAAGACCTTGAAGAGTGGACGAAAGCGACCGCTTCTAACAGGGGAACGATCCAGCCACGGCAGAACAAACAGCACCGCAATCGCACCAAACATAAACAGCACACCGCCAAGCTTATCAGGGATAGCCCTCAAGATGGCATAAAATGGCAGGAAGTACCATTCAGGCACAATATGCGCTGGTGTCTGCAAAGGGTTAGCAGGAATGTAATTGTCCGGATGCCCTAAGAAGTTTGGATAAAAGAAGATGGCCGAGGCAAAAATGGTCAAGAACACCATCGCCCCAAACAAATCCTTACTGGTGTAATACGGGTGGAAAGGGATAGTGTCTTGCTTGCCGCTCACATCAATTCCGAGAGGATTGTTTGAACCAAAACGGTGCAACGCGATAATATGCAGAATGACCACGCCAACAATCAAAAATGGCATGAGGTAATGCAAGGCAAAAAAGCGGCTTAGCGTCGGGTTATCAACGGAAAACCCACCCCAAAGCCAGGTCACAATGCTGTCACCGACCAACGGAATAGCCGAAAACAAATTGGTAATCACGGTAGCGCCCCAGAAGCTCATCTGTCCCCAAGGCAAGACATAGCCCATAAACGCGGTTGCCATCATCAGAAGAAGAATGACCACACCCAACATCCAGAGAATTTCACGCGGGGCTTTATATGAGCCATAATATAATCCGCGGAAAATATGAATATAGACGACAATAAAGAAGAAACTGGCGCCATTCATATGGATATAGCGGATCAGCCAACCATGGTTAACATCACGCATGATGCGTTCAACCGACGCAAACGCATGATCCACATGAGGCGTGTAGTGCATAGCCAGAATAATGCCCGTCACAATCATCGTTACCAAGGCAAGCCCGGCAAGTGAGCCGAGATTCCAGAGATAGGATAGATTTTTCGGGGTAGGATATTCATGCAATTCATGATGCATGAAACTAAACACCGGAAGCCGGTGATCAATCCATTTAACAACAGGATTTTTGAACTCAGGAGATGCCATTATCGTTACTCCTATTAACCAATCTTAATGACGCTATCAGATAAAAATGCATAAGGTGGCACTTCGAGATTTGTTGGCGCAGGGCCCTTGCGAATCCGCCCTGACGTATCATAATGCGAGCCATGGCATGGGCAGAACCAGCCATTGAAATCGCCTTTAACTTCGCCAATTTTCTGTCCCAATGGCACACAACCAAGATGCGTGCAAATGCCTTGAATGACGAGATATTTTGGGTTCTCTGCCCGACTCGCATCATCTTGCGGGTCACGCAGATCATCCAGACTCACAGCTTCCGCCATGTTGATTTCGTTTGCGGTACGATGCCGAATAAAGACCGGGCGCCCACGCCATTTCACCGTGATGGCCTGACCTTCTTCGATCCCTGACACATCAACTTCAATCGTGGAAAGGGCAAGGGTATCTGCCGCTGGATTCATTTGATTTACTAAAGGATAGACAACGGCCGCAGCACCAACCGCCAACATGGTGTTAGTGGCAACAACGATAAAATCACGCCGCCCCTGATTTTCAACAGTTTCGCTCATAACTCCCCCTCAATATCCCCTTCCCGTTTTGGGTTGGGCGGCATCACATGAGTGCTTGTGATGCTCATATTGCACATGGCGTTACTATAACCATGTCGATAATCCTGACCAAGTGAATAATTGCATCAAGTCGTATGATCCGCCGTTTCTGCGACCAATTGCCCTAATCAGCGTGATGACAACATTAGAAAAGCTAATCAGGTATGATGCCATAGCCGCTTATGGCCACCGCACCTCTGGCGGCATGGACATCAAAATGGCCTCAACATTTCCACCTGTGTTCAACCCAAAGATGGTTCCACGATCATAAAGCAGATTAAACTCAACATAACGGCCACGCCGAACCAGTTGAAACTCACGCTCTTGAGAGGTGAAATCCGTATCCATACGGCGGCGCACCAATGTTGGATAAATATCTAAAAACGCCCGGCCAACATCTTGGGTGAACGCAAACTCATTAGCAAAATCCCCTTCATCCAGATAATCATAGAAAATACCGCCAGCGCCGCGTTTTTCGTTGCGATGCTTGAGGGTGAAATACTCATCACACCATGCGCTATATTCGGGATAATAGTTAGGGTCATAGGAATCACAGCAGGTTTTCATGCTGGCATGGAAATCGGCAACATCATCATCTTGCCAGATAATAGGGGTCAGATCAGCGCCGCCACCAAACCAACGCTTACCTTCCGAAAGGCTTCCTGTATTCAGATAACGGGTGTTCATATGGACGGCAGGAACATAAGGGTTTCGCATATGCGCTACTAAAGAAATGCCACTCGCCCAAAATTGAGGGGTCTTATCAGTGCCGGGAATCTGTCCGCGAAACGCCTCGCTGAACTCGCCCTTAACAGTAGAAATATTAACGCCGACTTTTTCAAACACCTGACCTCGCATCACCGACATGACACCGCCGCCGCCATCTCTTTGCTCATCATTCCTTTGCCACGCGGTTTGTTCAAACTTTCCCGCCGGCCCAGCATGAGGATGCTTGGCGACATAATCCTGTTCAATGGCTTCAAACGCGGCACAGATATCATCACGAAGCGAACGAAACCAGTCTTGGGCTTGGGTTTGGCGTTCCTGATAAAGCGCCTGATCAATCGGTTGTGAGGGGGTCTGTTTCGCCATCAGATGATCCTTTATCTTGTTATCCCGTTTGCTTTATTTCGGCGGCTTTGTTTTCTGGTCATGGCGGCAACGTGCCTTGATCTCTGATAGCAAACCTGCCCGATCAGCGGAAAAATGACTTTTCAGCCATATCTCTTCTATCTCGGTCAGAATCTGGCCAATCATATTGCCATTATCAATTCCATGAGAACGAATATCATTTCCGTTCACTGGCATCTTAGGGATATCATACCCCCTGATCCGCTCAAGGTGATGCGCCGTTATTGTCGCACCCCCTAAA
>CBFHXL010000006.1:0-77679 GCA_965659785.1 Puniceispirillales bacterium (SeqCode)
CAGCCATATTTGGCGAAAGATTACCGCGCCAATAAGAACCGAGGGTAAGCCTCATAACCAAGAGAATTAATCCAGCAAATGTCCGGTGCGTTTTGCCTTGGTCGCCAGATACCCAGCGTTATGCGGATTATCAGGGGTGATCAAGGGCAAACGTTTGACCACATTGATCCCACAAGCCTCAATCTGGGCAATTTTATCCGGATTATTGGTCAGCAGTTGGATATTTTCTACACTCATCTGGCGTAACATTTCTGCGGCTGGCAAGAAATACCGATGGTCAGTTTCAAAACCAAGATGATGATTAGCATCAACCGTGTCTGCGCCTATATCCTGAAGCGCGTAGGCCTTGAGTTTATTGACCAAGCCGATATCACGGCCTTCTTGGGCAAGATAGATCAGCACACCGCCGCCCAATTCGGCCATTTGCCGAATAGACTGGCGTAACTGGTCACCACAATCACATTTGAGACTGCCTAAAATATCACCTGTGATGCATTGCGAATGGATGCGCGTTGGCGGCGCTTTCATTTCCTCAGCGTTTCCAATAATCAGGGCAAAATGCTCAGTTCCGCCGTCACCGGGACGGAAGATGACAATCTGACTGTCTTCAGCATCAGCTAGTGGCAGATGCGCTCTGGCTACCTCTTTCAAAAGGCTGGCGGAAATGGCCTCAAAAGCGCGAATATCGGTGTCTTGTACAATCAAAACCCCATGTTCATCCGCCCAGACCCTTAACGCGGCATGATCAGGCATGAAAAGATGTGTGGTCATGGCGGCAGGTAGTAACCGCGCCACTCGCATCAAAATAAGGATAGTTTCCGCTATGCTCCCCTTTTTTTCTGCCAAAATAGAAAGGTTATTAATATCATGATGCAAAGGCAGATCACCAATGAGGCCGCGGATAAGGTCACTGTTGCCTTTGTTGGTGATGGGGTTATCTAAGGCAATCGAACAGGCCACGGCGTTTTCCTTGGGGTTTAGCCCGATGGCTTTAGCGCGATGATGTGTGATCAGAAGAAAAGGTGATGATCGGCTTAATTCCGCCATTCCTGCCATGGTTTTATCGGTAATCTGCTCTGCTGCCCTAATCAAATAAGCCCCGCCTTGGGCGCTACGGATAAGCACAGAACCCCCACGGCGCAAATCAGAAATGGCGCGCTGAACAGCTTGATGGCGGGCTGAAATTACCATGGGCAGATATGTTCCTGAACCTATATAGTGATTTTATCTGGCAAAACCTTTAGCATTAAATTATGAAAGAATGTAGATTTTATTAGCACAATTATCAGTAAGGGCGTTTTTGTGATCAAGATACTTGCCGTTGATGATGATCCCCATCTGTTAGAGACAATTGTCATTCAGATTGAAGAAGAAGGGGGCTATGAGATTAAGGGTGCGGCCTCCCTTGAGGAGGCGCGCGTGATGCTTCCTGAAATGGACCCAGATTTAGTGATCCTTGATGTGACACTTGGTGATGGTGATGGCCGCGATTTCTGTCGCTGGATCAGGGATATGGGCTATACGATTCCGATTTTGATGTTAACGGCACAATCTAGCGAAATGGATACGATTGACGGGCTTGAGGCTGGGGCTAATGATTATATTGCTAAGCCTGTGCGGATGGGCGAGTTGATTGCCCGAATGAAAACCCATCTGGCCCAACATCAGGCAAGGGAAGATGCGCGGATCACCATTGGCAATTTCCATTTTTCAAATAGCCGTAAGACCATGGTTCATATTGGCACAGGTGAGGTCATCAATCTCACTGAGAAAGAGGCCGCGATTTTAAAGCATCTGCATCAGATGCGTGATCATGTTGTGGATAAAAAGACGCTGCTTGAAGAAGTTTGGGGATATGGCGAAGGGATTACTACCCATACGCTGGAAACCCATATCTATCGGTTGCGCCAAAAAATCCGCATGGTGGATGATGCGTCACTTTTGCTGACCACTGATGGCGGTTACCGATTAGCTTAAGTCATAAAGACAAGGCTATTATGCGCCTCTCATCATTATGAGAATATTGTTGGTTTAATAAATTGACAGGAAATTATGGCTGGGGCGGTAGGATTCGAACCTACGATACACGGTACCAAAAACCGTTGCCTTACCACTTGGCTACGCCCCATTAATAAGTTTTTGCAACATAACGATAACATCTGTTCTGTTCAAGAGTAATTTAAGGGCAAGCATCACCTTTATTTAATGATGCAATTACGGCTATTCCTTCAGGACGTTATGCTATCGCCATGTTTTCTGATGGCAGAGCTATTTCACCTGACCAGCTCCAGTAATTTAGGGTTTGGGTTTCGCGTGTGAAAACCTCTTCTGCCTGCCGCGCCATCTCTGCTGTAGGAAAGATAGCAAAGCCCGACCCGCCAGAGCCACTTATCGCCGCGCCATAACCGCCAAAATCTGTGGATATCTTGGTTAAGATAGACAGCATTTCTGTCATCACTGGCGAGATAGCGGAAGCAGGCTTTGTGAGATCATTTCCCATTAGGATGATGGCGCTTAAATCTTTTCTCTCTATTGTGGATAGCGGCACTGGTGGCGAAAACCTTTGCCCGCTTTTACCATAAGCCGAAAAGACCTCTGGTGTGGAAACTGCCACCCCTGGATTGGCTAGCAATATCCCCGGGCGATCACCCCAATGATTGTTCCATGGAATAGGCGTTAAGCTTTCCCCAATTCCCTCCATCCGTATCATTTTGGATCGCCAGCTCATCAATAAGGCTGGCACATCAGCGCCAATGCGAAGCCCTATTCCCATCAGCGTATCTTCTTTAATAGAGGCGTGCGATAATTGCGCCATAGCGCGTAACGTTGCTGCTGCATCCGCTGACCCCCCGCCTAATCCTGCGGCAACAGGAATATGCTTTTCAACCTGAATATGTAATGGTGTCTTCCAGCCTACCGCGGCGCGAAACGCATCTCTGGCTTGGTGGATAGTGGTGTTTTCGGCCCTGACCGCATTGGTGATGTCCTCACCCATAGGCCCTTTGATGATCACATCATCCGCATCAGCACAGCTGATGGTTAGACGGTCGGCCAGAGCGGCAAAGATGACAACAGAATCCAGCAGATGATAACCATCATCACGCCTTCCTGTGATTTTAAGGTTGAGATTGATCTTAGCTGGCGCATCAATCATGAGGCGGTCAGTCATCTGATAACGCCTTTTGGATTTTATCAAGGATTGCGGCCTCAAGCGCGGTGTCCGGAGAAAATAATCTTGCCCGTCGCCATTCGTGCACAGCTTCATCTTTACGGCCTAATGCCCAATACACATCCCCCAGATGGTCGGTAATAACAGGATCATCAGGAATGATTGTTGCGGCTCTTTCCATAAAGATTAAGGCTTTGTCCAAATCGCCCATCTTAAAATAGACCCACCCCAAAGAATCAACAAAGGCGCCATTATTAGGTTGTCTGTCCACAGCCTTTTGGATTAAGGCCTTGGCCTGATCCAGATTGCGGTTTTGTTCAATCAGCCAATAGCCAAAATAATTATGGGTATAGGCGTTAAAAGGGGAAAGGGAAATAGATCGGTGGAATGACGCCTCAGCGTCCTCAACCATATTTTGGTTGGCCTGTGTTATGGCCAGATAATAATAGGCGCGCCCATTTTCAAACCCTAGATCAATCGCTTCTTGAAGCGCAAGTTGCGCTTTTCTTTCATATCCATTGGCGTGTTCTGTTAATCCTTTTTCTAGCCAAAGCAGATAATTATCAGGATCATGATCAATCAAGGTTTGGATCAATTCGCGTACCAAACGCAACTGGTTTGGATCATACCGTAAGGCAGAGATTATCGTCAGACGGGACATTTCATACCATGGGCTGTTTGGCGAAATGGTGGTCAGAACAGAAACCCCGTCTTGAACTAAATCAGCATCAATATAATTGGCGCCAATCAAGTATCTTGCCTCATCATTGCCGCTATCTAAATATGAAGCTAGGTGAAGCTGGGCAAGGGAAATGGGTTGATTCCAATTGGCGTTAAGATCAGTTTGGGTGGTAACAATGCCTTTGGCGATGGCCTCAAGTTCATGAGGTGGGATGAGTAATCTTGAAGTGCCATTGGAAATATTCGTCAAGATACGTTTGTGATGAAACCGGGGGTCTAGCCGCGCGATCCATTCTTTTCCGGTATCCGCCTCATCATGGCGAATAAGTACCCCAGCCATTTCAAGCACGACGCCCGGGTCTGAGATTTCCCTATCCATAATTTCCAGCGCTAAGGAGACGGCCAATTCTTCTTGTCCTGTGTATTCAGCCATTAAGGCCTGCTGGCTAAGAAGGGTGATAGAGTCATCTTCATTTCCAAAGGGGTCTAATTCATTGAGCATAATTAGCCCAGCGTCACCTTGACCTTGGGCAGCTAGCGCCCATGCCGCCATGATTGTTCCTACAGCATGGGACTGGGCATCAGATTTTAGATGATCCGCTAACGTATAAAGCGCTTCCCAATCTTGTTGCATGGCGGCAAGGGCGGCGGCAGGTTCACTTGACATAGTCACTTGGTTGTCGCCGCGCTCAATGCGTGCCGCCAGATCACTTGCTGCCTCAATATCGCCGCTAAAATATTGAGTCTGAAAAGCCAGATTTAACAAATAGGAGTCATTCTGATTTTTCGCCAAAGCATTAGTAAAGGCATTCGCAGCAATGCTGAGATCACCTTTTTTAAGCGAAGACTGTCCAACCAGAAAAGCGGCAGAGTGATAGCTTTGAACACGCGCAATCGTCATCTCTGACATAGGGTCTTGGGTAATGCTTACGGTGCGGTTATCCGCGCCCCCTGTCTGGCAGGCGGCAAGGGTTGCCCCTAGCAATAGCCATAATCCAAAACTGAGATGGCGGCGGATCATCATCATGCCACCATATCTCTGAACGCCATACCTGTGATCATGGGGTTTGTTAAACATAACCCCATTATGGCGATGAAAAACCCGGTTGCCAAATCCTATTGCCAAATCCTATTGCTAAGATCACATATTGGGATAGGCTGGACCGCCGCCACCTTCTGGTGTGACCCACGTGATATTTTGGGTGGGGTCTTTGATATCGCAAGTTTTGCAATGGACGCAATTCTGGGAATTGATTTGTAACCTAGGGTTATTGCCATCATCATCGCGGACAATTTCATAAACACCAGCAGGGCAATAGCGCTGTTCCGGAGAGTCGTAAATCGCCAGATTATGTTCAATCGCTACAGCTGGATTTTTCAGCTTAAGGTGAACAGGCTGACCATCGGTGTGATTGGTGCCAGAAAGATAAACCGAGGAGTTTCGATCAAAACTGACCACGCCATCTGGTTTTGGATATTCAATTTTTGGCATCTCAGCCGCAGGACGAAGTTGATCATGATCACTGTGATGCTTGAATGTCCACGGCGCTTTGCCACGCAGAATATAGGTATCAAGCCCGGCATAGGCCATGCCTAACCATAGCCCGCGTTTGAACCCCGGGCGGATATTCCGCACTCGGTGGAGTTCATCCCACAGCCATGAGTTTTCAATGTTTTCTGCATAGCTGACAGGTTCAATTCCTGTGGCTTCCTCGGCTAGGGTATCAAACACGGCATCCGCTGCCAGCATCCCAGATTTCATTGAGGTATGTGTGCCCTTAATCTTTGGCACATTGAGAAAACCAGCGGTACATCCGACAAGACAGCCACCAGGGAAAGTCAGTTTAGGGACAGATTGAAACCCCCCTTCATTTAACGCCCGTGCCCCATAAGACACCCGGCGCCCTCCTTCAAACACATCCCGGACTTTGGGGTGGGTTTTGAAACGCTGGAACTCTTCAAACGGGGATAAATGGGGATTTTTATAATCCAGCCCGACCACATAACCAACAGCCACCTGATTGCCATTGAGATGATAAAGGAATGAGCCACCATAAACATCACTTTTCACAGGCCAGCCCACGGAATGCCAAACTTTACCGGGTTCTGATTTGGCAGGATCAATATCCCATAGCTCTTTGATGCCAATAGCATAGGTTTGAGGGTCTTTGCCTTCGCGCAGATCATATTGTTCAAACAGCGTTTTGGTCAGATGCCCACGGCACCCTTCGGCAAAAATTGTTTGCTTGCCGAGCAATTCCATACCCATCTCAAAAGCATCAGTAGGTTCACCGTTTTTATCACGGCCCATGTCACCTGTGGCTACGCCGCGGACGCGGCCTTGGTCATCATAAAGCACTTCTGCGGCAGGAAAGCCGGGATAAATCTCAACACCCATGGCTTCGGCCTGTTCCCCAAGCCAGCGGCAAAAATTGCCTAGGCTGATAATATAATTGCCATGATTATTCATTTGTGGGGGGGTAGGCAGACGGAAAGCGCCCGATTTGGTCAGATACATAAAACGGTCGTTAGTGACAGGTGTATCCAGTGGGGCGCCGCGCTCAGCCCAATCAGGCAGCAATTCGTTCAATGCGCGTGGTTCTAGCACAGCACCAGAGAGGATATGGGCGCCAATCTCAGCCCCTTTTTCAATCAGACAGACATTGACCTCACGGCCCTCTTCGGCAGCGCGTTGTTTTAGGCGTATAGCCGCCGAAAGCCCAGATGGCCCTCCACCAACAATCACCACATCAAATTCCATCGATTCGCGTTCCATCATAACCTGATCCCTATCTTGCGGTTAACTTTTCCATATCCCATTTTGATAACCCATTTTCATAACCAAATGTCATAACATCGCTGTTCAGTTTCAAACACATCATTCTAAATGTTATCAATTTATGGTCATTATTATGGCTTTTTATCCCTTCATACTCTATCTATAAGTGGCTAGGAAGGGAATCAAAAACCATGTTGACGCCGGAAAATGATGAAATTTCGTCATTTAAGCCCATTGCAAGCATGAGTGAAGCTCAGCAGATGCTAGAAACCTTACGCTGGCAAGTGGAAATGGGCGCTGATGAGGCTATTTTGGATCAGCCAGAATTGGCATCTTCATCCCTGAACGCGTCATCACAAACGCGATCTAGCTCAACAGAAACGCACCTGACCGACCCTAGTCTGGCATCAGCTCACCCTGATGTTAAGGCTGAAGCGCAAAATACCCCAGCTAACAGAAATCCGGCGCCTTCTACAGCTTCTACTCCTGTGTCTGCTAAGGCCACGGTTAAAGCGCTAGATGTGGCGGATTGCGCCACCCTTGAAGAGTTGCGTCAAGCGGTTGCAAATGATGATGGCTCAGAGCTAAAGCGCACAGCAACCCAGATGGTGTTTGCTGATGGTGATCCGGCATCGCGGATTATGGTCATAGGCGAAGCCCCCGGGGCAGACGAAGATCGCCAAGGCAAACCGTTTGTCGGCGTTAGTGGGCAGTTGTTAAATCAGATGTTAGCCTCCATTGGCTTGCGGCGCGAAGCAGTCTATATCACCAATATCATTTTATGGCGCCCCCCCGGAAACCGCACCCCAACAAGTGAGGAAACCGCCCATTTTCTGCCGATTTTACAGCGGCATATTCAGCTGGTTCAACCTGATGTTCTGGTCTGTCTTGGCGGCGCGGCGGCAAAGGGGTTGCTGGCAACAGAGATGGGTATTTTGAAACTGCGCGGCGCCTGGCATCATTATGACGCTGGTGATGGCCGTGAGATTCCCGTTATGCCAACCCTTCATCCGGCGTATTTGCTCCGCTCCCCACAGCAAAAGGCCTTGGCGTGGAAAGATTTTCGCCTAATTGCAAAAAAGATGAGAGAATTAGCCCAATGATCTATGCTAAAGTGTCACCATGGCTTTGATAAAACCACATTTCATGACGAGATCTATCCATCGAACGCTGATGCTGGCGTTTCTTCTATTGGCTATGCTAGTTATGGGATTGCCGCGCCCTGTGATGGCAGAATTAGATTTGCCCAAGCCATTGTCTGAGGCAGATGTCAAACGCTATCAGCAAATCTTTGCTCTGCAACAGGATAAGAAATGGAAAGACGCGGACGCTATTATCAAGACGTTGGAAAGCGATTTGCTAATGGGCAGGGTGTTGTCACAACGCTATCTGCATCCCACAGGCTGGCGTTCCAAATATACGGAATTGCGCGACTGGTTAGCGGTTTATAACGATCACCCGTCGGCCACCCGAATTTATCGCCTAGCCAAGAAGCGCCAACCTGCTAATTATAAAAATCCGCGTGAACCAAAAAAAGGCTATTTGAACGGTTATGGGCGCACCCAAGCAGATGGGCATTATATCAGCTTTCCTACCACTTATGAAAACCGTTCTTCGCCATCAAAAACCCGTGCTATTGCCCGTGATGTTCGCCGGAAAATTCGGTCCGGCTTTCCGACTGGCGGTGTCCGTATCCTCGCTGATAAAAACAATCTGCGCTATCTGACTAAATTGGAAGAGGCGATTCTGCGCGTTGATATTGCCCATGGCTATTTTATCTATGGCAAGGATGGTGAGGCGATTAAACAGGCTAAATACGCGCTGGAACTTGCTGGTAATGATGTTCCTAGGGCGTATTGGGTGGCTGGGATCGCGGCATGGCGGCAGGGCCAAATGGAATTAGCGTCAAGCTATATGCATAAACTGGCTGATCTTGAGGTTGAAAATGATCATGCCTTGGCAAGTGCAGGGGCATTTTGGGCTAGTCGCGCTGATCTTCGTGATGGCAACGCTAATCAGTCGATGATTTATCTGGAGCGCGCGGCGCGGTATCAGGACACATTTTATGGTATGCTAGCCGCCGAAGCGCTTGGTCAGGATATCACTCTTGATTTTTCCTTGCCTAACATTGATCAGAATTACATCAATTGGTTAAATGGCCTGCCCGGCGGCAGGCGAGCCTTTGCGCTTTTGCAAGTCGGTGAGACATATCACGCTAGCCGTGAACTTCGTTATCTCTGGGATGAGCATAGCGTTGAGGATCAACCTAAATTAATGGCGCTAGCGGCAGATACGCATATGGCGGGTCTGGCTTTCCGGACAGCAGGGATTATCAATGAGGATACTGGCCAAAGCTGGTACGCTGGGCTTTACCCTATTCCAGATTTCACCACCGATATGCCTATTCGGGTGGATCAGTCCTTATTATTGGCCATCATGCGTCAAGAATCGGGCTTTAATCCCCGGGCGAAATCATGGGCAAAGGCTAGCGGACTCATGCAATTAATGCCTGCTACCGCGGCCTATATTGCGCGTGATGGCGGTTATCGGAACTCTAAACGCCATGATTTGTTAATCCCTGAGGTTAATATCCGTCTGGGTGAGGATTATATCCTCTATTTGCTAGAAGCTCCGATTGTTGATAGCGATCTGATCCGGCTTCTTGCGGCTTATAACGCTGGGCCGGGTAATCTCAGGAAATGGTCAAAGAAAATTGATCATGGGGGGGATCAGTTGATATTGCTTGAATCCCTGCCAGCGCGTGAAACACGCTTTTATGTCAAAAATGTCATGACCAATCTTTGGATTTACAGCAAACTGATGGGTAAGAATTCTCCTATGGTGGCATCGCTAGCCGCTGGGGATGGTGCCGTGATTGATAATATTAGTGGGGCAGATTGCCAGATCACGAACCTGTCGGAGCTCTGTTCGGAATAACATTTTATCATGGCTATTGACCCATCCGCCCCTTTTCAGCCTATATCCATTGCGGTGTTAACCATATCGGACACCCGCCGCATTGAGGATGATAAATCTGGCGATACCTTGGTCGGTCGCATCACAGAGGCTGGTCATCATTTGGCTGACCGTGCCATTGTTCCTGATGATATTTCGGCGATTGGTGAGAAAATCCTTAGCTGGGCGTCGGCAAAAAACATTGATGCTGTGATTACCACTGGCGGCACAGGTTTGACTGGCCGAGACGTCACCCCTGAGGCCCTTCGGCATATCATGGATAAAGAAATTGAAGGGTTTGGTGAAGCCTTTCGCTGGATCAGTTGGCAGAAAATAGGCACATCCGCTATGCAAAGCAGGGCTATGGCTTGTGTGGTTAAGGGCATTTATGTATTTGCCCTTCCCGGGTCACCATCAGCATGCCGCGATGGATGGGATGATCTGTTATCTGCCCAATTGGATTTACGCCATAAGCCGTGCAATTTTGTTGAGATCATGCCTCGTCTGATGGAACAGGGGATTGGTGGCCGGTCTTCCTGATCCTGTCTTTGGGGGTTAGCGGGATGTATCAATGCCAAAACCAACCTTAGCATAAGGCCAACGCCAGCAGGATAATAGTGTGAAAGCAAAGCCCAATTTCAAACACGAAACGCACTGGCTTCGCGCTGATCCTAATGTCATGGTCATTGGGGTTGATGAGGCTGGACGCGGCCCATGGGCAGGGCCGGTGGTTGCTGGCGCAGCATGGATTGCCCCTGATGCGGTTAAGGATTTGCCATCTGATCTTGCTGATAGCAAAACCCTTTCTGAGGCTAGCCGCCAACGCATCTATCACCAATTAAAAGAAATCGCCCAAGATCATTCTCAAGATCACTCCCAAAATTACCCCCAAAATTACCCACGGCTTTTGTTGGCTAGCGCTGCTGTATCAGCGGCAGATATCGATCAAATTGGTATTCTTCCCGCCACTTTTCGTGCCATGCAGATGGCAGTGGATCAACTGACTGCAGTAAAAAGATGTGATCATGTGGTGTTGCTAGTTGATGGCTCGCTCACGCCTAATCTGACGACAGAGGCAAAACATACCCATGTTGAGGCTATCGTAAAAGGTGACCGTCATGTCCTGTCTATCGCGGCGGCGGCGATCATAGCAAAATATGACCGTGATCTAGATATGCTGGCCTTGGCGCAAGAATATCCTGATTACCATTGGCACAAAAATAAAGGGTATGGGACCGCGGATCATCAATCCGCCCTAGACGCCTATGGTGTCACCCCTTACCACAGGACGTCTTTTCGTCCGGTGGCAAGGCGAATAATGAAATAAGACTGCCACAACATCTATTGGCCCTGCTTTGCGAAGCGGTTTTGGTGAAAATCTGGATTTGCCCTGCCACAAGATAGAGAATCTTGCCTTAGGCCTAGCACAAGATATAGATTACGAATCAATTTCTCTTTATAACTCATTGACTTATTATGAGAATATCGTTTTATGATACTTAAAGGCATGAGCAGATTAAGCCGAAAGGACATAAAACGTGGGTCAGTCAAGACGCGATATGGTGTTGCAAGGGGATTGTGTTGAGATGATGCGTCAGCTTGATGATGCTTCGATTGACATGATTTTTGCTGATCCCCCCTATAACCTTCAGCTAGGGCAATCGGTGTTAATGCGCCCAGACCATTCAGCGGTTGATGGTATTGATGCAGGGGATACTTGGGATCAGTTTGGCAGTTTTGAGGCTTATGATCATTTCACTACAGCGTGGATGGCTGAGGCGCGCCGCGTGCTGAAACCAGATGGCACGATTTGGGTGATCGGTTCTTATCACAACATTTTCCGGGTTGGCACAGTGATGCAGAATCTAGGGTTTTGGACACTGAATGATGTGATCTGGCTGAAAAGCAATCCTATGCCTAATTTTCGTGGACGGCGAATGACCAATGCGCATGAGACTTTGATCTGGGCGTCGCGTGATCGGAAATCCCGATACACCTTTAACTATCAGGTGATGAAAACCTTCAATGATGATCGCCAGTTGCGTTCTGATTGGTGGTTGCCGATTTGTTCGGGAAACGAGCGGCTTAAGCATGAGGGTGCGAAAGCCCACCCGACCCAAAAACCTGAAGCACTTCTTCAACGGGTAATTTTGGCATCGACACGGCCGGGGGATGTTGTTCTTGACCCGTTTTTTGGAACTGGAACAACAGGGGTTGTTGCGAAACGGTTGCGGCGTCATTGGATTGGTGTTGAGGCTGATCCTGATTATGCCAATCTCGCTAAAGCGCGAATTGAATCAACGCGCGCTATCGGTGATCCTGACCTGCTTGAGACACCTGAACGCCGGGCTGAGGTTAAGATACCTTTTGGCGCTCTTTTGGAACAAGGCCTGATCCAGCCAGGGGATGAGCTGATCAGTGAAAAAGGGGATTACCGTGCAAAAGTCCGAGTTGATGGAAGTCTTAAAGCTGGCGAGGCCAGCGGATCAATTCATAGTCTGGCGGCACAATTGCTAGGACGGCAAAGCTGTAATGGCTGGACGTTTTGGTACACAAAAAAGAACCGTAAAGCGGTATTGATTGATGCCTTGCGGCAAGAGGCACGCACCCGACTTGGTCTTTAGGCTTCCCCGATCATTCAAATTGAGGCATTCTCAAGGATCGTTTCTTAAGACCCCATAAAGGGGGATAGTGTGGCATGAATGATCATTTTCAGATAAAAACCCGGCCTTTACCTTGGCTGAGTCTTGGGCTGATTCTTTTCGTTCTGATCAGCCATGTCGCCGTCTTTCAATTGGTCGCCTTTTTGATGGAGGGGGCGTGGTTATATCAGGTCACAGCTACCATCATCATTGCAATAGTGATGATTTCTGTTGCCAGCATATTATCAATAGTGGCGATGGTGTTGCTGATCCGGATAACGATTTGGCGAATGCTTGATCAAGTCATGCCAATCTGGATTTCGTGTTTTGTGCTAGAAATGCTTTTTGTCTTAATGGCAAGACTACCTTATTCAGGGGTATTTTTGCTGTTGGCTGGAGCGGCCTCATTTATGATGGTGATGCTCTTGGCTTTGACCTTGAGCAAGATAAACCGTATGCGGGTCTTGGTGCTTGATGGGGTCAACGCTGGCGATGTCTCTGCTCATGGTCATATCCGAATGGATTATTCTGATTTGGGGGGAAAGGATGTATCCATAGACGCCGTGGTCGCAACACGCAGGCAAATGCAAGACACATCATTGCAAGGGTTTTTAACCACGATCGCATTGCACCAAATCCCTGTGCTTACCGATAGCCGATATCGTGAGATGACCCAAGGTCAGGTTAATCTTGGTGATACAGATGCTGCTGAATTGATCCAACTGCGGCCAGTGCGGCGTTATGCGCTGATTAAGCGTCTGATGGATATCGTGTTGGCTTTGTTAGCCTTGATTATGCTGTCGCCATTATTGCTTTTGGTTGCGGTTTTGATCCGCTTGGAAAGCCGTGGCAACCCGATTTTTATTCAGGAAAGGGTCGGTCTGACTGGACAACCCTTCTGGATGCTAAAGTTTCGGTCTATGGTGAGTGAAGCCGATAAGAGCGGGGCTCAATTTGCGTCTGTTAATGATAGCCGCATCACACGCATGGGCCGCCTCATTCGACCAAGCCGGATAGATGAGCTACCGCAACTGATCAATGTGCTGTTTGGTCAAATGAGTTTAATTGGCCCTAGACCTGAACAACAGGCCATGGTTGATCAACTTAGTGCTGAAATTCCGCTCTATCATTTTCGCCATGCCGTAAGGCCGGGGATCACGGGCTGGGCACAAGTGATGCAGGGCTATGCTGATGATGTGAAATCAACCGACACGAAACTGTCTTTCGATCTCTTTTATATTAAGAATCTGTCTTTGATGATGGATATTGTTATTTTCTTTCGCACGATACGGACAATTCTAACCGGTTTTGGGGCGCGTTAGAAAACGCCTGCCCTAAAACTCATATTGTTGAAGCGCGTGAACATCACCCATCAAGTGATCGCGGCCCTTAAGGCCAGTCAATTCAATAAGAACAATATTAGCGACAATTTTGCCGCCACGCGCAGTGATCAGATGATTAGCGGCGGCAATCGTGCCGCCAGTAGCCAAAAGATCATCAACCAGAACAACCGTTTTGCCCTTAACTTGCCGATCTTCTTGGATAGCTAGACTTGCCTCACCATATTCCAGCGCATAAGCATGGTCGATCACCTTGCCGGGCAGCTTGCCTTTTTTGCGGATCATCAGAGCGCCAACCCCTAGCGCTAACGCCACAGGTGTTACAAAAAGAAAACCGCGCGCGTCAATCCCGGCAATTAAATCAGGTTGGTAAGGTTTCGCCAATTCTGCAAGGCTCGCCACGCAATTCTGAAGCGCGGCAGCATCTTCCAGCATGGGGGAGATATCATAAAAGGTGATCCCCTCTTTGGGAAAATCAGGATAGGTGGTGATATGACGATTGAGGTCAAACACCAATCACCGCCCCTTTTAATTCAAGCCGGCGGCGATGCAACACAGGTTCCGTATAACCTGATGGCTGGTTGCGACCTTCAAAGACCAAATCACAAGCTGCCTTAAAAGCAACAGATTGATCAAAATTGTCAGCCATAGGGTGATAATCCTTATCCCCTTCGTTTTGCCGATCAACGACCGCGGCCATCCGTTTCATGGTATCCATGACCTGTTCTTTTGAGGTCACACCATGGTGCAGCCAATTGGCGATATGCTGTGCGGAAATACGCAAGGTTGCCCGATCTTCCATAAGGCCAATATCATTGATATCCGGCACTTTAGAACACCCAACCCCTTGATCAACCCAGCGCACTACATAGCCCAGAATCCCTTGCGCGTTGTTGTCTAATTCTTGCTGAATATCACCAGCGGAATGATTGCTTTGGTAATCAACTGGTATTGTCAGCAAATCTTCAAGCCTTGCCCGGCGCTTACCTATGAGCGATTTTTGCACATTAAACACATCCACCTGATGATAATGTAAAGCATGAAGTGTCGCCGCGGTAGGTGATGGCACCCAAGCACAATTTGCCCCGGCTTTTACATGATCAATTTTCTGTTCAAGCATTGCACCCATCAGATCAGGCATGGCCCACATGCCTTTACCGATTTGCGCTTTACCTGATAATCCGCAAGCAAGGCCAATATCAACATTCCAGTCTTCATAGGCGGCGATCCATGTCGTGCCTTTCATGGCAGTTTTGCGGATCATTGGGCCAGCTTCCATGGCGGTATGAATCTCATCACCGGTGCGATCAAGGAAACCCGTATTAATAAAGACCACGCGTGAGGCGGCGGCGCGAATACATTCTTTGAGGTTAACCGACGTCCGACGTTCTTCGTCCATAATGCCGATCTTGATAGTATCCGCAGGCAGGCCAAGGACGCGTTCGACATGACCAAATGTTTCGTTTGAGAAAGCGACTTCATCAGGGCCATGCATTTTTGGCTTCACTATATAAATAGACCCTGCACGGCTGTTACGGTATTTGCCTTTACCTTTGAGATCATGAATAGCGATAGCCGATGAAATAAAGGCATCCATAATGCCTTCAAACATCTCATGACCTTTATCGTCTAGGATGGCAGGATTAGTCATCAGGTGCCCGACATTCCTTACCAACATCAATGACCGCCCCGGCAAAACCAAGGGGTTTCCATCTCGCCCTTGAAATGTACGGTCTGGATGAAGTGTTCTTTCCATGACCTTTCCATTTTTTTGGAAACTTGCAGTCAGATCACCCTTCATTAACCCTAGCCAGTTGCGATAGGCATTGACTTTATCTTCGGCATCAACGGCGGCGATGGAATCTTCAAGGTCAACAATCGTGGTCAAGGCGGATTCGATCACCACATCATTAATGCCGGCCTTATCGGTTGATCCAATAGTGCCTTCACGGTCAACGATAAGTTCAAGATGAAGCCCATTAACCATACACAAGACAGATGAAGGGTTGGCAGCATCCCCTAGCCATCCGCAAAGCTGGCTAGCATCTGCAAGGCCTGTTGAGGCGCCATGTTCAAGGCTTGCCACCATCTGACCATCAGCGATGGCATAATGGGTAGTATCATGGTGACTAGCGTCTTTTAGAGGGATAACCTTATCCAGATGATCACGCACCGCTGTGATAACTTTGTCGCCACGGGCCTTATCATATCCAGCGGTCGTGCTGTCCTCACGGGGGATGGCATCGGTGCCGTAAAACGCATCATAGAGACTGCCCCAACGGGCATTAGCGGCATTAAGCGCAAAGCGCGCATTTAGCACAGGAACAACAAGCTGTGGTCCAGCGACAGAGGCCATTTCCTCATCAACATTGCTGGTTGTAATCGCAAAATCACTGCCTTCTGGTATCAAATAGCCGATATCTTTTAGAAAAGCGGTATATTCACCCATATCATGCGCTTTGCCGCGGCGAGCAATAAACCAATCATCTATTTTTTTCTGAAGTTCAGCCCGAAAGGTAAGCAAGTCACGGTTTTTAGGACTAAGAACGGCGGCGGATTCTGACATACCCTGCCAGAAATGATCAGCAGTAATGCCAATATCTTTACAGACCTCATCATTTACAAAATCATAGAGCTTTTTATCAATCTGAAGCCCAAATGAGGTTACCCGTTCTGTCATGCTATTCTCCTTCAACTTATCAATAGAATTCTTATAACGATCTCAAGATGATGTGGCAATTCCTTTACGGCGCATCACTTTAGCTAAAGCGAGTGCAAATCCGATAGAAAACCACATAAAGCAATTATGCCACTGGCCAAAGAAATCAGCATTTGTTTGCGGCATCAACACAACCAAAGGGATGACCCATGGTGTCATGCCCTGCATCCAACCGCTTGTGATGGTTTTGCCTTGTGCCGCGAGAAGGATGAATATAACCATGATCACCCCAGTGATTAGGGAAAATACCCCACCTTCCGCCATCATTTGAATGTAAAACTGATGATTATGAGGATGGCATCCTGAAACACCAGGAAGGATCCCAGCATAATTTGGAAGATCAGGGCAGATATAGCGAAACGTTCCTATCCCAATGCCTGTCCATGGATATTCTATGGCGGCAATAACGCCGGGACGAACCGAACCCCAATAGGCAGTGTTAAAATAGTCGCCGACCTGATTGCCGGTATCAATAAAGGTGCGAATAAAGACGGTATCGCCTTTGATTAAGAAAATCAGCCCTGTGCCAATGATACCTAAAACGGCATAGCCCAAAACCTTTTGCCAGCCAGAATGGGAAAGCATCGCCGCAAGAATAATTGCCATTCCCATGACGCCAGTATTCATCCGCTCGCCCGTTAAAAGGGTCATGATCAAAACCCCAAAAGGAATAAGACCAATGAAAACCCCCTGATGAAAAGGCGCGCGCATAGCAAGGACAGTAGTTACCACAGCCAGAGGCAACATGGATTTGCCTAAAAACATTCCCGGAACAAGATCCCCATAAGGGCCTTCGAGCCGAATTTTATTCGGATTTAGCCACATCTCATGGAGCAGTATCCCGGACATTACCATTGCCGCAAATGCCATGGAAATTAGCATCAGTGCCAGTCTTCCGGGGCTTCGCCCAAACCAGCAAGCGGCGGCAACAGCATAGAGGGGAAAGCGTATCCAGATCAGGCTTTCCTTAATAGCAAAACTAGCTAAGGAGCTAAAAAGAGAGCTGATTGCTATCGCTAGCACAAATGCGCCCACGGCTTTGACCCAACCTAGCCGAAGCCACGCCCAATCGCCAGTGACCCCTGAACGGATCAAAAAGAATAATCCCGCTAAACTGATCCAGGCATCGGCAGGGCTCCGCTCAATCAGAAACAGCCATGGCCCCAAGAGCCAGAAGCCAAGCATAATACGATCAAGCCCGTGGCTGTTTTTCCAAGCGTCTTGGGCAGAGGCAAAAAGATCTCTCATGGCAGGGTATTTTCCCATCTCAGCGCAGTGTTGATAATTTGATCGAGATGGTCACGTTTGGGGATCCAGCCTAGGGTTTTTCTGATGTGATCAGAAGATGCCACCAATTCTGCTGGGTCACCCTTGCGCCGTTCTGCCGTGATAACATTGAGGGCTGTGCCGCTGACCCGTTCAGTGGCGGCGATGACCTCAAAGACAGAATACCCTCTGCCATAACCGCAATTAAAAATCTCAACCTTGTCTTGGTCTTGAAGATGATCAAGGGCCAGAAGATGCGCGTCTATGAGATCATTGACATGGATGTAATCGCGCACACCGCTTCCGTCATGGGTGGGATAATCCTGACCAAAAACTGATAAAGAGGCCTCTTTTCCAAGTGCAACACGGGTTGCGCGTTTGATCAGATGTGTTGCCACGGGTGAGGATTGACCACTGCGGCCCTTATCATCCGCCCCGGCAACATTAAAATACCGTAGACAAGTGGCTCTAAGGTCATGAGCCTTTGCCATATCTGCAATGATCATCTCACTCATCCATTTAGAGACGCCATAGGGATTAATCGGTTGCGGCGGCGTTGCCTCCGTGATGGCGGCGGGGCTTTCTGGATTCCCATAAACGGCGGCGGTGGATGAAAACACCAACTGATTTGTTTTGGTCTCTGCCATCTTTTTAAGAAGCCGCAGGGTATTGGTGGTATTATTGTGATAGTAAAGCCCCGGATTAGTGACGGATTCAGGCACGATAATACGGCCTGCAAAATGCATCAC
The DNA here is from genome assembly GCA_965659785.1 of Puniceispirillales bacterium (SeqCode). Taxonomy (GTDB): domain Bacteria; phylum Pseudomonadota; class Alphaproteobacteria; order Puniceispirillales; family UBA1172; genus UBA12202. Next base: position 18,301 of record CBFHXL010000006.1, read on the forward strand.
AGCATCAAAACGGTGGTCTTGGAATAGCTGATCTAGATCAGCATCATGGCCCAAATCGCCGACAACTAATTTTGCCTCAGCTGGTAGGTATTGAGGAAAGCCAGTGCTAAGATTATCAAAAATGACAGGCATATCCCCTTGATCCAACAGCGCGTGAACCGCATGACTGCCGATATACCCTGCTCCTCCAGTAACCAGAACCTGCCGCATTATTTGCCTTCCTCTGCTTGGGTGCGCTGATCTTGCCAGCCTGCCGCCTCAAGCCGCTTGAAAATCATATGCTGTAATCGGCTAAGGGCAGCCTCATCTTTACCTTCGGCACGCGCAACCAACTCCGCCCCTGTGTTAGAGGCACGGATCAACCACCATCCATCATCATTGGTGACGCGGATACCATCAATCGTATTGACCGCGTTTGTTTTGGTGCTGGTCTCGGTTTGCGCGGCGCTTGCCACTGCATCCACAAGGCCGAACTTTTCTGATTCAAGGCAGGGGATACGCATCTCTGGCGTGGCAAAAACCGCTGGCAAATCATCGCCAAAGCGCGTGATGCCCAGACCTGTTTCTGCCATTTCCTTAAGCACGGCAACCGCCGCCAGCAAAGCATCATCAAACCCATACCAGCCATCGGCAATAAACAGATGCCCACTCATCTCACCAGCAAGGGGGGCTGAAATTTCCTTAAGCCGGGTTTTCATATGGCTGTGACCAGTTTTCCATAATTGGGGGCGTCCGCCTTTGGCGCTAACGTGATTAAGCGCTACTAATGAAGATTTCACATCAAAAATAATCTCTGCCCCCGGATGACGACGCAACACCCCGCCGGATAAATACGCCGTTAGCACATCACCAGCCACTTGCCGCCCTTTGCCGTCAATCAGACCAATACGGTCACCATCACCATCAAAACCGATGCCGATCACCGCGTCATGATCAGCTACCGCTTGGCGCAAAAAATGTAAGGTTTCAGGATCAACCGGATCAGGGTGATGATTAGGAAAAGTGCCATCAATATCAGAAAACAGAACATGATGAGTGCCGGGAAGGGAGGCGGTTAAGCGTTCCACCATGGGGCCAGCCGCGCCATTTCCGCAATCCCAAACAAAGGCCATATGATCGATGGCGCTAAGATCGCCAGCATAATGCAGAAGCGCATCAAGATATTGTGTTGCAATATCCATGCGCTGATAACTGCCGCCATCCGCTCCCTCAACCCCATCTGCCATGGCTTTGCCAAGGGCCTGAATATCATCATCAAAAAACGGCTGATGCCCTAGCACCATCTTAAAGCCATTATACTGAGGCGGATTATGTGACCCGGTGATTTGAATAGCGCCATCCGCACCTGTGAGATGATCAGCAAAATAAAGCATTGGTGTTGGCCCTGTGCCAATATCCGTTACGGTCATGCCGCCATCGGTTAATCCTTTGGCCAGATATTCGGATAACAGGGGTGAAGACAGCCTGCCATCACGGCCAATGACCACGGTTTTACCGCCTCTGGCGCGGATAATATTGGCAAATCCAACCCCAATGGCATAGGCATCATCCCCTGTCAGGGTTGTGTCAATAATGCCCCGGATATCATAGGCCCTTAAGATGGTTGGGTCGAAATGATGCTGGATCACAATGCCAGCCCTTTGAGCCATTTTGTCATATCTTGGCCCAAATCATCACGCGAAAGGGCATAGGCGATATTGGCTTGAAGAAACCCTAATTTTGATCCGCAATCAAATCGCGTGCCTGCAAATTGGTAGCTGAAAAAAGGCGCTTCACCAATGCGGCGAGCTAGAGAGTCGGTGATCTGTATCTCATCACCAGTGCCGCGTTCCATCCGGTCAAGTTCTGCAAAAACCCCCGGCTCAAGAATATAGCGACCAACCACAGCAAGGTTAGAGGGGGCTTTGTCTGGGCTTGGTTTTTCAACCAACCCTTTGACCTCGGTTAATGAGGCTTGGCTCGCACCAGGGGTGATAATCCCATAGGATGCGGTTTTTTCAGAGGCAACTTCCATCGCTGCCACCATGTTACCGCCTTTATCCTGCCAAGCCTCAACCATCTGTTTCAGGCATCCTTTGCCGCCTTGTTCCGGTTTAATAAGATCATCAGCCAGAAGCACGGCAACAGGTTCATTCTTGATATAATGCCGAGCGCACCAGATGGCATGACCAAGTCCGGCAGGTTCTTGCTGACGGATATAGGCGACTGACCCCGGCGTGTGTATCATCGCGCGCACCGCTGCCAAACCATCGTTTTTATCGCGTTTGATCAGTGTGTCTTCAAGTTCGCTGGAATGATCAAAATGATCTTCAATCGCTGTCTTGCCGCGGCCGGTGATAAAAATAAACTCAGTAATCCCTGCCTCAACAGCTTCTTCAACAGCATATTGGATCAGCGGTTTATCCACCACAGGCAACATTTCTTTGGGCATAGATTTGGTGGCAGGTAGAAAACGGGTGCCTAGGCCGCCAACAGGAAAAATGGCTTTAGTTATTTTCGCTGGCATCACTCGCCCCCAGATTAAAGCATTATTCAAAAAATTATTAAAAAAGATGATTAAAACAGGTGATGATTTTATCTAAACATCTTCTTCTTACACTAATTTTGCCTAAAAAAGCAATGAACAGGATTGGTTATCCCTTATTCCCATGCCAACGGCGATACCATTCCACAAAAGCAGGAATGCCATCCTCAATCTTTGTGCGTGGCTGAAAACCTGTTAATTCCTGAATAGCGGTAATATCGGCGGCGGTGCGGCGCACATCACCATCCTGCATTGGTAGATAGGATTTGACCGCTGAGATGCCGATAGCCTCTTCAAGAACAGAAATAAAATGCTCAAGTTCAGTTGATTGATTATTCCCAATATTAAGAATGCGCCACGGTGCCATGCTGGTGGCCTGATCTTGGGCTTTGCTATCCCAATTCGGGTTTGGTTGAGGAGGCAATGGGATGAGGCGAATAATGCCGTCAATAATATCATCAATATAGGTGAAATCCCGGCTCATTTGTCCTTCGCCATAAACGGGGATAGGTTCACCCTTCATGATGCGGTCGGTGAACCGCCAATAGGCCATATCAGGTCGTCCCCATGGGCCATAGACGGTGAAAAACCGCAACCCTGTAGAGGGCAGCCCATAAAGATGGGCATAGGAATGCGCCATCGCCTCATTGGCTTTTTTGGTAGCGGCATAAAAACTGACAGGATGGTTAACCGCTTGCTTTTCGGAAAAGGGATAATCCGTTGACGCCCCATAGACCGAAGATGATGACGCATAAATCAGATGATCAATTTGGTGATGACGCGCGGCTTCAAGAATATTGAAAAAGCCTGTCATATTGCTATCCATATAGGCGCGTGCGTTATCAATGGAATAGCGCACCCCGGCTTGGGCCGCGAGATGAATGACCGTTTTTGGTTTAATGGCAGACCATAAAGCCATGACCGCCTCATGGTCTGCCAAGTCACAAGGCTCATATTGGAAATGCGAATGGCTTAGAACATCCAGCCGGCTGTCTTTAAGGCGAATATCATAATAAGGGGTCATATTATCGACCCCGATCACAGACTGGCCTTGGTCAAGCAGATGTTTAGCCAGATGAAAACCAATAAATCCGGCTGTACCAGTGATGAGGATAGGGGCGGTATTCTTCATAGGTTTGAGTTTTAGCAGAATTAGAAATCAGGGTATAGGTTGATTATGACAAGCGTGTTTTTGATGAGGCGTCAGCTAATCCTATCAAAACATATGTCTAGAGATTGATTGCTAGCCGCGTCTTTTCCCAATCCAATCCTCTGCGCCTTCTTTGATAAACTCGCCTGTGTTTAGCTCGCGGAATGCAGTTTGCAATTCTTCGCGCGTGTTCATAACAATAGGGCCATGCCATGCCACCGGCTCTCTCAATGGGGCGCCAGAAATCAGTAAGAACCGTACCCCCATGTCGCCAGAGGTCACAACCACCTCATCCCCTTCACCAAAAACCACCAGCGTCCTGTTACCAGATTGGTCGCGGATCTTTAGCTCTTCGCCCATAAACTCTTTTTCAACATTCACGCCGAACGGTTGTGACGCATCAGCAAAACTTGCACTGCCTTCAAAGATATAGGCAAAGCCTTGCCGCCGCGTATCAAAAGGAAAGCGTTTTGTTGTGTTTGCTGGCATGGCGATATCTAGATAGCTAGGGTCAGTGTCAATGCCATCAACAGGCCCGCGATAGCCGCGCCAGTCGCCAGCAATAACGCGAATATGCGTGCCATCATCATCAGTCAGGCTGGTAATATCAGGGGATTTGATATCTTGATAACGCGGCGTTGACATTTTCTGGTGGCTGGGCAAATTGGCCCAAAGCTGAAAGCCGTGCATCTCACCTTTGGCATTACCACTTGGCATTTCCTGATGAATAATGCCAGAGCCTGCAGTCATCCATTGTACGTCCCCATCACTCAGTACCCCGCGATTTCCAAGGCTATCACCATGTTCCACATTGCCTTTTAACACATAGGTAATGGTTTCAATGCCCCGATGCGGATGCCACGGAAAGCCGTTTTGATATTTTGCCGGATCATCATTACGAAAATCATCCATCATCAAAAAAGGATCAAACGGCTCGGTTTCACCAAATCCAAAGACACGGTGAAGATGCACCCCTGCCCCTTCAAGATGAGGTTTGGCTTGATTGGTCATTTTAATAGGGCGAACAGACATGATGGTTCTTTCACAATAATGGTTAATATTACTGATATATAATGAATATGCCGATTAACAAGAATGCAAAAGCAAATCAAGCCGTCTGGCTAGCCTGATTGCTTTTGATGGCCAGCATAGCCACCGCGCCCATGACCGTGATGCCGCCTATGACTTCAAGCCCTGACATAGCCTCGCCAAGAAAAATCCATGGCCATAAAGGGCCAAGAACGGATTCAATCAGAACAAGCAGGCTGACCTCAGCGGCAGGAACATGAGGCGCACCCCAAGTGACAAGCGCAATACCAATGCCAATGGTAAATGCCCCCATAAACAATACCAGCCCTAAATCACCGCCAGTAATCCCCAGCCCGCCCCCGATAAGCATCGCCGCGCCGCCAGCAAGAATAAGAGAAAACACCCCACCAAAAAATGTACCGCCAAGCACATCTGCCTTACCGCTTCGCCGTGCAATGACCAACATGATGGCAAAGAAAAGCGCAGAGGTAAGAGCAACAAGATTTCCTGTTGTTCGGCCCAGATCAAGCCCGTCACTTATCATCATACCAACGCCGATCAGCGCTGCGATCATTGCTAGCCAAGTAAAAGGATGAGGGCGTTCATTGATCCATAACCAACCAATGATGGCCGCCATAAAGGGGGCAGTTGTCAGCAAGAATAAGGTTGACGCCACCGAGGTCAGCAACATGGCATAGACATAAGTCATAAAGGCAATCGCCAAGGCCATACCCATCATCATATCGGTGCTGTCCAGTTGGCGCAGAAAAGCTAGAGGAGAAATGCGCCGACGCAGACACGCCACCATCGCCACCATGGCACTAAGGCTGATAGAGCGATAAAATAAGATCACCATGCCATCTTGGGTATCAAGCAGGCGCATCATAAGCCCGACCAGACTCATAAAACTGCCGCCTAAAAGAATTAATGCTATCGCGTGATGCCGTGCCATGATGATGCTCGTTGTTTTGGTGACGATAGGACAATCTATCCTTATCCATATTGCAAGAATTTTTTTCTTTGTCTTTTGCCATTTTCATCTGATACTTTTTTCTGATCATCACCAATAGGGCTGACATGGATTTCTGTATTCAACTTTCATCAGATTACCCCGATAAGCAATATGGCGGTGATCGGGTTTATCGGGATATGCTGGATCAGGCGAAACTAGCTGATCATCTCGGCTTTGATTCCGTTTCTGTGACTGAGCATCACTTGGTTAATTGCCTGATGATGCCTGCCCCCCTGACCTTTGCTGTTAAAATTGCCAGTATGACGGAACGGCTAAAGATTTTAACCTCAGTGGTGGTATTACCGCTTCACGATATGCGGGTTTATGCTGGCGAAGTGGTGGTGGCAGATATCTTTTGTGAGGGGCGGTTAATGCTAGGTGTTGGCCGAGGGGCCTTTGCCTATGAGATGGAGCGCATGGGCATTCCTATGGAGGAAACCCGTGAGCGATTTGATGAATCCCTCAATGTTCTTCAGGCCTTGCTAACTGATGAAGAAGTGTCATGGAATGGCAAATGGTATCAGTTTGATCCGTTAACGATTATGCCGCGTCCTTTGCGGCAAGGGGGGCCATCTATCATGATGGCGGTGCTGAATCCGGAAGGTATTTATGCCTCAACCAAAAAAGGGTTTCATATTCAGACCACGCCGCTTTCAGGCAATCACCAATTGCTCAAAGATCAGGTGGAGGCGTTTCAGCGTGGCAAAGCCGAATGCCAGAAAACCGATGATATCCCAACCTTGACCCTTTCGCGTGTTGCGCATTTGGCTAAAAATGAGGCTGAAAAGCAAAAGAAGATTGCCGCCGCACATCATTACTATGGCCGCTTTGACAATATTTTTCTTGGCCCTGGCTTAGTTGATCATGGCATGATCACGCCCATGCCTAGCCGCACCCCGAAAGAGGAACTGGCAGAGAGCCTTTTGATAGGTTCCCCTCAAGAGGTCATTGATAAATTGGCACCTTATGCGGAACTTGGCATTGATCGGGTCATCATTAATCCAAATTTTGGCCTTGATGCTGAAGACACGATGGAGGCATTACAAGCCTTTGCTGAGGATGTCATGCCGCATTTTACCGTGACGCCAGTTGGTTCAGATAAACCAAGAAAGGAAGCCTAGCTATGCCAATGATCCGTGTGGAAATGTTCAAGGGGCGTGATCGTGATACTCGCCGCGCCATTATTAAGGAAATGACTGATGGGTTTTGCCGGGCAACAGGCGCCAAACCAGAAAGCGTTCAAGTGATCTTGGTCGATGTGGATAAAGAGGATTGGGGTTATGCTGGGGTTGCCCATGCTGACCGCCAGCCTGAGGGGTAGTCATGGTAAATCCTGATGCTGCCAGACCATCCGGATTATCCAGATCATGCCAACCGGTGTCCTGTGCTTGGTCAATCGCGGGGCAAGGGCCGCCCCTTTTCCTGATCCATGGGATTGGCGCGGCGCGCAACACTTGGGCTAAACTTCTGCCTCTTTTAACCTCACGTTTCACGGTGGTGACCTATGACCTGCGCGGCCATGGGGCATCACCAAAAGGGCAAGGCGTGTTTAGTCTTGATCATCTGGTCGAAGACCTTGAGGCGATCCGCAAAGCCACTGGGGTTGAGGCAATGCATCTGGCTGGACATTCGCTTGGCGGCATGATTGGTCCTGCTTACGCCCGCGCCTATCCCGAAAGGGTGCTGTCATTAGGGCTATTATCAACGGCGGCCTTTCGCACAGATGAGGATAGCCAAAAGGTCTGGGCGGTAGTAAAGGCGATGGAAGAAAAAGGCATTCCGCCTGTGCTTGAGACGTTATCTGATCGCTGGTTCACCGATGCCTTTATCGCTAATCACCCTGATGTGGTTAAAGCGCGCCTAAAACAGGTGGTGGAAACGGATGCTGAGGTGTTTCTCAATGTGTTTCGAATTTATGCTGGTACAGAAATGGGGCCATGGCTTCATGACATCACGGCACCATCTTTGGTGTTAACAGGGGAACATGATGGCGGCTGTAATCCTAGGCTAAATCAACAGATCGCTAATGCCCTGCCAGTGTCAGAACTGGTCATTTTGCCACGATATAAACATTCGCTCTTGCTTGAGGCTGGTGATGTTGTAGCCAGTGAATTATGCCGCTTTATTGACGGGCTTTGATGTGAAAGCCATGAGCATATTGATATCGCGGTAAAGATGACGGCATTGCTAAAATTAGGATAATGGTTACACTCACGCCAATAAGATTACGATCCTGCTATCATTTAAGAGATCAAAATGACGAGTTATCATATTGCCGCTATTCCTGCTGATGGTATTGGCCCAGAGGTAATCAGTGCCGGACTTGAGGTGCTGGATGCGGTGGCAAGTCGTGATGGCGGTTTTACGTTTTCAGTCACGCATTTTGATTGGGGTTCTGATTATTATAAAACCCATGGACAAATGATGCCGTCTGATGGGCTGGACCAACTCAAACCGTTTGATGCGATCTTTTTTGGTGCTGTTGGCGCCCCGGATGTGCCAGACCATATCACGCTGTGGGGGTTGCGCTTGCCTATCTGTCAAGGCTTTGATCAATATGCTAATATTCGGCCCACGCGCGTGTTACCGGGGATCAATTCCCCTTTGCGCCATGTTGGCCCCGGTGATCTGGACTGGCTGATTATCCGTGAGAATTCTGAAGGGGAATATTCAGGCAGTGGCGGCCGGGTGCATCGCGGCTTACCTGAAGAGGTAGCAACAGAGGTATCCGTCTTCACGCGCCACGGGGTCAGGCGAATTATGCGATTTGCCTTTGAAAAGGCCGCCTCACGCCCTCGTAAAATATTGACGGTAGTGACAAAATCTAATGCTCAGCGTCACGGGATGGTGATGTGGGATGAGATTGCGGCAGAGGTCGCAGCAGATTTCCCTGATGTCACTTGGGATAAAATGCTCGTTGATGCTATGACTGTGCGTATGACACTTGATCCGCAAAGCCTTGATACGATTGTTGCGACCAATTTGCACGCTGATGTGCTATCGGATTTGGCTGGTGCTTTGGCTGGCAGTATTGGTGTTGCCCCGACAGGAAATATAGACCCTGAAGGCCGCTTTCCATCTATGTTTGAACCGATCCATGGCTCGGCCTTTGATATTACCGGCAAAGGAATAGCTAATCCGGTTGCCACCTTTTGGACGGCGGCGTTAATGCTGGATCATCTTGGTCATGAGGGGGCATCTGCACGGCTTATGCAGGCGGTTGAAGATGTTTGCGCGGCAGGTATCTTGACCCCGGATGTTGGTGGTAAAGCCACTACCCGCGACGTTACTGACGCTGTTATTAATGCTATTAAAGGGGCAAATACATAAAAGAAATGAGCAGGATATTTTGATGACTGATAAAGATTTAGCTGGAATTACTGTTGTTACTATTGAACAGGCGGTCGCCGCCCCTTATGCGTCTGGCAAATTGGCTGATGCCGGGGCGAGGGTAATCAAAATTGAACGCCCTGAAGGGGATTTTGCCCGCAATTATGACGCTGATGCCATGGGCTCTAGCTCTTACTTTGTTTGGCTTAATCGCGGCAAGGAATCTGTTGCGCTTAACCTCAAAGACCCAAAGGATTTGGCCTTGGTAAAGGCAATGCTGGCAAAGGCGGATATCTTTATTCAGAATCTTATGCCCGGCGCAGTCGCGAGGCTTGGATTAGATATGGAAGAGTTGCGGCGCGAGCACCCCCAATTGATTACCTGTTCAATCAGTGGTTATGGCGAATCTGGCCCATACAGTCAGATGAAGGCTTATGATTTGTTGGTACAGGCGGAAGTTGGGATGGCTGGCATCACTGGTTCGGCGGAATCCCCCGGGCGAGTTGGTGTATCCATTTGTGATATCGGCGCTGGCATGACCTCATATCAGGCGATCCTTCAGGCACTGATTGGACGTGCCAAAACAGGCAAGGGCCGCGGCATTGAGGTGTCTCTTTTCCATGCTTTGGCTGATTGGATGAATGTGCCTTATATTCAGCATAAATATGGTGGACGCGACATTAAACGTCCGGGACTGCATCACCCCACCATTGCCCCTTATGGGGTTTATCCTTGTGGTGATGGCGGCATGATTTTGTTTTCAATTCAGAATGAACGCGAATGGGTAAAGTTTTGCACCGATGTGATGGGTGACGCGGCGATGGCTAGTGATCCCAAGTTTTCCAGTAATATTGAGCGTGTGGCAAATCGGGTTGCACTGGATGCTAAAATTACCGCAGCTTTTGCTGCCCATGGCCGAGATCAGTTGGCTGATATTATGACGCAGGCTGATATTGCTTTTGGCCGATTAAGTACAATGGAAGATTTGGTAAAACACCCTCAAGTCCGGCATATGACTATGCGAACATCAGATGGGGAAATGCAAATCCTGTCCCCTGGGGCTTTGATCAATGGCGATATTGTTGCCGCCACCGATGTGCCGGATTTGGGCCAGCATACTGACGCTATCCGGCGCGAGTTTGGTTAAAGACTGGCCATGAAACAGAAATCAGGTGAAATCTGGGGCGGAATTTATATTTTGATCGCTATGGCGATTATCGGCCCGAATGATACGTTGGTGGTGATGCTGGAAGACAGCATTGGTGTTGGTCAGTTCCATATGTTGCGAAGCCTGATTGCGGTTCCATTAATGTTGGGATTAGCGTGGCTTATCGGATCAAACCTTACCATCATTCGGCCATGGTTTATGATGCTTCGCAATTTCTGTTTTATGGTGTCCATGCTGATTTATTTTTCTTCTCTGTCTTTTCTTCCCATGGCTGTGACAGGAGCAGGGATTTTCACCTGTCCAATTTTTGTGCTGATATTTTCACGGCTATTTTTTGGTCAGCAGATTGGTATTCGCCGGATTAGCGCGGTGGCGATTGGTTCAGCAGGAGTACTGGTTATTCTTGACCCTAATGACACCAATTTTTCATGGATGCATATCCTGCCTGTTTGTGGCGGGGCTTTCTTGGCATTGAGTAATATTTTGACCAAGCGCTATTGCGCTGAAGAAAACCCGGTGGTGTTGTCGGCGATGGGATTTGTCTTTTTAGGCATTGGTGGCGGCATCGCGTCCCTTTTGCTAGCGCTATATCCTGTTGAACCTAATGATCATCTGACGCCATTTATTACGACCGCGTGGGGTACGGTTACGCTTGCGGTCTTTGGGTTAATTTTTGCGCAGGCGTTTTTCTCTACGATTGCCATGTGGTTCATGACACGCGCCTATCAGGTGGGTGACCCTACCTATATCAATGTGTTCGAATATTTCTTTTTGATTTCTGCGGGATTAGCGGCTTTGATATTCTTAAAGCAGTATTTAGGGATGAAGGATATTATTGGAATTATGCTGATCGTGGTCGCAGGGGTGATTGCCACTCGTGCCGGATTACATAAGGATACGGCCAGTTCTGTTGCTGATTAATCCACCCGAATAGGCATGGTTCGGGTTAATAATCCTGCCATAAACAGCGCAACCCCAAGAATAACAAACAACCCACTGATATCTGTAAATATCAGGATGAGAGTTGCCAGCCCCGGTGTGACAACAAAAGACATTTCCCTCCACGTCGAAAAGACGCTGGTCATTTCAACCCGGACTTTCGGGGTGACCATGCGCATAAAGGGAATATTGCCAACAACATCGAGCATATCAAACCCTAGTGATGCCAGCAGTAGCAACAGCAAACCCCATATGGTGGGTTCTGGTAAAAGCCCAAGAATGATCATGCTGCTACCAGCAAGCATAAAGCTGAACAAGATGGTTTTTCGGATACCAATGATTTGCGCGATATAGGCAAAGCGTCCAGAAAACAACAGGACAGACATAATGCCGCCCATAAATAGCCCAATCCATTGGGGCGCCACCCCGGCGTCACGCAGATAAATTGGCCCGTAAGTGAAAAAAACCACCCATGATGATGATCGGGCTACCGCGATCAGATAGGCGACTCGCATATGGGGGTTGGCAAAATAGGTACGAACATTGCGAATAAAGTTCAGATTCTTGGCATCAGGGGGCCGAATATTTTCTGCCTCTGAAATACGAAGCCACCAGAACACAGTGATCAGAATGCTGACTAATATCATTGATAAGATAAAGGGTGACCGCGCATCAACATTGACCCATATCCAAGTGCCAAGAAATGGAAAGATCAACCAAGCCAAACCAGAAAACATAATTTTTCTGCTCTCTGCGCTGGCGAGCTGTTTTCGTGGAATGAAATCCATGGTGTAGAGCGAGATACACATCATCATCAATCCTGCCCCAGCCATGCGTAAGGTATTGGCAAAAATAAATGCCCAAGGTTGATCAATCATAAAGAGGAAATTACTTGCGATAGCTATGCCAGCAGCGATCGTGAAAACATATTTTCGGGTCAGCAAACTGATCAGGCTACCTGTATAAAGCACCAATGGCAGAGACATCAAAGCGGCAATAAACAGGCTTAAGGATAGCATCACCCGATCATTGTCTAGGATGCCTAATCCAACGAGAGAAACCAGAGACCCAAGCACCGCCATTGAGGCGCCGTTCATTCCATAAATAATACCAAGGGTGGTGCCACCGGGGGTGCCACCTGAAGCAATGCGGATAGGAGGACGAAAGGCCATTATAAAAAATGCTTCATCTGATTAAGTCTTACCTCAATAACCATACGCCCATTTTCATAATAGGCAATCGCCAATTCGTGTTATAAAGTTTATAATTCACAAACTGGTCTTTTTTGAGGGAAAGGAGATTATCAGCAATGAGCAATGTTTTTCTTCAGTCAGTGGAAAAGGTTTATGATCAGGCCGCCAAACTTATCCCTATGGCACCGGGACTGGATCATAAAATCAAAGTCACCAATTCCTCTTACATCGTGCGTTTCGGGGTAAGACTTCGCGGCAAGATGCAGACTTTCGTGGGATACCGATCTGTCCATAGCGAACATTTTGAACCGGTCAAAGGCGGTATTCGTTACAGTCTTGACGTGTCTCTTGAAGAGGTTGAGGCCTTGGCCATGCTAATGACGTTCAAATGCGCCTTAGTTGAGGTGCCGTTTGGCGGGTCAAAGGGTGGACTTTATATCAATCCGAAAGACTGGAGCGAAGAGGAACTAGAACGTATTACGCGCCGCTTTACGCAAGAATTGGCAAAGCGTGATCTGATCAGCCCATCACAAAATGTTCCAGCCCCTGACATGGGAACAGGCGAACGCGAGATGGCATGGATGGCTGATGAATACCGCCGCTTGAACTCTATTGAAATTAACGCATGGGCGTGTGTGACAGGTAAGCCTGTTGGCAAGGGCGGAATACAAGGCCGCGTTGAGGCCACAGGTCGCGGGGTGCAATATGCTTTGCGGGCCTTTTTCGATCATCCTGAAGATGTTAAGAAAACCGGACTAACCCCGGGCCTTAAAGGCAAGCGGATTATTGTTCAGGGGCTGGGCAATGTTGGTTATCATGCCGCGTTGTTTCTGTCTGAAGAAGACGGGGCCATGGTGACTCATGTGCTGGAACGAGGCGGCGCCGTGGTCAATCCAAAAGGCATTGATATTCGCGCTCTCAAAGAGCATATGGCAACCCATGGCAGCATTGAGGACTTTGACGGCTTTACTGCAAGCGGCATGGAAATGCTGGAAGAAGATGCGGATATACTGATCCCGGCGGCCATGGAATTGGTAATCACCAAAACCAATGCCTTACAGATCAAAACCCCCTTAATCATTGAGGCGGCTAACGGCCCTATCACGGCAGAAGCCGATGATATCCTCAACAAAAAAGGCACTGTCATTATCCCTGATCTTTACGCTAATGCGGGTGGCGTGACGGTTAGTTATTTTGAATGGATTAAGAATCTCAGCCATATCCGATTTGGGCGCATGCAAAGACGCGAAAGCCATGACCATTTCAGCGCTATTATTCAGGGTGTGGAAATGATGACAGGAAAACCCTTTCCCGAAGAGCAGCGGCAACACGCCTTAACAGGATCAACCGAATTAACCTTGGTGCGATCTGGCCTTGAAGACACCATGCGTGAAGCCTATGCCAATATCAGCCGCGAATGGAACACCAACCCCGATGTACCAAATATGCGTATCGCAGCAATGAAAATCGCGATTGATAGAGTAGTCAAAAGTTATGGCTCGCTGGGGATTTAAGGGGCTGTTGATGATGCGCCAAGCGCCATGCCGCTAAACAATATCCCTTGATCGGTTTCAAGCCCGAACACTAACCCGGCCTCATTGGCGTCTGGCCCAAACAGAGTCCCGGTTAGTGTTTGCGCATGAGGTATCTGTTTTACACCTTCATAATATAACGACATATCGCCAGATAAATCGAGCTGGTTATTATCATCAAGGCTAAGCGTAGCGGTAAGATGCAGATCATCACCATTCAGGTCTATCAAAGCGCGCTGATATTCCGCGGTTAGGGTAAGGGCGCCGCGCGCCGTTCCGGTGCGGGTATTGAAAACGCCGCCACAACCCACGCAATGCCAAAGCGAAGCCATATCATAAGTCATATCAGCCGCAGGCAAGCTCTCAGACAGATAGCCCCATACAGCCACTCTGCCCGGGTCATCTAATTGCTGATCTAGACCAAGCGAAAGCGTGCCAAAACGCGAATAGCGTGTCGTTATTTCTGGCGTCACATAAGGGGCAATAGGGGGGAGTTTTCTTAAAACCGATTCCGCGTTTTCCACATTTCCATTAAGCCGCAGATTTAGGCTGTCGCTATCCATCACGGCAATCCAGCGATCACCTTCACCACTAAGTTTGGCAAATAGCTGATCAGTATTGATCTGATTTGCTGTCGCTTGGCTGGCTAGATTGGCAATACCAACAGGCGAGGCAGGTGGGGCGGTGATGGATACCCCACCTCCGCCCCCGCACCCAACCAACAGGGGTAATGCTACTACAAGGGAAACAAAATCAATCCGCCTTGCCGGATGTAAGTTGGTCAAGTGCATTACATATTTCTAATATAAAATGCGATTTATGTCTTTATCCTGTGGCATCAGTTTATGAAAATAAAGGCAGGAAGCATTATCCCTAGGCAGGACAATTCACCTTAGCCTATTGATCTTTGCCATCATTAACAATATATAAGGTCATCGTTAAAAAATAAGTCTGGATTGAGACCGTGATTTGTCTCTCTGGACGAGAAATAAGGAGTTATGTATGTCTATTTCCCCGCTAGCGGGCAAGCGCGTTGCTATTCTCATCACTAATGGCTTTCTAGAAACCCAACTTGTGCATTTGCAAAAATCATTAACGGCTCTTGGTGCAAAAACGCATCTTGTGTCTAAGGATATGGGTCTGATTAACGGCTGGTCTGGTGAAGCGTGGGGATTGTCCTATTCGGTGGATGCCATTTGGCGTGAAACCTTGGCGGTGGATTATGATCTGATGGTTGTTCCGCATGGTGAAAACCATACCAAGGTGCTATCAACAGATAGCCACGCTAAGCGGATCATGTCGGCCTTTATTCGCGAAGATGCCCCTGTGCTTTTGATTGGCAGTGGGATATCGCTTGCCGCGTCGCTGGATTTGATCAATGCTGATCATGACAGCATGGGCGAGACAGTTGTTCGTCATGATCATGTGGTTTTGGCTGGGCATCATGCCCAAATTGATGAAATGATTGACAAACTGGCTGAGTCAGTATCCAATGCAAATGTGGCTGAAACTGCGGCCTAAAGTTCACCAGCCTTTGGGTGATAAAGAATGACATCGGATCACCTTCCTTCTCCGTGTATTAGTATTTGCCAGATTGATCCGATCAGCGGGTTTTGCAGTGGCTGTTATCGTAGCCGACAGGAAATTGCGTCTTGGCGCAATCTTGCCCGCGATGAGCAACAAGCCTTGCTTGATAGCCTGCATGACCGCCGCGCCTTTGCAACAGGGCGTGGTCGCCGTCAGCGCCGCCGCAAATTAGCCTGAAGCAAACTTTTCATGCGCAAAACTATCATACGGGGGGCAAAAATGTTTATCCTTGATCGCCTGCTAGATCAGCAAGGTTATGTCCTAGCAGACGGTGCCACAGGCACTAACTATTTCATGCTTGGTCTTGAAACCGGATACCCGCCAGAATTATGGTCTCTGGAAAAGCCGGACCATGTTTCAGGTCTTCATCGCCGTTTTATTGAGGCAGGATCAGATATGATCCTCACCAATTCTTTTGGCGGCACACGTCATCGTCTCAAGCTGCATCAGTCTGAGCATCGGGTGGCAGAGTTGAACGAAGCCTCCGCGCGTCTGGCCAGAGCCGAAGCAAAGCATCAGCGTGATGCCAAGGGGCGTGACGTGATGGTTGCTGGTTCCATAGGTCCAACGGGGGAGCTGTTTACGCCTCTGGGGGCATTGACCCATGAGGAAGCGGTTGATGCCTTTACCGAACAGGCCATGGCGTTAGCAGAAGGCGGCGTGGATATGTTGTGGATTGAAACCATTTCGTCTTTTGATGAAATCTTTGCTGCTATTGAGGCCGCAAAGAAAACGGGTCTGCCTGTCGGTGCAACCATGACTTTTGACACTGCTGGAAAGTCCATGATGGGGGTTGATCCATCAGATTTTGCCGATCAGGTTGGTCAGCGTGATGTTATCGCGGTTGGGGCAAATTGTGGAATTGGCCCGTCAGAATTAATGCACGCGGTCATGGCAATGTCGCCTCGCGATGGTGTCTACCGTGTTGCAAAAGGCAATTGCGGCATTCCAGAATATGTTGATGGGCATATCCATTACCATGGCACGCCAGAGCTGATGGCGGATTATGCGGTGTTGGCGCGTGATGCCGGGATTGAGATTATCGGCGGCTGTTGCGGAACCACACCAGAGCATATCAAGGCGATGCGATTAGCGCTTGAAGCTGTAAAAGAACGCCAGCCCGTGGACGCAGATCGGTTAGAAAACACCCTTGGCAAGCCATGGAAAAATATTGAAAGCCCATCTGGGGATAATCCATCAGGGGAATCATCGCGCCGCCGTCGCCGCCGCGGTTAATCTTGTGTCTCAAGGTTTTGATACAAAAGCGCTTGCATGACCTCCCCTCATCACGATAGATAAGGGGCAAGATTGCCTTATAACTGCCGCTAGCGGAGAAATGACATGAACGCTTACCGCACCCATAACTGTAACGCCCTGACTATTAATGATGTCGGTGCAACGGTAACTTTGTCTGGATGGATTAACCGTAAGCGTGATCATGGCCAGTTGCTGTTTGTTGATCTGCGTGACCATTTTGGGATTACTCAATGCGTCGCTGATAGCTCAGATGCCAGTTTTGCCATGGTTGAGGAGACACGGGTAGAATCGGTTGTCCGGATCAAAGGCCGGGTTGTTAAGCGCGATCCTGAAACGGTTAACTCCACCCTGCCTACTGGCGAAATTGAGGTGCGTATCGATAGCTTTGAGGTGCTTTCCCATGCGAATGTGCTGCCGCTTCAGGTTAATTCTGATGAAGACGCAGGTGAAGAAACCCGTTTGCGTTACCGCTATCTTGATCTTAGACGGGCGCGGCCTCACCAGAATATTTTGTTGCGCTCACAAATTATTCAATCCATTCGCAATCGCATGATTGCCCAAAACTTCACAGAGTTTCAAACACCAATTTTAACAGCGTCATCGCCTGAAGGCGCACGGGATTTTCTTGTTCCCTCACGCCTGCATCCGGGAAAGTTTTATGCCCTGCCGCAAGCCCCGCAACAGTTCAAACAGTTGATCATGGTATCCGGATTTGATCGCTATTTTCAGATTGCACCATGCTTCCGTGACGAAGATAGCCGCGCCGACCGTAGCCCGGGGGAGTTCTATCAGCTTGACCTTGAGATGAGTTTTGTTGAACAGGATGATGTTTTTGAAGCGGTTGAACCTGTCATTGCTGGTGTCTTTGCCGAGTTCACAGATAAGGATATTGCCTCAAGCTTTCCGCGCATTTCTTTTGCAGATGCCATGTTGAAATATGGAACGGATAAGCCGGATTTGCGGATACCTCTGGAGATAGAGGATGTCACCGAAACCTTTAGGGATTCCGGGTTCAGCATTTTTGCCAAAGCGGTAGCAGGCGGAGCAGTGGTTCGCGCTGTTCCGGGGCCGGGTTGTGGTAATCGGGCATTTGCGGATCGCATGAACAGTTGGGCCCAAGGCGAAGGCGCACCAGGCATGGGCTATATTATTTATGCTGAGGGTGAGGCACGTGGCCCTGTGGCTAAGGCGTTAGGGGATGATAAGGCCTTTGCGTTGCGTGACCAGATGGGGCTGAAAGATGGCGATGCGTTATTCTTTGCTTGTGCTGAGGTCGATGAAGCCGCCTCCCTTGCTGGCAAAGCAAGGGTTCGTATTGGCCAAGAAAAAGAACTGATTGGTGATGGCTATCAGTTTTGCTGGATTGTTGATTTCCCTATGTATGAGCGTGACAAAGTCACAGGTGAGATAGAGTTTTCACATAACCCGTTCTCTATGCCGCAAGGCGGTCTTGACGCCCTTAACACCATGGACCCGCTGGATATCAAGGCATGGCAATATGATTTGGTTTGTAATGGGATTGAGCTGTCTTCAGGGGCTATCCGGAACCATTTACCCGAAGTCATGTATCGCGCGTTTGAGATCGCAGGCTATGGGCCTGAGGTTGTGGACAACAAATTCCCCGGCATGATCAATGCGTTTAAATTTGGCGCCCCTCCCCATGGCGGGATTGCCCCGGGTATTGATCGCATCGTCATGCTGATCGCAGATGAGCCTAATATCCGTGAGGTGATTTTGTTCCCGATGAACGGTAAAGCCGAAGATTTGATGATGGGTGCGCCGTCAGATGTGGATGACAAACAACTGGCCGAATTGCATATCCTCAAGCAGTTACCGATCAAACCGGCTAGCGCTTAAGCCGATATCATACGGGTAAAAAACAATCCCTTTGGGGCATTAGACCTGTCGAGGGCGAGTTAACCCGTGCGCTACCCAAAGCACCGTTATCAAAAGCGCCGCGGCGCCAGCCTGATGCCATGTGCCTAGGCTAACGGGGACTTGATATAATAAGGTGAAAATGCCGAGCAGAAATTGGCAAATCACCACCACCAGCATCATAAAGGCCGCGACGGTGAGGCCGTGTTTTTTAGCCCTGAACCATAGGCTTACCACCCCAAGCGCAGCTAAAACCGCCAACCAGCGGTGATGAAATTGTGCTGAGGCAGGATTTTCAAACGCATCTGCTGCCCCATAAAACCCGTATTCAATGGGGATAAATTGCCCGCCCATCAGGGGATATTCATTATAGATCAGCCCGGCATTCATGCCTGCAACAAAGGCCCCGGCGATAATTGTAATCGCCAGTATTCCGATCACACCAGCAACATGACCACGCGGTGCGCCAGCACGGCCATAAACCAAATCTGCGATTGTCCAGACCAAAACGCCTAGAATGGTCAGCGCCATGCCAAGATGCGTTGCTAGCCGATATTGGGATACATAGGGGTTATCAACCAATCCGGATTTCACCATCCACCAACCAATACCGCCTTGGGCCGCACCTAGACCCAGCAGGATCAAAAACCGCCAGCGATACCCTTGTGGAAGGCGTCGGCGCATCGCAAACACAAGCAAAGGCAAAGCATAGGCAAGGCCGATCATCCGGCCAAGGACGCGGTGCAGATATTCCCAAAAGAAAATCCATTTGAACTCAGCCATCGTCATGCCAGCGTTAATTTTCTGATATTCAGGGGATTGCCGATAGAGATCAAACACCCGCCCCCATTCGGTGTCTGTCATCGGGGGCAATATTCCCATTAAAGGCCGCCATTCCACCATGGATAAACCGCTATCGGTCAGCCGGGTGATGCCGCCAACGGTAATCATGGTAAATACCATCAGCGTAACCAAGCCTAGCCAGATCACCACAGGGCGATGATCCATAATATGATGTGCAGATGTGTTCATTGCCATGACCAGATACCAGATGTTGCGAGATAATGTAATGTCGCCTTAACCATAATTATTATTAACCTATCTGGTAATGCCTTTCTCTTAATGTGGCAAGGCGCGGCGGCGCGGCAGATCGGCGCAATCCTTTTGATGGCTAAAGCGTGCCGGGAACAATTTTTTCTTCGTATTTCCTTGACAGCCCTTGCCGCTATCCCCATATACGCTCTAACCCAGTGTTGGCACTGTCGGGCTTAGAGTGCTAAATCCGTGAAACCAACACGCATTTGACAATATATAATGAGGAGACTAGGCATGAAATTCAGGCCGCTTCACGATCGCGTTCTGGTTGAGCGCGTTGAGCAGGAAACCAAAACCGCAGGTGGAATTATCATTCCCGACACAGCGAAAGAAAAGCCCATGCAGGGTAAAATCAAAGCTGTCGGTTCAGGCAACCGTGACGAAACCGGTAAGCTGGTTCCACTTGATGTTAAGGCAGGTGATAGTGTTCTGTTTGGGAAATATTCCGGAACAGAAGTCAAGATTGACGGCACCGAATATCTGATCATGCGTGAATCAGACATTCTTGGTGTGATGAGCTAATCCTGATCCCTCCCCAATTCTAAGACAATAATACTGCAAAAGACATGAAAGGTTAAAACCATGGCTGCAAAAGATGTAAAATTCGGCGCAGATGCCCGTCAAAAAATGATGAAGGGCGTTGATATTCTGGCCAACGCTGTCAAGGTGACCCTCGGCCCTAAAGGCCGTAACGTTGTTCTTGACAAATCTTTCGGCGCCCCGCGCATCACCAAAGACGGTGTGACGGTTGCCAAAGATATCGAGCTCAAAGACAAGTTTGAAAACATGGGCGCCCAGATGGTGCGTGAAGTCGCGTCAAAAGCCAATGATATGGCTGGTGACGGCACAACAACCGCAACTGTTCTGGCTCAGTCCATCGCCCAAGAAGGCGCAAAGGCTGTTGCCGCTGGCATGAACCCAATGGACCTCAAGCGCGGCATTGACCTCGCGGTGGAAAAGATTGTTGAGAACTTAAAGAAGCAATCCAAAAAAATCTCAACCACGGCTGAAGTAGCTCAGGTTGGTACTATCTCCGCTAATGGCGAAGGTGATATCGGTCAGATGATTGCTAAGGCTATGGAACGCGTAGGCAACGAAGGCGTCATCACGGTAGAAGAGGCCAAGAGCCTTGAAACCGAACTTGATGTTGTTGAAGGTATGCAGTTCGACCGTGGCTATCTTTCACCATATTTCATCACTGATGGCGAAAAGATGAAAGCTGAAATGGAAAGCCCGTATATCCTTATCCATGAGAAGAAGCTTACCAATCTGCAAGATATGCTTCCAATCCTTGAAAAGGTTGTGCAGTCAGGCAAGCCGCTTTTGATTATCGCTGAAGATATCGAAGGTGAGGCCTTGGCCACTTTGGTTGTTAACCGTCTGCGCGCTGGCCTCAAGGTTGCTGCGGTTAAGGCACCAGGTTTTGGTGACCGCCGTAAAGCAATGCTCGAAGATATCGCTATCCTGACCAATGGTACGGTGATTTCTGAAGATGTTGGCATTTCTCTTGATGCGGTTACTCTTGATATGCTCGGCACAGCCAAGCGCGTTGAGATCACCAAAGAAAACACCACCATCGTTGACGGTGCTGGTAAGAGAAAAGACATTGAGGCACGTTGCAACCAGATTCGCGCTCAAGCCGAAGAAACCACCTCTGACTATGATCGTGAAAAACTGCAGGAACGTCTGGCCAAACTGGCTGGCGGTGTTGCCGTGATCAAAGTTGGCGGTGCTACCGAAGTTGAAGTGAAAGAGCGTAAAGACCGTGTCGATGATGCGATGCACGCGACCCGTGCCGCTGTTGAAGAAGGCATTGTCCCGGGTGGCGGTGCCGCTCTGGTTAAGGCCATGCGTGTACTGGATAAATTGACAGGCGATAATGATGACCAGAATGTTGGCGTCAATATTGTCCGCCGCGCTATTCAGTCCCCTGCACGCCAGATCGCTGATAACGCCGGTGCTGATGGTGCCGTGATTGTTGGCAAACTGGTAGAAGACAAGTCTGATACCAATGGTTACAACGCTCAGACAGGTAAGTTTGAAAACCTGATCAAGGCAGGTGTCATTGACCCAACTAAAGTGGTGCGCTCTGCTATCCAGAACGCGGCATCAGTTGCTGGTCTTCTGATCACCACCGAGGCCATGGTCAGCGAGTTGCCTGAGCCAAAGCCTGCCGCTCCTGCGGCCCCTGATATGGGTGGCATGGGCGGTATGGGCGGCATGGGATTCTAATCCTGCTGACCTCTATTCCAACCAATACCGAAAAGCCGGAGGTAACCCCTCCGGCTTTTTATGTTGAACAGTTTAGACTTTCAAAAACCCACGCGTTTCATGGATAGCTTCCGCAAGGCCGCATCGGATAATCGGGGTGCCAGCAGGAAAGGCACTGGTCAGCCGCGTAGGCAGGCGATTATCAAGCATCACAAAGACGCCGCGGTCGTTTTCACGCCGGATCAACCGACCAAAGGCTTGGCGCAGTTTCATCCGGGTCAGCCGATCTGTCCATGGCTCACGTCCATACATCTCTGCCCTTGCCTTAAACAACATATCTGGCCGAGGCCAAGGCACCCGATCAAAGACAATCAGACGCAAAGCCTCCCCCGGCACATCAATGCCATCCCGAATAGCATCAGTACCAAGAAGGCAAGATTGCGGCTCAGAGCGGAAAATCTGAATGAGGGTATTTAGGTTCATGGCATCCATATGCTGGGCATAAAGCGGTAACCCAGCTTCGGCCAGTTGCTGAGCCAAATTAGGATAAATGGCTTTCAGGCGGTTGATAGCGGTAAATAGCCCTAATGCTCCGCCACCTGATGCCATCATTAACATCGCCATGGCGGCGCTGGTTTGGCATGGGTCATTGCGATCACAATCAGTGACGATAAAAACCCGGGCTTGTTCCGCATAATCAAATGGCGACGGCACAGATACCATCTGCGCTGGATGATCCATATGGCTTGCCCCGGTTAGGCGGCTGGCATTACCCCAAGCCGCCTCATCGGGCTGATCACTATGAATATCAAGTCGATCCGTTAAGGTTGCCGAGGTAATCACGACCCCCTTGGCCGGTGTCAGAACATGATCATAAAATGGCCGGGAAGGGTCAATCCAATGGCGGTAAATGCCCACATCGACATCTTCACCCATGCGGCGTGTCGCCTCCATCCAATCGACAAAGCCCTCAAGGCCGCCATCACCAATCCCATCAAGCAGACTTATCCACGCTGCCAAAGGGCCAGACGCGCGCCGGATTAAACCACGTACCGCGCCCTCTAACCGTTGACGAGCATCGGTGTCCAGAATATCGCTTTCATCAGCAAGCATGGTTTTCAGGCGTTCCGCCAAGCGTGTTAAGGGGTACGATATCGCCGCTAGCTCTTGCCGTAATGGCGCAATCAGTGGGGCAAGGCGTGGGTCAATGGGCTCAAGGCTAGCCTCAAGGCTGTAAAGGCTTTCAGGTTGATCAATGCGGTCATAGACGATCTGGCGAATATGGTAAAAAAACTCCTCTAGCAATCCATCAGGCTCGCCCTCAGTCAGACGCTTGCGCCACCCTGTTGCAGGCAGAATTGCCGCTGCTTGAAACGCGGCTTCAAGGTCTTGCATGGCAGGGCTTGCGTCTTCGAGAAGATTGCCTAGCCGTTGGCGAATGCCGCGCAGACGGCGATTGCCTCGGCGTTGGTCTTCGCCGCCTCTAATCCAGCGCCGAAGATCAGCAGCCTCCGCCCCGGTAAAGGCAGTGGAAAACGCACTATCGGCGGCATCAAATAAATGATGCCCCTCATCAAAAACATATCGGTTGACGCCGCGGGCCTCTGGACTGCTTGCTAAACTGTTCATGACAGCTGTAATCATGACCAGCGCATGATTAGCAATGACGATATCGCTATGGGCGGCACGAGCCCGATTTTTTTCGACATAACATTTGCGATAGTGAACACAGGCGGAATGAATGCACTCGCCGCGCCGATCAGAAAGCCCTTGGGTCAGCCCATAGCCAAACAAATCTGTTAGCCAAGCAGGGAAATGCGCGCCAGTCAGATCACCATCACCACTAGCCTCAGCCCAGCGAGCCATCAGTCCTAGCGCGATGGCATGGCGCGGCGTGGCGGAGGCCGCGGTCAGAGCTTCTTCTAAGTTCAGCAGGCAAAGGTAATTCTCACGCCCTTTGCGAATGACGACACGCTTTTCGCGTTCATCCGCATGATCATATAGCCGCGCCATTTCGCTTTCGATCTGATGCTGAAGGCTTCGGGTATAGGTGGAAATCCAAACTGGCGCAGTGTTGGTTTCCGCCCATAATGAGGCTGGCGCCAAATACCCCACAGTCTTACCTGTGCCTGTGCCGGCCTCTGCCATGACCAGATGTGGGCTAGCCTCATCATATGGCGGGGTAAAGGCATGGATCAGGCTTTCGGCATAGGCTATTTGACCGGGACGAACCGATTTGCCGCGCCCTAGCATATGATTAAGCCGGTTTTGGGTGTCTTGCCAATTAATGGGGCTGTTACCAGCAGGGGGCGCAGGGCCATCATCGGCAATCTCATCCAGCCGTGTCCAAATGGCGGCATCACGGCTATTTGGCGGCGCCGCTGTTGGCATTGCCTCACCCAATGCGGACATGACCATAGGCGCCCAGCCCCATCCGCCTTGTGCCATTAATCTGGCAAACCCAGCGGCTTGGGTCTTTTCTTCAGGTGACCAACCCATGATAAGCTCAAGCATTGTATGGGCAAGAACGGGCATCAGCATAGTCTGATCTTCGGGATCATTGGTGGTAGCAAGGCCAAGATTGCTGGCTAGACCGGCGGCGGTAGGAACAGCAAACCGCGCTGGCCGAACAAAAGCAAACAGCTCAAGTAGATCAAGGCCAGCCAGACCGTCTCTACCGCGCCCTAATTTATGGGCGCACCATCGCTGGTGACAATAAAGCACGGCTTCATGATCTAGCCTTTGGTTTGCTTCAACATGGGAAAGCTGTTCAATATCACCATCAACCCCAATCCAGATGACGTGATCTGGTAGCGGCATGATTGCGGCAAGCTGGGGAAGCGACAGGGTGGACATGATGGGGGAAAACACTCCTTGGGAAAATCAAAAACGTCACAATAAGCATAGCAAAGACAAACCAAGGTATCAGTAACCCTATTGACGCTGACGCCTCAACCCCTTAACTATCGCTTCCAGCAACTATTTGAAACCGGAATGTCACATATCATGGAAACAATGTCTTCCTCTGCTTTTACCGATCTCGCTAACAACGCTAAAGCTTGGCCTTTTATTGAGGCGAAATTGCTGATGGCGCGTCTGGAAAAAATGGGCGGTAAATCGGATCAGGACCAAGAGGTGATTTTTGAAACCGGATATGGCCCATCAGGTTTGCCGCATATTGGCACATTTGGTGAAGTTGTCCGCACCTCTATGGTGCGTCACGCTTATCAAACCTTAACAGGCAAATCCAGCCGACTGATCTGTTTTTCGGATGATATGGATGGGCTCCGCAAAGTTCCTGATAATGTTCCAAACCGCGATCTGTTGGCTGAACATCTCGGCAAGCCCTTAACGCAAGTGCCTGATCCGTTTGGCACTCATGCCAGTTTCGGGGCGCATAACAACGCCCGTCTTTGCGCCTTTTTGGATGGTTTTGGCTTTGAGTATGAGTTTTTATCAGCCACAGAATGTTATCAATCAGGCCGTTTTGACGCTGCCCTACAAAAGATTTTAGAAAATTATGACCGCATCATGAAAGTCATGTTGCCGACCCTTGGTGAAGAAAGGCAAGCCACATATAGCCCGTTTTTGCCTGTCTGCCCTCGTACTGGGGAAGTGTTGCAGGTGCCTATCATCGAAACAGACCCGGCGAAGGGTTTGATCCGCTATGTTGACCCCGGCACTGGCGAAACGGTAACCACGGGTATTGATGGCGGTAAGGTCAAATTACAATGGAAATGTGATTGGGCGATGCGGTGGTATGCGCTTGGCATTGATTATGAGATGAGTGGCAAGGATTTGAGCGAATCTGTCAAATTGTCTTCAAAAATTACTTCCATCATGGGCGGCACGCCTCCGGCAGGGTTTTCTTATGAGCTGTTTCTTGATCAGAATGGGGAGAAAATATCAAAATCTCGCGGCAATGGGTTAAGTGTTGAGGAATGGTTAACTTATGGCACGGCGGAGTCACTGGCGTTGTTTATGTATAATCAGCCCAAGCGCGCAAAGCGGCTATATTTTGATGTTGTTCCGAAAATGGTCGATGATTATTTCAGCCATCAATCCGCTTATGTTGGTCAGGACGCGGCGGCCCAAATTGAAAATCCGGTCTGGCATATTCATCAGGGTGAACCGCCTCAAGTTGATATGCCGGTTAGCTTTTCGCTGTTGTTAAACCTCGCTGGTGTGTGTCAGGCAGAAACCGCAGATGTGATCTGGGGGTATTTGGTGCAATATGCCCCGAATGTCAGCCCAACATCACATCCAGAACTGGCCCGATTGGTGGATTACGCCGTGACCTATTATCAGGATCGGGTCAGGCCAACCAAACAATATCGCCAGCCGACTGAGGCTGAGGCCGGATATCTGCGCCAACTGGCAGAACAACTGGCGCAGTTATCAGATGATGCAGCGGCAGAAGATATCCAGTCGGCGGTTTTCTCAATCGGGAAAGAGGCAGGGTATGATCCTTTACGGCAATGGTTTTCCTGTCTTTATGAAGTGCTGTTAGGTCAGCAAGAAGGCCCACGCATGGGGTCGTTTATTCGGCTTTATGGCTTAGCGGCGATGCAAGACCTCTTGCATCAAGCAGCGGATGGCAAGCTGGCAACACAACCAGCAGGAGAAGCAAGGTGATCAGCCGTGCCGCGACAGCCCTAGCTCGACTGTTGCCAGCAGAAACGGCACATCGCATGGCGGTATGGGGAATGGCTCATGGTCTGACCCCGCGCCAAGATCATCTTCAATCACCGCCACGGCTTACCCAAACCCTCATGGGGCTTTCGTTTCCTAATCCGCTAGGTCTAGCGGCAGGGTTTGATAAAAACGCTGAGGCTATTACCGCCACCTTTCAGCTTGGCTTTGGCTTTGCTGAAGTGGGAACAATTACCCCTTTGCCTCAAGCTGGAAATGCCAAGCCCCGGGTGTTTCGCCTAAGATCAGATGCTGCCGTGATCAATCGTTACGGCTTTAACAATCAAGGGGCTGAGGTGGTGGCGGCCAGATTAAAAGCCTATCGCCAGACCGCCGCGTCATGGCATGGGCCGCTTGGTGTCAATATCGGCGCTAACAAAGACAGCGCAGATCGCATTGCTGATTATCATAACACAGCAGTGATGCTTTCGCCTTTTGCAGATTATTTAACCATCAATGTATCTTCTCCAAATACGCCCGGCTTGCGTGATATGCAGACCCCACAGATTTTGGCTGAAATTCTGTCTGCGGTGAAAACAGGACTTGATCGTGCAGATTTACCTGTCTTGATCAAATTAGCGCCGGATATGGCAGAAGACGATTTTTTTGCAGTGCTTGACCGCTTACCTGATCTGGGGGTTGCGGGGGTAATTTTGACCAACACCACGATCCAGAGACCAGATCACTTGACCTCACCTCATAAGACCGAATCGGGGGGGTTATCAGGGCGCCCCTTGCTTGAGGCATCGACAGCATGGCTATCTCGGGCATATCAGCGGCTTGGCGGTAAGGTCATGCTCATTGGTGTTGGCGGTATTGATAGCGCAGAGGCGGCCTACGCAAAAATACTGGCAGGGGCTAATCTGATTCAGCTTTACACCGCGTTGGCCTTGCAAGGCCCAGATTTACCAAGCCGCATCATCGCGGGCCTTGATCAGTTGCTTGCCCGTGATGGATATCGTCATTTAAATGATGCGGTTGGACAGGCCAAAGACCCGGCAGAGGCCCTAGCGGCAAGTGGATGGACGGCAAAACAAAACCGCTAAGTTGTTATGAGGGGTTAAGACGCCCTAGCGCCTGATGAAACCGCGATGGGAACAGCATCTGCGGGCTTTGCAATTCATGGGGGTTTTGTGTGTTTGTTTCAGCCGATAACACCCGGCAAGCCAGAACGGCAACAATGCGGATAACCGAACTAATGCTCTCATCTCCTTGATGGGCCAAGTAAATTTTTTGGCAAAGCTCATCAATCGTTAGCCCTTCCTCTCGGGCAAGCTCATCCAAGATATTCCAGATTTCTTGTTCCAACATCAGGGTCGTTCGGCGCGTATCAATGGTGACATTGCACTTAATTTTTGTGACTGGTGAGGGCAGAGCTTCGGTCATGATATTCATGTGCTGGGTAATAATGCGAGATGTGTTATGATCTGCTCTATTCGTATGTTTGGCCCAATTGGTCTTTGTCTGTTGCGATAACACCTTTTGCCAAGGGGTGCTATCTAAACGGCTATATTGTTACCTAAAAACATAAATTATCATAGCACTTAAGAATAACGCCGTCACCTGCTTTGCCATAGGCCATGGCAAAGCGCGCAAATTAGTGATAAAAATCACGCTCTATCTTGACGGCAGGCGGCGGATGCGCTAGTTAACGCCTTCAATTAACGCTATGAAGATGATTACGGCAAGAAAGCCACATAACATTTGAGGAGAACGATATGTCCCGTCGTTGTGAATTGACAGGTAAAGGTGTGATGACTGGTAATAATGTCAGCCACGCGAATAACCGTACCCGTCGCCGGTTTCTGCCAAACCTTCAGAACTCATCTATGGTTAGCGATGCCCTAGGCAAGTCCGTATCATTCCGGGTTTCCACTCGTGCTATCCGCACCGTCGAAAAATCAGGTGGGATTGACGCCTATTTGCTGTCCACTAAAGACGAAAACCTCAGCCTCAATGCGACTCGCGTTAAGCGCGCCATTAAGGCCGCTCTCGCCAGCGAATAAGGGTTTTTCCACTTTACCTATTCGTGTCAGGATTATGCCACGCGGCGTCCGCGTCCGCGCTTGGACTTGCTGTCTTCATCAAACAAATCCGCTAACTGAGTTGTGACCGCACCGCCGAGCTGATCAACATCGGTGATGGTGACTGCGCGTTGATAATATCGGGTGACATCATGACCAATGCCGATGGCAACAAGCTGAACAGGTGAGCGTGTTTCAATATATTGTATCACTTGCCGCAAATGGCGTTCCAGATAATTACCGGGGTTAACTGATAGGGTCGAATCGTCAACGGGCGCCCCATCTGAGATCACCATCAGTATCCGGCGCTCTTCATGCCGAGCAATCAGCCGATTATGTGCCCATAATAGGGCTTCGCCATCAATATTCTCTTTTAGCAATCCCTCTCTTAGCATCAGGCCAAGGGATTTCCGCGCTCTCCGCATAGGGGCGTCTGCCGATTTATAGATGATATGGCGCAAATCATTCAGCCGTCCCGGATAGGCAGGCTTACCTGCCAATTGCCACGCTTCGCGTGATTGTCCACCTTTCCACGCGCGCGTGGTAAAGCCTAGGATTTCCACCTTAACGCCGCAACGCTCAAGGGTTCTGGCCAAAATATCTGCTGCTGCGGCGGCGATGGTGATTGGCCGTCCGCGCATAGAGCCAGAGTTATCAATAAGCAGGCAAACAACGGTATCACGAAAGGTAATTTCCGATTCCATCTTATAAGAAAGCGGATGCGTAGGCTGGGTCACTACCCGTGATAATTTACCAGCATCCAAAATGCCTTCTTCAAGATCGAAATTCCAGCTTCGGTTTTGATGTGCCATCAATTTACGCTGTAACCGATTGGCGAGTTTGCCAATAACGCCATGCAGATGTTCAAGCTGTTTATCAAGCAACTGGCGCAACCGCGTTAATTCATCAGCGTCACACAAATCATTCGCGTCAACCACCTCATCATAGGCTTCGGTAAAGATGCGATAATATTCAGCTTCGCCGCGCCCATCAGGGGCATTTTGATTTTGCTCGCCTGAGGGCTGTTCCCCATCGGTAAGGGCGCTATCGCCATCTTCGTCACCGCTTTCACCATCCCCTTCACTGGCTTCCATGCTGGCGGCCTCACCGGGTTGTTCCATCCCTTCGCCGCTTTCGCTATCTTCGCCTTCCCCTTGTTGGTCGGGGCTTTGCTCATCGCCGCTTTCGCTATCTGGGGCGTCGTCGTTATCATCATCATTGTCACTAGGGTCAACGGGATCACCAAGATCTGTTTCCAAGGCA
This sequence comes from Puniceispirillales bacterium (SeqCode), assembly GCA_965659785.1. Classification (GTDB taxonomy): domain Bacteria; phylum Pseudomonadota; class Alphaproteobacteria; order Puniceispirillales; family UBA1172; genus UBA12202. The sequence continues at coordinate 48,182 of CBFHXL010000006.1, forward strand.
CCGATTAATTCTCGGCTTAGCTCGGCATATGCCTTTTGATCTTCTATATTTTGGCTAAGCTTTTCAATTAAATCCCCCGCCCGTTTTTCAATCCATGGGCGCCATAAATCAACTGACATTGCCACACTTTTAGGTGGCTTAGCGCCGGTAAGCGCCTCTCTCACCAGAAGGCTAGCGACATTGGCGATGGTCTGTGATTGATCTTCACCAGAGGCAGGGCCGGGAGGGGCAAGGGTTGTTTGGGCAAACCGAGCTTCAATATTGGTATTAAGGTTCTTTGCCACACCCGCCATGTGATTAGCGCCAATGGCCTCAACCCGGGACCGTTCAACAGCGTCAAAAATGGTTCTGGCCTGTGCCACAACCGGGGCTTTCGCCTGATGGATATTTTCGTTGTGATGCGCCAGCCATAGTGCCGCGCTATCGGCGGCACCGCGCAGATTGGCATCTGGCTTGCCTGGGTTCTGACTGGCATCCTTGCTCACCGTTCCATCAGTAGCAAGCCGCATATCATCCTTCGACGGGGCAGGCAGACGGATTTCGGTAGGAGAAATCACAGTTTGGTTGCCGCTAAAGCGCACCGCGTGTTGAGTCCCCCCTGCTAGCGCACGCAAGCAGGCAGAAGTCGAACGAAGAAAGGGGTTATCTTGATCGTTTGCCATCAGCGGTTACGATTAGCTCGCTGCCAAGGCTAAATCAGGATTAAGCTCTTCCCCAAAACACCGCTGATAATATTCAGCCACAATAGAACGTTCCATTTCATCACATTTGTTCAGGAAGGAAAGACGGAAAGCCAGTTTCATATCCCCAAGGATTTGCGTGTTTTCAGCCCAAGTGATCACGGTACGCGGTGACATAACCGTGGAAATATCGCCAGCGATAAACCCTTTTCGTGTCAAATCCGCCAGCCGGATCATGGCATCCGCCGTATCCTTTTCAAGAGGGTTATTGGCGGCCTTTGCCTTGGTCATGATGATATTGCATTCAATATCATGTGGCAGATAATTAAGGGTTGAGACAATAGACCAACGGTCCATCTGGCCCTGATTAATCTGTTGGGTGCCATGATAAAGGCCTGTGGTATCACCAAGGCCAATGGTGTTGGCGGTCGCAAAGAGGCGGAACGCGGAATGCGGACGGATCACACGGTTCGTATCCAGTAAGGTCAGTTTGCCTTCTACCTCAAGCACGCGCTGAATCACAAACATGACATCTGCACGACCAGCGTCATATTCGTCAAACACTAAGGCCACGGGATTCTGAAGCGCCCATGGCAGGATACCCTCACGAAACTCGGTGACCTGCTTGCCGTCTTTCAGAACAATGCTGTCCTTGCCGATCAGATCAATTCGGCTGATATGGCTATCCAGATTGACCCGAATACATGGCCAGTTAAGCCGTGCGGCGACCTGTTCGATATGGGTGGATTTTCCCGTGCCATGATAGCCTTGAATCATCACCCGGCGGTTATAGGCAAAACCTGCCAGAATGGCCAAGGTGGTATCATGATCAAAAACATAATTATCATCACGATCAGGAACATATTCTGAACTGGCAGAAAAGGCAGGTACCTGCATATCAATATCTAGATTGAAGAGGTCGCGAGCCGAAACGGTGATATCTGGCTCACTCATGCTGTGGGCAGGTGGGCGGTTCGGGCTATCAGAAGATGTAGACATAGGTATTCCTCATAGTTATCGGGCGGTTTTAACTGAACTGGGGCAAGAAATCAAATCGCCCAAGCGACGCAGACGGCGTTTATTCTGTTTTATGGTAAGCCTTTTCAAGTATGGCAAAAGCCTGATTAATTGATTTCAGCTTTTCTTCGGCGGTGCGTGATCCCCCATTGGCATCAGGATGGTGTTTTTTTACTAGCGATTTGTATTGCTGTTTAATCTCTGGCCATGGGGCGCCAGGCGCCATTTCCAATTCATTCCACGCTTCTCTTTCCTCTTTGGGAATGGGGTCGTGCTGAGGTTTGGCGGCGGCGTGTTCACTAAAAATTCCTAAGGGATCATTGATACGAGCATGAAAATTCTCATGTTTAGCGTTAGTGCCAAAATGCCAAGATGGGCGTTCCCATGTTGTTGCCCTCCTGATGCTCTGGTCTATCGCTTCTTCGTCCATATCAGCAAAATAATTCCATTGCTTATTATATTCGCGCACATGATCAAGGCAGAACCAGATATAATCGCGCAATTCCTCACGGTTGCGAGGGGCAGGGTATAGACCATCTTCTTTGCATCCGTCATAGGAGCAACAGCGCGGCTGGTTTTTATTGCCACGCAAAGCGGATAGATCAGAGGTTGAAACATATGCCTTTTTCATGGTGCTATACTATAATCGCAATGCCTAGCTGTGCAACCGTTTGCCTGTTATAAAGGCGACCAGCAAAAGCATCACAGGTTATGTGATCATTGGTAGTAAAGATTAACATATGTCAGGATTGTCACATGACCAGAGCTGAACGCATCAAAGATTGTCTGATCACCCATTTTCAACCAACCCAGATTGAAGTGGTGGACGAATCTGAAGCTCACCATGGCCATGCTGGATGGCGCGAAGGGGGCGGCACGCATATCGCGGTTAGCATAGCGGCTGATGATCTCAAAGGCCTGTCACGAATAGCTGCCCACCGTGCTATTTATAACGCCCTTGGTGATGAATTGGCAGACGGACTTCATGCCTTGCGTATTACAGTTTTGTGATGGAAGGGCCGTTATGTTGAGCGGCTATTAGGACTTATCCTGTTTGTCAGGGATACCATTTGGCCATAATCTAGTGATGACGGGGCTATCTTCATCATAGCCAACGCAGGAATTGATCAGCCCGATATAAGAATCGCTATCGGTCATATCCATCTCACCAGTGGAATGGTCACGCTTGCGCCGAGATTCCTCACCATAAAAGGTTTGCATGACGACAGTGGCAACAGGCCCCATTAATTCCGTGATATGGGTACAGCCTTGTCTGCCGCCGATAGCGTGCCTGACCTTATTGCGCCAACCGCTTGCAATCCGCAGGCCAATCAATTGATCAAAAACATCATTAGCGCTTGGGCAAATGTGATATGGCCCGGCAAGGGTCTTGGCTTCGGCTTCACGCACTTCAAGTTGATCATCTACGGCGATCCTGACCTGCATATGGTGAATGGCATCACCGGGGTTAATAAACCCCCGATCAACACTTGGAAAACCATAGGTCTTAGTATCTTTTAATTCAGCCTCAACCTCAATAAGGCCATCATCTCTCACAAAACCATCTAGGGTGATACTGCGGCGGTGGACGTGTTGGCGTGATGGTGTTGGTGTCGTGGTCATTTTGGTTATCCTTGATGCTATAAGGGGCTTCCTATAAGCAGGCGTTAAGTCTGATGTTAGGATTTCTCCGAAGGGGCGGATGGTATAATTTCTGGCCATAGGCGAATACGTTCAATCGTGTTGCGATGGCGCCGCAAAATACGAAAGCGAATATTGTAAAACCGAAACTCTTGTCCCGGCACAGGGATGGTGCGGGTTTCATTCAAAATCAATCCGGCTACGGTAGTGGCGTCATCATCAGGCAGGTTAAACCCTAAGGCCCGGTTGATATCGCGGATTGTTGTTCGGCCTTCGATAATCCATGACCCGTCATCTTGGGGCCAAGTGCCTGTCATGGTTTCATCATGCTCATCATCAATTTCCCCGACGATTTCTTCAAGAATATCCTCAAGGGTAACGATGCCGCGAAAATCACCATATTCATCTACTACGACGGCAAAATGCTCGCGCCGGTTTCGAAAGGCCTGCAACTGGTTCAGCAGAGGCGTTGTTTCAGGTACAAAATAGGGTTCGGCAACAATGTCGGTAATGGTGATGATATCCAGTTTTTCCTTTGATGCGGCGTTACCCATGGCGCGCAACATGGCCTTAACATGAAGCACGCCAATGATATTATCCTGCTTTCCAGAATAGACCGGATGACGGGTATAGGGCGAGGCCATGACCTGCATAAACACATCATTGATTTCTTGGTGGGCATCAATCATGGCGACAGAGGCCCGGTGCGTCATCACCTCATCAACGCTAACCTCACCCAGATCAAGGACGCTGGCTAGCATGGCGCTTTGCTCTTTGGCTTCGGCGTCAGAGGTATTGGCGTGAATCTCAATCATCCCGCGCAGCTCTTCTTCTCGGTTGGCAGCAGCATCTTGGCTTTCTTTACCGATCATCACCTGAACAATCCAACGTAAGAATAAACTGAACGGCTTGAGCAAAAAGACAATGATGGCAACAGGGCGCGAAACCTTAAGCGCAAAATCATCAGCGTGGTTGAACGCATAGGTCTTGGGTATGACCTCAGCAAAAAGCACCAAAATAAAGGTCATGATAATGGTCGCTAACACGACCCCAGATTCCCCAAGCAGGGTAATCATCATGCTAGTAGCAAGCGAGGTTGCAAGCACATTGACCAGATTGTTGCCGATCAACAGACTACTAATCAGGATATCGCGGTGTTCACGCAACCGTTCAAAAGCTGAGGCACGCTCATTTCCTTTGGCGGCAAGAGCGCGCATACGCGCTTCTGACGCGGCGGTCAGCGCAGTTTCTGAACTTGAAAAAAATGCTGAGGCAATGAGAAGAACAATAATAACCCCAATGATAAGGAAAAGCGTTAGCATAGTCATGATAGGGCCTCATCCATATTTGCCGCTGACAATACCGCGGCTATATCTTGCGGCGCTATGCCTTTTTCTACAAAAGCCTCGCCAATTGCACGCACCAAAACGAACACCAACTGTCCGGATTTAGCTTTTTTATCTTTTGCCATATGACCGATCAGCCGATCAATATCAGCGACCCCCATCTCCGCAGGCAACCCATGGCGCCAATTAGCAAGGCCCATAGCCTCAAGATGTCTAGCCACACGGTGGCAAGATTGGCCATCAATAAACCCTAGCCGCCGTGATAAGGCAAAGGCATGACCAAGGCCTGCGGCTACCGCCTCACCATGAAGAAGGCGGCCGTCATATCCGGCTTCGGCTTCAAAAGCATGGGCGAAAGTATGCCCAAGATTAAGCAAAGCCCTAATTCCTGCCTCAGTTTCATCTGCGGCAACGATATCAGCTTTCGCCTGACAGCACCGGCGAATAGCCTCAATCAACGGATCATGGTCACGCTTTAACACGGCCTCGCCATGTTCTTCCAGCCAGTCAAAAAAATCAGCATGACCAAGCAGGCCATATTTGACGACCTCAGCATAGCCAGCGCGCATTTCACGATCAGATAAGGTCGATAGGCAATCGGTATCAATAAGCACGGCGCGAGGTTGATGAAATGCGCCAACCAGGTTTTTCCCTGCGCGAGCATTAATGCCTGTTTTGCCGCCAACGGAGCTATCCACTTGGGACAAAAGCGTGGTCGGTATTTGAATATAATCAAGACCGCGCAACAGGCTTGCCGCGATAAATCCCGCCAGATCACCGATCACACCGCCGCCTAGCGCAACGATCACCGTCTGGCGCGTGATGCCATGGTCAAGGATATGTTCCATCAATTCACTATAACGGGCAAAGGATTTGGCTGCCTCACCCCCTGATGTGATGACATGATGGCAATCTGCAATCCGGCTAAGCGCGCCTTCCAGATGATCTAGCCATGGGGTTGCTACCGCTTCATCAGCAATAATCACTACTTGGCGACCAGATAAAATAGGTTTTAACAACTGATCTGCCTTGGCCAGAATACCGCTGCCAATGGTGATATCATAACGGCGTTGCCCTAATTCGACAGGCACAACGACCTGATCGCCTTTGATGGGCGCGGAATGATCAGCATGGTCAGTGACAGAGGTCATAGCGATGATCCAGATGAGGTTTCGGAAAAATGGGCATCTAAGGCAGACAAAACTTTATCCACCGATTCGGGAATTTCAAGGCCATCCGTATTCACCACCAGATCGGCCTGTTCGTAAAAGGCATCACGCTGGGCTGATAACTGGGTCAGCACTTCGAGCGGATCACGATCTTTTAACAAAGGTCTGCTGGCAAAATTGCTGATCCGGTTAACCAAGGTTTCTGGTGATGCCTGCAACCATATGGAAAATCCTTTTTCCAAAATAGCCGCGTGACAATCAGGTTGCACAAACGCCCCGCCGCCAACTGATATGACATGCAGAGGTCTTTTATCCAAGAGGGCGTTAATCTCACGCAATTCCAACTCACGAAACTTGTCTTCGCCATAAAGCTCAAAAATATCAACGATGCTGATGCCTGCCACCTTTTCTATTTTTTTATCGCTGTCAGCATACCCAAGACCCAATTGTTGCGCAATCAGACGACCGACATTGCTTTTTCCTGATCCCATATGCCCGACCAGAACCAGACTTTTTTGCAGGCTCTCAGCGATATGATTCAATTGATGGTGCATGATTGCCATGATGCTTTCTCTGGTTTTAGCGCACAGATCAAAGGCATAAAATGGGGGGGATGACATAACCCCTGCCTATGCGAGTTTATTTTTTGCCTCATTACCGACATAATAGCCTTATAATAGTATGCGCAAGCAAAGTCAGCAATGATCAGTTGATGAGATCAGATTTGATGTGGGATAGGGTAAAATGAAAATGATCACAGCACTACCGCCTGTTATGAGGCAGATGGTTTTGATCACGGCAACAACGTTTGTTTTTCCGATCAGCCAAAGTCTTGCCGAACCTGATACAGGCCTTATCTGGCCTAATAGCCAGACCACAGAAACAACGCCAAACGCTGTATTAACAGAAACACCGGCTGAGGCATTAGATATCACGGGAAATCTTGGCGGCGAAACTTCTGCTGTTGGGCAAACCACGGATGACGGGTTGATAACCTATTCGGATGAAACCGCATCTGGTCAAGTGAGCAGTGATGAGACAATCACCCCGACCGAAACATTAACAACGCAGCCTACAAATCTGGCCCCTCGCACGGCCCCGACCGTGACATTGAATGCCAAAGACCCGAATGCGGTCAGATTAGCCACGATTGGGGTTGAGGCTGATGCCATTGGTGTTTTGGGCCGCACCATGTGGCAGGATAGTACGGTGGAAGATGTGATGAAAATCATGACGTATCTTCCTGAACGCACCGCATCGGTAACATTGGATCAATTGCTTCGCCATGTGATCACCAGCCGTGCCATGCCTCCTCAAGGTGGAACACAGCAAGCTAATGCCTATCTGGCGATGCGCATGGATTGGCTAGCGGCGCGTGGACAATCTCATGTCATGGCCTCATTTGTTAGGCAATTGCCGCAAGATCAGATGTGGATGGAACAGGGTAAATTTTTAATTGATTACGACCTGATTACACGCAATGACGAAGATGCCTGCCGCCGCGCTGATGAATATCGCGCCATTGATCAGGATCAGCAAAGGGCAGAATATTGGTCAAAGATACAAGTGTTTTGTGCTTTGCGTTCAGGCGAAGATTCGCTAGCTGGATTTCAGCTAGACCTCCTGCAAGATCGCGGTGTTGATGATGCGATGTTTTATAACCTCATCCGGGCGCGTCTTAATGGGTCACCTCCAAGCACCACTGATGATGTGAAACCAACAGGGCTTAATCTTGCCTTGATGGATTTAGAAAACATTCTCATCACCCCAGATTTGCATCGCCAAATGCCTGTTGCGCTAAGCCAGAGCTTGTCTAGTATTGGGTTTGTTGATGCTGATACCGCTTACCTGCAATATGGGATGAATTATCATCATCGCCACCAATCGCTGACGGATCAGATGCTGGCTTGGCCGTTTATTCCAGAAGCAAACATTCCGGTTGCCCTTGCCATCACCCAATTTTCAGACGAAGGCTTAGGCGCTCGCGACCCCATTAGTGATGCCAGCCAGCGCATCATGTTATGGCAAAGTTTGCTGAAATTGGATGACGCAGAAGAAAAGCTCAATATCACCATGTTGGCTTTGCAACATGATTGGGATCGGGTTAGTGGCGAAGCTTTAGCGGTATGGTCACCGCATTTATCCGCGTCATTGAACGATATCGCTCTGCCCTCGGCAGAAATGGCCTCTCTTTATGATCAGGCGGCATTATTGCTAGCGATTGCGGGGGCGGATTTACCTGAGAATTATATTCCCTCACAACGCCAGATGGCATGGCAAGGGTTAGAGGCCGCGGTGATGGATGGGGCCGTCTCACAAGATATGCTAAGGGATATGGACGCTCATGACGCGGTGCCGCTTTTGACACGGGTTGGGGTCTCGGTATCGCCTTTGGCGGCAACGGATAGTTTTGCTCGTTCCCCACAATTGGCAGAAACAGGTTCACGCTTGCCTTATCCGGATATGATGATGCTGGCTCAGCATCCTGTTCGCGGCAAACCAGCGGAAACCGTGATGTTAATTGCGGCTATTTTAGGGGATACGCCGCTTCACCGGCTTGACCGCGATGATGCCGCTATGCTGGCAGGGGCGCTTCATGATGCTGGACTGATTAACGAAAGCCGCCATTTCGCCATAGAAATCATGCGCAGTTGGGGCGGCTATCGTGCTGGTCGCATGATTGAGGAAAAGGATGCCACAGCAAGCTGATAAGGCCGTGCAGATATCACCCCAACATCAAAAGATGATTGGTCAATATCTTGCCGCTTTGAAAGCCGAAAAACAGATCGCCGCCAACACGGCGTTATCTTATGAAACCGATTTGCTTGCTGTTGCCCGGGCATTGGAAAACCGTGGGTGCAGTTTTGATAATGTGACTGCTGATGAATTGCGGGCAAGTATGCCAATATGGGCAGGGCATCTGGTGGCAACATCACAGGCCAGACGGATTAGCGCCATCAAAGGCATGATGGCATTTGCTACCGCAGAAGCATGGCGCCAAGACAACCCCGCGCAATATTTAGATCGCCCCTCATTGCCCTCACGCTTGCCCAAAAGCCTAAGCGAAGAGGATATGCTTAAGCTTATCTCTGCCTCTGAACAAGATGACAGCGCTGATGGCCAGATGCTGCTTGCTATTATTGAGATTCTTTATGCTACGGGATTGCGCGTCAGTGAGATGATCCACCTTGAGGTTGCGCCATTTGCCCAAAGGCGGCAGACCATTATTATTACAGGCAAGGGCAATAAGGAACGCCTAGTCGCGTTAACAGATGCTGCCCTCAACGCTGCCGAAACATGGCTTAGTATCCGTGAGGCATCACCTGCCGCGGTGACCTCACCGTGGTTGTTTCCGGGAAAGGGCGATGCCCCGATTAGCCGCCAGAAAGTGCATCAGCTCTTGAAAGGTTTAGCGCATAAAGCCGGGGTAGATGCAGATAAAGTCAGCCCGCATATCCTCCGTCATTCCTTTGCCACGCATATGCTGAACCGAGGGGCTGATTTGCGCTCACTTCAGATGCTGTTGGGACACGCTGATATTGCGACCACAGAAATCTATACCAAAACTCAAGACAACCGTTTGATGGGATTGGTCAGAGATGTGCATCCTCTTGCCGATGAGTCGTGATCTGGGTATAGTTGCCTATTGGGAATAAGGATAAAGACCATGCGCCAATTTTTGGATTTTGAAAAACCAATCGCTGTGCTTGAGGGCAAGATCGAAGAATTACGGCATCTCTCAACTGAGGGTGATATTAACATCGCTGATGAGGTTGGCCGTCTTCAACAAAAGATCACCAAAGAGCTAACCCAAGCTTATTCCCGGCTTGGCCCATGGGAAAAGGTACAGGTTGCACGCCATCCTGACCGGCCCAAAGCGGCAACGATAATTGCGGAACTCTTTACTGATTTTATTCCAATGGCAGGTGATCGGAATTATCGTGAGGATCATGCCTTATTAACTGGTATGGCGCGATTTCGAGGTCGTCCTGTGGCGGTGATCGCCACCGAAAAAGGCCAAAACACCGAAGACCGGATCAAGCGCAATTTTGGCATGGTGCGCCCTGAAGGCTATCGTAAGGCCAGACGATTGATGGAATTGGCTGGTCGATTTGGTCTGCCTGTCATATCGCTGGTTGATACCGCAGGCGCTTACCCCGGGCGCGGTGCCGAAGAACGCGGTCAAGCTGAGGCTATCGCCCGATCTATTCAGGCGTGTTTGAACCTGCAAACCCCTCTGATTTCTGCCATTATTGGTGAGGGCGGTTCAGGTGGTGCTATCGCGCTTGCCACAGGCAATCGCGTCATCATGTTTGAACACGCGGTCTATTCGGTCATTTCCCCTGAGGGGTGTGCCTCTATTCTCTGGCGCAGTTCGGATCACGCGAAAGAGGCTTCGCAGGCCTTAAAATTAACCGCGCAAGATATGAAAACCCTTGGGGTGATTGATGCTATTGTGCCGGAACCTCTAGGGGCGGCGCATCGTGACCCGGATACCGCCATTAGTAATCTTGGCGATATCATTGCCAAAGAATTAGAGGCGATTGAGGGCATGAACGCTAAGGCTCTTATTGCTGAACGGCGGAAAAAATATCTGAAATTCGGTTCAGAAAACCTTTAGGCGAATATCGTCTGCCGCGGCATTGCTTAATGATGGAATGGCGGCTCTGGCTTTTTTGATAGCGCCTAAATCCAAAGTCGCAATTCGTACCGCCGGGCTATCGCCAGCGTCATTAATGACTTCGCCCCAAGGATCAATCATAAGCGCATGACCATAGGTCTGGCGGCCGCCAGCATGAGTGCCGCATTGCGCAGGGCTGATAATAAACACCCCATTTTCAATGGCTCGCGCCCGCATCAGGGGGTGCCAATGCGCCTCACCCGTCACTTGGGTAAAAGCGGCAGGAATGGTAATAACATCAGCACCAGCCTTTGCTAATTGCCGATAAAGATGCGGAAACCGCAGATCATAACAAATCGTTAAACCAAGCCGCCAGCCGCCCATATCAACCAATACGGCCTCATGCCCGCGATCAAAGGTTTGGGATTCGCGATATTTCTGTCCATCATTTACCTCAACATCAAACATATGAATCTTATCATAGTGAGCGCGAATATAGCCGTCAGGTTGGATCAGAAAACAGCGATTGACCATCCGGTCATCATGATCATCGGCGCGCAACATTAGCGACCCTACCATCAACCAACAGCCATGCGATTTTGCCGTATCTTGCAGGGTTTTAAGGCTTTGGCTTTGGTGTTGCGTTTCACTATTGGCAAGGAGGCTTTGGCGGTTAGGCTCAATTCTTGTGGCGCATTCAGGCAGGCAAATCATCTCTGCCCCTTTGTCCGCGGCTTCACGGATCATCGGCAAGACCACATCTAGCGTGGCGCGTTCATCGGCAAGGGCGGTGTATTGGCAATTGGCAACACAAAGCGAATGAGGTTCAGATGCGGTCATGAGGTAAATCTCCTTGGTTTAGCCTACTCTTGCCACAACCAGAACGGCAACCTCTTTTGCGCCTCCGGCTTTGAGGCATCGCGCGGCTGAAGACAGGCTAGCACCCGTGGTCAGAACATCATCAATAATCAAAACTTTTGCCCCTTTAATGCTAGTGGTATCGGTGCGTAAGCGAAAGGCGCCGCGCATATTTTGGCGCCTTTGCTCGCGGGTCTTATGGCCTTGGTTTTCAGTCCGCTTTGATCTGATCATTATATCAGGGCGATAGGTCTTAGGCGAAACCCCTGCCGCCATCATCGCCGCCCTTGCCAGTTCCGCAGACTGATTATACCCCCGACTGAAATGCCGCGTCCAATGCAGAGGCAGGGAACAATCCAGTCGGCCTGATGCAGTAATGCCGCGCCTTGATTTGCCATCATGCGTCCCAGAATAGGGGTCATGTCATGACGGCCACCATATTTCAGCCCTAGGATTAAACGTTTTGACATGGCGTTGTAACGAACAGCCGCGATGCCGCGATCAAAATCAGGGGGCTGGGTAAGGCATTTTCCACAACGCGATATGCCAGCGTCAAAGTCAAAGCCGCGCCCACATTGCCAACAGGCTGGAGGGGTAATAGCCTTAAGACAAGACCAACATTCCCCACAGATACCATCTGTGCTTACCAGCTGATGACAGCTAGGGCATTGTGGAGGGATGATCAGATTGCCAAGCGTTCTTATGATATGGTTCCATGGGGTCATGATGGTCATTATGCCACGCTAAGATTAACAAAATCCTAACGCAGAGGTATTTTCAATTCTGGCCTGTTCCTATATCGTCATGACCATGAATGACACTCGCATGACCAAGGCGCCGCCTAAAGTGATTGATCAGACCGCGCATCGCCAAAATCGTGATCGGGCGGCAGCTGATTTTGGGCAGGTGAATTATATCAAACAAGCGGTGGTGGAACGGCTGGTTGATCGGCTTGAAGTCATGCGGCAACGCTTTCCTCTGGTGCTAGATATAGGCGCTCACCATGGAGAAGTGGGCAAGGCGTTTCTTGCCACTGATAAGGTTGATCGGCTGATTAGCATGGATTCATCCTTTGCCATGGCACAGCATATGGATAAAGATGCAAACCCGTTAGTGATGGATTATGAAAACAGTCATTTTGCTGAGGCCTCATTTGATGCGGTGGTATCAGGGTTTTCCTTGCACTGGGTAAATGACTTGCCGGGATTGCTGTCGCGGATGCGCCGATGGCTGAAACCGGATGGGCTGTTGTTAATTGCTATGGCAGGGGGGGCAAGTTTATCCGGGCTGCGGTCCTGTCTGGCAGAAGCCGAAAGCCGCACGGCTGGGGGGTTGTCGCCGCGGGTTCTGCCTATGGGGGATATTCGTGATCTTGGCGGCTTATTGGGGCGTGCTGGCTTTGCCTTGCCAGTGGCAGACAGCGACACCATTACCATTACATGGGATAATCCGCTTCAGATGATGCGCGAATTGCGGCAGATGGGTGAAGCCAATGCCATGGATGGCAGAATTAAGCATTTTACGCGTAAAGAAACCATCATGCAGGCGGCGTCATTATATCAACAGCGTTATGGGCTGGATGACGGCCGGGTTAGCGCTGATATTGAGATTATAACCCTGACGGCATGGACACCATCTCCGGCGCAACAAAAACCGTTAAAACCCGGATCAGCTCAACATAATTTGGCTGATTTTTTGAACACTAGTCACGATAACGAAAATAACAAAACCTAGAGCCAGTCCTGCAACATGGAAATCAGAGGCAGATCAGCAGGCGGCATAGGATAGTCGCGCAAGCGTGCCCCTCTCACCCAGGTCACTTGCCCGCCTTCCTGATGCACAGGCTCACCTTGCCAACGGCGACAAGCATAGAGCAATAGGATCAGATGATTGTCGGGATAATCATGGCTAGCAAAAGCTAATGGCGCTAGGCATGAGGTGACGGTGCTAATTGCCAGTTCTTCGTGTAACTCCCTGATCAGAGCTTGTTCCGGGGTTTCGCCAGCCTCTATTTTTCCGCCGGGAAACTCCCATAATCCGGCCATGGCTTTGCCTTCGGGACGCTGGGCCAAAAGCACACGGCCATCAGCATCAATTAAGGCAACCGCACTGACCAATAAGCGTGGTTTGGGGCTAGCATCATCCATCAGCTTCGGTAATCCGCGTTGATAATGATATATTGCTGGGTCAAATCACATGTCCAGATCGTCGCCTCACCTGATCCAATATTGATATTGACGTCAATACGGATGTTATCACCTTTCATATGGGCGGTGACCTTGGTTTCATCATAATCCGGTCTGCACATTCCGTTGCTGGTAATGGCAATGCCGCCAATAGAAATATCCAGTTGGTCACGATCCACCATCTCACCTGATTTGCCAACTGCCATGACAATTCGCCCCCAATTCGCGTCTTCGCCAGCGATAGCTGTTTTTACCAATGGGGAATTGCCAATGGAAAAAGCAATGCGCCGAGCGGCGGCAGATGTTTCTGCACCATGAACGTGAACGGTGATCAGCTTAGTCGCACCTTCGCCATCCTTAACAATTAAGATGGCAAGTTCTGTCATGACCGTTCGCAAGGCATCAATGAAGTCAGAGAGATGGGCATCATCCGCTGAGGTGACGGCGATATGATCCGCTATCCCTGTTGCAGCAAGAATAACCGTATCGCTGGTTGAGGTGTCACCATCAACGGTGATGGCGTTAAAGCTTTCCTCATTCACCCTTGTCAGCACATCTTGGAGAACAGCTGGCGGCAAATCAGCGTCTGTTGCCAGAAAACCAAGCATTGTTGCCATGTCTGGCGCAATCATCCCTGATCCTTTAGCTATGCCGGTTATCGTAACCTCGGTGTCCCCGATATGGGTTTTGCGGCTGATCGCCTTGGCAAAAGTGTCGGTGGTCAGAATAGCATCGGCGGCAGCGTGCCAGTGGCTAACATCCGTGCTAGCGGCAGCAAGCATAGGGGCAATATGAGGGGTGATCTTATCATCAGGCAAGACTTCGCCAATCACACCTGTGGAGGCCAGCATAACGCTTTGAGGGTCTATGCCCATTGCTGATGCCACAGCCTCAGCACAGCGCCGTGCCGCGTCATGTCCTGCCGCCCCGGTAAAGGCATTAGCGTTCCCGGCATTGCAAAGAATAGCCGACGCCATGCCGCCCTGATTGATCACCATGCGGCACCAATCCACAGGAGCAGAAGCCGTCCGAGAGCGCGTCATCACCGCCCCGACCGCAACCGGATGATCAAAACACATCAGCATCATATCATCGCGGTTTTTGTATTTAATCCCGCTATGACCTGTAGCAAGGCGAAGGCCGGGAACAGCTATCAGATCAGCACGGGAAGAAGGAGCCAATGGGGATTTCTGCATCGCACATATCCTTACCTAAAATGAGGGGGATTACTCTGAAGATAACACTTCATTAAGATCAAGTCGCCGGATTTTCGCCTTTTCATAAAGCTCGTCAGCAATTTGTGTAGCTAATTCCGAAGCCATAGCCTGTCCTAACTGATTGCCGATCTCTTCAAGGGGCGGCATGGGAAGCACACGGCGATCCTCGGTTTTGATAATATGCCAACCAAAATTGGTCTGCACAGGGTCAGTGGAAAATGCCCCCACCTCAAGCGCGAAACTAGCATCAGCAAAGCTTGGTACCATATCGCCGCGCTGAAAATACCCTAAATCGCCGCCATTTGGCCCGGATGGGCCGGTGGAAAGGGCTTTTGCCAATTCCTCAAAACTTTCGCCATCTTGCAGGCGGCGGATGATATCCTCGGCTTCGGCTTGGGTTGTGACCAGAATATGTCTGGCACGAATTTCTGTGCGGCTATCTTCGTCAGCGGCAATGTCATTGTAACGAGCTTCAATCATTTCATCGGTGATCTGGTTCTGCACTTCAATATTAAGCCACGCCTCTGCCATGACCCGGTCATAGGCACGCTGGGCTAATTCTTTAACCAAAGGATCATCGCCAATCCCACTGCGCTGGGCAGCGGCGGCGGCAAGCCGTGTGTCGATAACATCATCTAGGATAGGATCATAAAGCCGTTCAAACGGCTGCCCCTGATATTGTTGCGGCAACTGGCTGATCAGAGCCATAACAAGATTGAGCGTGACGTCATCCCCGTCAATCGTGGCAATGACCTTTGACATTTCCGTTCTGGCATCATTACTTTGCCCCCATCCCGGTGATACCATAACGGTCATCATGCTTATGGTCAGGGCAAGAAAGGCCATACTCGCATAAAGCCATCTGAATAGGAAAGAAAGGGATGTCATAAAGGGCTCCTCTGTTAGAGATATCGTTTTGGCGTAAGGAAGGGCACAATTTCGGCCAAGCCTTAGCCGCAAGACCTAATCCTACCGCTAACACGCTCAGGCCTTTGTCGCAACCGTCCATCCTCAGGTTGATGACTATCTTTGGTATCGGCGATTGACAAGCGTTGGGTCTACCCCTATTGGGATAAGGGTATTGATGCTAGGCTTATAATCCTTATATAAGAATTAATCTGATGTTTTCTTCACTTGCAAAAGCCCTGTTCGGCACTTCCAATGATCGCCTTGTTAAAGCGATGCAGCCTCTGGTTGATACCATTAATGGTCTTGAACAGAATATGCAGGCGCTTGATGACAAGGCCTTAAGAGAACAAACCACACGCTTTCGCGACCGTCTTCAAAACGGGGAAACGCTGGACAACCTCTTGCCTGAGGCCTTTGCCACGGTAAGAGAAGCGGCTATGCGCACTATTGGCCAACGGCATTTTGACGTTCAGCTTATGGGCGGCATGGTTTTGCATGACGGCAAAATCACCGAGATGAAAACAGGTGAGGGCAAAACGCTGGTAGCAACATTGGCAGCCTATTTGAATGCTTTGCCGGGCAAAGGTGTTCATGTCGTTACTGTTAATGACTATCTGGCGGAACGCGACAGCGCTTGGATGGGGCAAATCTATGAATTTCTTGGCCTTAGCGTAGGCTGTATCAAGGCTGGACTGAATGATGATGACCGCCGTGTTGCCTATGCCGCGGATGTCACCTATGCCACGAACAATGAAATTGGCTTTGATTACCTTCGCGATAATATGAAATTCCGCCTCGAAGATATGGTTCAGCGCGAGCCCTATTTCGCGATTGTTGATGAGGTGGATTCAATCCTAATTGATGAAGCGCGAACACCATTGGTCATTTCTGGTCAGGCCGAAACCTCATCAGACCTTTATGTGGCGGTTGATAAACTCATCCCTCTCCTTAAGCCAGAGGATTTTGATCTGGATGAAAAACAGCGCAATATCACCCTGACTGATAGCGGGACTGAACATGTTGAGCATATCCTGACTGAGGCAGGGTTAATCACCACAGGCTCCCTTTTTGATGCTGAGAATATTGCGCTTTTGCATCATATCAACATGGGGCTTAGGGCGCATCATCTGTTTCAGCGCGATACCCATTACATGGTGCGCCAACAAAAAATCTTGATCATTGACGAGTTCACCGGCCGGGCTATGGATGGGCGCCGCTTTAGTGATGGTCTGCATCAGGCGCTTGAGGCTAGAGAAGGCGTTGAGGTAATGCCTGAAAACCAAACCCTAGCCTCTATTACATATCAGAATTTATTCCGGCTTTACGCTAAGCTTTCGGGTATGACGGGAACAGCGATGACCGAGGCAGGCGAGTTTTCGGAAATCTATAATCTTTCTGTTGTTGCTATCCCGACCAATCAGACGGTGACCAGAATAGATCACCATGATGAGGTTTATCGCAGCAGCGAGGAACGCGACCAATCGGTGATTGCCCAGATTGTGGATTGCCGTGAGCGAGGCCAACCGGTGTTGGTCGGTACGGTGAGTATTGAAAAATCAGAATTGCTGTCAGCGGAATTAGAAAAACTGAAGATTCCGCATCAGGTGCTGAACGCCAAGTTTCATGAACAAGAGGCCAAGATTATTGCCGATGCCGGTATTCCGGGGGGCGTGACCATTGCCACCAATATGGCAGGGCGTGGAACAGATATTCAGCTAGGCGGCAATCTTGACGCAAGGCTGGCCGAAGCTGAGGGTAACAAAGCAGAACAGAAAGCGATCACCAAAGAGGTGGAAGAGGCCAAAGCCAAAGCACTAGCGGCTGGCGGGCTTTATGTGATTGGCACAGAACGCCATGAATCGCGCCGTATTGATAACCAGTTGCGCGGACGGTCAGGGCGGCAAGGCGACCCCGGGGCATCAAAGTTCTTTCTCTCGCTTCAAGATGATTTGATGCGTATTTTTGGCTCAGAACGGCTGGATTCTATTCTGGGGCGGCTAGGGCTGGAAAAGGGTGAGGCGATTATCCACCCTTGGATCAACAAGGCTATTGAAAAGGCGCAGACCAAGGTTGAGGCCAGAAATTTTGAGATCAGAAAACAACTGCTCAAGTTTGATGATGTCATGAATGATCAGCGTAAAGTGGTCTTTGAACAACGGCGTGAGATCATGGACGCTGATGAGGTTGCCGAAACCATTCAGGATATGCGCCAAGATGTGATTGCTGATCTGTTGAGCGAAGCGATACCAGCAGGCAGTTATCATGATAGCTGGAACGCAGAAACCTTAAAAGAAGGGGCGGCGCGTTATTTGGGTCTTGATGTTCCTGCAGAGGAATGGATGGCCGAAGATGGCATGGATCATGATGCTATTCTGGAACGGCTAACAAAAATGGCAGATCACCGTCAGGCGGAAAAAGCCGCATCCGTAGGGGCAGATATTATGCGCCGCGCGGAAAAATCACTTTTGCTTCAGGTGCTGGATCAAAGCTGGAAAGAGCATCTTCTTGCCCTTGATCAAATGAAGCAAAGCATTTCCTTGCGCGCTTATGCCCAGAAAAATCCGCTTGATGAATATAAGCGTGAAGCCTTTATGCTGTTTCAGCATATGCTTGATAACCTTAGGCGAACCATTACCTCCGTCATGGCCCATGTCACGTTCCGTCAACCAGATGAAGGGGCAGAGGGCAATCAAAACGGGGGGCAATCTGCGGATACCCTATCAGGGGCTGATGATAGTCCTGCTAAGCGGGCCGCCGTTGCCAATGCCTTATCACAAAAAACCCCTCGCAATGCCCCTTGCCCGTGCGGGTCAGGGAAGAAATTCAAGCATTGCCACGGCGCGCTTTAGCGTCATCTAGGTGGTCCGGGGGGTCCGAGGGGGTCTCTGGGAGGTCCGGGGATGCCACTATCACCTTCACCAGCATCTTAACTTTGCCAATCCTCTTGAAACTGGGGATCAGGCAAAATATATATCCAGCATGATCAATTTTACCTTACGATGCGGAAAAGGGCATGAGTTTGAGGCATGGTTTGGCTCATCTGCCGAATATGACCGCCAGTTAGCGGCAGGTCTAATCTCATGCGCGTTATGTGATGATACGTCTATCACCAAGGGCTTGATGTCCCCTAATTTGGGGGTAAAGGGTAACAAGAAAACGGATCAGACGCCGGCAGCACCCTCACAACATAAAAGCGAGGTCGCTGCCCCTGCGCTCAGCCAGCAAGAGGTTGTCGAAAAAACCGCTGAGCTGATAGGGCAGATGCGTGCCTTAAAACAACAGGTTGAAAAGCGTTTTGATAATGTTGGTGATGCCTTTGCCGACACTGCCAGGCGCATACATTATGGGGATGAAGAAGACCGCGGCATTTACGGCAATGCCAGCAAAGAAGATGTCGAAGACCTGATCGATGAAGGGATTACGGTTTTCCCACTTCCAGACTTACCCAAAGATCACTAGGTGCGGATGGTCAGGGCAAAACTGAGATGTCCTAATCAATTAACCCTGCCGCCGCGTAATTGATAATGGGTGGCCCCCCTAGGGCAAAACCCTCTCTTATGCTTGGCCTAATGCCCGTGATATCATCAAGATGAATACCAGCCGCTTTGGCCTCTGCGCGCAAGGTTTGAGGTGAGACAAACTTCGCCGCCTCATGGGTTCCCGGAGGCGCGAGTCGCAACAGATACTCAGCCGCATATTTTGCCAGTACGGTTGCGATCATGTTGCGGCTGATGGTGGTAATTACGGCAATAGCCGGGGCTTTGCCGCCTCTGCCTAGCGCCGCCATAGCAGTTAAAAACGCGGCCCGGTCAGAGACATGTTCAATCACCTCGGATGCGATCACCAGATCATAACTGATGCCTTCTTCGGCAAGGTGTTCGGCGCTGACATGAAGATATCGGATATCAAGCCTCATTTTATCCGCATGATCCTTAGCCGCGGCAATTGCCACCGCGCTCATATCAATGCCTGTGACCTCTGCGCCAAGCCGAGCTAGAGGTTCCGCCAGCAGCCCCCCACCACAGCCGATATCAACAACTTTGATGCCAGCAAGGGGGTGAGGTGAAGATGGGGACAGAGACGCATTTCCCCGAAAACGGGCGACCTGTTGACGGATATAGCGAACCCGTGTTGGGGTCAGCTGATGCAAGGCGCGAAAGGTGCCCTGTTCATTCCACCAATCGCCGCCAATATTATCAAAATGCCGAATCTCATCGCTATCTGTTGTTTGATCAGCGTGTTTTTTTTCCGCATTTGCCATCGCTTTTGAAACCCTTGCTTGCCGTAGATTGCGATTCCGTCTATTGAAAAGCAGAAATATCGCCTAAATGGGCAGATATGATCAGCCCGCCAGTACCACGGGCGCGTTTTGTTGAGGTTATATCAAGATGGCACGAATTGTACAGAAATTTGGCGGCACATCCGTTGGCACGGTTGAGCGCATTAAAAGTGTGGCTGAAACGGTTAAGGCTACGGTGGAACAAGGTCATCAGGTAGCGGTGGTGGTATCCGCCATGGCAGGAACCACAAATCAGTTGGTCGCATGGACGAAAGAATGCGGCAGTCTTCATGATGCGCGTGAATATGATACGGTGGTTGCGGCAGGTGAGCAGATCACTGTTGGCTTGCTGGCTATTGCCTTACAGAATATTGGGGTTGATGCGCGGTCATGGCTTGGCTGGCAGGTGCCTATCCATTCAGATGACACCCATGGCTCAGCACGGATTGAGAGGATTGACACGGAAAACCTCAGAGCCCGTTTAGAACAAGGCCAAGTTGCCGTTGTTGCCGGGTTTCAAGGGGTAGGCGCAAATCAACGCATTTCAACGCTTGGGCGTGGCGGCTCAGATACTTCTGCGGTTGCGCTTGCCGCCGCGTTAGAGGCAGATCGCTGTGATATCTATACCGATGTTGATGGGGTTTATACATGCGATCCCAGAGTCGTTCCAAAAGCGCGCAAGTTAGATATGATTACCTTTGAAGAAATGCTGGAATTAGCATCAGGCGGGGCAAAAGTGCTGCAAACAAGGTCTGTGGCGATGGCGATGCGCCATGGTGTTAAGCTTCAGGTGCTGTCCAGTTTTGAAGACCTTCCCGGGACCATGGTTATTGAGGAGAAGCCGGATATGGAAAAAAATAAAGTCAATGGCATTGCTTTCAGCGTTGACGAAGCCAAGGTGACATTGGTGGCGATTGAAGACGCCCCGGGTGTTGCGGCAACATTGTTTGGTGCGCTAGCAGATGCCAATATCAATGTGGATATGATTGTTCAAACCGCGGCTAGTGCGCCGGGTAAGACGGATATCACCTTCTCTGTTCCTGAGAGCGAATTGGAACGAAGCCGAGGCGTCATTGCCAGTATCGGTGATGCCTTAAAGTATCAAGATATCATCACGTCATCTGATGTGTGCAAGGTGTCGGTTGTTGGGGTCGCGATGCGAAGCCAGCCCGGGGTGGCAAAAACTATGTTTGCTACCCTCGCTGAAAAAGGCATTAATATTGAGGTTATCGCAACCTCTGAAATTAAAATCAGTGTTCTGATTGCTTCGGCCTATAAGGAACTAGCGGTGCGAAGCCTGCATACGGCTTTTGGTCTCGATATGGATTGATGGTAATGACCTGATTTGTCTAAGGCCTGACCATGAGGATAAGTTTGACCTTTGGCGCATAAATCGTTAATTTATCAGTGTTTAGGGGAGATGTGTTTTAATGAGTGAAAATATTCCTGCATCAAGCCAGTTTGCGCAAATTGGCGAAGAATTAAGGATATCGCGTGAAAAAGCAGGTCTCAGCCTTGAGGATGTGTCTTCTCAATTACGTATCTCTATTCGCCATCTTGAGCATATAGAATCTGGTGATAATGAGCGGTTGCCCGGATCAACCTATTTGCTTGGTTTTGTCAGATCATATGCCAAATTGTTAAAACTCAACGCTGATGATCTGTGCCAGCGGATCATGGATGCGTTGACAGAAGAAGACCTTAAGCCTGAATTCCACGTTGTTGGCGGCGGTGTTCAAAAGGCAGATTATCGCGCACGTTATGTCATGATCGGTGTGGTTCTTGTTATTCTGGCCTATACAGGGTGGTATTTACTGCGTGGTGAGACGGTCTCCACATCTGGGTTTTTATCCGTAGAGGAAAGCGAACAAGACAGCGCCTCGCCCTCATCTTCTGCATCATTATTATCACCTGAAATTGATGAAGCGGCAGGAGAACCCGCATCACAAGACCTGACCGCAAGCACAGCAGAGGGCACGTCTGATGATACCCCTGATGATAGTGCTAGCATCACTGAAAGCCCCAGCGAAATTCCTAGCCAAAGTCCTAGCGAAAGCCAAAATGAAGTATCTGATACCACGGCAGCCGATGATGCTAAGCCGTCACCAATGACGATCAAAGCCACAAGCAGCACTTGGGTTGAGGTCAAGACACAAGCGGACGAAACGCTGGTGGCCAAATTGTTAGCGGTTGACGAGATCATCACCATTCCAGATGATGGCATTTATACCCTAACGGCGGGCAACGCTGGGGGGCTTCTGATTGGCTATCAGGGGGATGACGCCTCATGGAAAACCTTAGGCGGTATCGGCGAAATTCTTCAAATGAAAGTGATTGATCATTCTCTCCTGAATGATTAGTTGCCATCATGCTGTTTCTTCATCAGATCAGGAACATCCTGATGAAGACGGTAAGGCATGGATAACAGCGGAATGACAGAGAGAGACACACACATGACAAATTATCGCCCCTATCGCGATATCCAACGCCGCAAGTCCCGCCAGATTATGGTGGGCAATGTTGCGGTTGGTGGTGATGCCCCAATTTCTGTCCAGACCATGACCAATACCTCCACCGCGGATGTGGCGGCAACGCTAAACCAAATCCAAAGGGCGGCGGATGCAGGGGCAGATTTGGTAAGGGTCTCATGCCCTGATGAGGATAGCACCGCCGCGTTGAAAGCCATCACCAAAGAAAGCCCGGTTCCGATCATCGCGGATATTCATTTTCATTACCGCCGCGCCATTGAGGCGGCAGAGGCAGGGGCCGCTTGCCTGAGAATAAACCCTGGCAATATCGGATCTGCTGATCGGGTATCCGAAGTGGTGCGCGCCGCCCGTGATCATGGCTGTTCTATGCGCATAGGGGTTAATGGCGGTTCACTGGAAAGAAACTTGCTGGAAAAATATGGTGAACCTTGCCCGGATGCGCTGGTGGAATCCGCGCTTTATCATGCCAGTCTGTTACAAGATCATGATTTCCACGAGTTTAAGATTTCCGTTAAGGCATCAGATGTGTTCTTGGCTGTCGCTGCTTATCATGGCTTGGCTGACGCCATCGACTGTCCGCTTCATATTGGCATCACTGAGGCAGGGGGGTTGCGTTCGGGGACGGTGAAATCCGCTATTGGCCTAGGCAATTTGCTTTGGGCGGGCATTGGTGACACGTTACGGGTGTCGCTATCCGCAGACCCGGTTGAAGAGGTTAAGGT
The DNA here is from genome assembly GCA_965659785.1 of Puniceispirillales bacterium (SeqCode). GTDB lineage: Bacteria > Pseudomonadota > Alphaproteobacteria > Puniceispirillales > UBA1172 > UBA12202. Next base: position 71,316 of record CBFHXL010000006.1, read on the forward strand.
TGGATTTGAATTGCTCAAGTCATTAGGCTTGCGGCATCGCGGCGTGACGGTAATTTCGTGTCCGTCTTGTTCGCGTCAGCAATTTGATGTGATTGAAAGTGTTCGGCAAATTGAAGAACGGCTTGACCATATTAATGAACCTATTACCGTTTCCATCATTGGCTGTGTCGTCAATGGCCCGGGGGAAGCACGGATGACAGATATTGGGCTGACAGGTGGCGGTAAAGATACGCATCAGATTTATATTTCTGGCGTTGCTAATCATAGGCTCCAGAACGGTGATCTGGTGGATCATGTTGTGACATTGGTTGAAGAACGGGCTGAACTTTTGCTTAAGAAACGCCAAGACCAAGACGAGAAAAGTCCAGAAAACAAAAGATAAAAAGAAAGGCACTGGCATGGCAAAATTACAATCACCGCGTGGAACATCAGATTTGCTGCCACAGGATATGGCCGGGCATCGTCATGTTATTGATACCGCCAAGGCCATTAGCCTCAGATTTGGGTTTGAAGAAATGGCAACCCCGATCTTTGAGTTCACTGAGGTTTTTGCGCGCCCATTAGGGGAAACAAGTGATGTGGTATCAAAAGAAACCTATTCCTTTACCGACCGGGGGGGTGAAGCCTTAACGCTTCGCCCCGAAGGAACAGCAGGCGTGGTAAGAGCATTGATCAGCGCAGGTTTAACCCAAACCTTGCCGCAAAAGTTTTTCTACGCTGGGCCAATGTTTCGCTATGAGCGCCCACAAAAAGGAAGAATGCGTCAGTTTCATCAGATTGGCGTAGAATTGCTTGGTGTGCCCTCTGCGGTTGGCGATGCTGAGGTGATTACCATGGGCCATATGATCCTTTCAGGATTAGGAGTGGCAGATAAATGCGTCCTAAATATCAATACCCTTGGCGATATGGAAAGTCGTCTGGCCTATCGCCAAGCCCTAGTGGATTATCTTTCCGCTTTCAGGGGACAATTATCCGAAGACAGTCAGAGGCGGCTTGATCTCAACCCGTTACGCATATTAGACAGCAAGGACGAAGGTGATATTGCATTGCTTGGGGATGCGCCGCGTCTGGATAGCTACCTCAATGCGGCCTCGCAAGCGCATTTTGATGCCGTCAGAGGTTATCTTGAGGCGGCAGAGATACCCGCAACGATCAATCCGCGTCTGGTGCGTGGGCTTGATTATTATGGTCACACCACCTTTGAGTTTATCACCGATGCTCTAGGCGCCCAAGGCACAGTCATGGCAGGCGGACGTTATGATGGGCTTGCGGCTATGCTTGGGGGCGGTGATGTCTCAGGGGTTGGCTGGGCGGCAGGGATTGAACGCCTTGCCATGTTGGCTGATGTTCCTGCGCCACCAGCGGTAGATGTGATGATGATCGGGATGTCTGATGATCATATGGCCAGATTGTTTCCCCTATCAGTTTCACTGCGGCAGGCAGGGTTGCGTGTGGAAACAGGCTATGCCCCTCATTTAGGCAAGCAGATGAAACGGGCAGACCGGATCAAAGCTCGCCAAGTCGTTATTCTTGGTGATGATGAGGCGGCACGCGGCGTTGCGATTTTGCGAAGCATGGCTGATGGTGAACAGACCGAAGTGGCGTTGACAGATATGGTTGCTCATTTCTGCGCTCAAGACGAGGAAAAGTAAGATATGAGTATTCAGGATAATCTGTCGCGGCTTCTGGATCGCCGCCGCGAGATAGAGGAACGCCTTAACAATTCTGCTAATATGTCTAGCGATGACATGACGGCATTGGCGAAAGAGCTGTCAGATATCCGGCCTGTGGCAGAGCAAGCCGAGACCGTTCAGACGATTATCAACAATCTTATCTCAGCAGAGGCGTTACTGAATGAAGCTGATGGTGATGCCGAGATGATTGCCATGGCAGAAGATGAGATTGAATCTCTTGTCAAGGCAAGGGAAGAGGCGGAACATGATCTGAAAATTATGCTTTTGCCAAAAGATAAGGATGATGAAAGAAACGCTATTCTTGAGGTTAGGGCCGGAACGGGCGGCGATGAAGCGGCTTTGTTTGCTGCTGATCTTTTCGGTATGTATCAGCGATTTGCCGCTAATCAAGGCTGGCGTTTTGAGGTAATGGAAATCTCAGAAACGGGTATCGGCGGCTATAAAGAAGCCTCTGCTAGCATCACAGGACAGAATGTCTTTGCTAGCCTTAAGTTCGAATCTGGGGTTCACCGGGTTCAGCGCGTGCCAGAAACCGAGGCTGGGGGGCGTATCCATACCTCTGCTGCGACTGTTGCTGTTCTGCCAGAGGTGGAAGACGTCGATATTACCATTAATGAAGCGGATTTGCGGATAGATGTCTTTCGCTCATCAGGCCCGGGCGGACAATCTGTTAACACAACGGATTCGGCTGTCCGCATTACGCATATTCCAACCGGGATTGTGGTCAGTCAACAGGATGAGAAATCCCAACATAAAAACCGTGCTAAGGCGATGAAGATTTTAAGAGCCCGCATTTATGATGCCGAACGTGCCAAAGCCGAAGCGGAACGCGCCGCATCACGAAAAGGACAAGTCGGTTCAGGGGATCGCTCAGAACGGATACGCACTTATAATTTTCCGCAAGGCCGGGTGACGGATCACCGCATTAATCTCACTCTCTATAAGCTGGATAAGATTCTGGCTGGTGAAGCGCTAGATGAAATGGTGAATGCCCTTATCTCCGAAGATCAGGCCGCGGCATTGGCGGCCGGCGGTTGATCTGTTGCTGGCAAAGGTCATTTCCACGCTGGCACAGCGACTAGAGGTATCAGGGGCAGAAGCCGCTATGCTGGATGCCCGCCTGTTGATCGGACTTGCCTTAGGTTTGGATCGTCCGGTTTATGGGCATGAAGATTTTGAACTTGATGCTGATACCTTGGCGCGGCTTGATGAGCTTGTGGTTAGGCGAGAGGCAGGGGAGCCAGTGTCACGCATTCGCGGTTGGCGCGAGTTCTGGTCGATGCGCTTTACCCTAAGCCCAGCCTGTTTAGACCCGCGCCCTGATAGCGAAACCTTGGTCAGCGCGGCCATCGAAAAATACCGTCATATTTCTGATAAGCCTATCACCATCCTTGACTATGGCACAGGGTCAGGTTGTCTGTTGCTAGCGGTACTATCAGAATGTCGTGACGCTAAGGGCATTGGCGTTGATCAACAGGTTGAAGCCATTGCGGCGGCGCAAACTAATGCCCAATACCATCAGCTTGATGACCGTGCCAAAATGATGGTCTCGCATTGGTGTGATGCGTTGGCGCCAGAGGAAAAGGCTGATCTCATCCTTGCTAATCCGCCTTATATTCCCACGTTGGATATCAGCGGCTTATCCCGTGAGGTGCGTTGTTTTGATCCTGTCATGGCTCTTGATGGGGGCGCAGATGGCTTAATGGCATGGCGAGAATTAATGCCGCGGATAGGCCAAAGGTTGACGCCGAATGGGGCGGCGTTACTAGAAATCGGTCAGGGGCAGGAACACGATATTGCCGCTCTTGCTGCCGCGCATGGACTATCAGTTGACGATGTTTGGCATGATTTGTCAGGCATATTGCGCGTCATGGCGATAAATAACCCAAACAAATAAAAAAATATGCTTGATCAGTGACAGACGGATAAGTTATGGTCTTGCCAGTGGTTATTTATAACCCCTTGTAATTCCCGATTAACTGATTTGGCGTATCCGCCTTCTCGTCGGTGAAGGTTTAATCATTTTAGGTAATTTTTAATGAGACAGTCTGGAAAGAACACGCGTCAGCGTGGTCGCGGTGGCCGCAGAAGCAATAACTTTGGCCAAATTAATCGCAACACAACCCTTGATTCGAATGGCCCTGATGTTCGCCTACGTGGTAACGCGCAACAATTGCATGAGAAATATACATCTCTAGGCAATGAAGCCGCCGCCGCCGGGGAACGCATCTCTGCTGAGGCCTATTATCAATACGCGGATCATTATTTCCGGGTTCATAGCACGATTATGGCTAATCAAGAGGATCGCCGCCAACCCCAACAGAGTGAGAGTTCTGGTTCAGCCCCAGCCAATGGTTCAGATCATGACACAGGTGGTGATGCCGCGCCGACCCCTCACGATGATTTATCCAGCGCATCAGGCAGTAACGACGAGAATGAGGCCGCTGCCCCATCCAAAAGCCCCAGACAAGGGGCCAGAAAGACTAACGGCAATGGGCGGTCAAAACCGGCGGCTACGAAATCAGAAGATAAAACCGAAGACCTGAGCGTTGCGGATAGCGAAGATGAGGCAAAGGATATCGCCCTTCCGTCTAGCCTTATCAATTGATCCGCTGATCACCTGAAAGCCTATCCTATATATATTTGAAGACGGCTTACGCTAGCATAGCTTAAGCTTATTGCTTTTCTGCGTAAAACACAGCGCCGCGAGATAACAGCTCTTCCGTAACCTTATCAATATTCTCAGCTAAGCGTTCCAGTTCCAAATCTTCAAGCCCTTCGCCAGATGGTAAGGCGATGGTTAAGGGATTAACCTGCCGACCATTTGTCAAAATCTCATAATGCAAATGCGGCCCAGTGGAACGCCCTGTTGAGCCAACATAGCCGATGATTTCACCCTGTTGGACGCGATCACCTCTGCGGACATTCTTGCTAATTCTGGACAGATGGGCATAGGCGGTTTTGTAAGTGCCATTGTGGACAATCCGAATATAGCGACCATAACTGCCGTTCCAACCTGCATATTCCACAACCCCATCACCAGCGGCCATAATTGGTGTCCCCGTAGGGGCAGCAAAATCAATGCCGCGATGAGCTTTTGTATATCCTAAGACAGGATGCTTGCGATTGCCAAACCCTGAAGACAGGCGCGCCCCATTGATAGGGGTTCGCATCAAGGTGCGATAAGCAGAACTGCCGTCTCTATCATAATATCCGATTTTGCCATCTAGATTTTCATGGCGAAAATACTCAATGCGGTCGCCAGAAAGCGTCATTGATAGAAAATAAATATCTCCCCCGGGGATCACCTTGTCGGTAACCATATCCCGGCGAAACTCTATCAGAGCTTCAAATTTATCCCCGGACCTGATTTGCCGCTGAAAATCGACGGAAAAACTCATGATCTGAATAAACTTGTTGAACATAGCATCCGTCATGCCAGCATTAGTGCCAGACACATAAAGCGAATGATCAATTTCCCCTGAGACAAAAGTAAGGAAATATTCATAAGGTCGATAACTGCGCAAGCCGCGCCATTCTTCATCATCAGTATGATAATAGAGGCTCAAATCCTGCTCATCATTAAGAGACAGCCGAATCCCGCCGGGGGTAGTTTCCGTTGGGGCAATCGCATAAACAGGGAAACCGACAGGAAGATTGCGAAGCGACCGATGTGCTTTAATGGCTATAATGGCATTTTCCCGCATCTGGCCGGAAAACCCAGCGCGGTTAAGCAAGTTGGATAGGCCTTCACCAGATTTTAATTGATAGAGTGTTTCCTCGGTCTCAATGGCAATGCCTGTCTGCACCTCAAGAAAAATGCGTAACGAAGGCTCAGTCTCAGGGAAAACACTGCGCGGATCAGGGCGCGGTTGTGGCAAGACCATGCCATAACTGGTGCGAATAATAGGGGGGCCGTCATCAAGATGAACGGAATCAAGAGCTGCTGGCAGGGGTGCTGGCTGATTTACCGGCTGAATGACTGGCGCGCTTTCTGGCGCTTTCGCCGGCTTTACCTCTGCTTGTGTGACGGCTAGGCCAAGGGACAGAATCGCAGCCAAAATCGTGACAGATGTGAGCGCAACACGATGAATGCTCATTACGTTGCCAAATAACACTCGGGTCATTCACTTGCCTTTCGATTCTTACCAAGTTTTTGGTGATTTGTTCGGTGTTAATCTATCAAAAACTAAACTTCAGAGGGCAAGATACTGGTTTTCAAGCTTTTTTACAATTATTTTTTGATTCGGTGTCAAAATAGCGCTGAATCTCTTTGCCGAGCTGGTCATACTTATATATAGTAAGGGTTATCGAAAACAGTCGTACTCATTGAGAATAATAAAACAACTATTTTCGGGACAAACACTAGTCGAAAATTGCTTAAAACTGCGGGATTGCCGCCAGATTAATTTTTTTACAGTTTTTTTCGTTTTTGTGTTTGACATATCGGGTGGGATGGGCAATAAACCGCTCCACGCCGGACAAATTGTGCCGGCGAGCTTTTTGAGATGGTAAGTATGATTTGGAAGGGATTCGCGGGCGGCGGTGCTTTTAGCAAAGCGTCGTCTGGTATAAATTAAAATACCACCCGTGAATCTACGCTAATTAGAATTAGTCATGGATTTTTTTGGGTGGGTCTGATCGTTAGACGATCAAGTCTAACCTAAGAG